>NZ_JBQAGQ010000003.1:0-767903 GCF_051916445.1 Bacillus cereus group sp. MYBK220-1 | reverse complement strand
AGGTAACACGGGTGCTACCGGCGCTACTGGACCTCAAGGTGCTCAAGGTAACACGGGTGCTACCGGCGCTACTGGACCTCAAGGTGTTCAAGGTAACACGGGTGCTACCGGCGCTACTGGACCTCAAGGCGTTCAAGGTAACACGGGCGCTACTGGTGCTACTGGACCTCAAGGTGTTCAAGGTGTTCAAGGTAACACGGGTGCTACCGGCGCTACTGGACCTCAAGGTGTTCAAGGTAACACGGGTGCTACCGGCGCTACTGGACCTCAAGGTGTTCAAGGTAACACAGGTGCTACTGGCGCTACCGGTGCTACTGGACCTCAAGGTGTTCAAGGTAACACTGGCGCTACTGGTGCTACCGGTGCCACTGGACCTCAGGGTGTTCAAGGTAACACTGGCGCTACCGGTGCCACTGGACCTCAAGGTGTTCAAGGTAACACAGGTGCTACTGGTGCCACTGGCGCTACTGGACCTCAAGGCGTTCAAGGTAACACAGGTGCTACTGGTGCCACTGGCGCTACTGGACCTCAAGGTGTTCAAGGTAACACAGGTGCTACTGGTGCTACCGGTGCTACCGGTGCCACTGGACCTCAAGGCGTTCAAGGTAACACAGGTGCCACTGGCGCTACTGGACCTCAAGGTGTTCAAGGTAACACGGGTGCCACGGGCGCTACCGGCGCTACTGGACCTCAAGGTGTTCAAGGTAACACGGGTGCTACCGGCGCTACTGGACCTCAAGGTGTTCAAGGTAACACGGGCGCTACTGGTGCTACTGGACCTCAAGGTGTTCAAGGTAACACGGGTGCTACTGGACCTCAGGGTGTTCAAGGCAACACGGGTGCTACTGGACCTCAAGGTGCTCAAGGTAACACGGGCGCTACTGGACCTCAGGGTGTTCAAGGTAACACGGGTGCTACCGGCGCTACTGGACCTCAAGGCGTTCAAGGTAACACGGGTGCTACCGGTGCTACTGGACCTCAAGGCGTTCAAGGTAACACGGGTGCTACCGGCGCTACTGGACCTCAAGGCGTTCAAGGTAACACGGGTGCTACCGGACCTCAAGGCATTCAAGGACCAACGGGTGCTACCGGCGCTACTGGCATAGGAGTTACTGGACCTACTGGACCTTCTGGTGGACCTACCGGACCTACTGGGCCAACTGGACCTAGCTTCCCTATAGCAACAATTGTTGTAACAAACAATATTCAGCAAACAGTACTGCAATTTAATAACTTTATTTTTAGTACTGCAATTAACGTAAACAATATTATCTTCAACGGCACAGATACAGTTACTGTTATTAACAGTGGTATTTATGTAATTAGCGTATCCATTTCTACAACTGCGCCAGGATGCGCTCCACTCGGAGTAGGCATTTCAATTAATGGAGCAGTCGCAACTGATAATTTCTCTTCAAATTTAATAGGCGACTCACTTTCATTTACTACAATCGAAACATTAGCAGCTGGTGCAAGAATTTCTGTCCAATCTACTCTTAATGAGATTACAATCCCTGCGACAGGAAATACTAATATCCGCCTTACTGTATTTAGAATCGCTTAAATTTCATCATATATTGTTTATGACAAATAAAAAAAGAGCGAGGAAACTCGCTCTTTTTTGTTATGTACAATAATTCATTACTATTCTAATTCAATTGAAACATTTTTTTGTGGTACAAATGTAGAAATTGCATGTTTATAAATAAGCTGCTGCTTACCTTCTGTTTCCAGCAGGACTGTAAAATTATCAAATCCTTTAATTAATCCACGAAGCTGGAAACCATTTAATAAGTACAGCGTAACAAACGTATTTTCTTTACGGAGTTGATTTAAAAACTGATCTTGAATATTGATTGATTGCTTCATGTCGAATCCTCCTCTTTTTCTCTACTTACTATTATTCGACTTTACTTGTAACTTTCCTTCTATGTATCGTAAAATTTCTGACGTTTTTTCACCGTCTGTAACATCAAACCACGTGACATCCATTTTATTACGGAACCACGTTAATTGACGTTTTGCATAACGACGCGAATTCGTCTTTAATTGTGACACCGCATCTTCTAAAGAGGCTCGATTCTCAAAATAATCATAGATTTCTTTATATCCAATCGCTTGAATAGATTGACAATCTCGTATCCCTCTATTATACAGCCCTTCTACTTCCTCTAATAGGCCTTGTTCCATCATCAAATCCACTCGTAAGTTAATGCGATCGTATAGCATTTCTCGATCCATTGTCAAGCCAATTAATGAAACATCATAGAGTAACTCTTTTTCTTGTTTCTCAATTTGGTCACTCATTTTTTCACCCGTCATGTGGAAAATTTCTAACGCCCGAATGACACGTCGTGCATTATTTGCATGAATACGCTCCGCACTTTCTGGATCTACTTCTTGCAATTTTTTATGTACATATTCCACACCGCGTTCTAAAGCTAACTTTTCCATTTGCTCTCGGTATATCACATCACCAGCATCATCTGTAAACTGATAATCGAATAAAACAGATTGTATATAAAGACCGGTCCCACCAACTATAATTGGTAATTTACCACGTTCTGTAATTTCTCGAATATGCTTGCGAACACGTTCTTGAAATTCCGCGACAGAAAATGAATCTTCCGGATTTTTTATATCGATCATATAATGTGGAATTCCGTCCATCTCTGCTTTTGTTACCTTTGCAGTTCCAATATCCATCGTTCGATAGATCTGCATGGAATCACCACTAATAATTTCACCGTTCAACGCTTTGGCAAGATCGATACTTAACTTCGTCTTTCCAACAGCAGTTGGTCCAATGATGACAGCAACTTTTTCACGTTGCACTTCTCCCATATCATTCAACTCTCTTTATGTAATATACTCCATCTATTGATTATACCCAATCTTACCAATTTTAACGGCATGATTGCAAGTTCTTTCATTTCGGTACATGAAATTACACAGAAAAAAGAACATAGTTTGTCCAATTCTGCATATACATGATAAAAATAGTTTCGAGAGGATGAGTTAACTATGAAACAATCCACCATCAATTTTTCATCTTTGACAAAAGACCTCATTTTAGCCACTTCTACAAAAGAACAAAATTGTTCACAAGAGGAATTATACTTCGCCCTAAATTGTTTACTACGGGCTTTTCATTCTACTCTCCATGAAACAACATTACATCCAGAAAATAAAAATACAGAATATATACAAACGCAATTTTGCAGTGCATATAAAATTATCACAGGTAAAACTATTTATCCATTTCAATAATCCATAAAAAGCGGCTGCTTACATAGTTTCAAGCAACCGCTTTTTATATTAATATCGATAACCTATTGTATAACTTTCACTTTTACAGATTTGCGCCCCCAGCTATTAGCACTACCATCTGAACCGACTAATACATCAATACGATTTCCTTTAATCGCACCACCGGTGTCTCCAGCAATCGCTTCTCCATATCCTTCTACCCATACTTTTGATCCAAGCGGAATTACTTTCGGATCAACAGCAATTACTTTCATATTTGGATTTGCTGTTAAATCATGCCCCATTGCAGTTAATACACGACCACCATACGAACCATTCTCACTCGGATCTGCTGTATATGCCGTCGCTTCTACTGTAATTTCACGACCACCAGTAGGCGCACTTGTTTCAGTAGATTTTGCAACTGGTTTTGCAGCCGGTTTTTCTTTTACCACAGGTTTACTTGATTCTACATTCTTAATAGAATCGTTACTCTTAACAGACTCTTTATTCTTAACTACTGTATTATTTTTAACTGGCGTATTTGTTCTAGCTGGCGCTTCTTCTTGAGCTACAACCTCTTTCTTTTCGATTACAGGTGCTGTTCCTGTTAAAAATGGCACGTGAACATATCCAACTTTTCCATTGTAGTCGAATTGTAACCATTCATTTTGAACTTGATTCGTCGTTTCAATCACATCATTTTTATTAAGTTTACCTAAAATTTCAGAATCAGTATTCGCTCCAGCACGAACATTTAATACGCCCGCCGTTACATAATATGTGCTCTTTGTAAAATCGGCACTTACAAACGCTTCCTTACCGTTCAACTTAATTTTTGTCCATCCATTTTCTGTATTTATAACATCTAGTGTATTCCCACTGAACACTTTACCTACAAGCTTTGACTCTACATTTGGGTTTTCTCTAACATTTAATACGTCTGTTGTTACAATTGTTTCCGCTTTAGCAGAACCCGCAAAAATCCCAAGACCAAAAACTGCTGCTGTTGCTATACCTAATAATTTTTTCATGAATAGCCTCCATTTGCTTTGTTTTCGTATTTTCATTATAGCAACAGATTTTTAGAATTTTTAGAAATCACACAATTACAAAGCATTCGTAATATATGATTAACGAGTTGTAACATAAATTTCCATATTAATAAAATGTATTCCTCATACAATCTCCAGTGGTTTTCATATATTTTTCATATACGAGCACAAGAACTTTTTTCCAGAAAAAATTACAGTGTTACTTTTTTGTTACAAAAAATTCACAATTCGTTACATCTTTTACCAAAAAACATCAATATTCAATTGTTAACCTATTTTTTTGTAATAAAAAGAGAGCAGCTACTAAAAACTGCTCTCTTTTTATTTGTTATTGAACTTTCTTTTTCCAAACACCTAGCATAACAGCCGAAACAATTGTTCCAATTAATATAGAGAAAATATATAGTAACGGTTTATTTACTAACGCTATTACAAATAATCCACCATGCGGTGCCGGTAATGTAATTTGGAATAACATAGATAACGCACCTGCAATACTTGAACCAACAACACAACTTACGATTACTCGAACCGGATCTGCAGCAGCAAACGGAATCGCACCTTCTGTAATGAACGATGCTCCCATAATATAATTGGTTAAACCAGATTTACGTTCCGCTTCTGTAAACTTTGATTTAAAGAATGTAGTTGCGAATGCAATCGCAAGTGGCGGTACCATCCCACCAGCCATAACTGCTGAGTGCACTCCAAAATTCTGCGCTTCTATTGCAGCAATACCAAACGTAAATGCCGCTTTATTAATTGGCCCTCCCATATCAATTGCCATCATACCACCTAAAATAAGACCTAGTAATATAGCATTCGTACCGTTTAAACCATTTAACCACCCTGTCAACATTTCATTTAATGCTACTACAGGCGGAATTACTACTTTTTGCATTACAACTCCTGTAATCAATAATCCAAAGACTGGATATAACAATACAGGTTTAATTCCTTCTAATTGTACTGGTAGTCCTGAAAATAATCTTTTCAACCCTAAAACAACATATCCAGCTAAGAAGCCAGCAATTAACCCACCTAAAAATCCAGCATTCGCATTCGCTGCTAAAAATCCACCTACAACACCAGGCATAAAACCAGGACGATCAGCAATAGAACTTGCAATAAATCCAGCTAAAATTGGTACAAGGAATAAAAACGCACCTGTTTTTCCTCCACCAATTGACATGAACAATTCAGCTAAAGGACCTTCCGCCTTTATACCACCAAACGAAAACGCTAACGCTATTAAAATCCCGCCACCAACAACGAATGGAAGCATATTACTTACACCGCTCATTAAATGCTTATAAATTCCTAATCCTTTTTCTCCCTCAATACTTTCTGATTTCCCGTCCTCTTTTACACCTTTAAAGATTGGTGCATCTTGTTTGACAGCTCGCTTAAGCAGATTTTCCGTTTTTCGAATCCCATCAGCAACTGGCACTTGAATGACATGTTTACCAGCAAAACGATTCATTTCTACTTGTTTATCCGCCGCAACAATAATAGCTGTTGCACGTTCAATATCCTCTTTCGTTAAACCGTTTTTAATACCTGTTGATCCGTTTGTTTCAACTTTAATCGCTATTCCTAACTCTGTCGCTTTTGCTTTTAAGCTATCCGCTGCCATATATGTGTGAGCGATTCCAGTTGGACAAGCTGTAACAGCAAGTACGTACGGTTCATTTCCTTCTGGTTTTGCGACTTCAGTCTCTTCTTCTTTTTCATTCTCTTTTTCATCAAATAGTTGAAGAAGCTCACTTTCATCCTTTGCTTCTAATAGTTGCTTGCGAAATCCTTCATCCATTAATAATGTCGATAAACGAGACAACGTTTCTAAATGAGTATTATTCGCTCCTTCACTTGCAGCAATCATAAAGAATAAGTGTGCTGGCTGTCCGTCAAGCGACTCATAATTGATACCGCTTACACTTCTACCAAAACAAATCGATGGTTGTTTAACAGCCTTTGTCTTCGCATGAGGTATTGCAATACCTTCCCCTATTCCAGTCGTACTTTGGGACTCCCGCTTTAAAATAGCTTCTTTAAATTCCGTTTTACTATTTAAACGATTTGCCCCGTTTAATTTCTCAACTAATTCATCTATGACAGCTTCTTTATTTGAAGCTGTCAAATCCATAATGACTGTATCCCTTTTTAATAGTTCTGTAATTTTCATATGTTGCTTCCCCCTATCGCTTAGCTACAATTACTTGCGACAATAATTCTTCTACTTTTTCCTTCTTACATAAATCAGCTGAAAATGCTGTTGCACTCCCTGTTGCAACGCCGTATTGAAATGCCTTTTCAATATCTTTTGTCTGTTCATATTTGCCTACAAACCCTGCAACAAGAGAATCTCCGGCCCCAACTGAATTAATTACAACACCTCTTGGAACAGTCGCTTCATATATACCTTCTGCCGTAAATAATAAAGCTCCCTCTCCAGCCATCGATACGATAACGTGTTTTACACCTTGTTCAATTAATTTTCTTCCATAAGGTAAAACGTCCTCTACTGTTGAAAGCTCCACTCCAAACAACTCACCAAGTTCATGATGGTTTGGCTTAATTAAAAATGGCTTATTTTTAATTACATGTTGCAGTGCGCTTCCACTTGCATCTACTACTACACGAATACCTTTTTCAGCTCCAAACGCAGCAATTGATTCGTAAAAGGTACTTGGAATAGAGACCGGTACACTCCCAGCAAGTACAACACAATCTCCAGGTTGCATACTCTCAATTTTTTTCATTAACTGTTCGAACTGCTCTTTTGTTACAATAGGACCTTGGCCATTTAATTCTGTTTCTTCTTCCCCTTTTATTTTCACATTAATGCGAGTATCTTCATCTACTTGGACGAAGTTTGTTGTTACACCTTCCGTCTGTAATACCTCTTTAATAAATTGACCAGTAAATCCACCAGTAAATCCAAGTGCTATATTTTTAACACCTAAACGCTGAAGAACACGAGAAACATTAATTCCTTTTCCTCCAGGAAACTTCATATCTTTCTCCGCTCGATTTATTGTTCCTAAATCAAAAGAAGAAACTTGCACTACATAATCAATAGATGGGTTTAAAGTAACTGTATAGATCATTGTTTATCAGCCTCAATTACATTGGTTTGTTGTTTATATTTTTCTAAATCAATTTCTAAATGGTTTGTAATAATATTTGCTTCTTCAACATTTGCAATTTTCGCAAATGCAACTTCTGAAAACTTACTTTCATCAATTAAGAAATATCCTTCGTTTGCTAATGTTAATGCCATTTGTTTTAAGAGCGCTTCTTCTGGATCTGGCGTTGTAAAGCCAAGCTGTTCATGTACACCATTTGCACCTAAAAAACATTTATCAAAACGATACTTCTGCATACTTTCCTGTGCCATAGCACCGATTAAAGCTTTCGTCCTACTCTTCATCATTCCGCCTAGTAAATACGCACGAATATTATTTTCAACTAAAGCTTCAATATGCATAAGTCCATTCGTAACGACAGTAACATCTTTATTTATTAAAAATGGAATCATTTCAAATGTTGTACTTCCTGCATCTAAATAAATACAATCACCTTGTTCAATAACGCTAGCCGCATACTTAGCAATTTGTTGTTTTATTTGAATGTTTTTGGATGATTTTTCAACCATCGTTGGTTCTTGCCCTTTTCCTGTTAAAACAGCGGCACCACCATGAACTCTTTTTAATAACCTTTGCTTTTCCAATTGCGCTAAATCACGGCGAATTGTCGATTCAGAGCTTTCTGTTCTTTCAACTAATTGCTGTAATTTTACAACTTTCTGTTCTTTTACAAGTTGCAATATCATTTGATGACGTTCAGGAGTTAACATTTTATTCACCTCTTCTTTGATTACAGTATAATGAAAACGGTCACAAAAATCAACCGTAAACAATCAAAAATAATCAAAAACATCCAAAAACGTTTATAAACAGCAAAAAGAAACCTATTCGATCAAACAATCAAATAGGTTTCTTTTCTAAATTCACTTATAAAGAAGCTTTATATATACTTAAAACATCATCTTTATTTAATTTTTTAAAGTTACCAAATTCACCATACGCCATCGCTTTATCCGCCATTAAATCAATTTCATTTTCTCCAATAGCGTAATCAGATAATGTTACTGGCGCCTCAATTGAAGTCCAAAATTGACGTAACGCCTGAATTCCTTCTAACGCAATTTCTCGATCAGTCTTTCCATCTGTTTCTACATTGAATACTCGAATAGCAAACTGTTTAAAACGACTTACATTTTCCTCTACAACATGCTTCATCCAGTTCGGGAATAAAATCGCAAGGCCACCCCCGTGTGGTATATCATGAACAGCAGAAACTGCATGCTCAATATTATGAGTCGCCCAATCTCCTTTTACTCCCATTGCTAAAATGCCGTTTAACGCCATAGTACCACAATATAAAATAGTTTCTCTATGCTCATAATTTTCTAAATCACTTAAAAGCTTAGGAGCTGTCTCAATTACTGTTTTTAAAACAGCTTCACAATAACGATCTTGTAGTTCTGTATTCGTTCCATGATGAAAATATTGTTCTAATACGTGCGACATAATATCTACCATACCGTAAATTGTTTGATCTTTCGGTACAGAAGTAGTATGAACTGGATCTAAAATCGAAAACTGCGGGAAAGTAACCGGGCTACCCCATCCATACTTTTCATTCGTTTCCCAGTTTGTAATTACCGAGCCTGCATTCATTTCAGATCCTGTTGCTGCAAGAGTAAGTACAGTACCAAATGGTAATGCCTCATTAGCAAATGTTTTTTTCGTTACAATATCCCATACATCTCCATCGTACTTACTACCAGCTGCAATTGCCTTCGTACAGTCGATTACACTTCCTCCACCAACTGCTAAAATAAATTCAACACCATTCTCTTTACAAATTTGAATCCCTTTCTTTACAGTTGATACACGTGGATTCGGTTCAACACCTGTTAATTCAAATACTTCTGCATTAATATCCTTTAAAATAGAAATTACATTATCATAAATACCGTTTCTTTTAATGCTGCCTCCCCCGTATACGAGAAGAACTTTTTTACCGAACTGTGGAATTTCAGTTTTTAACTGTTCTAATTGACCTTTACCGAAAATAAGTTTCGTTGGATTACGAAATACAAAATTTTGCATATTTCTTTACCATCCCTTCTATATGAAAAGCAACTATACTTTTGTATACCATATTTTTTTCATTTCACAAAAATATTTGCTTAATAAAAAAATCCCAGCCTACAGGCTGAGATTTTTTTATTGGTAATAAGGTGAGATCATTAAGTAAACAATAACACCAGATAAACTTACATATAACCAAATCGGCATCGTCCAACGTACAATTTTACGGTGACGTGTTAATTGATTTGTAAAACCAAATACAAGCGCAAACAATGCAAGTGGTACGATAATTGCTGCTAGGATAATATGTGTAATTAAAATGATGAAATACACATATTTAATGAATCCTTCTCCGCCAAAATGTGTTGCCGGTGCTAAGTAATGATACGATAAATACGACACACAAAATAGTAAAGTTGTCGTAAATGCTGCAAGGATAAAACCACGATGCATTTTCACATTCTTTTTAATAATAGAGAATAACGCTGCTAATAAAAATACGAACGTAAAGCTATTAAAAATCGCGTTTAACATTGGTAAAATCGTTACATCAAAATGTACTTCTCCTTCATAGCCAACAGGTCCAAAGAACAAAAATAAAATAATCGCATTTACAATTACAGAAAGCGTTATCACAATAGGAGCATAGCTTTTCTGATTTGTTGATTGATCCACCAAAATGGTCACTCCCTCTTCCTTCAAGTATGTATACATAACCTCACTATTTTAACATATTATTCACAGTGTAAATGTGACAATAGTTTGACACAGCAAGACAAGACAAAGAAAAAAATCCTTCTTAATAAAACTTCTTAAGAAGGATTTTATCGCTTTATTATTCAAATAGCAATGCGATTAGTTTTTGTTAAAAAATGTATCGCTATATGCTTGAAAAATTTCAGACACTTGATATCCCATTAATGAAATTGCTGTTAATGAAAAGAAACCAATCATAAGAAATCGAAACCACATATAAATCTCCTCCTTGTATTTAGCTTAAAAAACATTCGCTATATTACAAGTTGAGTGGCACTCTTCATCGTCACTTTCCTTTTTCCTTACAATTGCTGTAATAAATCGAATCATAAAGAAAACTACAAAAGGAAATTGTTCGTAATTCACATTGGCATAGTTTAGCAACGGCTCGCGCTGCACATCGAACGGAGATGAGAAGGAATAGAACATACCTTGCTCTTCCATATATACAATTACAATTTTCATGCAAAATACGATTCCTAGAAACGAAACAATATCTTGCCATTCTGTCGTATATAACAGGTTATACAGCTCTAATACGTACTCTTCCATCATCATCCCCCCTTCCTTTTTTACCATTTTGCTCGCCTTCGTATAAAAAGTCAAGAAAAAAGTTTATATTCACTATGACAATAGTAATTACTTGTTTCTATGATTATATATGATTCTTTTATAGCAATGATTGGGTGTAACTCTCTTCGAAAATAAGAAAATTAGAATCGAACAGATTCCTCATTCTTACTTTTAGGATGCAAAACTGTGATATTTTTATTTCTATTAAAAATAAAATAAGAAAGTATGATAAGAACAGTAACAAACATTGTTAAAAATGCTTGTGAACGTAAAGTATCAATTGCGAACATCGCAACTAAAACTGCTATAATAGCAGCAATTGTAACATACGTTACATACGGAAAAAGCCACATTTTCACTTTCAAATTTTGTTGTTCTACTTTCCCCATTTTTTTACGCATCTTTAAATGCGAAACTGCAATAACGAGATAAACTAGTAACGCAATCCCGCCAGATGCATTCACTAAAAACAAAAAGACTTTATCTGGAGAAATGTAACTAAACACAACTCCAATATAAGCGAAGAAAGTTCCAAATAAAACCGCTCGAACGGGAACACCACTACTGTTCAATTTTAAAAATGACTTTGGAGCATCTCCTCTTTCTGCCATTGAAAAAAGCATTCTTGAATTTGTATATAAGCCTGAATTTAAGCAAGAAAGTACAGCTGTTAAAACGATAAAATTCATAATTTGTGCTGCCGCTGGTATTCCTATATGTTCAAGTACAGCTACAAATGGACTTTTTAATATGTTTGCTGAATTCCATGGCAGTAGCGTAACAACTACCGCTATAGACCCAATAAAAAATACAAGAATACGCCAAATCACACTGTTTGTTGCTGTTTTTACTGCTTTTACAGGTTCTGCAGATTCACCTGCGGCTACTGCTACAATCTCTGATCCCATAAATGAAAATATAACAACAGTAATTCCAAGCAGGACCGAACTTATACCGTTTGGCATAAATCCACCTTGTCCAATTAAATTCGAAGTGCCGGGTGCTTCTGTTCCTGGAACAAATCCTAAAATAACAGCAAGACCTAGACAAAGGAACAAAACAATACTTATTACTTTAATAAAAGAAAACCAATATTCAAACTCTCCAAATGATTTCACCGAAAAAACGTTCGTCAGCGTTAATAAAATTGTTAATATTAAACTTAATAACCAAAGCGGTATTTGTGGAATCCAATATTGGATAATACCAGCACCTGCTGTGGCTTCTATTGCAATAACAATTACCCAAAAAAACCAGTATAACCAGCCTATTGTATAACCCGCCCAAGGACCAATCGCTTCTCTTGCATACGTTGCAAATGAACCACTTGTCGGATT
Source organism: Bacillus cereus group sp. MYBK220-1 (assembly GCF_051916445.1). NCBI lineage: Bacteria > Bacillati > Bacillota > Bacilli > Caryophanales > Bacillaceae > Bacillus > Bacillus cereus group sp. MYBK220-1. The sequence goes on along the minus strand of NZ_JBQAGQ010000003.1, from coordinate 755,771 downwards.
AACAGCTGCCATTTCTCCTAGCATTCTCATGACGAAAATGACTAGAAGTCCTGCTAATGCATATGAAACGATAGAACCTGGTCCTGCCGAATGTACAACTGCACCACTTCCAACAAACAAACCAGCCCCTATTACGCCGCCAATTGAAATCATTGTAATGTGGCGTATTTTGAGGTCTTTCTTTAGATTTTTATCCAAATCTTGTACATCCCCTTCCAAACTAAATTTTGAAACTTATGTAAGAGTACTGTGCGAAAGATTTTGTTCTATACGTTAAAATATATCAAAATATTCTGAATTTAACAATTACAATTCAACCTTCTTCAAAAATTATTACATTAGGTTTAATACTTTCCCATACACAATTGTTGAGAAAATTATAGTCCCCTTACAAAAGAAAGAATTTTCAGATATTATTAAATAAACAAGATTATACATCTAGACAACTTTTTGTATAGGAGTGTTGATATGTTAAACAAGTTCAAATTTTTTTGTTGTATTTTAGTAATGTTCTTACTTCTACCGCTATCCCCTTTCCAAGCACAAGCAGCAAACAATTTAGGTTCAAAATTACTCGTTGGATATTGGCATAACTTTGATAACGGTACTGGCATTATTAAATTAAAAGACGTTTCACCAAAATGGGATGTAATCAATGTATCTTTTGGTGAAACTGGTGGTGATCGTTCCACTGTTGAATTTTCTCCTGTGTATGGTACAGATGCAGACTTCAAATCAGATATTTCTTATTTAAAAAGTAAAGGAAAGAAAGTAGTTCTTTCAATAGGTGGACAAAATGGAGTCGTTTTACTTCCTGACAATGCCGCTAAGGATCGTTTTATTAATTCCATACAGTCTCTAATCGATAAATACGGTTTTGATGGAATAGATATTGACCTTGAATCAGGTATTTACTTAAACGGAAATGATACTAATTTCAAAAATCCAACTACTCCCCAAATCGTAAATCTTATATCAGCTATTCGAACAATCTCAGATCATTATGGTCCAGATTTTCTATTAAGCATGGCTCCTGAAACAGCTTATGTTCAAGGCGGTTATAGCGCATATGGAAGCATATGGGGTGCATATTTACCAATTATTTACGGAGTGAAAGATAAACTAACATACATTCATGTTCAACACTACAACGCTGGTAGCGGGATTGGAATGGACGGTAATAACTACAATCAAGGTACTGCAGACTACGAGGTCGCTATGGCAGATATGCTCTTACATGGTTTTCCTGTAGGTGGTAATGCAAATAACATTTTCCCAGCTCTTCGTTCAGATCAAGTCATGATTGGGCTTCCAGCAGCACCAGCGGCAGCTCCAAGTGGTGGATACATTTCGCCAACTGAAATGAAAAAAGCTTTAAATTATATCATTAAAGGAGTTCCGTTCGGAGGAAAGTATAAACTTTCTAACCAGAGTGGCTATCCTGCATTCCGCGGCCTAATGTCTTGGTCTATTAATTGGGATTCAAAAAACAACTTCGAATTCTCAAATAACTATAGAACATATTTTGATGGTCTTTCCTTGCAAAAATAACAAAGTAAAACTATAATTAGCCCCCATCAATCGGACATTTACGGGCAATCAATGCAGGATAAAAACAGCAATAGGACCCTTTATAGGTCCTATTGTTGTTTTTTATTTATGAAAACTACTTTGTCACATCTAAAGTTTCAAGAAACTGTTTTCCATCGCCCAACATCGCACGTTCCTTGGAATCGTATTGTTAAATATTCTAGTCACTCTTTTGCTTCAACACAAAAACTGAAAGTTCAGGTACACTACAAAATCTAACAGGCATCCTAGTAGTCCCAATACCACGATTTACATATAAATATAACTGCTTACTCTTCCCCTCCACTTCATACATACCTTCAACATAGCTCTCAGCTAGTTTGGTAGTAATTAACGGACCTACAAAAGGGATTTGGACTTGTCCTCCGTGACTATGTCCTGACAGTTGAAGATTAACTGGGTAACGATTTATTTTGGTTACAACATCCGGCTCATGTACTAATAACATGTTAAAATCATTTTGTTTCAAGTTTTTTAAAGTTGAATCTATTTTCGGCTTCCCTAATAGAAAATCATCCAAACCTGATATTGTAATATATTTGCCGTTTTCCACTTTAATTTTCTGCACTTCATTTACTAATACAGAAAAACCAGCTTCTTCCATATATCTTTTGTAAAATAAACTACCGCCCCCGCCCCTATCATGATTCCCAAACACAGCATATTTCCCTAAGGGAGCATAAATTTTCTGCAAAATAGCCTTCGCTTCCTCTCTTTCTGCACTATAAGAACCAAATTTATCTATTAAATCTCCGGTAAAAACTACTATATCTGGATGTAATTCATTCATCTTCTCCACCAAATGTTCAAGTTGCTTCAATGTAAACTCTGGCCCTAAATGTACATCTGAAAACTGTAACATTTTTTTATTATTAAATTCTTTAGGAATTGCAGAAGCTTCTATTTCATTCCATGTAACTGTTACTAGTTTTCGTTCTATTTCTGTCGCATAATAATACAAACTTACTAGTATCATTAATATACTTATAAAACTAATAATAAATATCTTTACGATTGATTTTTTTCGTTCTTTTTTTACATGATTCGTATTCATGTTTTCACCTCTAGAAACACTTTAAATCCTTATTGTTACATTAATGTGACAACATGAACAATGTTATTAATATGTAATTTCCTCCCTATTCACTTTGACAATTTTATACAGAAGTCATACCATATTTTTATAATACATATATTTTCGAATCTTTTTCTATTCATTCCATCATTTTATTACGGAGGGGTTATTCATGTCTGTATTTACACCAGAAGAAATTACGGAACTTGCTGCGAATTCCGGAAGGAAAAAAGCTCATTTATCATTACTCCCTATGCTAATTCTCGGTTTTTTTGGCGGTGCTTTTATCGCATTAGGGTATTTACTCGATATTCATGTTATTGGGACAATGCCAAAATATTGGGGATCATTTTCTAGTTTTCTAGGCGCTGCTGTATTCCCTGTTGGTCTTATTCTCGTTATTCTTGCAGGCGGTGAACTAGTAACTGGTAACATGATGACAGTTTCTATGGCCTGGCTCCAAAAGAAAATTACTTTATTTTATTTCATACGAAATTTAGTTATTGTTACATTTAGCAATTTCATAGGAGCTGTATTTGTAGCCTATTTTTTCGGTCATATCGTTGGCTTAACTGAAGGAGCTTTTTTAGCGAAAACTATTTCTATCGCTCAAGCGAAACTACAAGATACACCATTGCAAGCATTTATTTCTGCAATCGGATGTAATTGGCTCGTTTGTTTAGCTGTTTGGCTCAGTATGGGAAGTAAAGAATTTATCGGAAAGATTATCGGTATTTGGTTCCCAGTTATGACTTTTGTTGCGATTGGATTTCAACACGTTGTAGCAAATATGTTTGTCATCCCAGCCGCAATTTTTGCCGGTCATTTCACTTGGGCTGAATATTTTCCAAACTTTATTTTTGTTTTCTTTGGAAATTTAGTAGGAGGTATGTTATTTGTAGCACTACCTTACTTCATATCTTATAATAAGAAACTATCTTCTTATCAAGAGAAGACTGAAATGAAGAACAAATCTCTGTCGGCTTAAATAGAATGTCTATAAAGAACCCTAAAAATATTACAAATTTCATTTTTTTTGCGAATATATGTACGTACACTTGTTCTCGAATGTTTTATACGTTATAATAACAACTTAAATAGCATTATTTACATATGAGGTGAAAAACATGAACAAAACAGAATTAATTAAAAACGTAGCACAAAATGCTGAGATTTCTCAAAAAGAAGCTACTGTAGTTGTACAAACTGTAGTAGAATCAATCACTAACACTTTAGCTGCTGGTGAAAAAGTACAACTTATCGGATTCGGTACATTCGAAGTTCGCGAAAGAGCTGCTCGTACAGGCCGTAACCCACAAACTGGTGAAGAAATGCAAATCGCAGCTTCTAAAGTACCTGCTTTCAAAGCTGGTAAAGAACTAAAAGAAGCTGTAAAATAATGAAAAATATCCTTCTCATTTATGAGAAGGATATTTTTTCATAACATAATTAATAAAAATCTGACCATTATGCTGTTTCTTTTGTTCTTTTATGCAAATAAAATCTTTACTTTCAAAAAAAGGTTTTGCGGTAATGCTCGCCTCTGTATATATCTCCCTATGCCCTAGGTTCACTGCTTCTTTTTCTAACTTCTGTAGTATGTATGAAGCGACTCTTTTCCCTTGATAATCTTTATGCGTAAATAAACGATCTACGTAACGATCATCGTTATAATCCCCAAACCCCACAATCATACCTTTATGATCGGCTACATAGCTAATATTCTTTTCTAAAGACTGTAACCAATTTTCTCTATCTAGTCGCTCCGGTGCCCACGCCTGTAGCTGTAACTCATTATAATCTTTTGCATTAACCGTATGAACTGTTTCATAGAACAATTGTAATACTTGATCTAAATCTTTTTTCTGGAATGTTCTAATTATAATATCTTTTAACATATATAAGTCTCCTTACCAAACTACCTCTTAACTTTTCTACTACATACGATTCTATATTTCTGCTTTATTATATCGTTTTAATTTCTATACGAACAAAAAAACAATACTTATTCAAGTATTGTTTTTTAATTCTATTCAATTACTTAATGTAGCTTTTTAAGATTTTAATTTAACTCTTTGTAATCGTAATGCATTTAATACAACGGATACAGAACTAAATGCCATCGCTGCTCCAGCAACCCAAGGGGCTAAGAAACCTAATGCCGCAATTGGAATTCCTAACGCGTTATAAGCTAATGCCCAGAATAAATTTTGTTTAATATTTCTTATCGTCATTTTACTCATAAATATCGCATCAGCAATACTATTTAAGTCACCACGGATTAACGTTATATCCGCTGCTTCCATCGCTACATCCGTTCCCGTTCCAATTGCCATACCAATGTTCGCTGTAGCAAGAGCAGGAGCATCATTTATCCCGTCTCCAACCATCGCTACTTTCTTACCATTTGCTTGCAGTTTTTTCACTTCTTCTGCTTTTCCTTCTGGCAATACTTCTGCAATTACGTGATCAATACCAACTTGCTTTGCAATTGCCTGAGCAGTTTGTGTATTATCTCCTGTAATCATCACAACGTCTAGACCCATTTTTTTCAGTCTTGCGATAGCTGCTTTTGAAGTATCTTTCACAGTATCTGCAACGGCAACTATACCAGCATATTCTTTATCGATTGCAATAAGCATTGCTGTTTTTCCTTCTCGTTCTAGCGCTTCCATTGATTTAGAAACTTCTTCAATATCAATATTGAATTTCTTCATTAATCGACGTGTACCAATTAATAAGTGTTTTCCTTCTACAACTGATTGGATACCAAATCCCGGAATCGCTTCAAACGTTTCTGAACTTGGGATATCAATTTTCTTTTCTTTAATTCCTTCTACAATCGCTTCTGCAAGCGGATGTTCAGAATTTCTTTCTGCTGCCCCTACTAATCTAAGCAGTTCATTTTCATTGAATCCATCTGCTACAATTACATCTGTTAATACCGGCTTCCCATTTGTCACTGTACCCGTTTTATCTAAAATAACCGTATCTAATCGGTGCGTTGCTTCTAAATGCTCTCCACCTTTAAATAAAATACCATACTCAGCCGATCTTCCTGATCCTGCCATAATAGATGTAGGCGTTGCAAGACCTAATGCACATGGACAAGCAATAACAAGTACTGCTATCATTTTCTCAAGTGCTCCGCCAAAATCACCAGGTGTAACAAATATCATCCATACTGCAAATGTGATAATCGCAATCACAACTACAACCGGTACGAAAATACCTGAAATTTGATCTGCTACCCTTTGAATAGGAGCTTTTGAACCTTGTGCCTCTTCTACTACTTTAATAATTTGAGCTAATGCAGTATCTCTTCCTACCTTAGTTGCTTTCACTTTTAAAAATCCATTTTTATTTATTGTCGAACCTATTACTACATCCCCAATTGACTTATCAACAGGAATACTTTCACCCGTTAACATAGATTCATCAATTGCTGACTTTCCTTCTACAATCTCACCATCTACTGGTATTTTTTCACCAGGCTTTACATAGACGATATCACCAGCTACTACTTCTTCAATCAAAATTTTTATTTCTGTTCCATCTCGCACAACTGTAGCTGTCTTCGCTTGTAAACCCATCAATTTTTTAATTGCTTCTGATGAGCGCCCTTTTGCTTTCGCTTCAAATAATTTACCTAAAATAATTAATGTAATAAGTACCGCACTCGTTTCAAAATATAAATCTGTCATATGTTTCGAAGAACCAATAGATTGAATACTTAAATATACACTATAGAAATACGCGGCCGACGTTCCAAGCGCCACGAGAACATCCATATTCGCACTTTTATTACGTAACGCTTTATAAGCTCCAACATAAAACTGTCCACCAATGATAAATTGAACAGGAGTTGCAAGTGCTAGTTGCACCCAAGGGTTCATTAACATATCTGGTAAATAAATAAACGACGTAAATGAGAAATGACTAACCATTGCCCACAATAATGGGAAAGATAAAATAAACGAAATAATAAACTTCTTCTTTTGTCTTTCAATTTCTTGTAATCGATGATCAGTTGATGCATCTTGATCATCTGGTTTCACTTCTAATTTATATCCTAGCTTCGTAATCGTACTCTTCATTTCATTTACATTAACTTCATCAGGATTAAAGTCTACTGTAGCTGATTCTAAAGCAAAATTTACTGTCGCTTTGTTCACACCATCTAACTTATTTAAACGCTTTTCAACTCTATTTGCACATGCTGCACATGTCATTCCTGAAACAGTAAATTCAGCTTTATCACTTACAATTCCATATCCTAACGATTCAACTTTTTCTTTAAACTGTTGCGGATTTGTTTTAGTTGGATCGTACATTATTTTTGTTTTTTCAAGTGCAAAATTTACATTTGCCTCATGAACACCTTCTACTTTTTTTAGACCTTTTTCAATTCTATTTGCACATGCCGCACATGTCATTCCCGATATTTGAAGATTGGCCTCTTTTTTTTCATTCATGTCTCTCACCTCTATATACCCTTATGAGGTATAATGATTAGCAAAATAAATCGTACTTTATTTAAAGTACGATTTATTTCCATATCTAAAAATAATTATTGAACATCGTATCCTTGGTCTTCGATTACAGCAACGATATCTTTTAATGTTACGGCAGACGAGTCGATAGTAACTTCAACAGTTCCTTCTGCTAATTGAACCTTCACTTGTTCAACACCGTTTAGCTCTTTCACACTGCTTTCGATAGCATTTACACAATGTCCACAAGACATACCTTCAACCTGTAATGTTAACTGTTCCATTTAAAATCCTCCTCTTGTTTATTCATTGTTTGTTAATCACAATTACATCTTACCATACCCCCCTAAGGTAATCAATGGTTTTATATCATGATTTTTCAATTATTTTCTAAAAGTTTATTTTACACACACTTTTTCACATCAATACGCCGAGATCTTATTATGAAGGTAAACAAAAAAACAAGCCAGTGACATACTAGCTTGTTTTTACGCTTTTGAAAAACGTTCAAATACAGTCATTAATTCTTCAATTGCTTCGTCACCATTGCCATCTTTAATAGCACCTGAAACACAATGACTTGTATGGTTTTTTAATACACCCATTCCTACTTTTTTCATCGCTGCATTAATCGCTGAAATTTGCACTAAAATATCCACGCAATAACGATCATTTTCAATCATATTTTGAATACCGCGGACCTGTCCTTCAATTCTCTTTAATCTATTTATAATCTGTTCTTTTTCTTTTTCTGATCTATGTGTTACTGCTTCATGCTCTTTATGATCCATATTATCACCTTCTTAAAGTTTCTCTTCATTCAATAAAACAATTGTTTTTTATGAGTATACCAATTATAGCATTAAATATCTACGCATGATACCCCATAAGAGTATATTTACACTTTATGATTATTCTTAACAACTCATTAGCTTCTTAATCTCAATTTTCAGTATACCCTTTCCTTTTTGTCACAAAATCATTATATCTCTCATCAAAATTCAATAAAGTGAAACAAGAATAAGCGGGGATTAACCGCCCCCGCTTATTCTTCGTCTATAATTTTTTAATTTTAATTTTCAGATATTTAACCCTAGAATTTTTCTTTCCATATATAATTATTGCTGATCACATACTTTTGTATCATTCACTACTGAAGTTCCTTCAACGGTTACCGTATGAAAACAATCATTCACTCGAACTGTCACAACATTATCTTGCCGATTAATGATATGATATTCATTAAAATTTTTATTCAGAGCACTGCGAATTTGTTCTCCTTCATAAATTGGGATGCCATGCGATAAAACCCAAATAAGTCCAGCGATAGCAAGAATTGTTTTCATACGATCTACCTCCTTGGGAATATAGTGAACTTTTAATCCATGCTTTTTCAACTCTACGAATCATGATTGAAATAAACCAAGCCTTTTTGGAAATAAGTTCATTTCGTCTATTTTATGTTTATGCTAATTGTGACCGATTTGTGACAACTTTTTGTCTCTTTAGACGAAAAGTTGAAACAAAACTTTCGAAAAGGACAATTCTACATATTAAAAAAGGTTATGGAATGTTTTATCCATAACCTTTTTTCCTATACGTAACTAATAAACCTCAATCCTTTACTTAAAGACGTCGGCACAACAGATGCATGATTCTCCCCTTCAGCTTCATAAAACTTAAATTTAAGTTTATCGTGGTTTACTTGGAGAAGGCGCTCTGATAATTCATTTGCACCTACAACCATATGCTCTCGTTCTAGTGACCCAACTGTAAGGAACACTCCTGTTTCAAACTTAGCATTGTTTAATTCATGTATAAGGTTCTCTTCTTTTTCAAGTACGGATTTATTATTCCACCATATAGATGGACTACTAATAAAATAATTTTGAAAAGCATTTAAGTTTGTAAATAGTATATAAAGAGCAAATAGTCCACCTAAAGAATGTCCAAATAACGTTTGCTTACTTTTATCAATCTCAAAATTCTTTTCAATTTGTGGTTTCAGTTCTTCTTCAATAAAAGTATAGAAATTATGTGCTCCTCCTGTTTTAGGCCACGGTTTACCGTCTGGTTTTAAAGGGGCATCTTTTGAAATTACGCTAGGCGTAAAATCATAGCACCTTTCTTCCCCTGAAAATGCGCCTTCAATTGGATAACCCACTGCTACTATAATAGCTGGTGAAACACCGGTTTTTTCCGCTCTTACTGATTGTATTTTAACTGCTTCATGAAATGTTTGAAAAAAGGCATTGCCATCTAATACGTAAATGACAGGATATCCTGAATCCGGTGCTGGTTGCCTCGGCTTTGAAATATGAATTTGATATTCCTTACCTTCTAATTTTGAATACATTTTCCACTGCTCTGTATTAGATGTTATAATCTGCTGTTTTTCAACTGTAGTATTCACCCTATTCCCCCTCTTTTTTAACTTGTTACATATATTTCGATTTTTTCTTCTTCAGATACAACGCTATCATATCCGAAACAAACAGGAGCCCCGTTATACGGATCAATCATGACACGTGCATCAATATGAAATACTTCTTTTAACACTTCATTTGTAATGATTTCTTCCGGGCTACCAGTTGTAACAATTTCTCCTTCCTTCATTGCAATAATTTCATCTGAAAACCTTGATGCATGGTTAATATCATGTAATACCATAACAACCGTACAATTATGTTCTTTATTTAACTTCTCCACAATTTGTAATACATCTAATTGATGAGACATATCAAGGTATGTAGTTGGCTCATCTAATAGCAACACTTCTGTCTCTTGTGCTAATGCCATCGCTAGCCATACCTTTTGTCTTTGACCACCTGATAAATTTGCAATTTGTCTCGTTCGAAATTCAGAAGTTTTCGTTATATCTAATGCCCAATCAATCATTTCTTTATCTTTTGTCGTTAACTTATTTACGTTATTTCGATGTGGATAGCGTCCATAAGAAATTAATTCTTCCACTTTAAGCTCACCTGGTGCAATTGGAGTTTGCGGGAGTAAAGCTAACTGCTTCGCAATTTCTTTCGTTGGAATTGTATGTAAATCCTGTCCTTGCAAATATACTTTACCGCTTTTTTGTTTTAAAATTCTTCCCATTGTTTTTAACAATGTCGATTTACCGCAACCGTTTGGACCTATAATTGTCGTTACTTTTCCTTCTTGTATTTCCACATTTAAATCGCGAAACACTGTAAGCTTTTCATAACTTGTTTCTAAATTTTTTGCACTTAAAATACTCACTTTTATTCCTCCTCTTACGCTTTCGCCTTATAAAGTAAATATAAGAAATACGGTACACCGACAATAGAAATAACGATTCCAACTGGTAGCTCTACAGGTGTAAAAACTGTTTTCGCAATAAAGTCTGAAGCAATTACAAGAAACATTCCGATTACGCCGCACGTAGGAATTATATACTTATGTTGAATACCGACAAGCCTTTTCGCTATATGCGGTGCCATTAAGCCAATAAAACCGATACTCCCTGAAACAGCAACACATGCGCTCACAAGCCCGATACTACTTAATAGTAAAATCGATTTCTCTCTTTCTACTGAAACACCTAAACTTGTAATACTCGTTTCTTCCAATTGAAATAAATCTAATAAATAAACTTTCTTTTGTATAAGCGGAATTAAGATAATAAGCCATGGTAACATAGCCACAATATACTTCCAGTTTGCACTATATATGCTTCCAGACACCCACACTGCGGCCATTTCAAAATCAGTTGACTTCATTTTGAGTGATAAGTACATAGAAAAGGCTCCAAATCCTGATCCAATTGCAATCCCTGTTAATAAAAGTCGCTGCGAATCTAATTTACCGTTTTTCCAAGAAAACAGATAAATGATGATAGCTGCACCTAATCCGCCTACTAAACCAAACATTGGCATCATCATAATAGAAACCCAGTCTGTGCTTTTTAATTGCCCTTGAAAGAAAAACATAAAAATGACAATCGCTGTTCCTGCTCCGGCATTTACGCCTAAAATACCTGGGTCCGCCAACCCATTTCTCGTAATCCCTTGAATAACGGCACCCGCAACACCAAGGCCTAATCCTACTAATCCAGCAATTACGATGCGCGGAAGGCGAAACTCAAAAATAACTAAATCATGTTCTGGTACTGGATCAATTCTAAAAAGTGTTTTAAATACATCTGTAATCGTAATGTCGAACGTACCATTTGTTAAACTAATATAAATAGCACATAGTATTAAAAATATAATAATCCCCATCGTCATTCCGAAACGTTGACTTGAACTTTTAAGCATGTCTCTCTCCTCCTCTAGTACGGATTAAATAAAGGAAGAAAGGAATTCCAATTAAAGAGGTAACGACTCCAATAGGTGTTTCAAATGGATAGTTTATAAATCTACTCAAAACGTCACATAACGCTAAGAAAACGCCACCAATAACACCTGCACATGGCAAAATCCACTTATAATCTACCCCAATTATAAAGCGCGTAATGTGCGGAATAATTAAACCTACAAAACCAACTTTCCCCACTAAAGCAACTGCTGTTCCTGTTAAGAAAATTACCGATAAAATTGCCATCGCTTTAACTAGTTTTGTACGTTGCCCTAAATTAATAGAAACCTCTTCGCCTAATGAAAGAATGGTAATTGATTTTGATATTAACAATGCTAAAATTATTCCAATTATCCCAAACGGTATCGTGATTTTAATGATATTAGGATCTACTTGATCTAACTTTGCATTAAACCAAAAACTAACATTTTGAGAAATTTGGAAATACGAAGCCATTGCAGCCGATACACTACTTAAAAATGTTCCAATAACTGTTCCTATAATCGCTAACCTAACTGGTGATAAGCCATTTTGAAGGAGCGAACCAAAACCAAATACGATACCGGCTCCTAGTGCAGAACCAATCATTGAACATACAACCATACCAATTGATGACATTCCCGGAAGAAAAATCATGCTAAGTGTAATAACAAAGGCAGCGCCATCCGTCACACCCATAATAGAAGGGGATGCAAGATAGTTTCTTGTCATCCCCTGCATAAGTGCTCCTGATATGGCTAGAAATGCTCCGACTAAAAGAGCTGCAACTACCCTTGGTAAACGTGAAGTAATAATAATATTATGATTTACATCGCTTGAATCAAAATGAAATAATGCGTTCCACACTGTTTCAGCGTCAATACTTTTTGCCCCATACAAAATCGAAAGTATAATTGTAAATAAGATGAGTATGGGTGCTATACATAATATAGTTACTGGTACTGCATTTGTTTTCTGCATATCATTCAACGCACCTTACTTATTGTATTATTTAGATAAATTTTTCACGGCTTCTTTTAAGAATGCTGTTTTACTCCAAGCTGTACCACCTTGTGCCATTGGATCTACAACATTTACAAATACTTTCTTTTCCTTCGCAGCATTCATACTTTGCCAAATTGGATTACTTTCAATTTCTTCTAACATTTTCGGGTTTTTATTTTCACTTGCCTCATATTGTAAGAAAATATAATCTGGGTTAAGTTCAGCAAGTTTTTCAAATGAAATTTTCTCTTGTGCTTTTACAGTTTTCAATTGTTCTGGAGCAGTTAGTCCAAGATCTTTATAAATTACAGGGTTGAAGTATACTCCTTCTGGATATAGGAATAATTCATTTGCTCTTAGTCTTATGACAAGTACTTTTTTATCTTTTAACTTATCTCCTAGTTTTGCTTTTGCTTTTTCAGCGTCCGAATTGTAATCCTTAATAATTTTTTCTGCTTTATCTTTTTTACCAGTTAATTCTCCCATTAACTTTAAGTTATCTTCCCAATTTGTTGAAACGTGTGATACCGGGAATGTAGGAGCTACTTTCGTAAACTTTTCAGCTGTTTCTGCTGGGAATTTCGTACTCGATGTAATAACATCTGGTTTTAATTGTAGTAATGTTTCGAAATTGGGTTGCATTTTCTCACCAACAGATTTAGCACCTTCTAACTCTTTTTCAAGATATTTTGGTAATTTACCACCTACAGTAATGGCACCAACTGGTTTAATTCCAAGTACTGCCGCATCTTCCATTGACTCTAAACTAGCTGTCGCAATTTTATCTACTTTTGCTGGCACTGTATACTCTTTACCTAAATATGTGATTTTTCGTTTTTCATCTTTTTTCGTTTCCGTAGCTTTTGTCTGTTGTTTTTGCTCGCCTGAAGTTTTATCCGCACTATTACATGCCGCTAAACCTACACTTAAAACTGTAACCATCCCTAAAGTAAATAATTTCTTGTTCATCTTTATATGTCTCCTCTCGAATTTTCAAACTATATTCTCAATAAAATTTAACTATATGAACCTTGTCCCATATATATATTTCATTAGATTAACAATTTTATCCAGAACTCATTCCCGTTCACTTCCCCTAGACTATAATTCTTTTACGCCTTCATCACTTGATAATCATTTTCACTGATAATGATTATCGTTACTAAGTATATATTTAATATGAAATTATTTCAAGAATGATTTGAAAAATTTTAACAAACTGAATTAAAAAAAGAAGTATCTCCCTAATATTAGGGAGATACTTCTTTTTTTTAGAAATTTATATTTAATTCAACTGGACAATGGTCTGACCCCATTACTTCACTATTAATTTTCGCTTCTGTTATTTGGTCTTTCATTCGTTCCGAAACAACAAAATAATCTAAACGCCATCCAATATTTTCACCTTTGTAATCTTGCTCTTACATTTATGAATACATACATACGCACTTTATTCAGGTTATACTAATTTCAGAGGTGATGTTCTATGCACAATGAAGGAGTTACATTAACAAATGAGTATTGGCAAGCAATTATTCATAATGATTCTTCCTATGATAGCAAATTCTTTTATGCTGTGAAATCAACTGGAATCTTTTGCAGACCATCATGCAAATCAAGAATACCGAATAGAAACAATGTACGAATTTTTCATCATGCAGAGCAAGCATTAAGTGAAAACTTTCGCCCGTGCAAACGTTGTAAGCCAAATGGAATCACTTTACCTAATGAAGAGTGGGTAAAACAAATTAAAGACTATATCGAAAAGCATTATGACAAATCTTTAACTCTCGACATGCTTGCGGAAATGTGTCACGGTAGCCCTTTTCATTTACAACGTACTTTCAAAAGAATAATAGGGCTAACTCCTATAGAATATATACAACAATTCAGGATTCTTAAAGCAACCGAATACCTTTTACACACAAATCAATCTATTAAAGAAATTAGTACTGCTGTCGGGATAGAAAACCCAGAATATTTCGCAACTTTATTTAAAAAGAAAACCGGATTTACTCCTACTGAATATCGAAAAAAGAACGAAATGAAAGAGGGATACGATAATGAATTCCTACAAAAATAATTATATATATTGGACGCTACTTACACATAAAAATTGGCAATTTCATATTGCTGCAACTGAAAATGGACTATGTTTCATTGGATCACAAGACGAAAACTTTGAAGAATTAAATATATGGGCTAGAAAAAAACTGCCCCAACATATATTGATCCATAGTCCAGATTACTTGCAAATATATACGAAAGAAGTTATCGAGTATTTAGAAAACAAGCGAGAAACTTTTACATTCCCTATCGATGCTTATGGAACTAATTTTCAATTATCTGTTTGGAATACGGTACGTGAAATTCCTTATGGGAAGACATATTCTTATACAGAAATTGCTGAAAGAATTCAAAAACCTAAAGCTGTGCGCGCCGTTGCTTCTGCTATTGCTGCTAATCCTCTTCTTATCACCATTCCTTGTCACCGCGTTATTGGGATGAATGGGAAACTAACCGGATTTAGGGGTGGATTAGAAATGAAGAAAAAATTGCTTACATTAGAAAAGTTGCAGGTGGAATTCATATGACAGCAGAATATAATAGCGTATTATCTATAGCAGTTCCAAAAGAATTTTGTTTCCAAGAAAATTTACGTTATCTATCACGTTCTAACAATGAATGTATGTTCCATATTGAAGATAACAAAATTTATAAAGTTATCCCTGTTCAAGATGTAAATCCTTTAGTTGAAATTAGTGTGAATACAGATGGCAATATTCAAATACATTGTTTAGAAGAATCATATACATCTGAAAAATCGATACGTGAAGCTGTAGCTAACTATGTAAAAGAATGGTTTGATTTAACTACTGATTTAGCTCCCTTTTATACATTAGCTAAACATGATTTACTCCTTCAAGGACCAATTGAACAATATTACGGCCTTCGTACTTTAGGTATTCCAGACTTATTTGAGGCACTTTCCTGGGGAATTATCGGTCAACAAATTAACTTAACATATGCTTATACGCTAAAAAGAAGATTAGTTGAGCAATTTGGAAGTTATGTAGAATGGGACGGTAGAAAGCATTGGATATTCCCATCACCTGAAACAATTGCAAATCTACATGTAGAAGATCTCCAACAATTAAAAATGACGACTAGAAAATGTGAATATTTAATCGGTATTGCGAAGCTTATTACAGAGAGAAAACTATTAAAAGAGGATTTACTGCAAACACAAGATGTAAAGGTTGCTGAGAAACAATTAACCGCTATCCATGGTATAGGACCATGGACTGCCAACTATGTTTTAATGCGTTGTTTAAGATTTCCTTCAGCTTTTCCAATTGATGATGTTGGTCTGCATAATGCAATTAAATTTATAACAGGTTCCGAAAATAAACCGACTAAAAATGAAATAAAAGATTTCGCGGCAAACTGGGCTAATTGGGAGTCTTATGCGACTTTTTATTTGTGGCGAGTACTATATTAAAAGAACCAAGTAGCACATTCGTACTACTTGGTTCTTTTTTAAGCTTGCTCCTCAAAACGTCTTGCAATTTCCACAATAACTTGAACAGCTTTTTCCATAGTATCTACCGAAACATACTCAAATTTACCGTGATAGTTTTCACCACCAGTGAAAATATTCGGCGTCGGTAATCCCATATATGATAATTGTGAT
The DNA here is from genome assembly GCF_051916445.1 of Bacillus cereus group sp. MYBK220-1. Lineage (NCBI taxonomy): Bacteria > Bacillati > Bacillota > Bacilli > Caryophanales > Bacillaceae > Bacillus > Bacillus cereus group sp. MYBK220-1. Next base: position 739,606 of record NZ_JBQAGQ010000003.1, on the reverse strand, counting down.
CCATCTGTGCCTCCGCGAATCGGATGAATATTTGGTTCAATGTCTAAACTTTTCATTGCTTCATATGCAATATCAACAATTTCTCTTACCGGTTCAATTTTTTCAAGCATGTTATAGTATTGATCATTCATTTCTAAAACGACTGCATCTTCGCCATATTTTTCTTGCATAGTCTTCACAATATTTTTAACGTTATTTTTACGTGCCTCAAAATTTTCACGATCAAAGTCTCGAATAATATAATACGCTTTACTTTGCTCAACATCACCATTTAAAGAAAGTAAATGATAGAATCCCTCATAGCCTTCTGTATATTCTGGCGCCTCTTCTACTGGTAAATACCCGTTAAACTCCATAGCCAGTTTAGTAGCATTGCGCATTTTATTTTTCGCTGTTCCAGGATGTGTATTCGTTCCGTTAAACGTTAACTTAGCACCTGCAGCATTAAAACTTTCATACTCTAAACCACCTAATGGACCTCCATCCATCGTATAAGCGAATGATGCACCAAACGCTTCTACATCAAAATGCGCTGGCCCACGACCAATTTCTTCATCCGGTGTAAATGCTACTCTTATTTTCCCGTGCTTAATTTGCGGATTATGTATTAAATGGTTCATTGCAACCATAATTTCTGTAAGACCAGCTTTATCATCTGCTCCTAGAAGTGTTGTACCATCAGTTGTAATAATGGTATGTCCTTTATATGATGGTAATTCCGGGAACTGCTCTGGTGTTAACACAACATTTAGCTCTTCATTTAACGTAATTGCATTACCATCAAAATTTTCATGAATTTGTGGTTTGACGTTTTTCCCTGTAAAGTCTGTTGCCGTATCTAAATGGGCTAAAAATCCGATTACAGGAACATCCTTGTCCGTATTAGCTGGAAGTGTTGCCATTACATAGCCATTATCATCCATCGTTACTTCTGTTAAACCAATTTCTTTTAGCTCTTCCACTAATAACTTACCAAACTCAATTTGTCCTGGTGTTGTTGGTACTGTATGACTTTCTTCATTTGATTGCGTATCAATTTTTACATATCTCGTAAATCTTTCAATAAGTTCTTGTTTCAAGTTCATTCACTCCCTTTTATGTTCCTCCCTCCATTATAATCCTTAAAACGAAATATTTTAACTTTTTTGACTGTGAAGATGTATATTTCATTTACATTGTTAACACTTTTAAACGAATGATAAAAAGACATAATATTTGTACATTAAAACTGTAACAGGTAACATACATAATTATAAAATATGGGAGGTTGTAAAGATGAGGCTAACTCTCTTTCGCTATTTTCTTTTTTTCTTAGGATTAATTTTCTTTGGCCTTGGAAACGCTCTTGCAGTCAAAGTTAAATTTCTCGGCTTGCACCCTTGGGAAGTTTTAAATATGGCTCTCTACCAAAAGTTTGGATGGACCATCGGTACGTGGAGTGTCATATGTGGGTTATGTCTCGTTCTAATATCTTTACTAGTAGATCGAAAATATATAAATGTGGGGACATTTTTGAATGCACTACTTATCGGTCCCATTATGGACTTTTTCTTACAATCAAACATGCTTCCAGACGCTAGTAATTATTTATGGATAAACTTACTCATTTTATTTTCTGGTATTGCCATTACAGGTATCGGGGGAGGTATGTACGTTGCGGCTGGGATTGGCGCTGGACCCCGTGATGGATTCATGCTTACTATTTCAGACAAAACAGGACTTTCTATTAGCCGTGCTAGAATCATAGTAGAATGTATTGTACTAGTTATTGGATTTATGCTAGGAGGTCCTGTTTTCATCGTAACTTTTCTGTACACCTTTATTCAAAGTCCAATCTTTCAGCAATCATTTAAGATGTTTCAAACACTTTTACATACTTTACATGGCAAAAAGAAAATTAGCGAACATATTTAAAGTACAGCTTAATACAAATAAATCCACCCTATTTACGACTCTCATCGCAAATAGGGTGTTGCTGTTTTTATCTCGCAATTTAAGAATATATACTACTCATTTACAATAAAAGTATATACATCATCATAAATACAGCCATTTACTTTAATCACATACTTCCCAGGTTTATTAAAACTAATTGTGTATTTATTTAACTGAATTGCTTCTTTATCTCCAGAAAGAATATCAATGCTTCTGCCACTTAATACATACAATTCATTTAGATTCATCGTTACATCAATTGTATTGAAATTTTCTACTTTCACTTGCTGTGCTTCCGCAACACTTACACTTGGTTCTAAAAACAGTAGTCCACTTAATCCAATCGTACCTGCTAAAGCAACTCCCGCAAACTTTTTAATCTGTTTCATTACAATGACCTCCTTATAGATTTTACGTAAAGGCAATGTCCTCCCTTACACCACAAAGCCTATATGTAATGAAATGAAAAGTAAACGGGGACTGTAAGACAAAATTCTACATCTTTTTCTCCTATTGAATATAAATCCAACGTTTGGAATTTTGACACATTTAAAATTGTTTCCCTAAACCAATTTCTCCATAATTTATTCAAAGACTGAATAATTACTTATTTATTTAACATTCTAACAATAGTTGATAAAGATGCTTTCTATTCAAAAAAAGACTTTGCTATAAAAGTAACTTTTACAACAAAATCCATGCAACTAATTTTATTCAGCTTTCCATAATCTCTCTACATTCATTAATTGTTCTTCTTTAAATTCCATCTTATATATATCCGGTTTTGACGTATTCATTAAAAATTCAAAACCATATTGTTTATCAAAATAGTTCATCATTAATGTCATGACAAGCCCATGTGTACCAATTACAATTTTGCATCCTCGAAAATCCATTAAGATTTCTTTTAATACTTTCACTACTCTTCTCTGGCAATCTGCATATGACTCTCCTTCCGTTCGTGCAAAGTACGGATTAGAGAACATCTTCTGTACAAGTGGATACACCTCTTTGTCTGATATAACCTGATCCTCACTTGAAAACATACACTCTTTAAGATTTTCATATACTACTATTTCTTTTTCATGGAAATTAGCTGACTCCTCTATCGTTAGCATAGCCCGATTATAAGGACTGGAAATAAAAGTATCAATCCTCTCCGCTTTTAATATGTCAGTTACTCTACGGGCATCCATATGTCCCCTCTCAGTTAATCCACGCATTCTTTCATTTCCTTCTAGTTTTGGTGATTCACCATGTCTAACCATATAAATATATGTGCTCATAATTTCTCCTTAAAATTTTTTATAAAGTGAAACTTTAATCAGCCCTCACTAATCGGGCTGCCCGGCAAATAGCGAGATAAGTTAATAAATCACGTTCATTTATCCCATTTCAATACTTAGGGGTAATACTAAAATACTTTATAAACTGTGCTGATTTGTTCGTCTAATCCATTCTCCTACTAAACTCTCAAATAATTCAGGCTGCTCAATTTGCAAATTATGCCCTGCCATATCTAACACTGCTAATGTTGCCCTTGGATATTCTTCAATAATTTCTATAATATTTTGATAACCTACTGATATATCTTGTCTTCCAGTCAGTAAAAGAACGGGATTTTCATATTTTTCATGCTGAAAATCCATAGTAAGAGAGTAATTCTTTTGCAACCTTTCAATAAATTCATAATTAGCAACATCTAACCCAGGCTTAATTTCTTCTTTAAATCGCTTATATGTATATTCATTTGCTATTACAGCTAACTCACAAAATTCCTCTCTTTCTGTGGAAGTGAGCGTATTTAAAAATTCCTCATCTTGTACAATTACCTGTTTATATGGAAGAATCCTTTTTTCTGGCTCCGCTACAACAACAGGACATACTAATAGTAATCCGCTAACTCTCTCAAACATCTTTGCAAGTATACCTTTGGCTAAATAGCCTCCATATGATTCTCCTACCAATAAAAATTTTTCAGTAGAAATGATTTCCTCAATAAATGTGATAAGCACTTCTACTATACGATCTGAACTATTTATCCAATTTGGAGCATTCGATTTTCCCATTCCAGGTAAATCAATATATATTCGCTTATAACCTTCATATTTCTGAAATACTGATTCCATACATTTCATCATTAACCTATGGTCAGGGGCGCAGCCATGTATGATAATGACCGGTTTACCCTCTCCCACAATTTCATAGTATATTTCTGCATCTTTAATTCGATATATCATAAAAAAGCCTCCCTATTTAGTGGCAATACTATTCCACTCTGTAAGAATACACGTTCTTATTTTATATCTTTTCTCAACATTTTCACAAATATTAATTTTCAGATTAAAAATAAAAAGCTCACCAAAAAAAGATACTCATCATTTTATATGCAATTTTGCATCTCCACTTACAAATCACTAAAAAAACTTTACAATTCAAAGGATGACTAAACATACAATTTCTATTTAAAGTCTTGATACAGTCTGTACTATCAACCGCAATATTTTTCCAACCTTAAGAATACTTACACTCTTTAACACTTTCCTTATAAACATGATTTTTATAAGGAAATCTGATACAATTCTTAAATAATATTATTATGTATAGATATAACGAACATAGTGCATAATTAAAGAAGGTGATTTCATTGAAATTAAATAAAAATTTACAATTATGTATATTAATCGGAACATTAATATGCTATTCAATCTATTTTATGTTTTTCTATCTATTCCCTACTCATTTTTCAAATTCAGATGTACGCTTCGCTTCACTTGTCGTTGAAGCCATTACATTTGTATCACTGATTTACTCTATATATTCTAAAAAAGTCAGTTCAAATCCGTTTTGGATATGTATTACAATAGCAATTGGTAGTTTTTTATTAGGGAAAATAGTATATACATATCAAGATAGCTTCTTCGAAATTCCAATACATCGTTTTACGGTTTCTGATGTATTTTACATGTTTTTTCTATTTTTCTGTCTTATCGCTTTCTGCTATAAAATCTTAAAGGAATGCAATAAATGGGAAAAAGCGTTCTTTATTTGTGATATATGCATAGTGCTTACTTCCATATTTACATTAGAATGGTATTTATTTAATCAACCAAATTTAAATATATTCGCTCTTTCACTAGGAGATGTTTTCCTTTCATTTTTATACCCAATTGCAGATTTATTATTTCTACTGCTAGGTGTTAGTCTCATTTTCCGTCCAATAATTTTTAATTCCAAACGGAAAATTTATATCTTTATTTTTGTATTAATAAGTTCTGCAACTTTTAACTATATTTATTTTTACTTAAATAACCACTTATCAACTGAAACGATAATATTATTACGTCTTTTATATAGAATACCTATATTACTTATTGCAATAGCTGGCTCTATTTCAGAAGATCATAATAGCCATAAAAATTATTTCCTTGTAAACCCTATAATAGGAAAAAAAGCTTTAGTTGTATTTCCCTATCTTGCTGTTGCAATACTAATCGGGTTTACATTAAAAGAACAAACATCATCTTCAACTCTCATTACAGGAAATTGTATTACTTTTATTTTCGTACTCATTCGTCATTCTATCGTACATATGCAAAACAATTCCTTAACAAAACGTTTGCAGGCATTTAATGCCCAACTAGAAGAAAAAGTTACTTTACGGACGTCTGATTTAGTTCATAAATCAGAGGCTCTTTCTCAAAAACAGCAAAAGTTTAAATCATTATATGAATATCATCCTGACCCTATCTTCACCATTGATTTAAATGGAATATTCTTAAATGTAAATAAGGCTGGGAGTGTACTACTTGGGGCACCAACGGATGAGTTACTAGGTGAAACTTGTTTTTCGATCATTTTAGATGAAGATAAGCATAAGCTAGCATTGGCATTAGAAAAAGTGAAACAACAAGAATCGGCATTCTTACAACTTAGTTCTCAATATAAAGATGGCTTTACTTATTTTTTATACGTTACAATCATTCCTATTATAATAGACGGACAAATTTCAGGAAGCTATATTATGGTGAAAGATATTACTGCACTAAAAAAACAGCAAGAAGAAATAAAATATTTAGCATTCCATGACACTGTAACGAAAATTGGTAACCGTGCCTTTTTCCATAAGAAATTAAAGAGAGTTATAAAAAATGCTGAAATAACAGAAAGCGAGTTTGCATTATTATATTTAGATTTAGATCGCTTTAAAGCAATTAACGATACACTTGGACATTCATCAGGAGATTACATATTAGAAGAAGTAGCAAAGCGATTCCAATCATGTCTTCCATCACATACTCATCTTTCAAGAATCGGTGGCGATGAATTTACAATCATAATTGAAAACTATACTGACGAAGATTACTTATTCCAATTATGTAACCAATTATTTAAATGCATGAAAAAGTCATTTATCATACATGAGCATAAATTAACTTTATCACTGAGTATCGGCATCGCTATTTATCCACATTCCGGAATCGATACCGCTACACTTCTGAAAAACGCTAATGTTGCAATGTATGATGCAAAAGCAAAAGAACTTAACTCTGTATCTATTTATGACGATGTAATCGCTAAAAAAATTGAAAGACGATTGCGATTAGAAAAAGATTTACCAAACGCACTACAAAATGAAGAATTGTTCCTTTTGTATCAACCTCAAGTTGATAGTGAATCTAATAAAATTATCGGTGCAGAAGCTTTAATTAGGTGGAATCATCCTGAATTAGGTATTATTTCTCCATACGAGTTTATTCCGATTGCAGAAGAAACACTACAAATTATTTCAATAGGTAAATGGACATTAGAGCAGGCTTGTAAACAAATGAAACGTTGGCACGCACTCGGATATTCACATTTAAAAATAGGTGTAAATTTATCTGCTAAGGAATTTGAACAAGAGGATTTTGTAAAATCTATTTCTTCTACTTTAACAAATACAGGTTTACCAGCAAGCTCTCTTGATCTTGAATTAACAGAGCGAATTGCAATGATGGATGAGCGAGAAACATTGATAAAACTGCGTACACTAAAAAGTTTAGGGATTCACATTTCTATCGACGATTTTGGTACAGGTTATTCTTCGCTAGCCTACTTACCTTTGTATCCAATTGATACGTTAAAAATCCCGAGAGAATTTATTACAATGTCTGAAACATGTGATGATGGAATGGAAATTATTAAAACGATCATCACATTAGCAAATACATTAGGAATGTCTGTCATTGCTGAAGGTGTAGAAACGAAAGAGCACGTAAATTTCCTTCAAAAAAATAAATGTCAGTTTATTCAAGGTTATTATTACAGTAAACCTATTCATATTCATGCATTTACTGAGCTATTAGAAAACGGCATTCACCCATAGTACATAACTAATTAGAACAAATATAGCAAAAAGGAAAGAAGATACCTTCTTTCCTTTTGTTTTTCTATTTACATTTCTATTACTTCACCACTTCATTTATTATATCTATTATTTGATGAATTCCCTCATCATTTGTTTTCTTATATCCATTCATGTTTTGAATATATTTCTCCTTATTTGTATACAACTTATTTACTGCATGTATAAATGTATTCGTACTTACTCTGTCTTGGAGTATAACTTCCGCATATCCTTGCCGTGAAAAATATTCAGCATTTAAAACTTGATCTCCCCTACTGGAACTGTTAGTTAACGGGATAAGCAACATCGGTTTCTTCAAAAATAACAATTCAGAAATAGCAGTAGAACCCGCTCTAGAAACTACAACACTTGCCATATTTAGTATATGCGGCAACTCGTCGCCTATATATTCAAATTGCATATATCCCTCCATGCCAATAGATGGGTCTACCTTCCCTTTACCACATATATGAATAATATTAAAGTTTAATAGTATTGTATCTAAACATTCCCTTACCATATCATTTATCCACTTAGCACCTTGACTCCCACCCATAATTAATAATACTGGTTTATCTTGCTGAAATTCACAATATCTTCTTCCTCGTAATACGTTACCCTTCTCAATTTCTTCCCTTACAATTGGTCCTACATAAACCTTCTTCTCATTACTTACATTTTCTCCTGTCTGAGGAAATGTTGTGCATAGCTTTGTAGCAAAAGGTAATGCTATTTTATTGGCAAGCCCTAATGTGCTATCTGGTTCACGTATAATTATAGGCACACGATTTAACCATGCTCCTATAGCTACAGGAACTGAAACAAATCCTCCTGCTGAAAAGATAACGTCAGGCTTTGTTTTCTTAATTAAATTATAACTTTGTAAACAACCGCGTATAATTTTAAAAGGATCTTTAAAATTCTCCCAATCCCAATATCTCCTAAGCTTTCCCGTTGAAACACTATTGTATTTAACATTTTGCACTAATGATTTTTCAATTCCATTTTTGGATCCAATATACTCGACTCTCCAGCCTTTCTCTATAAATTTAGGAATTAATACAATATTAATCATAACGTGTCCGGCTGTACCGCCCCCAGTAAAAAGAATCGTTTTGCTCATAACTTATACCCACCTTTATTATTAAAAATCTAGCTTTCTCTTTACCTTTTAAATGTAAATAAACTTATTATTTTTTATATAAATCTTTAACTCCACCTCTATATCTTGTAAAAGATCGTTAATGAGTTCATAAAAATCATTTCCATACTCACTACACTCGTATTGAGCAAAGATTTGAATCACATATCTAGTTTCCGTCTCTAATGCTGACTTTATTCGATTAACCCTTTTTTCTTCTACATACGCTTGATATTTATGTATTGCCTCATAAATAAGCAATACATGCGCTTCTTCATCTCTCCAGTCCAGCGTATCAACAATTGAAAGAAATAGCGTATTTTGATTATCTATTACTTCATAACCATTCATATATTTCTTACACCCTTTTTTGTTTTTCATTGCATGCAGATGTCACTACACTTCGCATACTCAAGTACATCTTTTAATGATTGATGAAATTCAATTTCTGGGATCCAACCTAAATTTTTTATTTCCTCTGTTGCTAAACTCTCATTTGAGTCGCTCCCACTTTTCTCTGTTTCCTCTATAAAAAAATTTAGCTGTGTTAATTCTTTATATTGTTCTAGTACATCTAATAAAGATCGTTTTACTCCTGATCCGATATTATATTGTTTTCCATTTATTCCATCTCGTAATAACACATGATACGCTTTGACCGCATCACGTACATCTAGAAAATCTCTACTATCTTTCAAACTGTTTACTTCGATAATAGCCTTACTTCTACCTGATTCTATATCTATTATTTTCTTTGCGAGAATCGAACAAATACCATTCGATACCCCTGGACCAATTAAGTTTGAGGGCTTTGCAATGATAATATTTGAATCCATTAATCCTCCCCAAGCCTCTGCAATAATGACTTGCATCGTTTTACTTAAACTATATGGATTTGAAATTTTCATTTCGTTCATACTATCTGCTTGCAAAGCAGATCCTATAACTAATGTTCTACAATGCGAGGCTTCTTGCTTAATTGCTTCTAATAAATATAACGTTCCTATTACATTAATCTCTATATACTCAAGAGCAGCTGTCCAAGATTCTATAACCGAATTCCTTCCCGCTAAATGCAATACGTAGTCTGGCTTTATTTGTTTCATTACCTTCATTACTTCGCTCTTATTAGTTAAATTACACGTAATACCATTTCTAATTTTTTCTCTATGTGCACGATTTTGAAACATAGGAATTACATGAAAGCCCTGCTCTAAAAAATAGTGGCAAGCATGGCGGCCTGTGAAACCATTTGCACCAGTTATTAAAAGGCTCGCATTTTTTTTCATCGCAAAAACCCTCCTTTTAATAGCATTTGTTTCACCTCATGTTTTGCAAGTAAATCTTGTTGAGAACTAAAACTCTTCACATCCACTAGCGGATAGCTAGAATAATATTCTTGAAGTCCTTCGATAGGAATCGTCGGTAGTACCACAAAATAATTTTGATCAAAACTTATACTTGTTTTACTCTCTACCTCAGATAGAAGCATTTCACTTAATTTTTCACCCGGTCTTATCCCTACCTCTTTCACCTTAATATTTTCTTTTTTTGAATCTTCAATTAATACTTCCGCTAAATCTGTTATTTTACATGCCGGCATTTTCATAACAAAGATTTCCCCGCCTCTACCTTGATATACGGCTTTAAATAACAATCCAACAGCATCTTCAACTGTTAAGAAAAATCTAGTCATATTCGCATCGGTAATCCCTACTTCTGAAGATCTTTTAATTTGTTGTTTAAAAAGCGGTACTACACTTCCACTCGTTCCTAAAACATTTCCACCACGAACACAAATGAATTTTGTTTTCTTCGTTTGTATATTCGCATGAACCATTAATTTTTCACCAATTGCTTTTGTCATCCCATACGTATTTGATGGATCAGCTGCTTTATCCGTTGAAACATATATAACTTTTTCAACTTGCATCTGTGTAGAGGCTTCAATTACATTTTGCGTACCATGTATGTTAGTTTTTATAGCTTCATAAGGATAATACTCACATACTGGAACGTGTTTTAAAGCTGCAAGATGGAATACATAATGTACACCTTGGCATGCATAGACTAGTTGATCTTTATCACGAATATCTCCAATAATAAATTTTAGCCTATCATCATTTATAAACTGTTGCTGCATTTCAAACTGAACCGTTTCATTTCTTGAAAAAACTCTAATTTCTTTCGGTGATTTTTCTAATAGTTGTTTTATAAGTTCATGCCCCCACGAACCTGTACCACCAGTAATTAAAATTATTTTATTTAACATTCCTTTTCCTCCTACGAAACATCTCAATTTAAATAATATTTATTGAATTATTTTCAATTGATTCAAATCATAATCGTCGTTTGTTACATTTAATTGACAAAATAAAAAAACAGAAACTATTAAACTTAGTTTCTGTTTTTCATTTCACCTCACAACAGTAAGATTTTCCATACTGTTTGCATGATAAATAAATTCCTTGTAAAAAAACACCGCTCATTTATTTCTTATACTCGTAATAAAATAAATAGAATGATTCATAGCCAATAATCATGTTTAAATTTATGAAAAAGGGAGGTAACGGAATGGACCGAAACAATTCATATCATACATATAACGGACCTTCCAAAGCACTGCCTCTCTCCCTATTCGATGTAAAAAATGAATTGAAACAAAAAAGCAAACTTATTCCTTCTGATACCATGTATAAATTAACGAAAGAAGAGCAACTCATCATCAACAAAATAAAAATACAAACAGAACAGCTAAATAAAAATAATGTTACAAGAACACGCGCATACTACCAATTTTACATTCAATATCCAGAAATACATTGGGCACTGCTTGGACATATGGTATCACGTAACGGCGGTTGGAATATGACTGATTTAAAGGGGGATTTATATACGAGAATTTTATCAGAGAAAGATCAATTCATATTTTTTTCTTTTTTAGAAAAAGGGAATTGGCTTATTTTCCAAGATGTATACCCTCAATTTTTACTTTACGAACAAAGTGTAAAGAGATCACAAAAGTTATTTCACCTTCTCCCTCACCTAAATGTTTCTACATTTATGGAAACGATGTGGCACCATTTTTGGAAAACAGGTAACAAAAAAACTTTAGCGATTGCCACTATTATTAATGAACAAAACTACTTAGAAAAAAGAGTGATTCAAAATGTACAATTTAAAAAGACTGTACTAAATAGTATTGGATTTAAACTCTTTGATTTCTTTCAGTTTAATCATATTCTTTTCCCATTCTACGAAAATGATAAGAAACAAAAAGTATTACTATTTGGTGATACAATGAAACATTTCACTTCCTTACATGAACGGATATTAATTGGAAAAAGATTGTACTCATTATTATTTCGAGATACACATGTTTTATCTCAAATAATAAGCTGGGCTCAACACCATCCACATACAGGATCAAGGAAAGATTACTGGCCCCATTTATTTTCAAGTGTAAATGAATCTTTTTCCCGTGAGTTTTATAAGCGCCGAATAAAGAAATGCCAGTTACGAAATGGCGCTTATCGCATATACAGCCCTGCACTCATCTATGCATGGCGAGATATGAAGCATGAAGAAGTTGACAGTGAAGATTGGTTTACCGATTGGCAAGTTGTAAATTACTTAGTTGATAAGGAGGAAAATATAAATGGACAAATTACAGAAGACTACTGCAAAACACTCGAAAAAATTGAACTCGCCATTCTCGCAAAGAAAAATGTCCTCCTCCGAGAAGAAGAATGAGTTTCTAGCATTAGTAGTTACAATCTTTCTCTCTTCTATTATTGGAACTTGCTTAGATGCCTTTTTTGTTCATAAACAAATATATTCCTTTCCGGCTAGGCCCTTCTCATCCACATTTTCGGTTAATATAGCTTTTACATTGTTCGTACTGCCGATTTTAACAGTTATCTTTATACACATTTCAAAAAAATTATCTAAAGTTTCTAGAATTTTATTTATTATTTCAATCGGTATTTGTGCTAGCCTTTTTGAACAGATTGCTGAAAGTTTAGGTTTATTTGTACATAACGCGAATTGGAACCATACATATTCTTTATTTGGTTATATGATTTTTCATTCTTTTATTTGGAATGTATATAATTGGATAAAAAAATAAAGAGACCATTATAGGTCCCTTCTTAAGCATACTCTTCCGTTATTGCTAATGGTGCCAATGTTTGAAGGCTTTTAGAGCGTAAACGATAGGCAACGACTTTCTTCTTATATTGCTTAATGACATCAACATGTTCTTCATAGCTATATAGCGAAAATCTAATCTCTTTATTCCCTTTCTTCGTATCAATGACTATGGGTGTCCCTTCTCCGTGCGGCGGGAAATAATGTTTATCTAAAAACAAAGCCTCATTAAATTCATGAATAACTTGTAGTTTCATTTCTCCCTCTATATTTTTTCCATCTATCGATATAGAAGTATTTTCCGCCTCAAGCTTTTGATGCAATTCAAATTTACTAATAATTGATTCCACAACAGAAGTGGGCATGCTAGAAACTAATACTTTAATAGCTCCAAAAACAAATAATGTAACTATAAACCATGTTGTCATTGTTATCATCTCCATTACATTTAAAAAATAAATTTCGTTCCATACGGTATTAGTATACTAATGAGTATTCCAGTTACAATCATCGTTACCGAACCGATTGTCGCCTCTTTCTCGCCTTCCTTCACGAGACGGCTCACACCGATAATATGTGATGCACAGCCCATTCCAACTCCTTTTCCAATCGTACTTGTTATACTGAAAAACTTAAGTACTGTTGGTCCGATAATAGCGCCTGTTATTCCTGCAACAACTACAAAACTAGAAGTCATAGATGGAATACCACCAATTTGATCCGCTAATGATAGGGCAATAGGCATCGTTGCTAACTGTGGTAAAGTAGTTAATATAAGTTCCTTATCTATATTTAAAATTCCGCCAATCACTACATTCATACTCGTTACAGCCACTATACCTATCACTACTCCAATAAGTATCGATAAAAAATTTTTCATAAGTATCTTTCGCTCTTTAAATAGAGGTATGGCTAATGCTACAATTGCAGGGCTCAATAAGCTTGAAAGAATGTCTCCTCCATTTTCCCTATACTCATGATGAGAAATATCAAAAATGAAAAATAAACAAATCATAATTGCCGTAACTGTTAACACCGGTAACGTAAATGCAAACGTAAATTTTTTATATAGCTTTGTCGCCAAGAAATAAATTGCTACAGTAATAATAATTAAGACCATTTGAATCGTGCACCTTGTCGATTTTATTTTTTTGTTGTTATTAATAATTGACTTATATACCCTGAAACAATCAAAGTTACTACAGTACTTGCAACTACTAAAAGGAATATAATACTCTCCTTCCTGAAAAGAAAAGACCCGTATTCCATGAGCCCTGTTGTCGAAGGGATTAAAAATAACGGTAAAAATACGATTAACTTTTCCGCACCTAACTCAAACCATTTTAACGGTAAAACGCGAGTGGAAAGGAGCAGGAACAGTATTAACATCCCTATTAAACTTCCTGGCATTGATAGATGGAATACTCCTTGAATCCACGTACCCACTAGGCTAAATACATATAGCACGCCTACTTGAAGTAAAAGCGTCACGTACTTCATTTCTTTCCCTCATTTCACTATCACACATCCATATTATGAAATCTCATTTAGCGTGTCGGCAAACCGTTTAATTCCAAGTTGAATTTGTTCTATATTCGCTCTACCAAACGTAAATCGTATATATTCATTTTTCGAACCTAAAACACTGCCCGGAACAAATGCGACACCATTCTGTATAGATTCACCTAATAAGTGATATTCATCAAACTTTCCTTTCACTTTACACCATACATGTATTCCACCCTCTGGCACGAAACATTCAACTCGGTCTCCCAATGTTCCTTCAAGCTCTGCAATTAATACATCTCTTCTTTGCTTCAATTTTCCACGAAGTATCGTAATATGTTTATGGAAATCCTTTGATTCTAAAAATTGATTTGCTACCCACTGCGTAAATACACTATGGCCAAAATCAACTTGTTGCTTTGCATCTGCTAAACGCTCAATTACACGTGTAGGACCAATTATCCATCCAATACGTAATCCTGATGCAACAATTTTTGATAATGAACTTATATAAAGAACATTTCCATTTTGGTCCATTGATTTTAATGTCGGGTTCACTTCTCCATTAAAAGAGATTAAACTATACGGATCATCTTCAACAATTGGTATACCGAACTCAGAAGACAGTTCTAAAATTTTTTTACGTCTCGCTAATGAAAGCACAGTCCCCGTCGGATTCTGATAATCTGGATTCAAAAACACCATACGAATGCGATGCTTTTTGTGCAAATCGATTAAGTCATCTGGATTCATTCCATGCTCATCAACAGGTAAATGAAATATGTTTAAACCGGCCGATTTAAACATTGGAAGCGAAAAACAATACGAAGGATCTTCAATCGCGATCGCATCACCAGGTTTTAATAAACATTGAACGATAAGATTAAGCGCCTGTTGTGCTCCTGACGTAATAAGAATAGAGCTTGAATCTGCTTCAATTTGTTTATATTGCTGAACATGTGCTGCAATTGTTTTTCTCAACATCTCATTTCCAAGTGGATGATCATAACCGAGGTTTTCCATAAATGTTTTCTCCGACAAAATTGTTCGAAATCTATCACTTGGAATTAATTCTGGTGACAGTTCACCGCTTGCTAAATTAATTAAATCATCTTTTTGTGTTTCCGTTCGAATTTGTTGAACGAGTGGTACGTTAGGTAAGAACGATCCATCCTCCACGTACCTACCCCAGTTCGGTATTCGTTTATGTGAGACACCCCATATGTCTGTATTGACCCGTGTTCCGCTTCCCTTTTGCCGTTCTACTACTCCAAGTGATTTTAATTCTTCATACGCAGCTACTATTGTACTCCGGTTCACCTGTAATTCCTTTCCTAACATACGCTCAGAAGGTAACTTACTATCAGAAGGAAATTCACCTGAAGAAATGCCTCTTTCAATATAATCCGCAATTTGTTTATATACAGGTGTCTTATCTGCACGATTTGGTTTCCATTCCATCTAGTTTCCTCCTTTCAAAACGAACTATCCTCATTTTTTACTAACAGTATTCACCGTAAAAATAGTATTAATTAGTCACATTTTCTTATCCGTAAATGGATATATCCAAAATGGTTCTCTTTCTGATTACTCAATAGCTTCTGAAATTCCAACTTCATACTCTCATTTCAGTTCTTTTACAAACTATTAAATCATTACCGCGTACCATGTTACCCCGGCCAGTAGAACAAAAAGAAGAAGAATATAGATTGCAGATAAGTTTTTCACATTTCTTTTTGTAGACTTACCGTAATTCTCCTCCACGTTTCTTGCAACTAGTACAGTCCCAAATAGCGATACAATTACAATAATAACGACTAGTGAAATTGCAAAACTCATTGTCTTTTCACCTCTCTAAGACCCATCTATTTTAATTAAAGAACTTACATAAAAACCTTCCTCTTTAAAACGTCGATAACATACTACCTTTCTTCTCTTATCATAATAGATGTTTGCAAAAAGCGGACCAACCACTTTCATGTTTTTTTGCTCATCCACTTAAAAAATAAAAAGCAACTGATCACTTAGGACCAGTTGCTTTTTTCACACGATAATTTTTCATTTAAAATTAATTCGATTTAAAAGTTTCGCCTTTTCATAATGAAACATCGACTGAGATAACTCAAAAATTGTTCCATTTACAAGATACACTGTATTTTCAATAAGAAGCGCCGGATCACCTTCATTTAATTCTAAAAGCTGTGCATTTTCTTTATTTACTTTTTCACAACTAATAACTTTATCAGCAAAACCAATATTTAATCGTAAATCTTCAATGAAATAACTGTATACAGAGCTTAATGCTATTTCTTCGTTCAAATATGGAATAATATCCTTTTTGAAATAACTTACTTCAATAGAGAATGGTTTAGCATCTACAATTCTTAAGCGCTTCAAAAAATACAACCTAGTTCCAGCTTCGCATTGCATCCGCTTTGCTATCTCTTCGTCCGCATCTATTACTTCCAGCTCTAACACTTTCGTTTCAATATTTTGTGAAACAAGATTTTTCGTTAATCCACGTAAACTTCCTAAATTAATGTAATCTGTTACAGAAGTTTCGCGTAAAAACATGCCACTACCTTGCACTTGAAAAATATAACCTCTATTCACAAGCTGACTAATTACTTTACGTATCGTATTACGGCTTACTTCAAATCGATTCATCAACGCTTCTTCTGTAGGTAGTTTTTTCGTTTCATTAAAAAGCCCATCTCGAATGTTTTGCTCTAACACATCTGCAATTTGTTTATACTTTGCACTCATACACTTTCTCCTAAAATACGCTTTTATCTGTTATAACTCTTCCCCTCTCGTTTCGATCACACGTTTATACCAATGAAACGAAAGTTTCTTCTTACGTTTTAAGTTATCATTATGATCGACAAAAATAAAGCCATATTGCTTTTTATATCCATTTAACCAACTTAAAAGATCAATCACTGACCATGCATAATAACCTTTTAAGTTAATTCCCTCTTCAATTGCACGCTTCATTACTTTTAAATGCGCTTCAATAAATTTAATTCTCGGAACATCTACAATTTCTCCGTCAATGATTGGATCTTCATCACCAAGTCCATTTTCCGTTACATACATCTTTATGTCACCGTAACGCGCTTTCAACATATGCAATCCCTCTAAGAAACCTTCGGGAGATATTTCCCATCCCCATTTTGTATATGTTTTATCATCCATTTTAACTGTTCGATAAAAACCATCAAAAGAAGGGTTACCTGGAGCAAGCGTTGAGTTTTCTCGAGAATGTTCCTCACTCTTTATATCCATATCGTATCTTTCTACTCGTATTGGTTGATAATAATTCAAGCCAATAAAATCATTTTCTTCTGCATTTTGTTTAATGATTTCTAATTCTTCAACCGTCCAATTAGGAGTCCATCCTTTTTCCTTTAATTGTTGTACAACATAAGACGGATACTCGCCTTTTAAAATTGGATCATAATACCAATACGTTTCATATTCATTCGCATGATTTGCTGCTTGTATATTTTCTTTTTGATCATCCACACTATAAGCTGGTAAGAAAACATGTGTAATCCCAATCTCACCATATTGTTTCAGCTGCTTGTACACCGCAACTGTTTTCGCGTGTGCATAAAATACATAATGAGTCGCTTGAAAATACTTTGGAACATCATTTTGTATTCCTGGTGGATGTGCACCTTTTAAATAACCTAATCCACAAAACATTACGGTCTCATTAAAAGTAATCCAATGCTTAACTCTGTCACCAAATGCCTTAAAACAAGTTTCTGCATATTTTACGAAAGCCTCTGCTGTTCTTTTATTCGTCCATCCACCATCTTTTTCTAACGGTAATGGTAAATCCCAATGATATAAAGTGACAAACGGCACAATCCCGTATTTTAAACATTCATCAATTAAGTTGTTATAAAATTCAATCCCTTTTTCATTTACCTTTCCATCTCCAGTCGGCAATATTCTCGCCCAAGAAATAGAAAAACGATACGATTCTAATCCCATCTCAGCCATTAAGCGAACATCTTCCTTATATCGATGATAATGATCAACAGCTATATCACCATTTGTTCCATTGTATGTTTTGCCAGGAATTTTTGAAAACTCGTCCCAATTCGTAACACCTTTTCCATCTTCATTCCATGCACCTTCTACTTGATAAGAAGCTGAAGCAGCTCCGAATAAAAAATCATGTGGAAACTTCATAGTATATACCTCCATTTCATTACAACAAATCAAATTCAATCATACATATAAAATTTATAGGTACAAATTTTATATGTATGATTATATCTTATGTTTTTATTTTTTTCTATTATAAAAGTACAATTTATATTGTTGGTTATTGGAAAAGAAATAAGAAGCGATATATTTTATCGCTTCTCACTCTCATCATCTTTATTCTTTTATTAATGACTTATTCGCTCTTATAACTTCTTGATACAATAATGGTGACCACTTTTCATTTATGTAGTCTTGAATTACCCAGCCTACTCTCGCAGGATTCTTTTGTTTTATATGGTTTGCAATTTCAGGATTTATATAAGAGGCATAGTAATATGGACTATTCCATGCTGTACCACCAGAAGACAAGCTTGTAAAATTTATATATAGATGATTTAAATCCTCACTATTGTTCATCGTTTCATTCATTGTATCTTTAATAGATTTTACTTTCTCATCATAACTCACTTTATATTTATCTTGTACTGTTACATTTACATTTTGATTTACAGTTGTGGTAAACGTCTCATTATCCGGCCAATAAAAATTATTATATCCTCCAGATTCATTACTACCACTATATCTTTTTAGTAGTACAATTTTCCCACGAGCATCTCCAAGTTTTATATTTCCTTCTGTTTTTAAAAAGATAGGATCAACAAAATAATTTTTTTCAAACGTACTACTAAATGAATCTTCTGCCCCTTTCATATCCTCATACTCTTTTTTTAAGGACATAATAATCGTTTCACTCGGATTATCTCTTAAAAATTGTTTCGCTTCGTTTATGAATTCATGCAGTGTTACATAAAGATATAATGGCCCATGATGAAGAACTATCGTATTATCATCTGTTAAACGTCCTCTTATATCAAAAATGCGAGCTCCATGGTCCATTTGATAGCGAAAATCATATTCTTGCGTCATTCCCCATACTTGCTTAATCGGATTTTGCAACTTGAACGTCCCACTATCGTGTGTTCCTGGAATTGAAATTCGTGCTAACGGGATATTATCAGGTATAGGTTGCATCCATTTCGACCAATTTTCAAGCTCATTAACAGAGCTAGCTGCAACTACTTGCTTATCATGTAAAGCAAATACAAATGTGATAAATATTGTACTACATATGAATAATTTCAAAATTAACTTCTTATTGCTCATTATTATCCCTCTCTTTTTCTGTTTTTATATCAAACTTATTGAATATAATATAAGCTAGTTCAGAAAAAATAAATAACATTTCATCAATATGAAATATTGCATAGAAGTAAAGTTAAAAAATCATTCACATATACTAAATTAGAAAAATTTAAAGGAACTTCATCTGAAGTTCCTTTTACTTATTTTATGTTCAATACGTATGAACCATCTTTATTCTCATATTTATAGACGTATAAATAATATTTACCTGGCTTTGCATTATAAGTTCCTTTAACTACATTGCCTTCATTTTCACCATATGCTACATAGTTATTTAAATCTGATTCATGATGAAGTACCCATGTCATTCCGATATTTTGTTCATTTAGTAAAGAAATATTAATATTTTCCGGCGAGTCAATTTGGAAAGTAAATACATCTACTCTATCACTATTATGTAGCGTTCCTTTCACCGGTGTATGAAAGTTAACTTTATTTGCCTGTCTAGGCTCATTATTTGGTTCATTTTCTGTTACTTGTAATTCATTCCCACCGTTTGGTTTTCTTTGTTCATAGCCTAAGTTTACTAGTATAGACTTCAAATCTGGTAAAACACCAATTTTATCTGCATATGGATCTTTAGATTTTGTTCCTGTGCTCTGGTTGCTTAATATTGCTCTTAGTTCACTAGGTCTATATGGTTGTCCTAAATTTTCTTTAGCAATGCTTTGTACTAAAGTCGCTGCCCCAGCAATAATTGGCGAAGCACTAGATGTTCCGCTAAAGCTTGAAGTATAAAGATTTACAGCACTTCTACTTTGTTCAGCTGTAGTTGTATCTACATTTTCTCCCCATCCGTACACATCAATACGGCTTCCATAATTCGAAAACCACATACGTTCATGAGGGAAAGATGAAGAGCCAGCGCCTACCATAATTGCACCCGAATCTTTAAAATCTTTACTATTACGATTTAAGACTTGCTTACCTTTTCTATCTTTGAACTGGTCTAAATCATTCCACCCATTTGCTCCAGCCTCTATAATTACAATCCCTTTATCTGTACCAGCACGAATTGCATCAAAGATATCTGGTTGTACTTCAACAGGTAAATATTTATCACCATATCCATCGAAAGATGCTTGCGCCTCTAACAATAAAACATCCCCAGCTTCTAACTGATTTACAGCGCTTAATATTGCATCAGCCGTATTATACTGTCCGTTATCTCTTATTTGAGAGATAACCTTTGCTTTCGCTTTTGGCGCAATCCCGATATTCCCGACTTCATTGTCCTCAGAGGATACAATTCCTAGTACAGACGTCCCATGACCGACATGCTGATCTATATTTCTTCCAGACATTAATTCAATATTTTGATGTAATAAATCCTCATGATTTAATAGCCATCCGTATTCCATATCAACAAAAGTGATACCATTTCCATTACCGCCTTGAATTTCCCAGGCGAAAGGCGCATTAATACCGTATGGGGCCGCTTCAAGATAACCTTGCTTTTTAAATCTAGGATTGTTACTAGGATTAAGAGCTACACTTGATGATTGCACTTCAGGTGGCATTATTTTCTCTTTTCTCTTCATATATGCATCTTCTATTAAAGAAGATGCCTTTAACTTATCTACTATTTCTTCTTCATACCCACTATTTTGATTTTGAAGAATATAGTAGTTTAATAAACTTGTAGATACATGATTAGGTGCTTTCACTTCAAGGTTTTGTATTTGTTCCGGGCTTACAGATGTGAATAAACGAGTAAATGTTACATCTGGATATTCTGTCAAAAGATCTTTTATTACTTTATCATTCGTTTGAGATTGTATTTGTTTTTCAATACCATCTTCATATGGCAAATCCAAATCCGCTTTAAATTTTACAATGATTTGCTTATCTGTTTCTTGTTCTATCCCTGATTTAATCTGCTGTTCTATAGAATCAGCATGTACACTATTGATAGTACCTCCTGTTCCTAAAAGTGCTGTAATGATTACAGTTGACGCACACATTTTTTGAAATATTTTCATTCCATTAATCCTCCTATTAATAATTAATTATTATATTAATCTATAATGATTTTATTTCTATAACGTATTCCCTTTCTACTAAATAGATTATAGTAATCAGAAATATGAACTTCAATGTATTTTCATATGCAATATTTCATATTCGGACTCTACACTACACGAATATGAAACTTATAGTGATTATTTATTTTATATGTGCTAATATACTTACATTAATATATTACGCATATATACATTCCAAACTACATTACTTAATAGTTTCACCTTAATTTTTTCTTAGGAGGATTTACAATGAAATTACTAAAACTAAAACATATAATCCCTTTATCTGCAGCTGCAATTACATTCGTATGTAGTCAAAGCACAGCTGAAGCTTCTACCATTCATACAGTAAAAAAGAACGATACACTTTGGGGCATTAGTAAACAATACGGAGTTTCAATACAATCCATTAAACAGGCTAATAATAAAGGAAACGATCAAACCTTTATTGGCGAACAGTTACATATTCCAGGGTCCGTGAAATCAAATGAAATCACTGTCCCTCAAAACGCCAAGCCAGCGAACATTTCTGGACAAATTATTTATCAAGTACAACCGGGAGATTCATTAGAAACGATAGCAAGGCGTTACAATGTCACTGTCCAATCTATAAAACAAATGAACAATACAGTCGGAAACAAGCTTTATACAGGACAACATTTAAAAATCAACTCAACCATTTCACAAAAAGAAAAAAACTTAATGGCACGCTTAGTTACTGCTGAAGCAGGTGGCGAATCGTATAAAGGAAAAGTAGCAGTAGCGAAAGTTATACTAAATCGTGTAAATGCAAAAGGTTTTCCAAATACAATAACAGGCGTTATTTATGAACCTATTAAATACGGATATGCATTTACTCCTGTTACAGATGGAAGAATTAATCAGCCTGCAAGCGCAGAAGCAAAAATGGCTGTAGAAGAGGCTATCTCCACAAATGGAGTACATTCTGACTGGCTTTATTTCTACAATCCAAAAACATCAACAGACAAGTGGATTACGACACGTCAAACAGTAGCAGTAATTGGTAACCATGTGTTTGCTAAATAAGATTTAAAATCATTAACAGACCTCTTCACTTAAAAGGTCTGTTTTTTTCTATGTAAGATGTTATTAATCATATGACATAGTTATTTTTCAAACTATTTTTTCTTTCAAATAAAAATTTTTGTATTTACTCCACCACTCGTAGAAATTAATAAAGCATCAAGTTCAAAAACTCCCACTTTATTAATAAAAGCTATTTCTTAACTTCATAAAATTGTTATACACTAGAAAAATAAAAAACAAACTATTCGTTAGCAGGTGGAAGAATATGTATGATGTTACGATTATTGGCGCTGGAGTAAGTAGCATTTTTATGGCTTATTCACTAGCTAAAAGTAACAAAAAAGTTTTAATTCTTGATAAAGGTAAAGCGCTAGAAGATCGCCATTGTCCTTTAGACGAAGGAAAAGTGTGTAATTGTACTACATGTGATAAATATTTCGGGTTTGGTGGTTTAGGCAAATCTGAAGGGAAATTTAATTATACAAACGGATTTGGCGGAGAACTTGAGAAAAAAGTCGGTAAAGAGGGTTTTATACAACTCATGGCTGAAGTAGATGAAATTCTATGTCAGTTTGGTGGAAGTTCGGTTTCAAAATATTCTACTGAAAATTCAAGTCTCACTAAGAGAGCTGAAGCGTGTGGTTTACAAATGCTAACAACAGAAGTAAGACATCTTGGTACTACACTTTCCAGTAACATTTTTCAGCAGCTCTATGAATTTTTACTGACGAAAATAAAGATCCAATTTCATATAGATGTACAACATATTCTGAAACAGGAAGATCATTTTACAATAGAGACAAATCAAGGAACAGTTCAAACTAAGCAACTAGTATTAGCAACTGGGCGCTCTGGAGCCGATTGGTTAAAAGAAATGTGCAGTTCCCTAAATATTTCTCAGGAGCAAACACGTGTAGATTTAGGAATTAGAGTAGAAATGAAAGAACATCAATTACGCTCTATATTAAAAGATACTTTTGAAACAAAACTTTCTTATCAAGGTGAGCATTTCATAGCAACTACTTACTGTATGAATCCAAAAGGACGCATCATTCGAAAGTATGAAGAAGGTTTAGTTATGCCTGACGGTCAAAATTTTCGAGAGCAAGGAACTGGCACTTCTAACTTAAATTTCACTTTATTTATTCCTCGCTATTTTCCAACTCTCAAAGAAGCAAATGTATACGCAAGTTCAATTATTCAAGGCATTAACCAAGGACGAGATCGGATTGTTATACAGCGCTTAGAGGACTTACTAAAGAAACAACCTACGGTGGAAAACAGCATGGAACATAATCGTATACAACCTACACTACAGGGAGATTATGGAGATTTGAATCAAGAAATTCCTCAATTATATATTGAAGGGCTAAAAGAATTTTTATTACGTTTAGAACAATTTATACAAGAGCCTATCGATCAACATACTTTACTATATGGAATTGATGGAAAGTTCTATGCTCCTACGATAAAAATTAATAATCATTTTGAAACTAGTGTACATGGGCTATTTTTAATTGGAGATTGTTCAGGCGTTACGCATTCATTATCTCAAGCAGCTGCAAGTGGTCTGTATGTTGGAAAGTACTTATCTGACATTTAATTTTTATCATTAAGATGTCAATCAAATATTTTCAATTTCAAAACACTTTACTTATATAGTAAAAGTATATTAATAAGTCCCCTACCCTTCACGGCTAATGATTAACAGACAAAAGATTTTGATTTTACAAAATACATATGTAATATAACTGTATATTTAAAACGATTGACATTCAATTCTAATAAATTGAATGTCAACCGTTTTAAAAGTCTCTATC
This sequence comes from Bacillus cereus group sp. MYBK220-1, assembly GCF_051916445.1. Taxonomy (NCBI): domain Bacteria; kingdom Bacillati; phylum Bacillota; class Bacilli; order Caryophanales; family Bacillaceae; genus Bacillus; species Bacillus cereus group sp. MYBK220-1. The sequence continues at coordinate 715,168 of NZ_JBQAGQ010000003.1, read as the reverse complement.
CATTTTCACTTTTATTTGTTCGATATTTTGTAACATCATCATAGTGTTTAATATGGTAGGATGTCTATAAGTCAATTTCACTACAACTATGACTTGTTCTGCCCGTTTCTCAAAAAGAGTTATATTTATGCTACTACGCTTTAAAAAACCCCATTATATATATGAATACTTCAAATTATTCCCTTTAGAAAACAAAATCTAAATGGTTCATCACACTCTAATAGTTATAAAAACATAATATATAACTTTAGTTAAATAAATTATATAAAGAAGGTGTAAAAATGAAGAACAAAATAAATTTACAAATACAAAATATAAGTTTTGTTATAATAATGGGTTTAGCAGTATGGTTAAAAACATATCTTATTACGCGATTCAGTTTTGATTTAAAAATCGAGTCTTCGACGCAAGAGCTCATTTTGTTTATTAGCCCTCTAGCCGCATCATTAGCATTTGTTGGATTAGCATTATTTGCAACTGGTGAAAAGCGAAATTATATAGCGCTCTGTATTAATTTCTTATTAACAATCGTGCTTGTTGGAAATGTAATGTTCTATGATTTTTATAATGATTTCGTTACATTACCAGTACTTGGACAAACCTCAAACTTTGGCCAATTAGGCGGCAGTATTATAGAAATATTAAACTACAAAATTATACTCGCATTCGTAGACATTGTTTTCTTCTTTATTTTATTAAAAAAGAAATCATTGGTCTTTAAAACAGAACGTGTAACTCATTCTACGCGCTTGTTATACTTTCTTTTAACGATTGGTGTATTCTTTGCGAATCTACATCTTGCAGAAAAAGAGCGCCCTGAATTATTAACAAGATCATTCGACCGAGTCATGCTTGTCAAAAATTTAGGCTTATATACTCACCAAGTATATGACTTAACACTGCAAGTAAAAGCTGGGTCACAAAAAGCACTTGCTGATAGTAGTAAATTACAAGAAACTGAAAACTACGTAAAAGCAAATCAAAGCGAGCCAAACCCTAATATGTTTGGTGCAGCGAAAGGAAAAAACGTAATTGTCGTCACTCTTGAATCCTTGCAGACCTTCTTAATAGGCGCATCAGTGAACGGGCAAGAAGTTACACCATTCCTAAATGAATTCATAAATGAAAGTTATTACTTTGATAACTTTTTCCATCAAACTGGTCAAGGGAAAACATCTGATTCTGAATTTCTAATCGATACGTCGTTGTATCCATTAAATCGAGGAGCTGTATTCTTTACACACGGTAACAATGATTATACTGCAACTCCAGAAATTTTACGTCAGCAAGGTTATTTCACTTCTGTATTTCATGCGAATAACGCAACATTTTGGAATCGTAACATTATGTACTCCGCTCTTGGTTATGACCGTTACTATAATGAACTTGATTACAAAATCACGCCAGAAACAAATTTAAATTGGGGATTAAAAGATATCGAATACTTTGATCAATCAGTAGATATATTAAAAACTGTTAATCAACCATTCTATGCTCGTTTCCTTACTTTAACAAACCATTATCCATTTACGTATGATGAAGATACAAAATTCATTGAACCATACAACTCTGGTAATGGCGTATTTGATCGTTACATCGTAACAGCACGTTACTTAGACGAATCCATTAAAAAATTTATTGAACGTCTAAAGGCCGAGGGGCTTTACGATAATTCTATTATTGTGTTATACGGTGATCATTATGGCATTTCCGAAAAACATAATCGTGCAATGGCACAGTTTTTAGAAAAAGATCAAATAACAGAATTTGATACTTTAAATTTACAACGTACACCTTTATATATTCATATTCCTGGACAAACAGAAGGTCAAACTATTTCAAAGCCTACGGGACAAATCGATATGAAACCTACTATTCTAAATTTATTAGGTGTTGATTCTACGAATGATATCCGTTTTGGCCATGATATGTTTTCAGATGAATATACTGGCTTTGTTGTTTTACGTGATGGTAGCTTCGTTACAGATAAGTATGCATACAAAAACAACACTTTCTACGACCGTATAACAGGTGAAATTGTAGATTTACCAAAAAAAGAAGCTCAAGCCCTCATTAAACGTGCACAAAATGAATTACGAATGTCTGACAAAATTATTGAAGGCGATTTATTACGTTTCTCAGAAAGTAATAAAATTAAAACTGGCGAAGTACAAACTAAAATTAAAGAAACAGAAAAATAATCTATATGAAAAAGGAGCAACTTATTACAGTTGCTCCTTTTTACTTTCTTATAACACATCAGGTTTTTTATTCTACGCTTGTTTCTAAAACTACATCCGCAAAAGTATTATCATCACCTATATTTAAAATCACTTCACATTGACGCAATCTCAATTCAAAGAGCATGATAGAATCGTGATAGATTTCAGGATTTGATTTCATCTTATGTAATATCTCTTGTTTTTCTTGTATTTCTAAATGCGTGTTTTCTACAGCTTGCTTTAAGGAGTTAAATGGATTCCTAAAGAATATATTAATATCTCGCTCTTGTGTGTTTTCAAACAGCTCAAATTGCAAGAAAAATTTCTTCATAATAGAAGCCGTTACTTCAGTATAATCTTCATTTTCTACATACTGTTTGTATTTGTTATATAGCATAGATTTATTTTTAGGAAGAACTCCAAATAATTTACCAGCACTTTTCAGTAAAAATTGTGCTGGCGTAAATCGACGTAAAATATTTACTTCATCCATTTGTATTCTAGTCGTCATCCTGTCAGTATCTCTGCGCCAGTCATCAAGTACTTTAAAGTCACATTCTAACTGTATTCTATTTTCTCCAAATAGTGAATTAAGCCCTTCACTAAGTTCTTCTAAATACGTTTGACTTTGAAGAAGCTCATTATTAGAAGTTGCAATCCAATTTTGCATAGAAAGAGCCAGATTAGGTAACACAGTTTGTTCTAAATATTTATGCACTCTTTCATTCATTGCTTTATTTAGTTCCGTATCCATGTGCCCGAAATCACTTTCTTCACTAATTAAATTAGAACAGCTCTTTAATATCTTCGGAATATTTTCAGTAAGATCATTTGTAATTTCAGTCTTCATTGAACGATATGATTGTGTAATGAAATGAATTTTTTCCCTCTCAAATGTAGTAAGGTTATTAATGCTACCGTTTAGTTTCACTAGCATATCTTCATTCCAATTAATAGCATCCACCAGATTATTTTCTTTCTCAACACGTTTATCCAAAAGATATGTAATTGTTTTTCGAATGAAAAATAATAACTTTTCAGTACGTTCTGCATCGATATTTTTATGATTAAAGTTAAAATGAATAAACTCAGTTAAATCATTTAATTGTTGACTACTTGTATATAACGAGGAATAAGGGACAATTCTCGCATACGGGAAATATGTGTTTATTCTCGTTGCCGTATCATGTAATACCCTTTTCACTTCTGCTTCACTGTAAATGTTATCGATTTTATTTAATAAGAAATGAATTTGTAAATTTGGCGTATGCTCTTGAATACTTAATAGAATGTCACGTTCTTTATCAGTAAAAGGTGAATCCGCATTCAATACGAACAGTAATTCGTCTACAGAATTTAAATATTCGAATATCTCATCTCTAGTGTCGTTATTCCTATTAAAGCCAGGTGTCACTACAAATGTAAGTTTATTTTCATTTAAAAATCTACATGGTAATTTAAATTCAACACACGCTCTATCTCTATATGTTTGATAGTGCTGAGACATCATATTATGGTAATCAGAGACATCTTCCGTTGTTGTAATTGCTGAGTCTGTTATAGCGTTTATTTCTATATGAGCATCATTTTTTAAAACTACTACATTTGAAATTGATTTTTCTAATATATTTTCTCCTAATATAGAGTTAATAAATGTAGTTTTTCCGCTCCCTGAAGTTCCCGTTACTAAAATACGATTTGTTCTTAAATCTGCGAGCTCGTCAACTAACCATTTAAATCGGTGACCTATTTCTATATTCTGCTTTTGTGCCCACTGTGTAATAGATTCAAAAAGGTGTAAGCTGTACTCTAAGCCATTTACATGATTAATAGAATGTGACAGTAAGTTTTCCGCATGTTCTATATTTGCTGAATCTATTTTGGAAGGGAAAATCTCATCCCATGCCAATACAGCTGCAGATGGAAATACAGCATAAGATGGATTGACTACCTTTAACCAATTTGCTAACAGATTTGGAATGATATCGTTTAATTGTCTAAGCGTATATTGACCTTGAATTAATGCAAAGTACGTTTCTTCGTAAAGAGCAGAAACTTTGTTCCATATATCGGACGAATGTATTTCAATATGTAAGAAAAATTCATTTATTGTGTTAAGCCACAATAAGTAATTTTTTTCATTTTTATAACTGTTCCAGAGTGATGAAACCATTTGCGTAAATTGTACTTGATCTACATTATTTAATGTAGCTAATGCATCATAAAAATAGTCTGGTGAAATATGTTTAGTAAACCCTTTATCGATATATCCTTTTAACACCTCAAACCAAGGATACGATTCTATGCGAATTAACTCATTCACAGCAAGCTCTACTGCACTATCAAAATCTTGCTGTTCCTCATAAAAGGAACGGGCAATTTTTGTGACATTCGGATAATCAGGATTTAAAGAAACTGCTTCTTTAATAACACCGAAAGCTGAGTCAAAATTATTTTGCTCAATGTAAAGAGAAAGTAATTGTAGTCTAATTTCGGTCATCAATATTTTATTATCAGTAGTAATAGAAGTATAAATATTTTCAGCAAATGATAACTGATTCAGTTCGAAATAAGCATCCGCAATATTTTTTTGTGCCCATGGTGCTAATTCATTACTAACCTTCTCCCATTTAAAAATAGCTGCTTCAAAATCTTGATGACGATAATAAAATTCACCTTGTGCAAAACGAATATAAGACCCATCAGAAATCTCATTTTTTTCTTCGTTTACATAAGCTTGTCCAAGTACGTCAAGAGTTGGTTTTGTTTCATTCTCCATTAGGAATGTTTCATAATACATCTTTTTTATTAATTGTTTTTCTAATCTCATCTTTTCCCCCACTATATCTTGAAAATACATTTTTAAGATATGTCAATACTTTTTGTATGTATGCTTTTTATCTTAACAAAGAATATCTTTTGGAAAATTTCATTTTCCTTTCATTTTTCAAGTTAGATTGAATTTTTATGAGAAAAGTTTCAGTTTTTTTTCAATTCCCTTTCAGTTATGAAACAGCATTAAATGTTCCTAATAACCTAATAACACTATAATATTCCACATTATATTATCAGGAAAACCCCATATAAACCATATTATAAAAACAATCTATATTGAATTTATATACATAATTCACTGTGCTGTCAAACAAAAAAACAACAATAGGAGCCAACAGCTATTCATACCATTTCTTTCTCAAATTGTTTTCCTTTAAAATGTTTCAGTAGTTATGTAATTAAATTCCATTAACCTATATAAATAACTAGTCCAAAAAATATCTATATGCATATCATGTTATAGTAAAGAATTTAGGAGATCCTAAAAGGAGGCATTTTCATGTTTGAAGATAAATCTAAAATAAATTACCCATATGAATTTACTGAAACTACAACAGTTCCTCTAAAGAACCCCATTGATAAAAAATTCAAGAACGGCACAGGTACACATAACTTCCCAATTAAGAAGCACTATAAAGAGCAAGTTCTATACACTGAAAAAATTAATAATAATAAAAATAAGTAATTGTATAGACCTTTATAACAATTAGCCAAATAAGAAGCAACATTTGGCCATGCATAGTTATTTAGTTAGTAATGATACAATTCATGCACATTTTAAAAAGTGCTGTATACAGCGCTTTTTTATACATAGATAAATTTAAGCTAACGCAACCAAGAAATAAACTGCAAAATTACTCCACCTTATTCTCGTTTAACTATTAAATCTACATATGAAAAGGGAGCAACAGTAAATGTTGCTCCCTTTTGAAATATAATTTATTCACTCTACATAACCCTCTTAAACATCTTCTCCAACTCATAAGTAGAATGATGCACAAGAATCGGTCTTCCGTGTGGGCATGTGTATGGGTTTGTTGTTGTACGTAATTCTTCCAGTAAGGCAAATATTTGATCGTTCGTTAAATATTGATTCGCTTTAATGGATGCTTTACAGCTCATCATGATGGCTGCTTCTTCACGTAACTTTTTAATATCCACTTTTTTTAGTTTAACAACTTGCTCCATCATTTCATCGATAATTTCTGTTTCTTGTCCTTTCGGGAACCATGTTGGATGCGAGCGGACGATAAAAGATTGATGGCCGAATTGTTCTAAAAATAGCCCGACTTTTTTTAGTTCTTCTAACTGTTCTTCGACACGTAAAAATTCAGTAAGAGATAGATCAATACGGTACGGTACAAGTAACTCTTGTACTTCTTGCGCTACCCTTCCTACTTTATCACGGAAGTATTCATAATTAATACGTTCCTGCGCGGCATGCTGGTCAATCATATATAAGCCTTTATCATTTTGAGCGAAAATATATGTTCCATGCATTTGTCCAATTGGATAAAGTGGTGGTAAGTCATTCCCGTTCATTTCAATCTCTTTTATTTCCCGAACTTCTTCTTCTAATTCCTCTAGTTCAAAATCCTCTTCATTACTGTCCCACGATTTCTCTTCTTGAATTGGTTCTTCGATTATCGGTTTAGTGGATGGTTGCCAACTTTGTTCTTCTCTTATGAGCGACTGTGGTGGTTGCCATTCTTGTTTCGGCGGTTGCCACAGTTGTGGTGGCTGTTTCACAGCCTGCGGTTCTTCTTGTTTTGCATCCATGCCAGTTGGTAAAACAATGTCCGGAATAGATGGTTCTTTCGGCTTCGCATGCTCAAACTGGAACTGTTCTTGCACACTTTCGTCTTTTTCTTTTTTCTTCGTTGTTACGCCTGCATCTGGAATGAGCTGTATTTTTTTAAATGCAGCTTGCAATGTTTCTTCGATCAGCTTTAGCAATTCTTGTTCTTTACTAAAACGAACCTCTAACTTCGCTGGATGTACGTTAACGTCAACTAGCATTGGATCCATTTCAATCGATAAGAAGCCAATTGGATACCGGCCGACTGGCAGTAATGTATGGTATCCTTGCTGAATTGCTTTCATTAGTACAAAGTTTCGAACGTAACGACCATTTACGATCGTTGACATATAATTACGAGATGCTCTCGTTACTTCTGGTAATGTTACATAACCTTTAATTGTAAAGTCTAAAGATTCAGCTTCAATTGGAACAAGCTTCTTCGCAACTTGAATACTGTAAATCGATGCAAGTACTTGTCTTACATCACCGTTACCTGATGTATGAAGCAATTTCTTTTCATTATGAAACAGTTTTAACGATACTTCTGGATGTGACATTGCAATACGATACACGATATCTGTAATATTCCCGAGCTCCGTATGAATGGTTTTCATATATTTAAGACGCGCTGGTGTATTAAAGAATAAGTTTTGTACTGTAATATCTGTTCCTTTTCGGCTCGCAGTCTTCTCTTGCTTTATAATGTCTCCACCTTTAATTATGAGGTGTGTACCAGGCGCATCACCTGTGCTAGTAATTAATTCTAATTCACTAACAGAGGCAATACTCGGCAATGCCTCACCGCGGAAACCGAGTGTTCTTATGCGAAACAGATCGTTTTCATCTTTAATTTTACTCGTCGCATGGCGTTCAAAAGCGACGATACAGTCTTCTTCTGCAATACCATCACCGTTATCAATGATACGAATTTTCGATAACCCAGCTTCTTCTAAGTGGATTTCAATAGATGTACTATTCGCATCGATAGAATTTTCCACAAGTTCTTTTACGACTGAAGCAGGGCGCTCTACTACTTCCCCTGCCGCAATTAAGTTAGAGAGTTGGTCATCGAGTTTGCGAATTTTCCCCATCTACTTACTCATCCTTTCTTTAACTTTTTCTGTAAGCGATACAATTCGTTCATCGCTTCTAAAGGTGTCATATCAAGTAAATCGATTTTTTTAATTTGCGCCAATACTGCTGTTTCTTTTTGATCTAGCAGAGGTTTGTCTTGTTTCTTCGAAGACTGTTCTCCTCCAAAGAAAGATAGTTGCGATTCTTCTTCAGTCTCTACTTTCGTTTCCTGTATTTCTGCTATTTCCTCTTTTACAACTACAGGTTCTGGAGCAGCTTCTTGTACTTTCACTTCTACTCGTTTTGGAATAATAATTTCTTCCTGTCCTTCTAGCTGTGCTAACACTTCTTTCGCGCGGGCGATTAAGCTATCTGGAAGCTCTGCAAGTTGCGCAACGTGAATTCCGTAACTTTTATCTGCTGCCCCGTCTTGAATTTTATGAAGGAATACTACTTTTCCATTCTCTTCAATTGCTGAAACGTGTACATTTTTCAGTTGATCTAAACTCTCTTCTAACACCGTTAATTCGTGATAATGCGTAGAGAATAACGTTTTTGCACCAATTTGGTCATGAATATGTTCAATAATTGCTTGTGCAAGTGCCATACCATCATAGGTAGATGTACCGCGTCCAATTTCATCGAATAAAATTAAACTTCTTTCTGATGCGTTTGCAATTGCATTTTTCGCTTCTAACATTTCGACCATAAATGTACTTTGACCTGATATTAAATCATCCGCTGCACCAATTCTCGTAAAGATTTGATCAAATACAGGTAATACTGCTTCTGTTGCTGGTACGAAACAACCGATTTGCGACATAACCGTTACAAGTGCTAATTGTCTCATATACGTACTTTTACCAGACATGTTCGGCCCTGTAATTAAAAAGACATCCATATTCTCTGGCATAATACAATCATTCGGTACATACAATTTCCCGTTCAATACTTTTTCAACGACAGGATGACGACCATCTTTAATAAAGATTTCGCGCTTCGTTGTCAGTACAGGTTTTACAAACTGTTCTTCTTCACTAACTGTCGCAAAACTTTGCAGTACGTCTAATTCACTAATTACTTTCGCTAAATGTTGTAATTTCGGAATAAATACTTTTACTTCTTCACGAAGTGCTGTAAATAAATCGTATTCTAGCTGTACGATTTTTTCTTCAGCTTCCAAGATTAACGTTTCTTTTTCTTTCAGTTCATCTGTAATGAAACGTTCAGCATTAGCAAGCGTCTGTTTACGTTCATAGCGACCTTCTGGAAGTGCTGCAAGATTCGCTTTCGTTACTTCAATGTAGTAACCGAAAATACGGTTGTATCCGATTTTTAACGATTTAATTCCAGTAATATCACGTTCTCTTTTTTCAAGCTCAGCAATCCACGTTTTCCCGTTTTTACTCACGTAACGATATTGATCAAGCTTGTCATTATAACCATCTTTAATAATATCTCCATCTTTAATTGAAAGCGGTGGGTTTTCTTGAATACTTCTTCCTAGTAATTCTGTTAAGCTTTCACATGGATCTGCACCTTGAATTAATCTCGATGCATAAGCGTTATCTAACAAACTAATTGCTTCTAAAATAGCTGGCACTTGAAGTAATGAACGTCTTAATTGTAATAAGTCTCTTGCATTTACGTTACCAAATGCAACTTTTCCTGCTAAGCGTTCTAAATCATATACTTCTTTTAACTTTTCTTTTAAATCTTCACGTAAGAAGTAATCATTTACAAACGTTTCAACCATTTCTAAACGCTCTTCAATTCTTTCTTTCTGTATAAGTGGACGTTCCATCCACTGTTTTAACATACGACCACCCATAGCTGTTTTCGTCTTGTCCAATAACCATAATAGTGATCCTGTTTTTTCTTTCGTCCGAAGTGTTTCTGTCAGTTCTAAATTTCGCTTTGAATGTACATCAATTTTCATAAATTGATTCGTATAATAAATTTCTACTGGTTGCAAATGATCTAAAGAACGTTTTTGCGTTCTTATTACATAGTTAAATAAACGTCCAACTGCTTTAATTAATTTTGCTTGTGAAACATTTTTCACAAGATGTTCTAATCCTTCCGGAATTGCCGTTGCATCTTCATACGAAATCGTCATTTTCAATGTTTCAGTTAACTTGTTTAGTTCATCTTTAGAAAATGAAGAATCAACAACAATTTCTTTCGAACCAGTTGCATACACTTCTAATAAAATATCTTCTACTGAACCAGTCAGTAACGTTACTGTATTTTGTCCAGTCGTTAAGTCGTTACAAGCTAATGCATATGATCCATCTTCAAAATGTGTTAATGCGGCTAAGAAGTTGTTTTCTTTCTCATCAATTGTACGCCCTTCCATCATCGTTCCTGGCGTAATTAATTGTACTACTTCACGACGTACTACACCTTTAGCTGTTTTCGGATCTTCTACTTGCTCACAAACAGCTACTTTATATCCTTTTTCAACAAGTTGTTCAATATAGTTTTTAGCCGCATGATATGGTACACCGCACATTGGTATACGTTCACTACTACCGCCATCTCGGCTCGTTAATGTAATTTCAAGTTCATGGGCTGCTTTAACAGCATCCTCAAAGAACATTTCATAAAAATCGCCTAAGCGAAAAAATAAAAAGGCATCTTGATAATCTGCCTTAACCTTTAAATATTGCTGTATCATAGGCGTATATTGAGTCATACTTTTCCTCCATAATTCTTACATGATAATCTATTTTCATATATGTCGCATTTCACGGACACTCTTATCTCCTATTTCAGGAGTCTTTCTTCATTATAACATATTTCATAAAGAATCATGTTCATTCAGCGCCACTTATGTAAAGTAAAAAGCTAGGAAGAACTTCTCCCTAGCTTTCTATTACTCTTCTTCTGCATCAACGATAAAGTTCGGATCTAATTCTTCAAATTCATCATCAGCAATTTGGAAATCATCATCTGATTCTACGCAGCCTTCAGGATTTACACTTACACAAATTTTCGTTTCTCCAACTACTTCTGTTACAAATTCACGTTCTACAGTTACAACAATTTTATTACCATTTGGTGATACAAGTGCTTCTAAACAATTTGGCGGCTGAATAACACGAGCAATAATTTCTAAATCGTCACCAGAAAAGTTTTTATCACGATAACCAATACTTACTTCGTCCGTGTAGTTCACACGTTCTGTTACAACTTCAGTCTTTGTATTTCCATCAAATGAATACCAAGTGTTCACATCATAGAAACCTTCAATTTCCACATGTTTTCCATTCTTTCTTGCTTCGTACGAGTGGTTAATTACCCAGCACCCTAAAATACTTGTTGGCTCATTATTCGATTCACATGTATGCGTTGACTTTGTATACTTACGTCCTTTTCCAACCACTGCTTTTGTAATAATCTCTCTAAATTCGGACATTCGTAACCCTCCTCAATCACTATTCACTTAATCATATGCGTGACAATAGCGGAATGTGTCATTCTTTTTTTGAGAAGACCTTACGTTTAATCCACAAAAAAAGAGATGTCAATATGACATCTCTTTAACAACCACAATTTCCTTTTTTACTTTCTACCGCTGCGCCAGTTTCACCCTTTAGTACATCACCACCAGTTGAAATTAATATTTCATCTGTTACGTTGTTAGAAATTGTACTAGCAACTAACTGTAATAAGTCATTTACGTATGTTTGTGAAGATTTAAATTGTTGTACGACTGGAATACTGTCTAACTTATCTTGCAATGCATCAATTTCAGCTTCTACCTTTTTTAAAGCTTCCCATTTCCCGTAATGTTGCAAGTTTACTGCTTGTTTTTGCAGTGCTTTAATTTCATCGATTGCGCGCTTTACATTTTCATTTTTATGAATTTGCGCCTCTGCTTTCTTAAAAAAATCAACTTCTTCTGTTTCAGAAATCATTTTTGCTAATTCTTTCGCTTGTTCAACAATGTCATCTTTCGAATATACTTTCATCTATTATTTCACCTCAATCGGCTCTTCAACTAATTCCCCGTTAAGAGACCAAGTTTTTGCTTCCGTTATTTTTACTTTCACAAGCTGACCAATTAAAGATTTTGAAGCGACGAAGTTTACAAGTTTATTCGTACGAGTATAACCTGCAAGTACTTCCGGATTATTTTTACTTTCCCCATCAACTAACACTTCTACAATTTGACCTTTGTAACGACTATTCTTTTCAATTGCCAACGTATTTACTAGTGTATTTAAGCGTTGAAGACGTTCTTTCTTTACTTCCATCGGTACATTATCTTTCATTTTTGCAGCTGGTGTACCTTCGCGAGGAGAGTAAATGAATGTAAAGGCAGTATCAAACCCTACTTCACGATATAACGACATCGTTTCTTCAAATTGCTCATCTGTTTCATTTGGAAAACCAACGATAATATCTGTTGTTAATACTGCATCTGGAATTGCTTCTTTAATTTTTCTTACAAGTTCTAAATAATGCTCACGCGAATATTTACGTGCCATAATTTTCAACATATCCGTACTTCCAGATTGAACTGGTAAATGGATATGTTCTACTAGGTTGCCACCTTTTCCAAGCACTTCAATTAAGTGATCATCGAAATCACGTGGATGGCTCGTTGTAAAACGAATACGGGCAATATCAACTTTACGAAGTTCGTCCATTAAATCGCCAAGACCGTATTCTATATCTTCAAAGTCTTTACCATATGCATTTACGTTTTGACCAAGTAAAGTAATTTCTTTATAACCATTTGCAGCTAAATGACGAATCTCTTGGATAATATCTTCTGGACGTCTACTTCGCTCTTTTCCGCGTGTATACGGTACAATACAATACGTACAGAATTTATCACAGCCATACATAATATTTACCCAAGCTTTAATATCACCACGACGTACTTTCGGAAGGTTTTCAATTACGTCACCTTCTTTTGACCATACTTCAACTACCGTCTCTTTCGAGAACATCGCATCTTTTAGAATGTACGGTAATCTATGAATATTATGCGTTCCAAATACCATATCTACATGCTGATTTTTTTGCATAATTTTATTTACAACAGATTCCTCTTGAGACATACAACCACATACACCAATTAAAAGGTCTGGATTTCTTCGTTTGAGTGACTTTAAATGGCCTAGCTCACCAAACACCTTATTTTCAGCATTTTCACGAATTGCACAAGTGTTTAATAAAACTACATCTGCATCCTCAGTTGAAAAAGTTGGTTCATATCCAAGTGCGGTGAAAATACCTGCCATTACTTCCGTATCATGCTCATTCATTTGACAACCATATGTACGAATATAGAACTTTCTTCCTGTACCAAAATTGCGAAACTCTTCAGGTAAGCCAAAATCCCGTTCAATTTTAACTTCTTCTTTCCCACGCTTTTTCGCATCCTTTAAGGAAGGTGGTTGATATACATTTTCAAAGTATTTACTATAATCTTTCTCTTCTTTTTTCGTAGAGGAATTTGCTTGTTGACTTGCTAATCGTTGTTGCTCGTTCATCGGTAATCTCCTTTCACCCTTAACTATACATACTCTATAGTCCATTTTAATGCGCCTAGACTCACCTCAAAAATGGTTAGATAGCTTGAGAGATAACTTGTCCTTTGAAACTTGAGTAATCAATCTAATCATTCATAAGAATGAAGTCTTCCCCACGCAAATAGACATTCCCTTTTTATCATTTCTTGTTGTCCTACCAAAAAGCATATTGCTTTATCCCTATAAACATTACCATAGTATGATGTATTTCGCCAATTTTAACAATAAAGAGGCCCTTTATTATCTTACATTTCATAAGCAATGAACTTGCCATTTTCATACAACGATTTATATATTATTTTATCATTCTGAATTTTCTAAGTAAATAAGGCTACCCTATATTTTTGTACATAAAAAAAGGTTACCAAATCGGCAACCTCCTCTTCTTACATTACATAAATTCAGCAACAAGCTCATCAAACATTTTCTGATCCATATTTAAATCAGATTTCACTAAAGGCTCTTCACTATAGCCTTTAACAAGTTCTTGATATGATGGTTGCTTAGTATTTTGATAAATTAACCCTGTTACTAAACCGTTATTTTCCATTAAAGTTTGCATAGCCATCATGCGATTAGATGGATCATATCCCTCTACTGTGCTTAGTTTCGTTAAATTCTCTTTAAACCAATCGTAAGTATTTACTTTATTGTAAGTAACACATGGGCTAAATACGTTAATTAATGAAAATCCTTTATGGTTAATACCAGCTTCAATAATTTGTGTTAATTCTTTTAAATCACTCGAAAAGCTTTGCGCCACAAATGTCGCACCAGCTGTTAAGGCCATTTCCATTACATTTAGTGATGGTTCAATTGAACCTTGTGGTGTGCTTTTCGTTTTAAATCCAGCTTCACTACGTGGTGAAGTTTGCCCTTTTGTTAATCCGTAAATTTGGTTATCCATTACGATGTACGTAATGTCGATATTACGACGAATAGAATGGATTGTATGACCCATACCAATCGCAAACCCATCACCGTCACCACCTGAAGCGATAACTGTTAAATCACGATTTGCCATTTTCACACCTTGCGCAATTGGAAGGGCACGACCATGAATACTATGCACACCATATGAATTAATATAACCTGAAATACGGCCTGAACAGCCGATACCAGAAATAACAGCAAGTTCATCTGGATTTAGGCCAACGTTAGCTGCCGCACGTTGAATTGCAGCTTGCACTGAGAAGTCTCCGCAACCTGGGCACCAGTTTGGCTTTACACTGTTACGAAAGTCCTTAAATGTTGCCATTTAATACAACCCCTTTTTTGCATTCGTTGTAAATCTCTTTCGGCAAGAATGGGTTTCCATCATATTTTAAAAGACTAGAAATTTTCTCACCATTACCAAGATTCATTTTCATAATGTTAGCAAGCTGACCTGTTGCATTGTTTTCTACTACTACAACACGCTTCGCCTTTTTCACAAGTGGATCGATTTCAGCTGTTGGGAACGGGTGAATTAAACGCACATGAGCATGGTTTACTTTCATACCCTCTTGTTCTAAACGCGTCATTGCCTCTTCGATCGCACCACGAGTTGAGTTAAATCCAACAAGCAATACGTCTGCTTCTTCATGCTTAACATTTTTATAAACAGGGGTATTAAACTTCAAGTTCTCCATTTTACGGAAACGTTTGTCCATTTGATCTTTACGGTTTATTGCTGATTCCGATGGTTTTCCAGTTTCATCATGTTCTACACCTGTAACATGGTGAACACCATTTTTCATACCAGGTAAAACACGTGGTGAAACGCCGTCTTCTGTTACTTCATAACGCTTGAAGTATGCTTTATTTTCACGTTCTGGTAATTCTACTTCTAAATCAAGCTTACCACGACGAATTTCCACTTTATCTAATTTAAGTGGTTCTACTGTTTGTTTTCCTAAAGAAAGCTGTAAATCTGTTAAGAAAATAACAGGAACTTGATATTCTTCAGATAAGTTAAATGCTTCTACAATGTCATAGAAAGCTTCTTCAACTGTACTTGGCGCCATTACGATTTTTGGAATTTCACCATGCGTACCGTAAATCATCGCCATTAAGTCAGACTGTTCTTGCTTAGTTGGTAATCCTGTACTTGGGCCGCCACGTTGTGTATCAACAATTACTAATGGAGTTTCTGTAATACCTGCTAAACCGATTGCTTCCATCATTAATGAAAGACCTGGACCAGCAGATGCCGTTAATGTACGAACACCAGCATAGTTTGCACCGATTGCCATTGTACAAGCTGCGATTTCATCCTCAGTTTGGATTACTGTTCCGCCGACTTTCGGTAATTTTTTAATTAAGTATTCCATAATTTCTGATGCAGGTGTGATTGGGTATGCTGACATAAAACGAGCACCACCAGCTACCGCACCAAATGCGATTGCATCGTTTCCAATCATAAACATGCGTTTTTTACCATCAGCTTTTTCAAGCTGCATCATGTTTACTTTCTCACCTAGTAATTCTTTCATATATTGAGAGCCGCGTTTAATTGCGTCCATATTCTTTTGAACGACTTGCTCTCCTTTACGACCAAAGATTTCTTCAACAACATCTAAATAAGCTGTTTCATCTAATCCTAATACTGCACTTGATGCTCCAACAGCAACCATGTTTTTCATTAATGATGTGCCTAATTCTGAAGCAATATCTGTAAACGGTATCACATATAGATTTACATCTGTATTGTCAGGTATTGTTGGATTAAATTTCGCATCCGCAACTACAATTCCACCTGGACGTAGTTCGTGGAAATTAAAATCAATTGTTTCTTGGTCAAAAGCAATTAAAATATCTAAATCATCTGAGATCGCTCGTACTTCTGTTGTACTTACACGAATTTTATTATTTGTATGGCCGCCTTTTATACGTGATGAGAAGTGGCGGTAACCGTATAGGTAATATCCTAATCGGTTTAATGCAATACAGAAGATTTCTCCTGTACTTTCAATTCCTTCACCTTGTTGGCCTCCAACTTTCCATGAAAGTTGACTAATCATCTCCTACACCCCTTTTGGCTGCATTCATTGTAGTGTATTTTTTTACAGTAATAGTTTAGCATTTTTTATGCAAATAAACTACAACGGACGCAAATTATGCCTCTTCTGATTTCCCTGAATCTTTAGTATAAAGCTATTTTGTTTTTCATTCTAGTATTAGGTCTTAAAAAAAGCAATAAAATCAAATGAATTAATTTTAATTTTTCTGAATTTTAAACCAAAACTTAAAAACTCATATGTTCTACAAAATTATCATATAAAAATCGTTCTACAGTAGATGCAGCATAGTGTTTACAAAGCTCATTCATTACATTTTCATAATCTCGATAAACTGATACATTTACAACTGTTTCTAAAATCCCATCAAAATCTGAACCAAATCCTATATTGTACTCTCCACCTAATGAACAAATATATTCGATATGTCTTACTATATCTGTTATATTTGCTTCATTTTCATTCGTTAGAAACTGCGGTACAAAAGTGACACCGATCATGCCATTTTTCTTTATAAGAGCTTTAAGTTGTTCATCGTTTAAATTACGTGGGTGCTCGCAAAGTTTCATACAATTTGAGTGGGAAGCAATAGGATTTTTTGCAATCTCTATAACATCCCAAAAACTTCTTTCATTCAGATGAGACACATCAGTCCATACATGTAGCGCATTCAGTTCTTGTACAACCTGTTTACCAAAATTCGTTAAACCCGCCCCACGTGTCTCTAGCGCACCATCAGCTAAGAGATTGGCATAATTCCATGTTAGTCCAAAAGAACGTACTCCCAGGCGATACAACAACCGTAATTTCATTGCTTCTTTTCCAATTGCTTCGCATCCTTCTAGTGTTAATATCGCTCCAACCTCGTCCTGTTTTAACATGTTAATATCATCTTTTGTCTGAATAAACTTTACACCTGGTAGGGATAAAATTTCATTATAAAAAATATCTACCATTTGTAATGCTGCTTCAAATCGGTTTTCATATGCCACTGTTTCTGGTACATATATAGCAAAACATTGTATACTTCCTTTTCTTCTCTTTAACTGTTCAAATGTAATATGTAATTGTGAATCATCGTTAAAATTCCTTTTCCCTTGTGCACTCCATAACTGAAGAAGCACGTCACAATGAGCATCAAAAATTTTCATTTTCATTCCTCCATTATAAAAACAACCTGTTTGCATACTGCAAACAGGTTGTTTAAAACTTAACGAGGTTCTACAATTAATTTTATTGCTGTACGCTCTTCGCCATCAATCATAATATCTGTAAACGCTGGGATACAAATCAGGTCCAAACCACTAGGCGCTACAAATCCTCTTGCAATTGCTACTGCCTTTACCGCTTGGTTCAATGCACCTGCACCAATAGCTTGAATTTCTGCTGTTCCGCGTTCGCGAATAACACCTGCAAGTGCACCAGCTACAGAATTAGGGACCGACGTTGCTTTAACTTTTAATATTTCCATTCCGCGTTTCCTCCTCGTTTCTTTAAAAAGTATTAGCAATTATTTCACTTTAACTTATATTCACGAGGAATGGCGCGTATTCCTGCTAAATTTTCGTAATTTTTCTAAAAAATTAAAATATAATAACTTATCTAAAATTTAACGAGAATTTACTCAAAAAATGGTTGATCGTCATTAATTAAAATACGTTCAATTTTCTTTGCTTTTCCTGTATTTGGATCCACATCAATTAACACTGCACTTAATTGCGTTCTACCACTTGTTACTTCAAATCGTACTGGTAAGTTTGTTAAAAACTTCTTCAATACTGCTTCTCTGTCCATACCTAATATTCCGTCATATGGCCCTGTCATCCCAACATCTGTAATGTATGCTGTTCCGCTTGGTAAAATACGGTTATCTGCTGTAGGGACATGCGTATGCGTACCTACTACTGCTGTAGCACGCCCATCTACATACCAACCTAGCGCTTGTTTTTCACTTGTAGTCTCCGCATGGAAATCAACAAAGATAATATTCGTACGTTTTTTCGCAATATTAATTAATTCATCCACTTTACGGAATGGACAATCAATCGGAGGAAGGAAAGTACGTCCTTGTAAGTTAATAACTGCAACTTCTGTTCCATTACAGTTCACAAAGATAAGTCCTTTTCCTGGAGTTCCTTCTGGGAAGTTAGCTGGTCTTGCAAGATATTTTGCATCATCGATGAATTCAAATACTTCACGATTATCCCAAGCGTGGTTTCCAAGTGTAACTGCTTGCGCCCCACATTCTAAAAAGTTTCGATATATTTTTTCTGTAATCCCACGGCCACCTGCTGCGTTTTCTCCATTAATGATTGTTACTGTAGGTGTATATTTTTTCTTTAATGCCGGTACGTATTGTTGAATCATACCTCTACCAGGAGATCCTACTACATCCCCAACAAATAATATTCTCATATGTCTTACCCTTTCTATGTACTGCATTTTTTATTGCTATAGCATCAAGTAAATTCCTTATAATATGTTTATTATAAGTTTGTTTCACTTTTATACTATATAACTAACTGTCTTTATTTTATCCAATTCCAACACAAAAAAATAAAGTGGTGTTTCACCACTTTATTTTGCGTATTCCACTGCACGTGTTTCACGAATAACAGTTACTTTAATATGTCCTGGGTAATCCAGTTCATTTTCAATACGTTTTCGGATATCACGAGCTAAGCGATGAGCTTCTAAGTCATCGATTGTATCTGGTTTTACCAAAATACGAACTTCACGTCCTGCTTGAATTGCAAATGACTTTTCAACGCCTTCATAAGACTCTGAAATCTCTTCTAACTTTTCAAGACGACGAATATAGTTTTCAAGTGTTTCACTACGAGCTCCCGGTCTTGCAGCTGATAAAGCATCTGCTGCTGCAACTAAAACTGCAATGATAGAAGTTGGTTCTGTGTCACCATGGTGAGATGCGATACTGTTTATAACTACAGGATGCTCTTTATATTTCGTTGCAAGTTCAACACCAATTTCAACGTGGCTTCCTTCTACTTCATGGTCAATCGCTTTTCCGATATCATGCAATAGACCTGCACGTCTTGCTAGTTTTTCATCCTCGCCAAGCTCTGCCGCCATAAGTCCAGTTAAATATGCAACTTCCATAGAGTGTTTTAAGACGTTTTGACCATAACTTGTACGGTATTTTAAACGACCTAAAATTTTAATTAAATCTGGATGTAATCCGTGAACACCCACTTCAAACGTTGTTTGCTCTCCGACTTCGCGAATATACTCGTCCACTTCACGTCTTGATTTTTCGACCATCTCTTCAATACGCGCTGGGTGAATACGTCCGTCCTGTACTAGTTTATCAAGAGCGATACGAGCTGTTTCACGACGAATTGGGTCGAATCCAGAAAGGATTACCGCCTCTGGTGTATCATCGATAATTAAGTCAATACCCGTTAACGTTTCTAACGTACGAATATTACGACCTTCACGCCCGATAATACGTCCCTTCATTTCGTCATTTGGAAGATTTACAACCGAAACGGTTGTTTCAGCAACATGATCAGCTGCACATCTTTGCATTGCAAGAGATAAAATCTCTTTTGCTTTCTTATCCGCTTCTTCTTTCGCGCGAACTTCACTTTCTTTTACCATAACAGCGATTTCATGAGAAACTTCACTTTCTACTTTACCAAGAATAATTGCTTTCGCTTGTTCGCGTGTCAGATTGGAAATGCGCTCTAATTCTGTTTGTTGCTTTTGAACTAACTCTCCCACTTTGCTTTCCAACTCTTCAATCTGTTGTTGTCTCGCTACAAGAGATTCCTCTTTCTTCTCTAACTGTTGCTCGCGTTTATCGAGCGTTTCGTCTTTACGATCAAGGTTCTCTTCTTTTTGCATTAAACGATTTTCTTGTTTTTGTAATTCGCTTCTACGGTCACGAATTTCTAATTCAGCTTCTGTACGAAGTGTATGAATTTCATCCTTTGCTTCTAAAAGCGCTTCTTTCTTAAGTGCTTCAGCATCACGATTCGCTTCGTCTAAAATACGTCTCGCTTCATTAGCCGCACCATTAATCTTCGCTTCAGCAATAGACTTTCGAACAAAAAAGCCAACAACTGCACCGACTGTTGCAAGCAAAATGGAGATGAGTATCCAAACTGTACTCGTCATGATTTCACCTCCCCTTGCTATGAATGAAAAAAGACTGTCGGCATGTACATTGAATTACAACATACAGCAAAGACCGTCGTCCCGCTTTTTTAAGGGACTTTCTTCATTTCACAATTAAAATGTCATATTATTATTTCGGTAAGATTTAAACCTTACTCCGAATATTACTTCTCTTCTTGAGAAGAGTATATTGTATATAAGAAAAAAATATACATTCTCATTGTATCTATCGTAATTTTCATTGTCAAGCGTTGTCTACTTTTACTTTCTTTGCCTTCAGCCTTGAATGTGACCTAAATTTTAAAAGTAAGGAGCCTACTATACTGGAAAACCTTAGTAATTCCCATTTCTTTTACTTAAAATATTTAAATATCCCTCTTTACACAACGCATTTGAAGTAAAAAAATATTTTTTATCTATAATATTATGCTCCTTAATAGTAGATAAAAAAATAAAAGACACGAGGCCGTGTCTTTTATTTTTTTAATCAAGAAGAGTTGAATCTTCTGCGCCCTCAGCACCAGAATCTTCACTAATTCCGTGATGCTCACGAATAAAGAAGGCAATTTCTTCTCTTAAATCTGTATTTTCTTTTAAGAACTGCTTCGAATTTTCACGACCTTGTCCTAGGCGTTCTTCATTATAAGAATACCAAGCACCGCTCTTTTGAACGATATCAAGCTCAGAAGCCATATCCAAGATTTCACCTTCTCTTGAAATACCTTCTCCGTACATAATATCAACTTCAGCAACACGGAATGGTGGTGCTACTTTATTTTTCACTACTTTTACTTTTGTTTTATTACCAACGATGTCGTTACCTTGCTTTAATTGCTCCGCACGACGCACTTCAAGACGGACAGTTGAATAGAATTTCAACGCACGACCACCTGGAGTTGTTTCTGGGTTTCCGAACATAACCCCAACTTTTTCACGAATTTGGTTAATAAAGATTGCAATTGTTTTTGATTTGTTGATTGCTCCTGAAAGCTTACGAAGTGCTTGTGACATTAAACGTGCTTGTAAACCTACGTGTGAGTCACCCATGTCGCCTTCAATCTCTGCTTTCGGTACAAGAGCTGCTACAGAGTCAATTACGATAATGTCAACCGCACCACTTCGTACAAGTGCTTCCGCGATTTCTAATCCTTGCTCCCCTGTATCAGGCTGTGATAATAGTAATTCATCTATGTTAACGCCTAATTTTTGTGCATATACAGGATCCATTGCGTGCTCCGCATCGATGAATGCTGCTTGTCCACCTTGACGTTGTACTTCTGCAATTGCATGTAATGAAACTGTCGTTTTACCTGAACTTTCAGGTCCGTAAATTTCGATAATACGGCCACGTGGATATCCGCCTACCCCTAGTGCTACATCAAGTGCTAAAGAACCACTAGAAACTGTAGAAACTCTACGCTCCGCTTGTTCTCCTAATTTCATAATTGAACCTTTACCGAATTGCTTCTCTATTTGTTTTAACGCCATATCTAACGCTGCTTGACGATCACTCATTCAAAATTCCTCCTTAACTGAATTGCTAATCTTATTATACCTATTTTCAATTCAATTTGCCAACAAAAATCGAACATTTATTCGATTTTTTTATTTTCTATCAAATAATATCTAAATTTAACCGTAAAAAAACTAGAAGAAACTTATATCTCTTCTAGCTTTTTATATAAATGATAAAATCCATATTTTGCTGTTCGTTCTCTAATTTGTTGACGACTTCCGCTTAAATTAAGAGGAAAGACTACAGTTGGTTCATCCTTAATAGAAAGCCCAACAAATACTGTTCCTGGTTCTTTCTGTTCTGAAGCATCTGGCCCTGCTACACCAGTGAAACTAATTCCGATATCCGCTTTTAGTACATCCTTAACATTTTCAGCAAGATAACGAGCACATTCTTTACTAACTGCACCATCAGTATGCAACACTTCTTCAGGCACACGTAAAACATGTTGCTTCACATCATTATGATAACAAATGACACCGCCTTTAAACACAGAAGAAACACCAGCGTTTTCAGTTACTTGATTTCCAAAAAGACCACCTGTTAAACTTTCTGCACACGCTAAAGTTAACCCTTTTCTCTTCAATAACTCGATTGCCTTATAATGCAAAAATTCTTGGTCATATCCGTAGAAAAATTCTCCTACTCTTTCTAAAATCAAATCTTCCACATATTGAATTAGTTTCTCCGCTTCGCTAACATTTTGATGCTTAGCGGTTAAACGTAATGTCACTTCTCCATCATTTGCTAATGGGGCAATTGTTGGGTTTGTTTGTCCATCAATTAAATCTTGAACTTTCACCTCTAATTGGGACTCCCCAATACCGAAGAAACGAAGCACACGAGAATAAATGTTTTCTCCTGTTGTAAAATTACGTAAAAAAGGCTCTACGTAACTTACATACATTGGTTTCATCTCTTTTGGTGGCCCTGGTAATAAAATATAAACTTTTCCGTTCTTATTTACCCCCATACCCGGCGCCATACCGTGGTCATTTGCAAATACTGTTGCTCCATTTAAAACGAGCGCTTGCTTTTTATTATTCTCCGTAAATTCACGGCCTGTACGCTTAAAGTAATTACTTATTAAGGCTAATGCCTTTTCATCATACACAAGCTCTTCATCTAAACTAGTAGCTATCGTTTCTTTCGTTAAATCATCTTTTGTCGGTCCTAATCCACCTGTGAAAATAAGTATATCAGCACGTTCTTCCGCAGCTTCAATCGCCTTTTGCAATCGCTTATTATTATCACCAACAACAGTATGATAGTACACGTTAATTCCGATTGAAGCTAACTTTTCAGATAAAAACTGGGCATTTGTATTTGCAATTTGTCCAAGTAATAATTCAGTTCCAACCGCAATAATCTCAGCATTCATCCCAATTCCCCCATAAACTTCTATTTTGAGTTTACAAAAGCAGCTCTATTTTTCCAGAAATAATCCCATCCTGAAATAACAGTAAAGATTAATGCAATCCATATGAAGATATCCGCAACTGGAATATGGATTAAATTTAAAGGTACATCGTGTAATAAATATGCTGCAATCGCAATAATTTGTGTCCATGTCTTAATTTTTCCTAGCTGGTTTGCTGCAACTACTTCCCCTGTTCCAGCAAGTACAAGACGTAAACCAGTTACCGCAAACTCACGACTGATAATTACAATAACAATCCAAGCCGGTACATATTGCATCTCTACCAATGTAATAAGTGCTGCCGAAACAAGTAATTTATCAGCTAACGGGTCAAGAAACTTCCCTAAATTCGTTACAAGATTATATTTTCTTGCGTAATGTCCATCAATCCAATCTGTAGCTGAAGCAATGATAAAGATAAGTGCCCCCACTAAATGTTGAATCGGTAAATCAACATCACCAATTTTGTATGAACCCCAATCAAAGGGTGCTAACATAATTACCATAAAAATTGGAATTAAGAAGATTCTAGATATTGTAATTTTATTTGGTAAATTCACAGCTATTCCTCCATCATATCAAAAACATTTGTTCATCGAAAAAAAGTCATCGAAGCGATGACTGTTATTGTGCAGGTTGCTCTATCCCTTGGTTTTTTATCACCAATCTTTGGTGAAGTTCTTTTTCTGGATCCAATGGATAAGCGACCACTTGGCCATTCAGTTTAACTTCAACATTCGTTGCATTTCCAATATTAAGTCGCACTTCTTTTAATGTTGATACATCACGTTTTTCTATTTGGCCCTCTTGTACTGTAGCGTTTAGAATCACATTCCCAGCTTCATCTTTAACATCTACATAACTCGCACCTTTACCCGATAATTCCAGTTCTAATGTTTTATTATTATGAATTTCCAAAGTAGATACCTTTCCAGTTGTTCCAACTACTTTCACTTCTTGCTGTCCAGTTGGTTGTGCTGGTTGCTCCTCTTTCTTTGGTTCTTCTTTCTTTGGTTCCTCTTTTTTTGGTTCCTCTTTTTTTGGCTCTTCCGCTTTCACTTCATCTTTCTTCGTATCTAACGGAGAATCTTTCGCTTTTTGAACTTCAATTTTCTCACTTTGAGCGCTCGGAACTTTTTCATCATCTTTTCCAGTTAACGCTTGAAACACAAACCAGATTACCACTCCAACTGCGATTACTAACAGCGCAACTAAGATTTTCGGCATGTGATCTGCAATTGGCCATGATGAAGATTTTTGCATTGTTTCTTGTGTTTTTTGTCCCGTTGATACTTGTGGAACTTCACGCTTTTCAGATTGTGGTATCGTACTCTGATGTTCTACGAGCAGTTCCTCTCCATTTAATCCAACCGCATCTGCGTATTGTTTAATGAATGCACGCGCATAAAAAGCTCCTGGCAATACATCATAATTGCCTTCTTCAATTGCCACTAAATGGCGTTTTTGAATTTTTGTAATCTCATGCAGCTGATCAATAGACAAGCCTTTCGCTTCTCTTGCTTCTTTCAGCTTTTGTCCCAATTCCGTCACTACTAACACCTCAATATTTCTTTAAAAGTCAAACATAGAGAAATTATTTTGCGTACCTTGCTCAATTTCATCTACTAAATTATATTGAATTTCTTCATCATAATCGTTACGCAACTCGATAATATAATCAAAATCATCCAATGTGTATTCTGACTGACTCACAAATACATCAGGATGTTCCACAACTTTCGTTGCAGGCAATCTCATAATTTCACGAACGAGCTGCCAATGTCTTTCGTTAGCACGCTTCGTTGACACAATTCCATCTAGGATGAAAATATTGTCATCGCTATACTCATCTTCAATTAATTGACTACGAACAGTTTGCTTAATAAGAGTAGATGATACAAATAACCACCTTTTATTTGCACAAACACTTGCAGCAACAATGGATTCTGTTTTTCCGACACGAGGCATTCCGCGTATCCCAATTAGTTTATGGCCTTCTTTTTTCATAATTTCTGCCATAAAGTCTACAAGTAAGCCTAATTCATCACGCACAAATCGAAATGTTTTCTTATCATCTGCATCTCGTTGTATGTACCTACCATGCCTAACCGCTAGCTTATCTCTTAGCTTGGGCGGACGATATTTCGTTACCGTTATGTTATCCATCGTATTTAAAATTGATTCAAGTCTAGAGATTTGCTCTTGATTATCACACATAAGAAGTAACCCACGTCGTGCATTATCTACACCATTAATTGTGACAATATTAATGCCGAGCATACCGATTAACGAAGAAACGTCACCAAGCAAGCCAGGTCGGTTTTTATGTATTTCATATTCAAAATACCATTCAATCATCCAAGATCACTCCCCTTGCTTACTTTACACCTACGTACTATATTATATGATTTCACCTTAATAGGGAAGCTAAATGTATAATCTACCCTGTGTAATTATTATACAAAAAAAGTAGAGAGGAGAATCTCCTCTCTACTTTTACTTATGTTGTACGAACTTAACCATTAAATTTGCAATTGTATGTTGCTCCTGTTCATCAGCAACTTTCCAAAGCTCAGCTAATAATTTCTCTTGGTCATTGCGTCCTTCTACTTCATTAGCAAGATAGTCGCCAACACGAAACGCCATATCTGATACCGCACCGCCATCTAAACCTTTGTCTTGCGCTTGCTCTAAACGTTCTCCTAAAAAGCTCTTCCACTGATCAAAATTATCTAATACTGACATAATTAAGCACCTCACTATTGAGTAATAAAATCATCCTTAATTTGTGCAACTATTCATTTTTTATGTAAGAATTTTTTAGCAGTGCCAACCGCCATTCACTCCGATAATTTGTCCAGTTATGTAAGACGCTCCTGGTGATACGAGGAATGAAACTGTTTTCGCTACTTCTTCTGGTAATCCTATTCTACCTAATGGTATATCTTCAGCAATTCCCATTTTATCTTCTTCAGAAAAAACACTTAACATTTCCGTTTCAATTGCTCCTGGTGCTACTGCATTCACACGTAATCCACTTAAAGAAACTTCTTTCGCTAAAGCTTTCACATATGAATTTTGTGCCCCTTTTACCATTGAATAAAGCACTTCACAAGAAGCCCCTATTTGTCCCCATATAGATGAAACAATTACAATATTACCACTTCTTCTCCCGATCATAGGCGGAAGTGCCATAGAAAGTAATTTATATACGTTCTTCACTTGAAGTTCTACCATATAATCCAATTCATCGTTTGTTACATCTGTTACTAGTCCAAAAATACTCTTCCCAGCTGCGTATACAATAACATCAATAGGATGTTCAATTTGTCCCCACAATTGCTCTGCTCCATCACTAGAAGCTAAATTCGCTTGAACAGGGATAACTTCTCCCCATGCCTTCTGCAATTCCAATACCTTTTCTTCATTGTTATTGTAATGAACATAAACTGTATATCCATCTTGAATTAATTGTTTCGAAATAGTAGAGCCAATTCCTCCGCTCCCTCCAGTTACTAACGCATACTTTTTCATAAAGTCCCTCTCTTATCTCTACAAGTTCAATTTTCACATAACTAAATAATACCCTCATCTTACAATTTTTCAATGATAAGATGAGGGTATCTTTTTAATTTTATTTTTTCGGTAACACCTGACAAATACTCATTTTGTCTTCTGATAACAATAATTTCGCTACTTCTTGTAAGTCTTGAACGGTTAGTCCTTCTAATACAGTCAATGCGTCAAACAGGCTAGATTCATTAAACGCGTATCGTGTAAATTGATTTGCAATATATTCTGGTGAATTCAACGAGCGTAAAAAACCACCAATTTTCTTTTTCTTCACTCGTTCTAATGCCGCCGCATCTAATTGATCATAATCTGTTTTTAATAAAATATCTTTTAAACGATTTGCCAATTCATCAGGTTGTTTCGTATCACCGCCAACCATTGCAAAACCGAAGTTATTTTCTTCTGTATAGTCATACGAGAATGAATCATCAATAAGCCCTTCATTATATAAAGTTTCGTAATGAACAGAACTTTTTCCAAATAAATAATCTAAGAGTAACGTAAGCGCAATTTCTTGTTTTAAAAGCGCTTGCCCCTTTTCCTTTAAATTAGTCGCTTTAATACCAACTAAACATTTCGGTGTTTGCACAGGCATTGAAATAATTTTTTTCTTTTCATTTACCTCATTTGGTTCTTTTTCAAATGAACGCACAATTTCTGGCTGGTTTTTATAATCTTTTTTCGCTTGATTTTCACGTACTAAATCCATTGTTTTCTCTGGATCAATTGCACCCACAACAAATAATAACATATTGCTCGGATGATAAAATGTTTCATAACATTCATACAATAAATCTTTCGTAATTTTACTAATAGATTCGATTGTCCCTGCAATATCAATTTTAATTGGGTGTTTTACAAACAAGCTATCAATTAACCCGAAGTACAAACGCCAATCTGGGTTATCTTGATACATTTGAATTTCTTGCCCAATTATCCCCTTCTCTTTTTCAACCGTTTTTTCAGAGAAATAAGGCTCTTGCACGAAGTTTAGCAATGTATTTAAATTTTGTTCTACGTTTGAAGTACATGAAAAAAGGTAAGCTGTTCGTGTAAAGGATGTAAAAGCATTTGCCGATGCTCCTTGTTTACTAAACAATTGGAAAGCATCGTGATCTTCTTTTTCAAATAATTTATGCTCAAGAAAATGTGCAATTCCATCAGGCACACGAATCATTTCTTCTTTCCCTAATGGTACAAATGTATTATCTACAGAACCATATTTCGTCGTAAACGTCGCAAATGTTTTATTAAATCCTTGTTTCGGTAAAACATATACATCTAATCCATTAGGAAGTTTTTCATAATAGAGTGTTTCTTTTAATTGCTCATAAACAATTTTCTCCATTTACTCTCCCTCCGTTCCTTGTAAAAAGTAAATTGTATCTAGTTCAATATTTTTAGCAACTTTTACAATTTCTTCTTTCGTCACACTTTCTATACCTGTAAGCCATTCTTCAACTGGACGTGTACGATCTGAAATAATACCATGATATAGCATTTCTACAAAGCCACGTGGTGTATCAATTGCCTCTAATATTTGATTTTGGATGACACTTTTTGTTTGATGTATTTCTTCTTCAGAAAACTCTCCGTTTTGCATCGCAAGCATTTGTTCTTTAATAATCTCAACTGCTTTTTCATAATTTTTCGCTTCGATTCCTGAC
The DNA here is from genome assembly GCF_051916445.1 of Bacillus cereus group sp. MYBK220-1. Classification (NCBI taxonomy): domain Bacteria; kingdom Bacillati; phylum Bacillota; class Bacilli; order Caryophanales; family Bacillaceae; genus Bacillus; species Bacillus cereus group sp. MYBK220-1. Next base: position 686,372 of record NZ_JBQAGQ010000003.1, on the reverse strand, counting down.
ATAACAAATAATAAACCTTTATGACTTTCAAAGCGCGATGCTGCATAGTACGCTAAACTATTTTTTTCACGCACATTTACGAATAACTTCGAATGAGAAAAGCCACCAAACAATCCATTGAACAATTGCAATGCAAAATAATCTTCATCTTTATATGTGACAAATGTACGATAACCGATGTGTAATTTACTTTGTTTTAATTCTTGTTTTTCAACAACTTCTTTTTCTTCATTGTTTCGTCTATGAAGGAGTACATTTCTTTCTCTCACTGGACGAGTTGAAATAGAAAAATACTTACTTACAAGATCAACGGCGTTTTCTGAAATATCACCAATAATATATAGATCCATTTCATCTTCCGCTAACACCTTTTGATAATACTGATACAAACTTTCATTTGTAATAGACATAACACTCTCTTTTTTTCCATTTGCACTTAAACGATACGGTTCTACTTTGCACATTTCTTCAATTAAACGCTCGTTTGCATAACGCATTTTATCATCATAAGTAGCTTCAATTCTCTGTAACAGTGCTCTTTTTTCACTTTCTACGATAGAAGATAGGAAACCGTTCCCCTCCGTTGCTGGATGTAACACAATATCTGACAACATAGAAAGCGCTTTTTCAAATAACGGTGGTGCATCATGTAAATAAACTTCATTTGCAATGTCTACATAAATGGAGATAATATGGTCTTCCCCTTTTTTACTTACATCTACCGCTAAAGAAGATCCGTATAATTCTTCTAAATATTGACGAAGACGAATTACAGAAGGTAATTTTTCTGTCGCACTTTGCAATACGTATGGCAATAGGGCACGCTCTGTCACCGTCTCCTCATTTAAAGGCGCTTTAAAACGAAATACAAAGGTATTCGTTTTATATTTATCAGTCGGAATAATATGTACGCGCAAACCACCTAACTCATGTAGTTGTTGTTCCATTAGTTTCATTTATAGCCCTCCTTTACGTATATAGGAATATTCCTCTTCAATATACAGTTTTTAGAAATAAAAAATCAACTTTTCTCCCTTATTATGCTTACATATGATTCTTTCTAAAAACTTTAATATGTAAGGAACATAGTAAAATTCCGTATTAAATATATTCTATGTAAAAAAGCCCACACTAATGTGCGAGCTTTTTTATACTTATAAAATACTTATCGTTTTCCTTTTTCATAAGGAGTTCCTAATGCTTTAGGAGCTTCAGAACGACCTACAAAACCGACAAGCGCTAATATTGTGAATACATATGGTAATATCGTTAATAAAACACTTGGAATTTGGTCTAATACAGGGATTGTTCCGCCCGTTACACTTAAAGATTGCGCAAAACCAAAGAATAGAGCTGCACCTAGTGCGCCTAGTGGATTCCACTTTCCAAAAATCATAGCAGCTAAAGCTAAGAAACCTTGTCCTGTAATAGTTGCCCCTGAGAAGTTATTAGAAATTGACATTGCAAAAATCGCTCCACCAATTCCAGCAAACACTCCTGAAATACAGACTCCAATATAGCGCATTTTATATACGTTAATCCCCATCGTATCCGCTGCCATTGGGTGTTCACCAACAGCACGTAGACGAAGACCGAACGGTGTTTTATAAATAACATACCAAACAACGAATGCTAAAATAATGGCAATATATGACGTTATTGGTACGTTCGAGAAAAATATTTTCCCTAAAACCGGAATATCCGAAAGGCCTGGAATATCAATCTTTTCAATACGATACTGAATAAAGTCAGTCTGCCCTTTATCAAAAATCTTCTTAATTGCAAATACTGTTAAACCAAGAGATAAGAAGTTAATGGCTACACCACTTACAACTTGATCTGCTCGGAATGTAATAGAAGCTACCGCATGAAGTAATGCAAATAATCCACTACCAATTGCCGCAAATAGTAACGCAATCCACGGAGTCATCGTTCCCCAAGTATCACCCATTAATAAGTTTGTAACGACTCCAATAAATGCACCAAATAGCATTAGTCCTTCTAATCCGATATTTACAACACCCGATCGTTCACTAAATACACCACCTAGTGCCGTGAAAATGATAGGTGCCGATGTATATAACGTACCCGTCACAAGAATGGCTAATATATCTAAAAAGCTCATTTATTTCCCCTCCTTGCTCATGCGTGTAAGCGCCCATCTTAACACATAACTACATGCAACAAAGAAGATGATACATGCAATAATTACATTAATAAGCTCTGACGGTACATCTGCCTCAAAGTTCATTTGAGGGGAAGCACTTTTCAAACCACCAAATAATAAAGCTGAAAGGATTATACCAAACGGATTATTCCCTCCAAGTAATGCTACGGCAATCCCATCAAATCCTACTCCTGTAAACGAAGACATCGCTGTCATACTCTGGAATGTCCCTAATCCTTCCATCGCTCCACCAATCCCCGCAAATGCACCAGCAATTGTCATGGAGAATACTACATTACGAGAAACTTTCATACCTGCATATTGAGAAGCATGCTGATTAAATCCTACTGACTTTAATTCGTAACCTAAAGTTGTTCGATCTAATAAGAACCACATTAAAATAGCGATTAAAATTGCTACAATAATTCCCCAGTGTAGACGTGAACCATCAGTAATAGAAGCAAGCCAGTCTGAAGATAGTGACGCACTCTCTTTAATATCATACGTTTTGTCATTACCCGCATGTAAGAAACGCTTAATGATGTCATACGTTACATACAACGCGATATAGTTCATCATAATAGTTACAATAACTTCATTCACTTGAAACTTCCCTTTTAAATATCCCGGAATGAAACCCCAAATTCCGCCCACCAATGCTGCAAATAAAATAGATAATGGAATATGAAGGAAAGCTGGTAGTGAGACTGCATAACCGAACCAAACCGCTGCAAGCCAACCAACTAACAATTGACCCTCTACCCCGATATTAAATAAACCTGTACGAAATGCAAACGCCACCGATAAGCCAGCAAGAATAAGCGGTATCATTGTACGAAGCGTTTCACCAATCGCACTTGCGCTGCCGAACATTCCTGTCCAAAGTGCACTATAACCAACAATTGGATCATAGCCACTAACTAGCATTACAATCGCTCCTACAAGTAAGCCGAAAATAACGGATAGTACTGGGACTAAAATATTTATCGTTCGTTCTGTTAAAAGCTTTTTAGCCATTTGTACCCACCTGCTCCTTCTTTGTTCCTCCAGCCATTAACAATCCAAGCTGTTGTTCATTCGTTTCTTTCGCATCAACTATTGCTACAATTTCCCCTTCATAAATAACAGCAATTCGATCGCTAACATTTAAGATTTCATCTAACTCTAATGATAAAAGTAATACACCTTTTCCTTTATCCCTTTGCTCTATTAATCTCTTATGAATAAATTCAATTGCTCCTACATCTAAACCACGTGTTGGCTGTGCCGCAATTAATAAATCTGGATTTCGGTCTACTTCACGTGCAATAATTGCTTTTTGTTGATTCCCCCCAGATAGAGCGCGTGCTAACGTTTGCTCACTAGGTGTACGCACATCAAACTGTTCAATAAGAGCCTTTGCTTTTTCTGTAATTTTGCTGAAATTTAAAATCCCTTTCTTTGAAAATGGATTTTTATAATACGTTTGCAGAACTATATTATCTCTAACAGAAAAATCAAGAACGAGTCCGTGTTTATGACGATCTTCTGGAATATGACCAATTCCTTCTTCTGTTATTCTTCTAACAGGCCAATTTGTTATTTCTTTTCCTTTAATTGCAATAGAACCTGACTCAACTTTTCGTAAACCAGTAATTGCTTCTATTAATTCACTTTGTCCGTTTCCATCAATCCCTGCAATCCCAACAATTTCCCCCGCACGAACAGTTAAGTCAAGGCCTTTTACAGCAGGTAGTTGACGTGCATCGTGAACAACAAGGTTTGCAATTGAAAGTACCTCTTCTTTTGGCTTCGCGTCTATTTTTTCTGTTTTAAAATTCACTTGACGTCCGACCATTAATTCTGCAAGTTTATTTTCATCCGTATTTGCAACGTCAACCGTTCCAATCCCTTTTCCTTTACGAATAATCGTACAACGATCGCAAACTTCCATAATTTCTTTCAACTTATGTGTAATAAGAACAATAGATTTTCCTTCTTGCACAAGCTTTTTCATAATTTGAATTAGCTCATGAATTTCTTGCGGTGTTAACACAGCTGTTGGTTCATCAAATATTAAAATTTCTGCACCGCGGTAAAGAGTTTTCAAAATCTCAACACGCTGCTGCATACCAACTGAAATATCCTGTATTTTCGCATATGGATCTACAGATAAACCGTATTGTTCAGACAGTTTTTGAATTTCTTTAGCAGCTTCCTCAACAGCAATTTTCCCTTTTTTCTTCGGTTCATTTCCGAGAATAATATTCTCTGTAACTGTAAAATTATGAACAAGCATAAAGTGTTGATGGACCATTCCAATACCAAGGTCATTTGCTATATTCGGATTTGTGATTTTTACAGGTTTACCTTTAATTTTAATTTCACCCTGCTCTGGTTGGTACAAACCAAATAGTACATTCATTAATGTGGATTTCCCTGCACCATTTTCTCCAAGTAAAGCATGTATCTCACCCTGCTTTACTTGCAGCGTAATATCATCATTCGCTACAATGCCTGGGAATACTTTCGTAATGTTATTCATCTCAATTACGTATTCCATTGTGTTCCTCCTTTTAACAGGGAACATTCCCTATTACACTATTAACTTATTAAGCAATTCGGAAGTTTTATACATACAAAGGTTAGTTCTATGAACTAACCTTTGCTATTTCTCTATTTATTTTTTTAGAGAAGCTTCGTATTCTTTATACTCTTTATCTGTAGCTGGCACTTTAATTTCACCGGCTGTAATTTTCTTTTCAAGCTCTTCTACTTTTGTTAAAATTTCAGGGTTAACTTTTTTCACGTTATCAGTTGTTTTTGAAATACCAATACCGTCATCTTTTAAGCCGAACTCTTCAATTTTTCCACCTTTTAAATTCCCATCTTTTGCTTCTTTAGCTACTTTTTCTACTGCTACATCAACACGTTTAATCATTGAAGTTAATGTTACATTTTCAGGCATACCTTCTTGATGTTGGTCACGGTCAACACCGATTACCCAAACATTTTCACCTTTTTTCTTACGGTTTTTCGCTTCTGTGAACACACCGTTACCTGTACCACCAGCAGCATGATAAATTACGTCTACGCCTTGACCATACATTGCTGAAGCAAGAACTGTACCTTTTTCAGGCTTATCGAATGCTTCTGCATATTCAGATACGATTTCAATGTTTGGATTTACTGCCTTTGCACCAGCTTTAAATCCATTTTCAAATTTACTAATTAAATCACTTTTCATTCCACCAACAAATCCTACTTTATTCGATTTTGTTGACATAGCTGCTACCGCACCTACAAGGAATGATCCTTCATGATCTTTAAACGTAATGCTCGTTACGTTCGGTGCATCTACAACAGTATCTACGATTGCAAATTGTTGTTTTGAAGATTCTTTTGCTACTTCTTTAATTGCACCTTCTAATTTATAACCAATTCCGAATGTTAAATCATATTTATCTTTTGAGAATTTTTTTAAATTCGGAATATAATCAGCTTCTTTTTCAGACTGAAGGTAACGATAATTTGTCTTTTCTTTTAAACCATTATCTTTACCAAACTTTTGTAACCCTTCCCAAGAAGATTGGTTAAATGACTTATCATCAACGCCCCCAACATCCGTTACAAGACCAACCTTGAAATCTTTATTGTCTTTCGTGTCTTTCTTGTCACTGCTCGCCTTATCCGAGTTACCACATGCACCTAAAACTGTACTTGCTGCTAAAGTTAATGATAATAAAAGGCCTGCTTTTTTCTTCATACTAGAAACCCCTCCAAAAATGATATATATTTATTTATTCTTACGCTGCTGTTCCTTACTTCTTGCTGTCACCTCCCTAAAAAGGAATTTACCTACATACGCTTTCTTAATACGTGGAAGCTAAATTTATCAGCTCTAAAGTAATTGATAGAATATAAGATTGGCTCATCATTTTGATCATAGTGCATTTGTTTTAATACAAGCAGTGCTGTTTCAGGCTCACATTCTAAAATTGGTGAGATTTTAGGGTGATAGCCAATTGGCTCAATGTGAGCAACCGCATATGTTATGCGCTTATGCGTGTTATTATGTATCACCGTTAATAATGATTCCTCATTGTAACCCGATAAGTCTGGCAATATTTCTTTTGCAAGTTTATCGATACAATACACAACAGGTTCCCCATCTGCTGTACGCACGCGTTCAATCATCACTGCATTAAAACCATCTTCACTATTAAACTTCTCTTTTTCCTCTTCTGTTAAAGTTGTAGTAGATGATGATAAAAAGATTGTTCCTGGTGTTTTCCCCACACTAGAAATCATATCTGTAATACTAGAAAGTTGTTCTATTCCAGAAGAAAATAATGGCTTTGCATTTACAAATGTCCCTACACCATGTCTACGAATGACAACATTTTCTTCTTCTAAAATACGCAACGCTTCCCTTAAAGTCGCTCTACTTACGCCAAGTTCTTTCGCTAAATCAAACTCTGATGGTAACTTTTGTCGTTCTTTATAAGCGCCATCTTTAATTTTTTCTTTGATGTGATCAATCACCCGTAGATATAGGTGACGACTATCAGATTTTACTGACATAAGACTCCCCCGCATTTCAATTATTCGACCTCTGATGTAAGACTTCTTTTCTCTTTTTTCAACTTACAACATAGTACAAATGACTAAACACCAAAATAAGTGTAATTGTCGAATAAATAATAATAATTTTTTAAAATAAAATTTTCACTCTTTATTGCATAAAAAAACTTTGCACCATAAACATTCCTCATTTCGAGAAAAAGTTCGGCACAAAGATCCTTTACATCCTTTGTTACACACTTTTCCCCTCATAGTCTAGCAATTCATGGTTGCCAGGTAGAAACTTATGGACCTTATCTCCAAGATTATATGAGGCAGTGATTCTTTTCGAAGTAATCTTACCACTTGCTCTCATACGTGTCAACAAAATCTAACATTTTTCTGCATTAAATATCGAACATTTACATAAAACATACTAAAAGTATTCGTATTCTAAAGGGCACCCCTAAATGTAAGCCCTTTCTTTATCGCTGAGTATAGTATATAACAAAAACACTATATAAAAAAGCCTAATTGTAAAAACAATTAGGCTTTTTTTAAGAACTTTTTTCTTGTACATCATTAATGAGTACTTCCCTCGGTTTACTCCCTTCATACGGACCTACTACACCATTCATTTCCATTGCATCAATTAGGCGAGCAGCTCGCGTATAACCTACTCTAAACCTACGTTGTAACATAGAAACAGATGCTGTTTGCATTTCCACTACAAGTTGAACCGCTTCATCATATAATTCATCTTCTACTTCCTGCTTCGTATCAGGAACATCTTGCGGAATCATATCTTCTTGATATTGTGCTTTTTGCTGTCCAATAACATATTCTACAACTCTCTCAACTTCATCATCTGATAGAAATGCGCCTTGTACACGTACAGGTTTCGATGCACCAATTGGTATAAACAGCATGTCTCCACGACCTAGTAGCTTCTCTGCACCACCACCGTCAAGAATTGTACGAGAATCTGTTTGAGAAGATACAGCGAATGCAATACGTGATGGAATATTTGCTTTAATAACACCCGTAATAACGTCAACTGACGGACGTTGCGTTGCAATAATTAAATGAATACCAGCAGCACGAGCCATTTGCGCTAGACGCATAATCGCATCCTCTACATCAGACGAAGCAACCATCATTAAATCTGCTAACTCGTCCACAATTACTACAATATAAGGTAATTCGGGTTGTTTCGCTTCTGATTGACTATTATGCTCTTTTATATAATCGTTGTATCCTTCAATGTTACGTGTACCACTATGAGCAAACAATTCATAACGACGTTCCATTTCACTCACAACTTTTTTCAATGCTTGCGATGCTTTTTTCGGATCAGTTACAACTGGCGTTAACAAATGAGGCACACCGTTATATACATTTAGCTCTACCATTTTCGGGTCAATCATCATTAATTTTACTTCATGTGGTTTTGCACGCATTAAAATACTAACAATAATACCGTTAATACATACACTTTTCCCGCTACCTGTCGCACCAGCTACGAGTAAATGAGGCATTTTATTTAGACGGGCTAATACAGCTTCACCTGTAATATCTCGGCCAAGACCAATTAACAACTTCTCTTCCGGATGATTATTAGCCTTAGAGTCAAGAACTTCCCTCAGCGTTACCATCGAAACCTCTGAGTTTGGAACTTCGATCCCTACAGCTGATTTCCCGGGAATTGGCGCTTCAATACGAATGTCCTTTGCAGCTAAAGCAAGGGCTAAATCATCACTTAAACTGACAATTTTGCTTACCTTTACCCCCATATCAGGATACACTTCATATTTTGTAACTGCAGGACCTCTATGCACTTTTGTTACTTTCGCTTTCACTCCAAAACTTTGGAATGTACGTTCTAATTTACGAGCATTCTCATAAATTTCCGCATTTTCATTTGTAACTTGCTTATTCTTTGGAAATTTTAATATATCAAGTGAAGGAAGCTTGTAATCTTTATTTTCTACATTTGAAAATTGCATAGGAGGTGCTTGCGCTTCACTCTCTAACGATTCAACAATTTTTTCTCCACGCTTTTTCTTTGGTTCTTCAATTGGCGGAGTCTCTTCAATAAACGGTGAAGTGATCAACTCTTCTTGCTCTACTTCGATTCGTTTATCCTCTTCTTCATTTACAGGATAATTCTCAGTGAAATTCGAAATAATCGGAGGATCAATTGAGATTTCTTCCATCGGCTCAATAATTTCTTCTTGTTCTGCAGCACGTTTGCTTCTTGTGCTTCTTGTTGTTTTTTTCTTTTCTGTTTGTTCAGCCGTTCTTTTGGCTCTCCAATCTTTATAATCCCCTTGCATCACTTGAAACTGACTTCTAAGAATTCTACCAACTGGAGCTAACACTTCTCCAATATGCTTATTTGTTATACAAAGTATACCGAGAATAACTAGAATAATACCAATGATATAAGCTCCTACTTCGTCAAATAAGAAGTAACATGTTGCGAACATAAGCGCACCAAACATACCACCACCTAAATGAACGCTATCTGGCCCCTTTTTCATTTCAAGAAAGAAGTTATCTTTCGTACTCACAATAACAGAAGTATTTTGCACTGCTCCATCTTTTGTAAGAAGGTTAAATAATGTAATATGACTAAACATTAATATCGCCAATACAATTAAATAAAATCCAATTAATCGTTTATTTAAAAGGTTCGGCCATCCGCGTTTTATAACAAAGGAAACCGATAAAGCTATTACACCTAACACACCAATTATGTACCACTCACCAAAGAAGAAGCGAAAAAATAACACAAACGATTTCCCTACAACACCTAGCTGTAAAATCGTAATGATTGAAAGTGCAAAAAGAGTTAAACCGACGATTTCATAATACAAAGTTGGCTTTATCGTACGTCTTGCCTTTGCCTTCGTCCCTCTTTGCTTTTGTTTTGCCATTTCTTCACCTCGTGTTCTACATATAAGTAAAGCTCCCTTCAAAATGCTCTATTTATATGTCTGTTTTCTCTATTTTTCAGGTCTTTATATCTTCTATTTTTACACTTCTTGTAAAATGCTAAATAAACAGAAGAAAGCAGCCTACTCATGGCTGCTCAACCGTCTTGTTTTTTATATTATACCATAGCTTCTAAACAAAATCCTTCTTTTTGCTAAAAGGTTATTTTCTGACCGGGCTCAAACTCTAAATAGTGAAGTGGGTCCGTACTTAGCACACGTACAATAGAATAACATCCATGTTCCTCTTCAGAAACCATTAATTCCACACCATTTATATTTACAACTTTTTGACTTTCACATTGTGAATAATCGACCGGATACACAAGTTGCTCTGGCATAATTGTATATAAAATCATTGTAGCATTGTCCCTTCTGTACTATCTTCCGCACGAACATCTATTAATTCGTTTAATTTTCGAATCGCATTTCCAATACCGCCGACATCATCTATAAGACCGTACTTTACTGCATCTCCACCAATTACATTCGTCCCAATATCTCGCGTTAAATTTCCTTTCGCAAACATAAGCTCTTTAAAACGATCTTCTGTTACTTTCGAGTGCTTCGTCACAAAACGAATGACTCTTTCTTGCATCTTATCCAAATACTCAAATGTTTGTGGCACACCTATGACAAGACCTGTTAAACGAATTGGATGAATTGTCATCGTCGCAGTTTCCGCAATAAACGAATAGTCAGTAGAAACAGCAATCGGTACACCGATGGAATGTCCCCCACCTAAAACTAGAGATACTGTTGGTTTTGAAAGTGAAGCTACCATTTCAGAAATTGCTAGCCCAGCTTCAACGTCACCTCCAACTGTATTTAATATTAAAAGCAAACCTTCAATTTTCGGATTTTGTTCAATCGCAACAATTTGCGGAATGATATGCTCATATTTTGTTGTTTTATTTTGCGGTGGTAATTGAACATGACCTTCCACTTGTCCGATAATCGTTAAACAATGAATACGTGATTCATTCATCTGTGGTACATTTGTCTGTCCAAGCTGTTGAATTTTTTCAACTATTGAAGCCTCTTTTCCAGCTTCTTTTGGCTCAGCTTCTTTTGGCTCAGCTTCTTTTTCTTCATTTGTATATCGATCACGTTCTGTCATTTCGCATCCCCTTTCACTCGTATATAACTATTATTTCTTAAGTTATAAATTTCATTCGATAGGGTTAAAAAGAAAAAAGATCACCCATAAGGGTGATCTTTTTATACTTCCATAATAATCGGTAAAATCATAGGTTTTCTCTTTGTCTCTTCGTACAAGAACTGTCCTAATAATTCACGAATATTTTGTTTTAACATTGACCATTCAATTGAATATTCTTTAATTGACTGCTCAACAATCATACGTACAATCTCTGTAGATCGTTCAATTAACGCTTCTGATTCACGAACATATACGAAACCACGTGAAATGATTTCTGGACCAGAGATAATTTTCTTTTCATCTTTACCAAGTGTTACAACAACTACTAGTATTCCATCTTGAGATAACATCTTTCTATCTCGAAGAACGATATTACCAACGTCACCTACACCTAATCCATCAATTAAAACATTACCAGCTTGTACTTTACCGACTAAGTTCGCTTCATCGTCACCAAAAGCAATTACATCGCCTTTTTCTACGATAAAGATATTTTCTCTTGTAATACCTACATCTTCAGCTAAATATGCATGTGCTTTTTGCATACGGAACTCACCATGTACGGGTACAAAGTACTTTGGTTTCATTAAATTTAACATTAATTTTAATTCTTCTTGGCTACCGTGACCTGACACGTGAACTTTTCGTTCGCCGTAATAAACAACTTCAGCTCCAGCTCTAAATAACAAATCAATAATTTTTGATACAGATATTTCATTACCCGGAATTGGTGAAGCAGCAATGATAACAGTATCACCTTTACGAATTGAAATTTGTTTATGTGCTTGTTTTGCCATTCTAGATAGAGCAGCCATCGGTTCACCTTGACTACCTGTCGTTAAAATAGCTACCTTTTTCTCTGGGAAGTTGTCTACTTCTTGTAATGAAATAACCATACCTTCTGGAACATCTAAATAACCAAGACGTCTTGCAATGTCTACTACTTTCACCATACTACGTCCTACTACCGCTACTTTTCGCCCTGTTTCAGCAGCTGCATCAAATACTTGTTGAATACGATGTACATTCGATGCAAATGAAGCAACGATAATACGACCTTCTGCACCGTAGAACACTTTAGAGATTTCTACACCAACTTCTTTTTCTGAACCTGTATAGCCTGGGCGCTCTGCGTTTGTACTATCAGATAATAAGCAAAGTACGCCTTCATTTCCGATTTGCGCCATTTTCCCAAGGTCTGCTCCACTATTTCCAATTGGAGTTTGATCGAATTTAAAGTCTCCCGTATATACGACTGCACCTTTTGATGTATGGAAACAAACGCCAACAGAATCCGGAATACTATGTGTCGTTCCGAAGAATGACACCGTTGTAGTGTTAAATTCTACTGTTGAATTTGAATCGATTGTTTTTAGGTCTACACGGCCTAACATGCCCGCTTCACCAAGTTTTTCTTGTATAAGTCCTACTGTTAATTTCGTTGCATAGACTGGAATAGATAATTTACGAAGTACATACACAATTCCACCAATATGATCTTCATGACCGTGAGTAATAAATAAACCTTTTACTCGCTCTTGATTTTCCACTAAATATGTAATATCAGGAATAACGATATCAATTCCAAACATTTCATCTCCCGGGAACATTAACCCTGCATCTACGATAAAGATTTCAGAATCAATTTCAACACAGTACATATTTTTCCCGATTTCACCTACTCCACCAAGAGCAAATACTTTAACAGACTCATTCTCTTTTCTCTTCATGTTGTTGCCTGGTTTAAAAATCTTGCAAACACTGATTTCACTAAAATTGCAGAGACACCAGGGGAAACTCTACAACCACCATATTTTCACCGTCCAAGACGAATGTCCTTACCGTTATGCGATATCATGTCCTTGTTTATTTTTTAAACCAGGTTTCACCTCTCTTTCATTATATAAATCAAATATCTTATTCGATATGATATGAAAATTTAATTAAATTATAATTTTTCCCAATTTTGCTAAGCATACCCGTACTAAGCTACTTAGCCATATTATACCTGATACAAGAAATAGAACACAAGTTAAATCGTGCGAAAGAAAGAGTAAAGGAACGGAATGACAACAAAAGTATCGAACGTATTTCCTTTATATTTACTCCGATTTTATACTCCATATTATTTTTAAGAACTAGCCATACATACGCTAAATTCATTTCATAATAGGAAGTTTCAAGATTTATTTTTCTAGAATCCAACAAAAACACTTACAAAATGGAGTTTTTTTATGAATTACGTCACATTTGAGGGGATTTCTCTAAAAACAGACACCGTAGTTTATTACGTTTATGCCATAATATCTATCATTTTTTGACTCAGTTAAAGGGGTACGATTATTTTCTTATACACATAATGAAGAAGCGATTAATATTCTTATAAGAACACATATAAGTGAGAAAAAGAGGAAAAGATTTGCATATAATAAAAAATGACCTAGTTCTACACTAGGTCATTTTTTATTAACGAGGGATAGATTGCATTACAGATTGTAACGTTACTCTTTCTTCTTCTGTTAATGGAAGAAGTGGTAAACGTACAGAACCTACATCTAATCCAACCATTTGTAACGCTGTTTTTACTGGAGTTGGACTTGGCGCCATAAATAATGAATCAGTTACTCTTACAAGTAATTGATGTAATTTTTGTGCCTTCTTAAATTCTCCTGCTTGAAATGCTGTAATCATTTCTTGCATTTCGTTTCCGATAACATGAGAGGCTACCGAAACGATACCTTTCGCTCCAACTGCCATAGCTGGTAACGTTAAACCGTCATCACCGCTGTATACCGCAAAGTCGTCCGCTGTTTTTTCAATGATTTCTGTCATTGTTAACACATCGCCGCCGGCATCTTTAATAGCAACAATGTTTTCTATTTCTGATAAACGAACAACTGTATCAACGGAGATTTGTACAATAGATCGTCCTGGAACGTTATATAGCATAACCGGAAGCGGCGTGCTTTCAGCAATTGCTTTAAAATGCTGATACATTCCTTCTTGACTCGGTTTGTTATAATACGGTGCTACTAGCATTACTGCATCCACACCAACTTCTGTTGCCTTTTTAGTTAAGTCAATAGAAGCATGCGTATTATTGCTACCTGTTCCAGCGATTACGGGCACTCTTTTATCGACAACAGATACGACATGGCGATATAACGCTACTTTCTCTTCTGAAGTTAATGTAGGAGATTCTCCTGTCGTTCCTCCTACCACGATTGCTGTTGTACCGTTATCAATTAAATAATTTACCAATTTCGTTGTCTTTGCAAAATCGATATTCCCGTTTATATCAAACGGTGTTACCATCGCGGTTGCAATTGTCCCAAAATCTATCATGGTCTCACTCCTTATTGTTCCAGTTGCTTTTCTTTTGAAAGCTCAAACGCACTATGTAATGCATTTACAGCCTCCACTAAATCAGTTTCTTTTACAAGAACCCAAATTGTTGTATGACTATCTGCCGATTGCAGGATTTGAATACCTTTTTCCGCTAAAGCTGTAACGATTTTCGCAGTAACCCCTGGGTATCCTGCCATTCCAGCCCCAACGATAGATACTTTCGCACAATGTTCTGTCACAATTGGCTCATATCCAAGGTTCTGTAATAATTTAACTGCATGACTTGATACATTATCACTCACCGTATATGCTACGCCAGTAGGTGAAATATTAATTAAATCAACACTTATTCCTTCGTTCGCCATCTCTTTAAACACATGTTGTTGCAAATCATATGCCGTTTCTTTTGCAAGCACTTTAATTTGCGTTACGTTTGATACGTGGGCAATGCCTGTAACAGGACGTTCTTCTACATCACGACCTCTTGTAGCACCGTCATATGCTGAAATAAGCGTACCTTCACTATCAGAATACGTAGAACGTACACGAAGTGGCACTTTTGCATGCATCGCAATTTCAACTGCACGTGGATGAACGACTTTCGCACCTTGATAAGCCATGTTACAAATTTCGTTATACGTTACAGTTTGAAGATGACGTGCATCTTTTACAATACGAGGATCCGCAGTCATAACACCTTCTACATCAGTGAATATATCGATGTATTCAGCATGAAGTGCAACACCTAATGCTGAAGCTGAAGTATCACTACCTCCGCGTCCAAGTGTTGTCGTATCACCTTTTTTCGTTTGTCCCTGGAATCCTGTAACGACGATTACATCTACATTTTCTAACTCTTCATGTATACGATCGCAATTCATTTCAATAATCTTTGCATTCGTAAAGTCATCATTCGTTACAAAACCAGCTTGTGCACCATTTAATGCTGCTGCTTTTATACCGTTCTCATTCAACATATTAGAGAAAACAATTGCAGAGATTAACTCTCCACACGATAATAATAAATCTTGCTCACGCTTAGAAATAGTAGATTCCTCTTGATTTACAAGACTTAATAACGTATCCGTTGCATATGGTTCACCTTTACGGCCCATAGCAGATACGACAGTAACTACTTTATAACCAGCAGCTAATGATTTTTTTATATGATGAAGCGCATGCTTACGTCCATTGTCATCACGTACTGATGTGCCACCAAATTTTTGAACAATTATTTTCATATTTTGCACCTTCTCTTAGCCGTTTACACTAATTGTAATTTTACTAAGCGCTCTGCAATTTGAACAGAATTCCATGCAGCGCCTTTTAATAAGTTATCAGATACGACCCAAAGATGGAATCCTTTATCGTTATTTAAATCTTTACGGATTCTTCCAACGAATACTTCGTTTTTACCTACTGCAGTAGCTGGCATTGGATATAACTGCTCTTCTGGATTATCTTGTAGAACAATACCTTCCGCATTTGCAAGTAAGCTCTTTAATTCTGCTACTGTTACGCCTTCTTTTTCTACTTCGATGTAAACAGACTCAGAGTGTCCTGATACAACTGGTAAACGTACACATGTTGCCGCTACTTCTAATTCAGGCATATGCATAATTTTTTTCGTTTCGTTAATCATTTTCATTTCTTCAAACGTAAATCCATTATCTTGGAATTTATCAATCTGTGGAATCGCATTAAAAGCAATTGGGAAATGCTTCTTATCACCTGATACAGGAAGAACATTTGCCTTAACTTCTTCGCCATTTAAGATTGCTTGTGATT
Source organism: Bacillus cereus group sp. MYBK220-1 (assembly GCF_051916445.1). Taxonomy (NCBI): domain Bacteria; kingdom Bacillati; phylum Bacillota; class Bacilli; order Caryophanales; family Bacillaceae; genus Bacillus; species Bacillus cereus group sp. MYBK220-1. The sequence goes on along the minus strand of NZ_JBQAGQ010000003.1, from coordinate 670,369 downwards.
GTTCATGCAGTTCTTCAATAGCTGCCGCACCAGCACCTGATACAGCTTGATATGTGGAAACGATTACTCGTTTTAAACCATATTGCTGACGAACTGGCTCAAGAGCTACTACCATTTGAATTGTAGAACAGTTTGGATTTGCAATAATACCATTATGTTCTTTTAAGTCGTTTTCATTTACTTCAGGTACAACAAGTGGCACGTTTTCTGTCATACGGAATGCACTTGTATTATCAACAACAATCGCACCGCGTTTTGCTGCTTCTGGCGCTAATTGTTTCGATACAGATCCACCAGCACTAAATAGTGCAATATCTACTCCTTCAAAGCTTTCAGGAGTTGCCTCTTGAACTGTAAATTCTTCGCCTTTAAATACAAGTTTCTTACCTGCAGATCGTTTAGATGAAAGTAACGTTAATTTCCCGATTGGAAATTCTCGTTTCTCTAAAGTATTTAACATTTGTTCACCAACTGCGCCGGTTGCTCCAACTACAGCGACATGAAAAGTTTTTTGCTTTTCCATCACTATGCCCCTTTCTAGATACCAATCCTTCTATAACTTAGAATCAGAAGGAGTATACAATACCCCTTCTAATCTTAATAACGTTAATTTTATCATATTCTACAGTAAGAATGATGGTTTCATCAAAAATTGTCCGTTTTTTTTCGTTTTTTAATTCATATATCTGAATTTTTCTACGACCACCGGTTGCAATTGCTTTCCTTGCAGCGCTTCTAATACTGTATCTTCCAGTAACTCCATACGAGCTACCATTGAGTTCGGTTTTTTCTCTGGCGCATCTTGACCGAATGGGACGAAGTAGATGTTTTTTGTTGCCATTAGGCGCATGAGATTTACCCCATTTAACCCTAAAGCATCATTCGTCGAAACCGCCAATACGACAGGCTTGCCATTTCTTAGCGTCGCTTTTGCTGCCATTAGTACTGGAGAATCTGTCATTGCATTTGCAAATTTACTCATAGAATTTCCTGTTAAAGGAGCGATTACCATGCAGTCTAATGGAATTTTAGGTCCAAGTGGCTCTGCTCCAACAATTGAATTAATTGCTTTAAAACCTGTTATTTCTTCAATCTTCTTAATCCACTCTGCTCCTTCTCCAAATCTAGTATTTGTTGATTGAACAGTGTATGAAACAACAGGACGTACTTCTGCTCCTTCAGCAATTAATTTTTCTAAGTGCGGCATAACTTCCTCATACGTACAATGTGAACCTGTAAATCCGAAACCAATTCGTTTCCCCTTCAAACTCATTTCTTTTCCTCCTCCTTTGCGATTGCATCTGCTGCTAATAACTGAGAAAGAACATTTGCTAAAATTTGCCCAGCCGTTTTTGGGGCAACAATACCTGGTAATCCAGGTGCTAGCAATGCTTTGACTCCTCTTTTTTCTGCATATCTAAAGTCGGTACCGCCTGGTTTAGAAGCTAAATCAATCACTAACGTATGAGCTGGCATTTTTGCAATAACATTCGCTGTTACAACGAGGTGCGGAATCGTATTAATTACAATATCGATATTTCCTACTTCTTTCTCTATGTCTTGCATATGAAAAGGAGAAAACATCATTTCTGTAATACGTGCAATATGTTCAGATCGTCTTGCTCCAACTTTGACATGGGCTCCTAATGATTGAAATGCTCTCGCAACACTCATTCCTGTTCTACCAAATCCTAGAACCATTACATTGGACCCATGAATTGTATAGTCGGTATGTTGAATTACCATCATTAATGTACCTTCTACCGTTGGAATAGAATTGTATATTGCTACATCATCACGATCAAATAATTTAACAAGTTTTCGGTTCGTAGTAGATACGAGATTTTCCAAGTAAGGTGTACCAATACCTGAATATATAGTAAAGTGTTCTGGTGTATTTTCAATTTGTTCTTTCGTTATTGAAACTTTTTCATTTGAAAAAATAGTATCTACTTCTCCTTTGGCATTTGTACCGGCAACCGGCAAAATAATTGCGTCTACAGAAGTGAAATCTAAATTTTGTATACTTTCTTTTGCTGCCCCTGTGAAACCATGATCTAACTGATCAAAACCTATCAAAGAAAGTTTCGCATCCAATTCAACTAGCTTACGAATTACTTCTAGCTGCCTTGCATCTCCTCCTATGACAGCAATATGCATCTCAGTCAACATTCCCTAATTCACCTTCTTTTTCTGTCATTTATAAGAAAAGTGCCTACTTTTTCTTTTTCCTCCACATCATATGTAATGTACGAGTTTATGGTGATTGAAAATCCAAATGCACATATGATTTATCAGGTTTCTATGTAGATACAAAAAAAGATGACCAAAATGGCCATCCTTCACTCCGAATTTGAACGATCTATACTATCACAAAGAAGCATATCGTGTCCGACTTTCTTTATTTGACTCCATGCCACCCTTACTTCTTGTGGTTCCTTTTTAAAACCTCCCCACTTCCCTACAGGTATTATAAGTGTTTGTATTTGCCCGTCTTTCTCATTAATCTCTAAATCCATATAACCTAAGACTCCCATTTTTTCCGCTTTTTCTATATCTACAACCTCTTTACCACTTAATTCACTTAATCGCATACACACTCCACTCCCCTAATGAATTTTTCATTTGCATTGTCTATAATTAGTACCTATTCTATATGTATAAAAAAAATAACCTTCTCTCATTTAAAAAGAGAGAAGGTTATTTTTTTTACATCGTAAAAATTGATTATAGTTTTATTCCTTTTGGAAGTTTTCCGTCTGGACTAATAAGTGCTGCAGAGAACTCGTCAGTAAACATATTGCGAATTAATCCGTCCACATTTTCTTTTGTTACAGTGTTTACACTTTCAATAATCTCATCAAGTGAACGATGTTTACGAAGAAGCAATTCATTTTTACCGTTACGGCTCATACGGCTATTTGTACTTTCTAAACTTAACATTAAGTTTCCTTTTAATTGCTCTTTACTATTCATAAGCTCTTTTTCTGTAATACCTGTATTTTTCAATGTCTCTAATGTTTCTTGCATTGTTTCATACAATGTATCTAATTGTTGGCTACCTGTTCCACCGTAAAGTGTTAACATGCCTGTATCTTCATAAGAAGAGTGGTAAGAAAATACTGAGTAAGCTAATCCACGTTGCTCACGTACTTCTTGGAATAAACGGCTACTCATGCTACCGCCTAAAACATTATTTAATACAATTAAGTTATAAATATCTTCGTGTCCCATTTGTAAGCCTTTATATCCTAGACATAAATGAGCTTGTTCCGTTTCTTTTTTACGGGCTACCTTATTGAAATGGAAAATTGGGCTATGTACTTGTTCACGGTTTGTTGTTCCTTCATAACTACCGAAATATTGCTCCACTGTTTGTAAAAATGCTTCATCAATATTTCCTGCGATTGATACAACTACATTTTCAGGTGTATAATGATCTTTTATATATTGACGTAACGTATCACCTGTAAACGTATTAAGCGTTTCTTCTGTTCCTAAAATAGGATATCCAAGTGGATGCGTTTCATATGTTGCTTTCGTTAACATATCATGCACAATATCATCTGGAGCATCTTCGTACATTTTAATTTCTTCACATACGACATTCTTCTCTTTTTTCAGTTCTTCCTCATCAAATGTTGAATTAAAGAACATATCTGCTAAAACATCTAAAGCATATTTAGCATGCTCATCTAATACTTTTGCATAGTAACATGTATATTCTTTTGAAGTAAATGCATTCACTTGACCACCAATGCTATCAAATGATTCTGCAATCTCTCGTGCACTACGTGTTTCTGTCCCTTTAAAGAACATATGCTCTAAAAAGTGAGAAATCCCATTATTTTTTTCATTTTCATTTCTTGATCCCGCATGGATCCAAATACCAATTGCAACCGATCTTACAGTTGGTATATTCTCCATAACTATTCTTACACCATTTTTACAAGTATATTTTTTAATCAAAAACTTTCCTCCTACTGCCAGTTTCTCTAAATAAAACGCTATTATTTAATGATAACAAGTTTAAGGATGAATGTCATGCAAATGTATTTAATCCACACGTTTTTCATCCAGTAATTCAGTTATATTCCCCACTTTATATCCTTGTTCCTTCAATTTTGTAATCATTATATCTAAAGCCTCTGCTGTAGACGAAGTAGGATGCATTAATATGATAGCACCTGGATGTATTTTTCTCATTACTCTCTGCAATAGTACATCCGGCTCAGGTCGCTTCCAATCAATCGTATCTACAGTCCACATAATCGTTCCCATTTGAAAATCATCTGCAATCTTTACGACTTCATCTCGAAAACTTCCACTCGGCGGGGCAAACCATCTTACTTTTTGATTCGTTACTACTTCTATCATTCGATTTGTTTTTTGTAACTGCTCTCGTATTTCATCAGACGATAACGTTTTCATATTTGGATGTGTGTATGAGTGATTTCCAACTTCTTGTTTTGCATCGACAATCATTTTTGCAAATCGCAAATTTTCTTTCACCCAACGTCCTTCTAAAAAGAAAGTGGCCTTCACATCATGCTTTTTCAATATCTCTAATATGCGAGGCAAATACTCATTTCCCCATGCCACATTTATTGTTAATCCTACCATCTTTTTATTTGGATGCCCTCTATAAATTGGAGCTGGTGATAAATCTTCTAAATGAACACTCGGTGAGACTTCTTTGAATTCAAGATATTTTTGATCAAATTCCTTTAGCTTCTTCATATTATTATACGATGCTTCAATATCCACTTGTCTTCCATTATATCCAGGTGTTGCCTTCCATATTTTATCAATCATCGCATTTTGAGGTGCAATCTCATACTGTTTTGCATGCTTTTGAATTTCTTCATGCAAGTTATCTTGCGCAAAAACAGAATAAGAGCCTAAACTGACATATAAAGAAAATATACATATGTATGCCAATATACGAACTTTCATATAAACCCTCCCAAATTAACTATATAAAAACATTTTCTTCTTATCTTTGTTAATTTGAGCGTTATAATGAAAACTATACCTATACCGACATAAAAATATATTGAACATCATGTTTTTTACATAACAAAAAAAGCCAGTTAAACTGGCTTTTACTTATTGCTGCTCTTGTTTGTTTTCTTCTTTAGCAGCTTCTTTTTCTTGCTCTTCTTTTAGCAATACTTTTCTAGATAGATTTACGCGACCTTGCTTGTCAATCTCGATAACTTTAACCGTAATTACGTCACCGATTTTTACAACGTCTTCTACTTTACCTACACGCTCAAGTGCAAGTTCAGAAATGTGAACTAATCCATCTTTACCGCTGAATAATTCAACGAAAGCACCGAATTTCTCAACACGTTTCACTTTTCCTTCGTAGATTTCACCTACTTGTACTTCGCGAACGATATCTTCGATAATTTTCTTAGCTTTGTCGTTCATTTCTTGGTTTATTGAAGAAATGAATACTGTGCCATCTTGCTCGATGTCAATTTTAACGCCAGTTTCTTCAATAATTTTATTGATTTGTTTACCGCTCGGTCCGATAACGTCACGGATTTTATCTGGATTAATTGTCATTGTAATAATCTTTGGAGCGTACGCTGATAATTCAGTGCGTGGCTCTGGAATAACAGATAACATATGATTTAGAATGTGCACACGACCAACTTTCGCTTGTTGTAATGCCTCTTCTAAAATTTCACGAGATAGACCATCGATTTTAATGTCCATTTGTAGTGCAGTTACACCTTGTGCTGTACCTGCTACTTTAAAGTCCATATCACCTAAATGATCTTCCATACCTTGAATATCAGATAAAATTGTGTAATGCTCACCAGTTTTAACTAGACCCATTGCAATACCTGCAACTGGAGCTTTAAGTGGAACACCAGCATCCATCATTGCTAAAGTACTACCACAAATACTTGCTTGTGAAGTAGAACCATTTGATTCTAAAACTTCAGATACAAGACGTACTGTGTATGGGAAATCTTTTTCAGATGGAATTACAGGCTCAAGTGCGCGTTCTCCTAGTGCACCGTGACCGATTTCACGACGACCTGGTCCACGCATTGGTCTTGTTTCACCAACACTAAATGATGGGAAATTGTAATGGTGCATAAAACGTTTTGATTCTTCTACGCCAAGACCATCTAAAATTTGCACATCGCCTAATGCACCTAATGTACAAATACTTAATGCTTGTGTTTGTCCACGAGTGAACAAACCAGAACCGTGTGTACGAGATAAAATACCAACCTCTGATGCTAATGGACGGATTTCGTCACCTTTACGGCCATCTGGACGGATTTTTTCAACTGTAATAAGACGACGTACTTCTTCTTTTACAATTTTATATAAAATCTCATTTACTTGTCCTAATGTATCAGCGTCAGCTTCCTGCGCTTCGTAATGCTCAATAACACGCTTTTTCACTTCGTTAATTGCATCTTCACGTGCATGTTTCTCATGTACTTGAATTGCTGAATGCATATCTTCTTCAGCCATTTCACGTACAGCTTGGTTAAGATCAGCGTCAACTTCATAAAGTTTCACTTCTGATTTCTCTTTACCTACAGCTTGTACAATCTCTTCTTGGAATGCAATTAGACGTTTAATTTCGTCATGACCAAACATAATTGCTTCTAACATTGTTTCTTCAGGTACTTGATCTGCTCCTGCTTCAACCATGTTAATCGCATCTTTCGTACCAGCTACAACTAAGTGGATATCACTTTGTTCTTGCTGTTCTACTGTTGGGTTAATAACGAATTCGCCATTAATACGGCCAACTGTCGCACCAGCGATTGGACCTTCAAATGGAATATCTGAAATCGATAACGCTAATGAAGAACCAAGCATAGCTGCCATTTCAGAAGAACAATCTTGATCAACACTCATTACAATGCTGACAACTTGTACTTCGTTACGGAAGCCATCTGCGAATAGCGGACGAATTGGACGGTCGATTAAACGACTTGCCAAAATTGCTTTTTCACTTGGACGACCTTCACGCTTAATAAAACCGCCAGGAATTTTTCCGACTGCATATAAACGCTCTTCATAGTTTACTGTAAGTGGGAAGAAATCTACATTTTTTGCTTCTTTTGATGCAGTTGCTGTAGATAGAACCGCTGTATCGCCATATCTTACTAATACTGCTCCGTTCGCTTGTTTTGCAAGCTGACCAGTTTCAACTGTTAGCTGGCGACCAGCTAAATCTATCGAGAAGACTTGCTTTTCTTGACTCATTTAAGTACCCCTCTCAATTTAAAGTATTCAATTCTTCTATGTAAATGGATAGTATATCACAATATTCTACCTCTAGTATTGCCTAAAATTAAGTAAGCTATAAAGCGTAGAAGATATATTTTTACCTAACAAAAAAGCGGGAATATTCCCGCTTCTTTGACTATCGACGTAAGCCAAGCTTTGTGATTAATTCACGGTAACGTGTGATATCGCTATTACGAAGGTAAGTTAGTAAGTTACGACGTTTACCAACCATCTTTAATAGACCACGACGTGAATGATGATCTTTCTTGTGAGTACGTAAGTGCTCGTTTAGAGTGTTAATTTGCTCCGTTAGGACAGCAATTTGAACCTCTGGAGAACCAGTATCAGTCTCATGAGTTCTAAATTGTGCAATGATTTCATTTTTACGTTCTTGTGTTAAAGCCATCCTATTTCACCTCCTATTAATTAAACCCCCAATTACCTAGCAAGCGTCGGTGAGTCGCAATGCCAAGCAATGGTTGTCATAAAGTACATAACATAGAATACTACTTTTCATTTGAAAAAGCAAGTATATTCTTTTCGCTCATAAAATATTCTTGTGCTGTTTTCTTATCTTTTGCGATTTGTTCAACTAACTCATCAATACCGTTGAATTTCTTTTCTGCTCTTATACGCATATGCCACTCTACTGTAACATTTTGATCGTATATATCTTTGTTAAATTCAAATAAGTGCACTTCAATTGATAATTGACGCTCATCTTCTTTAAAAGTCGGTTTATATCCAATATTACATACACCATCGTACCATTCATCGTGAACTTTTAATCTCACTGCATAAACACCTACAGGTGGCAATAAATACTCATCACTTAAACCTACATTAGCTGTTGGAAAACCAATTTGACGCCCACGTTTGTCGCCGTGTATAACTGTTCCCGCTACAGTATAGGCTCTACCTAAAATAGATGGAATTTGCTCCATTTCGCCATTTCGAATTAACTTTCGTAATGCTGTAGAACTTACTTTCTCTTCTTGAAATTCAACTTTTTCAATCACAGTCTGTGTAAACTCCCCTCTTGCATGAAATGGTAAAGTCTCCATCTTTCCTTTTCCTAAACGTCCATATGAATAATCAAACCCTGCTACTACATGCTTTACATTTAAACCAATAATATAATCATCTACAAATTGTTGCGGTAATAACCCTGCAAATGATTCATCAAATTTAATCACATATAATATATCGATTCCTAAGCTTTCGACTATTTTTTCTTTATCGCGCATTGGTGTAATATACTCCACATGCGCATCCTTTTTCCCTAAAACAACAGATGGATGAGGATGAAATGTCATAACTGCACTTTTATATCCTCGTTCGTCCGCTATTTTTTTCGCAGTTCGAATTACACATTGATGTCCTAAATGAATGCCATCAAAAAATCCTAATGCCATTACAGTAGGTGGTAATTCTAATTTATTTTGTTCATGTGGATGAGTTAAATGAATAAGTTTCACGCTTGAATTCACCTTTTTCTGTAATAATCCTTCCAATAATTCATTATAGCTTTAGTTCTTGATTATTCACAAGTACTTTCATCGGCTTTAACATGCCAGGATGTTTCGGATGATGTTCATAAATTGCTAAGCAACGATCATTTTTATCAAACACTGTAATAAATGGTGCTGTTATTTCTAATTCATTCTTTAAGAACATACCATTCTTTATTTTCTCTGCTTGCTTTTCATCTACAACCATTTTTGGAAACTTACTTAATGCTTCATCAATTGAAATGAAGATAGACTCTACTGTTCCATTTTGCACGTTTTCTTCAATTTCTTCAAATGATATGCAATCTTCTAATAAAAATTCACCAGATGCCGTTCTTACAAGGTGAGACATATGTGATGGGAAACCAAGTTTCTCCCCGATCATTACAGCTAATGTTCTTACATATGTTCCTTTACTACACGTTACACGGAAACGGAATGAAATATTTTCACCTTCAAAAACTTCACGATCATCAAGTAATACGAATTCATGAATTGTAATTGTACGAACTGGACGTTCCACCTCTTGTCCTGCTCTTGCATATTCATATAATTTTTTCCCGTTTACTTTTACAGCCGAGAACATTGGTGGCATTTGTTCAATCGTGCCTGTTAATTCCGCAAGGGCTTTCTCTACTTCCATACGAGTAATAGTACGATCTACATTTTTCGTTTCAACAACCTCACCAGAAGCGTCTTCAGTTGTCGTCGAAAACCCTAATGTTACTTCACCTTCATATGTTTTCGTTTCACTTGTTAAAAATTGTGCAATTTTCGTTGCTCGTCCCACACAAATAGGTAATACTCCTGTTACATCTGGATCTAATGTTCCCGTATGACCAATTCTCTTTTCTCGCAATATCTTTCTTAATTTAAATACACAATCATGTGATGTCATGCCTTTTGGCTTATGTAATAATACTACACCTTCCATATATGTTCACCTCATCATAATTCTTTCGTATTAAATATCCAAAACTTATTTTGCATTGAAAAAATGGATAGACAAATGTCTATCCATTATTCTTCACGTTTACCGTCTTTATTAATTTCATGTAAAAGTGTATCAATTCGATGACCATATCCGATAGACTCATCAAACTCAAAGGTAATTTCCGGTGTTTTACGAAGACGAATACGTTGGCCAATTTCTGAACGAATAAAGCCTTTTGCCTTCGCTAAACCTTTTAAAGTATTTTCTTTCTGTTCTTCGTCACCTAAAACAGAAATATATACTTTAGCAATTTGTAAATCACCACTCACTTGTACATCTGTTACTGTAACAAATCCAATACGTGGGTCTTTAATTTTACGACTGATAATATCGCCTAATTCTTTTTTCATTTGCTCGCCCACACGGTTCGCACGTAATTTCATAACTCTTCACCTCATTCAATACCATTCCAAATGTGTTATTGTACGTTCAATTTCAGGAAATGAATCGATGTACTCAAGTACACGATTCATTTCTTTTTCACAGATAACACGATTTGAGGATACGGAAACAATTGCAATTTCTGTACGTTGCCATACATCTTGATGCCCAACTTCAGAAACAGCTACATTATAGCGCTGTTTCACACGAGTTAACACACGTTGTAAAATTGCACGTTTCTCTTTTAAAGAATGCACATCGTAAATCATACACTCGAATGAGAGTGAAGCGATAATCATCGCTTCACTTCTTCCATAATGTACGCTTCAATGATGTCCCCTTCTTTAAGATCATTATATCTCTCAATTGTAATACCACACTCATAGTTTTGTGCAACTTCTTTTACGTCGTCTTTGAAACGTTTTAACGTATCAAGTTGTCCTTCGAAAATTACTACGCCGTCACGGATAATACGTACGCCACTATCACGCGTAATTTTACCGTCTGTTACGTAACAACCTGCGATTGTTCCAACTTTTGTTACTTTAAACGTTTGACGAACTTCTGCTTGACCGATTACTTTTTCTTCGAATTCTGGATCAAGCATACCTTGCATCGCTGCTTCAATCTCTTCGATTACTTTATAAATAATACGGTGTAAACGAATATCAACGTTCTCTAATTCAGCTGTACGCTTCGCGTTCACATCTGGACGTACGTTAAATCCAATTACAATTGCATTAGATGCAGAAGCTAAAATGATATCAGATTCTGTAATCGCACCTACACCAGTGTGAATGATTTTAACTTTTACACCTTCAACATCAATTTTACGAAGTGATGCTGCCATCGCTTCAACAGAACCTTGTACGTCTGCTTTTACGATTAAGTTAATTTCTTTTACATCGCCCTCTTGGATTTGTTGGAATAAATCTTCAAGGCTTAATTTAGATTTCTCACCACGTTGTGCAACTAAAGCTTCTTGTGCACGTGATTCACCAATTTGACGAGCTTTCTTCTCATCAGCGAATGCCATGAAACGATCTCCAGCCTGTGGTACTTCGTTTAAACCAGTAATTTCAACAGGAGTTGATGGACCAGCAACTTTTACACGACGACCAATATCACTTACCATTGCACGAACACGTCCGAATGAAGTTCCAACAACGATTGGATCTCCAACTCGAAGCGTACCGTTTTGAACAAGTAATGTCGCGATAGTTCCTTTACCTTTATCAAGCTGTGCTTCGATTACTGTACCAGTTGCATAGCGGTTTGGATTTGCTTTATATTCTTCTACTTCACTTACAAGAAGGATCATTTCTAGTAAGTTGTCAATGCCTTCGCCTTGAATTGCAGAAATTGGTACGAAAATAGTATCTCCGCCCCAAGCTTCTGGAACTAATTCATATTCTGTTAGTTCTTGCATTACGCGATCAGGGTTTGCAGCTGGTTTATCCATTTTATTCACAGCAACAATAATTGGTACTCCTGCTGCCTTCGCATGGTTAATTGCTTCAACCGTTTGTGGCATAACACCGTCATCCGCTGCAACAACAAGGATTGTAATATCCGTTACTTGTGCACCACGAGCACGCATCGTTGTAAATGCTGCGTGACCAGGTGTATCTAAGAATGTAATCTTCTTATCGTTTACTTCAACTTGATATGCACCGATATGCTGAGTAATTCCACCCGCTTCGCCTGCAGTTACTTTTGAGTTACGAATAGAATCCAGTAATGTTGTTTTACCGTGGTCAACGTGTCCCATGATTGTAACTACAGCTGGACGTTCTTTTAAGTTCTCTTCATCATCTTGCTCATCAATGAATGTTTCAAACTCAGTCTCGCTCACAATTACTTCTTCTTCTACTTCAATACCGTAGTCGTTAGCAATTAACTCAATTGTATCTTTATCCAAGTCTTGGTTAATTGTTGCCATAATTCCAAGCATGAAGAGCTTCTTAATAATTTCAGATGGCTCTTTGCTTAATTTTTTAGCAAGATCTCCTACTGTAAGGCTTCCAGAGAAAGTAATTTTATCTGGTGTTTCTACAATTTGAGTTTGTTGTCTACCAGCAAAGTTCTCTTGACGTTTGTCTTCGTTCCCTTTGCCTTTTTTCTTTTTCTTATTGCTGTTCTTTTTACTGCGAACAACTTTTTCTTCTACTTCAAACTCATCTGCAACAGAAGGTTTTTCAGTTTGATATTCATTATCTAATTTATTTACTACTTCATCGTCTAACATTGTCATATGATTCGAAACCTCGATATTCATTTCTTTTAGTTTTGTCATAAGATCTTTACTTGAGATATTATGTTTTTTTGCATATTCATGCACTCGAATTTTACTCATACCTTCACCCCCGGTAATTTGTATCGAGCATGCTACGCAGCTTTTTCGCAAAGCCTTCATCTAACACAGCTACAACGACTCGCTCATCTCTCCCAATCGCATGCCCTAATTGTTGTCGATTTTCGACCTTTCTCATTGGTACGTTGTAGTACGTAGTTTTATCTGTGATGCGTTTTGTAGTATTTACTGACGCATCTTCAGATAGCAATACAAGTTTTGCTTTGCCACTTCGTACTTCTTTTAAAACGAGTTCTTCACCCGAAATAATTTTCCGAGCCCGGTTTGCTAGTCCTAAAAACGATTTCCAATCGGACACTTATTTCGACTCCTTCTCAACAAGCTCAAGAAGCTCTTCATATAAAGAACCGTCGATTTTCGCTTTTAGATGATGTTCCAAAACATTTTTCTTTTGAGCTTGAAGAATGCTCTCCTTGTCCTTCGACAAGTAAGCACCTCGTCCTGATTTTTTCCCAGTTAAATCAATGGACACTTCTCCCTCTTTGGAACGAACAATGCGAACGAGCTCTCGTTTTGATTTCATTTCTTGCGTTGCAACACATTTTCGTAACGGAACTTTTCGATTGCTCATACTCATCACCTCTATTCGATTTCGTCTTCCACTGAATCGAATCCAAATGCGATTACGCTATCTTCTTCTGTTACAATACCAAGTTGTTTCGCATCAGACTCACTCTTAATGTCAATTTTCCAGCCTGTTAATTTAGCTGCAAGACGTGCATTTTGTCCACGCTTACCGATAGCTAATGATAGCTGGTGGTCTGGAACAACTACTGTTGTCGCTTTTTCTTCTTCATCTACAAGTACTTTAACAACTTGTGATGGGCTTAATGCATTTGCAACATATTCAACTGGATCATTTGACCAGCGAACGATGTCAATTTTTTCACCTTTTAATTCGTCTACAATGCGTTGTACACGTTGCCCTTTTGGTCCTACACAAGAACCAACTGGATCAACATCAGTGTTCTCTGCATATACAGAGATCTTAGAGCGATCGCCAGCTTCACGTGCTACAGAACGAATTTCTACAGTTCCATCATAGATTTCAGGAACTTCCATTTCGAATAAACGTTTTAAAAGACCAGGATGTGTACGTGATACGTAAATTTGTGGTCCTTTTGTCGTTTTTTCTACTTTCGTAATGAATACGCGAATACGATCATGTGGTTTGTATTGCTCATTAGGCATTTGCTCACTTACAGGTAATAAAGCTTCTACTTTTCCTAAGCTTACATAGATGAAACGAGCATCTTGACGTTGTACAATACCTACCATAATATCTTCTTCACGGTCACTAAACTCAGAGTAAATAACACCGCGCTCTGCTTCACGCACTCGTTGTGTTACAACTTGTTTTGCAGTTTGTGCTGCAATACGACCAAAGTCTTTTGGTGTTACTTCAATTTCTAGTACGTCACCATCTTGATAGTTTGGATTAATTTGTCTTGCTTCCTCTACAGAAATTTCAAGACGTGGATCAAACACATTGTCTACTACGTCTTTACGTGCTAAAACTTGAATTGTTCCCACTTCTGGGTTAAAGCTCACACGAACGTTTTGTGCTTGATTAAAATTGCGCTTATAAGCAGAGATTAAAGCTGCTTCAATCGCATCAATAATAATGTCTTTGCTAATGCCTTTTTCAGATTCTAATACGAGCAAAGCATCTAATAACTCAGTGCTCATGAAGATCCCCCTTCTAACTAAAACGTAACAGCAAGTCGCGCATTTGCGACTTTATCCATCGAAATTTGGATTTCTTTTTTACGTGTTTTAATTGTTAATAATAATGTTATTGTTGTACCATCGTAAGAAAGCAGCTTTCCTTCAAACATCTTTTCACCATCAATCGGCTCATATGTTTTAATTGCCACTTGTTTTCCTACCGCTTGCTGGAAGTCTTTTTCTTTCTTTAATGGGCGTTCCGCTCCAGGAGATGATACATCCAAAAAGTAAAGATGAGGAATTGGGTCCTCTTTATCTAAAGCTTCGCTTAAACGTTCACTTACCGCACCGCATTCTTCAATGTCGACTCCCTTTTCAGAATCGATGAATACGCGTAAGAACCAGTCTTGTCCTTCTTTCACATACTCTACATCTACAAGTTCAAGATTTAACTCTTCAACGATCGGCTGCGCAAATGCTTCTACAACTTCTGTGACTTTCTTATCCATAAACAGCCTCCTTCCTGCCGTCATGTACCATTTAAAAGAAGAAGACCCCGCCAATTTAAAAACGGTCTATCTTATTCTTTCTCGTTAGCTAACAAAAGCCCCTGCTGTTCAGCAGGGATTATCTGTCTTAGTATTACCAAATTTAAGAAGTAAAACTTGTAACAAAATATGTATATACGACAGAAATCTTTTACCTATCTACGTAGATAAAACATAGACAGTAACACGAAAGAGTGGGTTTCCCCACTCTTTTCTTTACACAATATACATGACATGGTTATCTCGGTTAATAGTATATCATAGGAAATGTTGATTTGCAAAGACTTTTCCTACCTACTAGAACAGTGATAACTGGTTTTGATCCGGTAAGTCTCCTAAACAACCTTGGCTATCTAAATACTCAATAATTGTTTTCGAAACCTTACTTCGCTGTTGCAAGTCTTCTTTTGATAAGAAGTCTCCATTTTTACGTGCTTCTACAATACTTAAAGCTGCGTTTGTGCCAAGACCAGGTACTGCATTAAATGGAGGGATTAATGTATCTCCATCAATAATAAATTCTGTTGCATGTGAGCGGTATAAATCCACCTTTTGGAATGAGTATCCACGCTCACACATTTCAAGTGTCATTTCTAGTACCGTTAATAAACTCTTCTCTTTCGGCGCAGCATCGAGTCCCTTTTGAGCAATTTCATCAATTCTTGCACGTATAGATGCTGAACCTTTCGCCATTGCCTCTACATCAAAATCATCTGCACGAACTGTAAAATATGCGGCATAGAATAACAGTGCAAAATGTACTTTAAAGTATGCGATACGTACAGCCATAAGTACGTAAGCAGCCGCATGGGCTTTAGGGAACATGTATTTAATCTTCTTACATGAATCAATATACCAACCTGGTACATTATTATTTTTCATGTCTTCTTCCCATTCTTCCGGTACACCTTTACCTTTACGAACCGACTCCATGATTTTGAAGGCTAATGATGGATCTAGACCTTGATAGATTAAATATACCATGATGTCATCACGACAACCGATAACTTCGCTCAGCGTACATGTACCGTTATAAATTAACTCGTTTGCATTACCAAGCCATACGTCAGTACCATGTGATAGTCCAGAAATTTGGACTAACTCTGAGAATGTCGTCGGTTTTGTCTCTTCTAACATCTGTCTTACGAATTTTGTACCAAACTCTGGTATACCAAGTGTACCTGTTTTACAGTTAATTTGTTCTTCCGTTACCCCTAACGATTCTGGACCAGAGAAAATTTTCATTACTTCTGGATCATCCGTTGGGATTGTTTTCGGATCAATACCACTTAAATCTTGTAACATACGAATAACGGTCGGATCATCGTGTCCTAGTATATCAAGTTTCAATAAATTATCATGAATCGAGTGGAAATCAAAATGCGTTGTTCTCCATTCAGCACCAATTGAATCAGCTGGATACTGTATTGGTGAGAAATCAAAGATATCCATGTAATCTGGCACAACGATAATACCGCCTGGATGCTGTCCTGTTGTACGTTTTACACCGGTACACCC
The DNA here is from genome assembly GCF_051916445.1 of Bacillus cereus group sp. MYBK220-1. NCBI lineage: Bacteria > Bacillati > Bacillota > Bacilli > Caryophanales > Bacillaceae > Bacillus > Bacillus cereus group sp. MYBK220-1. The sequence continues at coordinate 654,103 of NZ_JBQAGQ010000003.1, read as the reverse complement.
TGCTACTAAGCGATCAATCTCTGCATTTCGAATCGTTAAGTTATGATCATTTGCATAACCTTTTACATATCCGTAAGCAGTTTTTTCCGCAACTGTACCAATCGTTCCTGCACGATATACATAGTCTTCACCGAACAGTACTTTCGTATAGTTATGGGCACGTGGTTGGTATTCCCCGGAGAAGTTCAAATCGATATCGGGTACCTTATCTCCTTTAAATCCAAGGAACGTTTCGAACGGAATGTCATGTCCATCTTTTACATATGGAATATTACAAGCAGGGCATTCTTTATCTGGTAAGTCAAAACCAGAACCTACAGAACCATCATTAAAGAATTCTGATTGCTTACACTTCGGACATACATAGTGTGGTGGTAATGGGTTTACTTCTGTAATTTCCATCATCGTTGCAACAAATGATGACCCTACCGATCCACGCGAACCTACTAGATATCCGTCTACTAACGATTTTTTCACAAGCTTATGTGAAATTAAATAAATTACGGCGAATCCATGCCCAATAATACTTTTTAATTCTTTTTCTAAACGTGCTTCTACAATTTCCGGTAGCTCTTCACCATAAATGCTACGCGCCATTTTATAACTCATATCACGCGTTTCATCATCAGCACCTTCAATTTTCGGTGTGTATAGATCGTCTTTTACTGGATGCACATCACCAATTAATGACGCAATCTTTTGTGTATTTGTTACAACAACTTCTTTCGCTTTGTCTTCACCTAAGAATGAAAAACATTCTAACATTTCATCAGTTGTACGGAAATGTACTGGCGGTAATGAATGTCGATTTAACGGATTGGCTCCGCCCTGCGAACTGACTAAAATTTTACGATACATTGCATCCTCAGGGTCTAAATAATGCACGTTTCCTGTAGCAACAACTGGTTTATCTAACGTCTCACCTAGTTTTACTAAGTTAGAAATAATTGTTTTTAATTGACCTTCGTCTCGAACAAGTTCACGTTCTACTAAATGACGCAACACCTCTGGAGGCATTACTTCAATGTAATCATAGAACTGGGCAATTTCTTCTACCTCTTCAGGTGCCTTTTGCATCATTGCCTCGAACACTTCACCTTTATCACAAGCCGTTCCTACTAAAATTCCTTCACGGTATTTTTTTAATAGTGACCTCGGCACACGTGGTACACGGTAAAAGTAATTAAGGTGAGAATATGAAACAAGTTTATATAAATTTTTCAATCCAACATCTGATGCGGCAAGTAACGTCATATGACTTGGACGGCCACGCTTATACGCATCCCCTTGTCCCATGCTATCATTTAATTGATCGTGATATTCAAATCCCTTTTCAATTACGTCTTTCAACATTTTCACAAGTAAATATCCCGTCGCTTCTGTATCATAAATCGCACGGTGATGTTGTGTTAATTCAATATCAAGTTTTTTACACATCGTATTTAATCGATGATTTTTCATTTCTGGGAATAAGAATCGTGCAAGTTCTAACGTATCAATAACGGGGTTATTCGTTTTTTCTAGTCCAGCCTTTTTAAAACCTACGTTAATAAAGCCCATATCAAAGCTCGCGTTATGAGCAACAAGTGTATGGTCGCCCATCCATTCCTCAAACTTTTTAAACACTTCGTCCACTTCAGGTGCATCAGTTAACATATCATCTGTAATACCTGTCAATTCAATAATCGTCGCTGATAATGGTTGATGTGGATTTGCGAAAGATTCAAAGCGATCAATAATTTCGCCACCCTTTACTTTTACGGCAGCCAACTCAATGACTGTATCGTATACAGCTGATAAACCTGTCGTCTCAACGTCGAAAACAACATACGTTTCCTCTGCAAGTAAACGATGCGCTTCGTTATACGCTATCGGTACACCATCATTAACTAGATTTGCTTCTACACCATATATAACTTTAACTCCAGCCTTCTTCCCCGCAGAATACGCCTCTGGGAAAGACTGAGCCACGGCATGGTCTGTAACCGCAATAGCCTCATGTCCCCATTTACCAGCTTGAGCAACAAGCTTAGAAACTGGAGTGACAGCGTCCATTTGACTCATCGGAGTATGGAGATGCAGCTCTACTCGTTTTTCGCCTTCTGGTGCTTTATCTTTACGAGACGGTCCTGTTATTTCATTAATATCATTTGCAATCATTACTAAATCTCGAACGAATGTATCGTTTTGAACAGAACCACGCGCTTTCACCCACATTCCTTTTTTCAAGGATTGCAGCATTGGAATATCTTCTTTGTCACGCGAGAACATTTTGATCATAATAGAATCCGTATAATCCGTTATTTTTAAAGTTAATAACGTACGTCCACTACGAAGCTCTTTTGTTTCTACATGGAAGACATATCCTTGAACCGTTTTTCTTCTTTCTTCATCTTGAATTTCTCGCATCGGTGTAATCTCTTCATCTGGCTTAATAAGATACCCGAGTGTAATCGGTCCTTCATACACAACGCTGCTTTCTTCAGCTTGCTTCTTCGCCATTTCTTCCATAGCTTGTATAACACGCTCGCGGTCTTCTTGCTGCGTTTGTTCACGAAACTTTTGCATTTCTTCTGTATTTTGCTGTATATGTGTGTCTAACTGAAAACGCGGGAATCCAAAAACTTCGTATTGATCCCCTACTGGTTTCGCAACGTTTTTCTTTAAAGCAGTAGACTCCAGCTCGTTATTCACATTTATTAGCAACTTCACTCCATTCACCTGCGGAAGCTGCTTCTTTAAGTATGCGAACATAGGTGAAAATGTAATTCGTTCCGTACAAAGCGGCCAATACGCCCTCACTTCTTCTTCTGTAAATTGTTTATTCTCTGTTTCTAATGCAAATGTTGTTCTTGCAATATGAGAAAATGATTGCTTAAGCTTTGTTTCTAGCAATTCATATAATTCTGTAGGCAAAATACGTGGCACCTGTAAATCAAAATGCCAACTTTTATTCGCTTTATCAATAACGAGCCTTTCAATACCACCGCCTTGTAAATATTGATTTATAAGGTCGTCTGGTATTTGCAACTGCTGGAGCAAAATTTGAAATCGCTCTTGTTGTTCATTTGTTAAAGACATAAGCACTCTCCTTCCATTTGCTATTATAAATTGAAACGTACCACAAAGAAAGATTTCTCACCTCTTCTTTTACAAAATACGTTTACAAAGAAAGAGAAGGTACCCCATTACGAGGTACCTCTTCTTATTTTAAAATATTTGCAATATATGTTTGAAGTTCTTCTACGTTTACTTCTTCAGACTCACCTGTAGCACGTACTTTCACTTCTACAATACCTTCGTCTGCTTTTTTACCAACTGTAACACGAACTGGAAGACCGAATAAATCTGCATCTGCAAATTTAACACCTGCACGTTCTGCACGATCGTCTAATAACACTTCATAGCCTTGTTCTTGTAATGAGTTGTAGATATTTTCACCCATTTCACGTTGTGCATCCGATTTCATATTTACTGGAATTACATGCACATGGAACGGTGCTACAGCTTTTGGCCAAACTAAGCCGTTCTCATCGTTAAACTGCTCTGCAATTGCTGCCACTGTACGAGATACACCGATACCGTAACAACCCATAATAAGTGGTTGTGTTTTTCCGTTTTCATCTAGGAATGTTGCGTTCATTGCTTCACTATAACGAGTTCCTAATTTGAATACATGACCAACTTCAATTCCGCGTGCAAAAAGAATTGTTCCGTTTCCATCTGGAGATTGGTCTCCTTCTTGGATGAAGCGTAAATCTGTATATTGACTTACTTTAAAGTCACGTTCTGGATTTACATTTACATAATGGAATCCTTCTTCATTCGCTCCTGAACATCCGTTAACAATTGATGCTACAGCATGATCAGCAATAATTTCGATATCACCTGTTACATTAATCGGTCCTAATGAACCAACTTCACAATTTAATAATGCTTTTACTTCTTCATGAGAAGCAAGCTCAACAACTGAAGCGCCGTATACATTTTTCACTTTCACATCGTTTACTTCGTGATCACCACGAACAAGTACCACTACTAATTTCTCATCTACTTTAAACACCATAGACTTAATGCACTTGTCAGCTGCAATGTTTAAGAATGCAGATACTTCTTCAATTGCTTTTTGGTCTGGTGTTGCTACTTTTTCAAGTGCTTTTTCTGCTTCGTCACTCTTCGTATACGTAGCTACAACAGGAGCCATTTCGATGTTTGCTGCATAATCAGATGTGTCAGAGTATGCAATTGTATCTTCACCAACATCAGATAATACCATAAATTCATGTGTATCTTTTCCGCCCATTGCTCCAGAATCAGCAATAACTGCACGGAAATTCAAGCCACAGCGAGCAAAAATGTTAGAGTATGCTTTATATAAACGATCGTATACTTCATCTAAGCTCTCTTGTGTAGCATGGAAAGAGTATGCATCTTTCATTAGAAACTCTCTTCCACGTAATAAGCCGAAACGAGGTCTTTGCTCATCACGGAATTTTGTTTGAATTTGGTATAATGTTAACGGTAATTTTTTATATGATTTCACTTCATCACGCACAAGATCCGTAATTACTTCCTCATGTGTCGCTCCTAATGCGAATTCACGAGCATTACGATCTTTCATACGCATTAATTCAGATCCGTAAGAATACCAACGACCTGATTCTTGCCACAATTCCGCAGCTTGCATAGCTGGCATTAATAATTCTACAGCTCCTGCGCGCTCCATTTCTTCTCGAACGATACGTTCTACTTTGTGTAATACTTTTAATCCAAATGGTAGAAAGCTATAAATACCAGAAGCATTTTGACGCATAAAACCTGCACGAAGTAATAGCTGATGACTCTTAATTTCAGCATCAGCTGGAACTTCACGTAATGTAGGACTGAATACCATACTTTGTTTCATTTATTTGCACCTCTTCATTTTACTCTTACACGCAGTAAAACCCCTCACCTCGAGTTAGGTGAGGGATTTTATTCTACGAGCTCTATTTCATTATAAGTTTCACTTTATTTTACAAGAAAAACTTACGAATGTCATTCCAAGTTACAACTAACATAAGTAACATTAATAATGCAAAACCAATAAAGTGAACCATTCCTTCTTTTTGGCGATCAATTGGTTTCCCTCGTAACGCTTCAATTAAGAAGAAGAATAAACGGCCACCATCTAAAGCAGGAACTGGTAATAAATTAAATAAACCAAGATTAATGCTTAGAACTGCAGCTAAACTTAGTACACGCGTAAACCCATAATCTACAACTTGATCTGTTAGATTATAAATTCCTACTGGACCTGATAACTCATTAATAGAAAATTGACCAGTTACTAATTTAACAAGAGATTCAAAAATTAGTTTCGTCCATTGGTACGTTTGTTCAAATCCTGATTTAATAGAACCCATTACTGTTTTCTCTACAGGAGAATACACACCGATTCTACCAACTTCGTCTTTTCCTTCTTTATCGAGTGTTGGCGTTACTTTCACATTAAACTGTTCATTATCACGCTTTACTTGTAACGTAATTTCTTTATTTGGGTTTTCACGTACAATAGTAACAACATCTTTCCATGTACTTGTGTTTTTCCCATCAATAGCTTGAATTGTATCATTCTCTTTCAATCCAGCTTGCTGTGCTGCACTGTTATCCATCACTTTTCCGACCATTGGTTTGTCAATAGGAACCCCTTGTACAAATCCAAGAATCACAAAAATAACAAATGCTAAAATGAAGTTCATTGCAGGACCCGCAAAGATTGTTAAAGCGCGTTGCCCTAGTTTTTTCGAGCCAAATTGTCTATTATACGGAGCAATTTGAATTTCTTCCCCCGCAGTAATAATACGAGCCTTTTCATTCACTCGGAATGTTTGAAGCTCTTCCTCGTACTCTTCATAGCCCGAAATTGTTAAATTATGCTCCAAATCAGCTTGTTCGACTTCAATAACACGAACATTTGGATACTTTTCATATCCATCAAAAACTAATTTCACAACTTCGTCTTTTTCATTTAATACAAGGCCAACCTTTTTCCCAGGCTTTAACTCAACTGTGTCCGCATCCTCGCCGGCCATTCTTACATAGCCACCAAGGGGCAGTAATCGAATCGTATACACCGTTTCATTCTTTTCAAATGAGAATATTTTCGGACCAAAACCAATCGCAAACTCGCGGCATAAAATACCTGCTCTTTTTGCGAAATATAGATGCCCTAGCTCATGGAAAAATACGAGTGCACCGAAAATTAATATAAAGGCAATCGCTGTATTCAATTCCATAACCACCTTTGCTAAATTTGTTCCATCACAAACCGTCTTGTGGCCGCATCAATTTCCAAAATTTCCTCTAAGCTCGGTCGTGCAATGACATTGTGATGGTTCATTGCTTTTTCAATGAGGTCTTCCACTGTTAAGAAACCAATTCTCTTTTGTAAAAAGGCTTCAACAGCTACTTCATTCGCTGCGTTCATTACAGCTGGCATACTTCCACCTGCTTTTCCAGCTTCATACGCAAAACGTAAACAACGGAATCGTTCTTGGTCCATTTTCTCAAAATGCAACGTCCCTATTTCCCATAAGTTTAACTGTTTTGTGTCTGAAAGAGGCAATCTATCAGGATATGTAAGTGCGTATTGAATTGGTACTCGCATATCAGGTGAACCAAGCTGCGCCATTACACTACGATCTTCAAATTCAACCATAGAATGGATAATACTTTCTTTATGTAAAACAACATCGATTTGCTCATAAGGGATACCAAAAAGCCAATGTGCTTCAATTACTTCTAGTCCCTTATTCATCATTGTAGCAGAATCAATTGTAATTTTCGAACCCATTGACCAGTTTGGATGTCGAAGCGCATCTTCTACGGTCACATGATGCAATTCATCCCTCGTTTTATCACGGAAACTTCCACCAGAAGCCGTTATAATAAGACGAGAAATTCTTTTTTCATTTTCACCATTCAAGCACTGAAAAATAGCCGAATGTTCACTATCTACTGGAAGTAACGAAACATTATGTTTTCGTGCTGCTTCCATTACAAGATGTCCTGCAGTTACTAACGTTTCTTTATTTGCAATTCCAATTGTTTTTTTCGCCTCAATTGCACGAAGTGTTGGTAACAACCCTACGCTACCTACAACAGCATTTACTACAATCTCCGCATCTGGATGTAATGCTACTTCTAAAAGTCCTTCACTACCATATACAATTTTTGTATTACCAGAAACAGATTGTAATTTTAAAGCATCTTCCTCTCTTTGCACAGAGACGATTTGCGGAGAAAATTCTTGAATTACCTTTACTGCGTAGTCAATATTTTTCCCTACAGAAAAAGCAACGAGACGGAATTGGTCTGGGTGCGAGCGTAATACATCTAAAGTTTGTGTACCAATTGATCCGCTTGCACCTAATAAACTAATGTTTTTCATGACTCCAACCCCTCGTTCATTTATTAATTGTATTGTAATAAGAAGTAGAGAATTGGTAAAACGAATAACCAACTATCTGTTCGGTCTAATATACCGCCATGCCCAGGTAAAATTGTACCTGAATCTTTTACGCCATAATGACGTTTAAAAGCAGATTGTACTAAATCACCAATTTGTCCAAAAATAGAAATGATAATTGTCAGCACAATTAAAATTACTACATTCGATTCGACTGGGAAGAACACGTTGTAAACAAGTGCCACAATAATTCCACAAACGATGCCGCCTAATGAACCTTCAATCGTTTTATTTGGACTAATTTCTGGCCACAATTTTCTCTTGCCCAATGCTTTTCCTACGAAATATGCGCCTGAATCAGTAGCCCATATAACAAATAATGCGCAAAATACATATTTAATTCCTAATATTCTCGTTTCATTTAAATATAAGAATCCCATTGCCACATATGTCGTTGCCATCAGTAAAAATGAAGCATTATCAAAAGTAAATGTATTCTTAGAAAGGACTGTATATGATAAAAGTAATAAAACAATCACAAATGTGATTTCCAATTTACCTAATCCAATCCATGTAAACAGTTTTGATGCACTACTTGGAATTAAAAGAATCCACAATAATACTGCAGCTAAAACTGTCGGTACTGAAATAAGCGTAAGCTTATTCATACGAATTAATTCATATAAACCTATAGAAGCAAGTGCATACACTAAAACCGTAAAAGGCACGCCACCGTATATTACGATGGGAATGAATAGCGCGGCAGCAACCACTCCAGTAATAATTCTCTGTTTCACTACCAAACCCTCTCTTTCTACACGCCTCCGAATCTGCGCCCTCTATGTTGAAAGTCAGTAATCGCATTTAGCAAATGTTCTTCTTTGAAGTCTGGCCAATACACGTCTGTAAACCAAAACTCCGAATATGCAATTTGCCATAACATGAAATTACTAATACGTAGCTCTCCGCTTGTTCGGATTAACAACTCTGGATCAGGTAAAGAACTCGTCATTAAGTAGGAGGAAAGCATTTCTTCACTTACCTCTTCAGAACGAATTTTTCCTTCCTCATTATCTTTCATCATATGTTGCACAGCAGAAACGATTTCATCTCGACTTCCATAGTTTAACGCGAAATTAAGAATTAATCCCGTATTCTCTTTCGTATCTTCCATGGCTTTCTCCATCGCTCTGCGTGTATGCGTAGGAAGACGATCTTTTTGCCCTATTACTCGGACTTGTACGTTTTCTTCAATCAATTCTGGTAAAAATGTACCTAGAAATTCTTCTGGAAGCTTCATTAAATAATCAACTTCCTTTTTCGGTCTTTTCCAGTTCTCAGTTGAAAAAGCATAGAGAGTTAACACTTTCACATTAAGTTTACTTGCAAATTTTGTAATTTTCTTTACAACTTGCATACCTTCATGATGTCCCGCAATACGAGGCATTGCTCTCCTCTTTGCCCATCTTCCATTCCCATCCATAATGATGGCAATATGTTCTGGGATATATCCTTTTTTCACTTCTTCAACGAGATGATCAAACGATGTGTCCTTTTTACCTTTAAAAAAAGGAAAGTTTTTAAACATCATTCATACCCTCCAGCAAGCAGACGTATGCCTAAAAGTGTAAAAAGACCCCCTTAAGAAGAGGGTCATATTTGCGAAGTTATCGCTATTACACTTCCATGATTTCTTTTTCTTTGTTTTTTGCGATTTCGTCAACTTTTGCAATATATTTATCTGTTTCTTTTTGGATATCTTCAGTATATCCTCTTAAATCATCTTCTGTAATCTCGCCAGCTTTTTCAAGCTTCTTAAGATCATCATTTCCGTCACGACGTACGTTACGAACAGCAACTTTTGCTTCTTCAGCATATTTTTTCACAACTTTTACAAGATCACGACGACGCTCTTCTGTTAGTGCAGGAAATGCAATACGAATTACAGTTCCATCATTAGAAGGGTTTAAGCCTAAATCTGCTTTTAAAATTGCTTTTTCAATATCACCGATAGAAGTTTTATCATAAGGTTGAATTACTAGTAAACGTGCTTCTGGAACTGTAATGTTCGCTAATTGCACAACTGGTGTTGGTGCACCGTAGTAATCAACTTGTACCTTATCTAATACAGACGCGTTTGCACGGCCAGCACGAACTGTTGCTAATTCACGAGAATAAGCAGCAACTGCTTTTTCCATTTTTTCATTTGAAGACTTCAATACTTGTTGTCCCATATTTATTTCCCCCTTACCACTGTTCCGATATTTTCGCCTAAAACGGCACGTTTAATATTACCTTTTTCCATAACTGAGAATACAATTAATGGAATATCATTATCCATACATAGAGAAGAAGCTGTAGAATCCATTACACCTAAACCTTCTTTTAATACATCTAAGTAAGTAAGCGTTTCGTATTTTGTAGCTGTTGGATCAATAGATGGATCCGCATTATATACACCATCTACATTGTTTTTCGCCATTAAAATTACATCTGCTTCAATTTCTGCCGCACGTAATGCTGCTGTTGTATCTGTAGAGAAGTATGGGTTACCTGTACCTGCTGCAAAGATAACAACACGTTTTTTCTCTAAGTGACGAACTGCTTTACGACGAATGTAAGGTTCTGCAACTTGACGCATCTCAATTGAAGTTTGTACACGAGTTTGAATTCCGATATTCTCCAAGCTATCTTGAAGAGCTAATGAATTCATAACTGTCGCTAACATGCCCATGTAATCTGCCCCTGCACGATCCATGCCCATTTCACTTCCAATTTTTCCACGCCAAATGTTACCGCCACCAACAACAACAGCAACCTCTACATCAAGTTCTGCAATTTCTTTTACTTGTTCCGCAACTGACTTAATAACAGTTGGGTTAATTCCAAATCCTTGCTCTCCAGCTAAAGCTTCTCCACTTAGCTTTAAAACGACACGATTATATTTCGGTTTACTCATAATGAACCTCCAATTGCTTACATCTTTATTTTAAAAAAGGGAACACAATGTGTTCCCTAATCTGTATTAGTTACTACCTTTTACTTGGTTCATTACTTCTTCAGCAAAGTTGTCTTCGCGTTTTTCGATACCTTCACCAACAGCGTAGCGAACGAATCCTTTTAATGTTCCGCCTTTAGACTCAACGAATTGACGAACTTTCATATCAGGGTTTTTAACGAATGCTTGGTCAAGTAAGCAAATCTCTTCGAAGAATTTGCCTAGACGGCCTTCAACCATTTTCGCAACGATTTTCTCAGGCTTGCCTTCGTTTAATGCTTGTTGTGTTAATACTTGACGCTCATGCTCAACTTCTTCAGCTGTTACAGCATCGCGGTCGATGTATTTAGGGTTAACTGCAGCGATGTGCATTGCAACATCTTTAGCAGCAGCTTCATCAGTAGAACCTTCAAGAACTGTTAATACACCAATGCGTCCACCCATGTGTAGGTAAGCGCCGAATGCATCAGCATCAGTTTTTGATACGATTTCGAAACGACGAAGTGTAAGTTTTTCACCAATTTTAGCGATTGCTTCGTTGATGTGCTCTTCAACTTTTTTACCGTTTTCCATTGTTTGAGCCATAGCTTCTTCAACGTTAGCTGGTTTGTTAGTTAATAAGTGAGCAGCTAATTCTTTAATTAGTGTTTGGAAACCTTCGTTTTTCGCAACGAAATCAGTTTCAGAGTTTAATTCTAAGATTAAAGCGTCGTTACCGTTTGTTTCGATGAAAGTTAAACCTTCAGCAGCAATGCGGTCTGCTTTTTTAGCAGCTTTCGCAATACCTTTTTCACGTAAGAAGTCAATTGCCTTCTCCATGTCGCCGTTAGTTTCTGTTAAAGCTTTTTTGCAGTCCATCATACCTGCGCCAGTTTTTTCACGTAATTCTTTTACCATTTGAGCAGTGATTGCCATACTTTTCATCCTCCTAAAATATGTATTTATACCTTTTATAAAGGTGTTTATACCTTAAAAAAGGTGATAAAAGGCCGAACCCCTTATCACCTTTCCAACTTTGTTACGCAGTAACAGTTTCTTCACCTTGTTTTGCTTCAAGGATCGCGTCTGCCATTTTAGATGTAAGAAGTTTTACAGCACGAATTGCATCATCGTTTGCTGGGATAACGTGATCGATTTCGTCTGGATCACAGTTTGTATCAACGATACCGATGATTGGAATGTGTAATTTGCGTGCTTCAGCAACTGCAATACGCTCTTTACGAGGGTCTACTACGAATAATGCACTTGGAAGACCTTTCATATCTTTAATACCGCCTAAGAATTTCTCAAGACGCTCTAACTCTTTTTTAAGTTGAACAACTTCTTTCTTAGGAAGTACTTCGAAAGTACCATCTTCTTGCATTCTTTCGATGTCTTTAAGACGCTTGATACGCTTTTGGATTGTTTGGAAGTTTGTTAAAGTTCCACCTAACCAACGTTGGTTAACGAAGTACATACCAGCACGAGTTGCTTCTTCTTTAATAGCTTCTTGTGCTTGTTTTTTAGTACCTACGAATAAGATGTCTCCGCCTTCAGCAGCGATGTCGCGCATCGTTCTGTAAGCTTCCTCAACTTTTTTCACAGTTTTTTGTAAGTCGATGATGTAGATACCGTTACGCTCTGTGAAAATGTAACGCTTCATTTTTGGGTTCCAACGACGAGTTTGATGTCCGAAATGAACACCAGCTTCAAGCAATTGCTTCATAGAAATTACTGACATAATATAGTTCCTCCTAAATGGTTTTTGATATCCTCCGTTTACTTCATCTCTAAGCGAAACTACAAACGTAGCACCAACACTTAAATCAGTAAACGTGTGTACTTTGTACTGACACCACTGCTTACTATATCATACTGAAATATTACAATCAAGTCGAAAATGCGAACAATGTAAAACTTTCTTTGTTCATACTCGAATTCTAGTATTACCAACCTTCTTTTCTTTTAAGCAAAAAAGTAAATACAATTAATAGTTTTCCCAGAAAAAACGCTTATGACACTTTTCACAAGCATCTTCTATCCATTGCACAAAAAAACTCTCCTCAATTGAGGAGAGTTTTTTATAAATTAGTTTGTTTTTAATTTAGCAAGTTCTTGTAGAAACTTGTCGTTTAGCACTTTAATGTATGTTCCTTTCATACCTAAAGAGCGAGACTCAATAACACCAGCACTTTCTAATTTACGTAGTGCATTTACGATTACAGAGCGAGTAATTCCTACGCGATCAGCAATTTTACTTGCAACAAGTAAACCTTCTGTTCCATTTAATTCTTCGAAGATATGCTCAATTGCTTCTAACTCACTGTAAGATAATGAGCTGATTGCCATTTGAACAACAGCTTTACTACGCGCTTCCTCTTCGATTTCTTCTGCTTTTTCACGTAAGATTTCCATACCTACAACAGTTGAGCTGTACTCAGCAAGGATTAAATCATCATCTAAGAACTCTTGACCAAGACGAGCTAATACTAATGTACCTAGACGCTCACCGCCACCAACGATTGGTACGATTGTAGTTAAACCTTGACCGAATAATTCTCTGTTTTCTACTGGGAATGCTGTGTAAGCACTGTTCACATCTAAGTTTGAAGATGTTTCTGTAATGTTGAATAAGCTTTGTGTATATTCTTCTGGGAATTGACGTTCTGCAAGCATTTGCTTCATGCGTTCGTTTTCGATTTGTTGGTGAATTGCATAACCTAATAATTTACCACGACGGCTAACTACGAATACGTTTGCTTCGATTACTTCACACATTGTGTCAGACATTTCTCTAAAGTTTACAGGCTTCCCTGCTGCGCTCTGTAATAACGCATTTAATTTTCTCGTTTTTGCTAATAATTCCATTTCAAAAGTTCCTCCTACATGTTACTCACATATTTTTTCATCACTTGGAAACTAGGGCGAGTCACCTGATGACACTATTACAAAATAAACTGGCTCACATCTTTATTTTTAGCAATTGTTGCTAATTTCTCCTCAACGTATTGAGGTGTTATCGTTATTTTCTCTAACGTAATTTCAGATGCTTCAAACGATAAATCTTCAAGGAGCTTCTCCATAATCGTATGAAGTCTTCTTGCTCCAATATTATCTGTATCCTGATTAACTTGATAAGCAATCTCAGCAATCTTACGAATAGCTTCGTCTGAAAATTCAATTTCTATACCTTCAGTCGCTAATAATGCCATATATTGTTTAATTAACGCATTGTCAGGCTCGATTAATATTTTAACAAAATCGTCTGTCGATAATTTTGTTAATTCTACTCGAATCGGAAATCTCCCTTGCAATTCCGGAATTAAATCCGACGGTTTAGACATATGGAACGCTCCAGCTGCAACGAATAAAATATAATCCGTTTTTACTGATCCGTATTTTGTCGCAACATTCGACCCTTCTACAATTGGCAGAATGTCACGTTGCACACCTTCACGTGATACATCTACGCTATTCGACTGCTTACCAGCAATTTTGTCAATTTCATCGATAAAAATAATCCCGAGCTGTTCAGCACGATAAACAGCCTCTTGTGTAACTTCATCCATATCAATTAAGCGCTGTGCCTCTTCATTTGTCAAGAGTTTTCTTGCTTCTTTTACAGAAAGTTTACGTTTTTTCGTTTTTTTCGGCATAAAACTTCCTAGCGCATCTTGGAAATTCATTCCCATTTGTTCCATGCCAGTTCCTTGTAACATATCAAACATGGAAGACTGTTGTTCAGTCACTTCAATCGATACAATTTCTTCTTCAAGAAGCCCTGCAGCAAGCTTTCTCTCTACATCTTGACGTTTCTTTTCGATTTCAACATCTTCTTGTGTATCAGACGTTTGATTCGAATTTTGAGCGCCTCCAAAAAGCATCTCTAATGGATTTTTGAATCCAGATTGCTTCTCCGGACTCGGCACTAAAATTTCAACAAGACGTTGATTCGCTTGCTCTTCTGCTTTATCTTGAACTTTCACTACCATTTCTTCTTTTACGATACGAACCGATGTTTCCACCAAGTCACGTACCATCGACTCTACATCTCTACCCACATATCCAACTTCTGTGAATTTTGTAGCCTCAACCTTAATAAAAGGTGCTCCAACGAGTTTCGCCATTCGTCGTGCTACCTCTGTTTTCCCAACACCTGTCGGTCCAATCATTAAAATATTTTTAGGTGCAATTTCGTCACGTAAATTTTCAGCTAATTTACTGCGGCGATATCGATTTCTCAACGCTACAGCAACCGCTTTCTTTGCGTCTTTTTGACCGATGATGTATTGATCTAATTTTTCCACAATTTGGCGCGGAGTAAAATGTAAATGCATATAAAATGCCTCCCTTACGATTCTACAATTCTTCAACAATTATGTTGTGATTCGTATAAACACAAATATCGCCAGCAATCTCTAAACTCGCTTTCGCAATTTGCTTCGCTGTTAAGTGTTCACTTGCATATTGCTTTAAAGCACGACCTGCAGAAAGTGCATAATTCCCACCAGATCCAATTGCTAAAATACCATCATCCGGTTCAATCACTTCTCCTGTACCTGAAACAAGGAGCATAGTTGTTTTATCCATGACAATGAGCATCGCTTCTAGCTGACGTAACATTTTATCGCCACGCCATTGTTTTGCCATTTCAACAGCAGCACGCTGCAAGTTGCCATTATACTCTTCTAATTTCCCTTCAAACATTTCAAAAAGAGTAAATGCGTCAGCAACTGATCCTGCGAAACCAGCTAAAACTTTACCTTGGAAAAGTTTACGAACTTTACGAGCTGTATGTTTCATTACAACAGCATTTCCCATTGTCACTTGGCCATCTCCAGCCATTGCACATTCTCCATTATGATGAACTGCAAATATCGTTGTAGCGTGGAAATTTCCCATAGAAAAAACTCCTTTATTTGTTTTTATAGCTTTTAAAGCAATTTATGCCCGCGGGTGATGCTTCATGTAAACAGAACGCAATCTTTCTTTAGAGACATGCGTATAAATTTGTGTCGTCGACAAATTTTCATGGCCTAATAGCTCCTGTACAGTACGTAAATCCGCCCCTTCATCTAGCATATGTGTAGCAAATGTATGCCTTAACATATGGGGACTTATCCGCATTGTCAGCGAAGCCTTTTTAATGAGTTCATTTAAAACATAACGAACCCCACGACTTGTTAGCGGTGTACCTTTCGCATTTAAAAATACCATATGAGAATCTTCGTCAGTCTTATTAACTAACTGTTTTCTCCCATTCTCTATATAAGTAATTAAAGAATCTTGCGCATAGCTTCCGAACGGAATATACCTTTGTTTTTTTCCTTTTCCCATTACTAAAATTGTTCCCACCGCAAAGTCAATATCGGTAAGTTGTAAATTGACACATTCACTCACACGGATCCCAGTCGCATACATCAACTCTAATAAAGCTTGATTCCTTTGGCCTAATGGCGTTTCCGTGTCAGAAACTTCAAATAATTCCTCTAACTCTTCAGCATATAAAAACTTTGGGATTGACAATTCTTTTTTGGGGAGTGACGCAAGTGCAAACGGATTATCCTTTCGATAACCTTCACGCATCAAAAAACGATATAAACTTCGTAAGCTTGATACTTTTCTTGCGACAGATTTACGGGCTAACTTTTCATCGTGCAACGTCGTTAAGTACAAACGAACATCCGCGTATGTAACGTCTAAAAAAGAGGATATGCCTTCTCGTTCCATAAATTGCACAAAATGTTCTAAATCATTTTGATAACTTGCAATTGTATATTTTGAATAATTTCTTTCAATTTGTAAATATCCAACGAATAATTGTAACAATTTCTTCACATTCACACAACTCACCTCAATAAAGGCTACTAAATCGTATCACAACTTAGTAGCCTTTGCAAGAAATTTAACTAAATATTTACAAAATTTCGAATCGTTTCTAAAGCGCGTGCTGCGTACGCTTCATTTCGTTCTGCTTTCTTTTTAATCTTCTTCTCTAACGGTGCAAATAGACCGAAGTTCGCATTCATCGGCTGGAAGTTTTTAGCGTTCGTTGCCGTAATGTAATTTGCCATGCTACCCATCGCAGTTACTGGCGGTAATACAACTGGCTCTTCACCTTGCACAAGACGCGCAGCATTAATTCCTGCTAATAATCCTGATGCTGCTGATTCAACATATCCCTCTACTCCAGTCATTTGACCAGCGAAGAATAAATCATCACGTTGTTTATATTGATATGTTGGACGAAGCAAATTAGGTGAATTAATAAACGTATTACGATGCATTACACCATAACGTACAATCTCTGCATTTTCCAATCCCGGAATTAACTGTAGCACTTCTTTTTGCGGTCCCCACTTTAAATGAGTTTGGAAACCTACGATATTGTATAAAGTTCCCGCTGCATCATCTTGACGTAACTGAACAACAGCATATGGCGTTTTCCCTGTTTTTGGATCTTCCAATCCAACAGGTTTCATAGGTCCAAATACTAACGTCTGTCTCCCTCTATTTGCCATAACTTCTACTGGCATACAACCTTCAAAGAAAATTTCTTTTTCAAACTCTTTTAAAGGCACTGTCTCAGCAGCAATTAGAGCCTCATAAAAACGATCAAACTCTTCTTCTGTCATTGGGCAATTTAAATATGCAGCTTCACCTTTGTCATAACGCGATTTTAAATATACTTTATTCATGTCAATACTGTCTTTTTCTACGATTGGGGCTGCAGCATCATAGAAGTAGAAATAATCTTCTCCTGTTAATTCTTTCAATTTTGCAGAAAGATCAGGAGATGTTAATGGACCTGTAGCAATAATTGTCGGTCCCTCTGGAATATCTGTAATTTCTTCATTCATTACAGTTACATTTGGATGGTTCTTTACGTATTCTGTTACTTTAGCTGCGAACTCATGACGATCTACAGCTAAAGCACCTCCAGCTGGTACAGAGCACTCATCCGCCGCACGAATAATTACAGAATCCATTAAGCGCATTTCCTCTTTAATAACTCCAACTGCATTTGTTAAAGTGTTTGCACGAAGTGAGTTACTACATACTAATTCAGCGAATTTATCTGTGTGATGAGCTGGCGTTTGCCTTACCGGTCTCATTTCATATAATCTAACTTGGACACCACGTTTTGCAATTTGGTAAGCCGCTTCACTTCCTGCAAGACCTGCGCCAATGACGTTTACTACTTGTGTTGTCATTTATATCACCTTTCCTTTTCTTCCCGAAAAAAATGTGAGCAGTTACGCTCACATTTGTTGTTCTTCTTCATAATCGCACGAAATACATTGTACTTGCACGCCTTTTTTCAACTTTTTCTCTACAAGCATGCCTTCGCACTTCGGACACTTACGACCAATTGGCTTATCCCAAGATACAAAGTCGCATTCCGGATACGTACCGCACCCATAGAAAAGACGTTTCTTTTTATTACTACGGCGTTCAATAATTTGACCCTTATCACACTTTGGACAAGTAACACCGATTTCTTTCACAATCGGCTTTGTATTACGACAATCTGGGAAATTCGAGCAAGCCATAAATTTCCCGTATTTACCCATTTTAAAGACCATTGGGTGATTACATAATTCACAATCTTCCCCAGCTGGTTCATCTTTAATTTCCACTTCACGCATTTCTTTTTCCGCTTTTTCTAAACGCGGTTCAAAACCTACGTAGAAATCATCAACAATTTTTACCCAATTCGCATTTCCTTCTTCTACTTCATCAAGGCTTTGCTCCATATTGGCAGTAAATTCAATGTTAATAATTTCTGGGAAAAACTCTAAAATAAGTTCAATTACTATTTCACCAAGTTCAGTCGGAACGAAGCGTTTATTATCCAAACCTACATACCCACGCTTTTGAATTGTTTCAAGTGTAGGTACATATGTTGACGGTCTTCCAATTCCAAGTTCTTCAAGTGTTCTTACTAGGCGAGCCTCTGTATAGCGCGGAGGAGGTTGTGTAAAATGTTGCTTTGGTTCTAAATCCTTTGAAAATACAGTTTCCCCTACTTCTAAAGGTGGCAACATCTTATCCTTTTCTTCAGCACCATCATCTTTTGACTCTACATACACTTTCATAAATCCTGGGAACTTTACAACCGATCCACTTGCACGGAACTGAACATTGTTATTAATGAGTCTCGCTGTCACAGTATCCATTATAGCAGACGCCATTTGACTTGCAACAAATCGCTCCCAAATCAATTTATATAATCGAAGTTGATCACGACCTAAGAAACTTTTTAGTTCCTCTGGCTTTCTCATTACTGAAGTAGGACGAATTGCCTCATGCGCATCTTGTGCATTTGACTTTTTCGTTTCTTTCTTCTTTTCTGTTCCTATGTATTCCGTACCATACGCTTCAGTGATGTAAGTACGAGCCTCTGTTTGAGCTGTTTCTGAGATACGTGTTGAATCAGTTCTCATATACGTAATAAGACCTACAGTTCCTTGTTTTCCAAGATCTATCCCTTCATACAATTGCTGTGCAAGCATCATTGTTTTCTTTGCTCGCATGTTTAACTTACGTGCTGCTTCTTGTTGCAAGGAAGATGTTGTAAACGGTAATGCAGGATTACGTTTTCGCTCTTTGCGCGTTACATTTTCAACTGAAAACGCATTGTCTTTCATCTGTTCAATTATTTCATTCACTTGCGTTTCATTTGTTAATTGAACTTTTTCACCATCTACACCGTAAAAGCTTGCTTCAAATGTGTCTTTTCCTTTTACAAATTCTGTTTTAATTGTCCAGAATTCTTCAGGTTCAAAGTTTTGAATTTCCCTTTCACGCTCGATGATTAAACGAACTGCTACAGATTGTACACGTCCTGCACTTAATCCTTTTTTTACTTTCTTCCATAATAAAGGACTAATATTGTAACCAACAAGACGATCAAGTATACGTCTTGCTTGTTGTGCATCCACTAAATCCATATTAATTGCACGAGGATGTTTAAATGATTCTTTGATTGCATCTTTCGTAATCTCATTAAACACAACCCGACAATCTGATTCAACGTCCACATTTAACGTATTCGCTAAATGCCAAGCAATCGCTTCCCCTTCACGGTCTGGATCGGCCGCGAGATAGACTTTCTTTGCTTTTTTCGCCGCTGATTTTAAATCTTTTAAGACGGGACCTTTACCACGAATGGTAATATACTTCGGGGTGAAGTTGTTCTTTACTTCTATCCCCATTTGACTTTTTGGCAAATCGCGAACATGTCCCATAGACGCGACAACTTTGTATTTTTTCCCTAAATATTTCTCAATGGTCTTCGCCTTAGAAGGCGACTCCACGATTACGAGGTAATCTGACATGCTAGTGCCTCCTTAAGAGGTGGATTCAAGTCTTCATTAATCTTATTGATTTCTCTTGTTTTTGTCAATCAAGAATGAATATACCATACAGTGCCAATCTACCATTTGTCAATAATTGTTTAATAAAAACATAAAAATATAAGATTAATTTAAAATCTCTTCCAAGATATCTTCTGCATTTCTTACTAGTTTTGCTCCTTGCTGAATAAGATGATTCGTTCCCGATGCCCCCTCTATAAATATAGGTCCAGGAAGCGCAAACACCTCTCTATTTTGCTCTAACGCAAGGTCTGCAGTAATAAGTGTTCCACTTCTCGATTTCGCTTCTACAACTAAAACACCTTTACTTATACCACTAATAATCCGGTTCCTTTTTGGAAAATACCATTTTTTCGGTGCATAGTGCGGCGGATACTCTGTCAATAACAATATATATTCCTTCCACATTTCATATAAATGTCTATTTTCTTTCGGATACATAAAAGACAATCCATGCCCTAATATCGCAATAGTCGGGCGATGATGCCTTACTGTAATCTCATGAGACATTGTATCTATCCCTTTTGCAAACCCACTGACAATAAGCCACTCTCTTTCTAATAAGGGGTGTAAAATAAACTTCAAACTCTCATGACCATATAATGATGGTTCTCTCGTTCCAACAACTGCTAATTTATTTACTTTATTCAGGAAATCTTTCTCTCCTTTTCCATATAAAACGAAGGGAGGGTCTTGTATTTCACGTAATAATTGCGGATAATCTTCATCCCATATCGTTATATAAAAAATACGATTTCTCTCTAAATAAGATATATATTGCGGAAGATTTGAACTTTGAAGAAATTTTACTAGTTCTGAAGATTTTTTCGAGGATATTCCAGTGTAGTGTTCCATTTGTTTTTCGTTAAATTTATATATGTTCTTTAATTCTGGATCGACATATAGTAGCCTCTCCATCGCTTTCCAATAATCTGCTAGCAAGTAATGAAGATGTAATAATCTCTCTCTTTTCATCTTGATTCTCCTTACCCATAATTTTTATTATGTAAACAGAAAAAAGTGTAAAAAGACACCCTCAAGTAAGAAGGTGTCTTTCAACAGATTAATAGTTTTTACAAGTCTCAAATAAACCTTTTTCTTTTAAAACAGAGATTAGCGTTTCTCCCATAACTGCTGGAGTTTCAGCTACTTTAATGCCACAAGCTTCCATTGTTTTAATCTTTTCAGCAGCAGTTCCTTTACCGCCAGAAATGATTGCACCAGCATGGCCCATACGTTTGCCAGCAGGCGCTGTTTGACCACCAATGAAGCCTACAACAGGTTTTGTCATATTAGCTTTTACCCATTCAGCTGCCTCTTCTTCTGCTGTACCGCCGATTTCACCAATCATAATTACAGCATGTGTTTCTTCATCTTCATTAAATGCTTTTAACGCATCAATAAAGTCTGTACCGTTAACAGGGTCTCCGCCGATACCTACAGCAGTAGATTGGCCAATACCTTCTTGTGTTAACTGATGTACAGCTTCATAAGTTAATGTACCAGAGCGAGATACGATACCAACATGACCTTTTTTATGAATATATCCTGGCATAATACCAATCTTACATTCATCTGGTGTGATTACACCTGGGCAGTTTGGTCCAAGTAAACGTGTATGTTTACCCGCCATATATCTCTTTACGTTTACCATATCTAATACAGGAATCCCTTCAGTAATACATACTACTAAATCAATTTCTGCATCAACAGCTTCCATAATTGCATCTGCCGCAAAAGCGGGTGGAACGTATACAACTGAAGCGTTTGCGCCTGTTGCTTTCACTGCATCTTCTACTGTATCAAATACTGGTACACCTTCAATATCAGTGCCGCCCTTACCTGGTGTTACACCACCGACAATTTTCGTACCGTATTCAATCATTTGTTTTGTATGGAATAAACCTTGAGAACCTGTAATACCTTGAACAATAACTTTTGTATCTTTATTAACTAATACGCTCATTTTTCTCCCCCGCTTTCTATTAGCCCACTAGTGAAACAATTTTTTGTGCACCGTCTGCCATAGATTCTGCTGCAACAATATTTAAGCCAGACTCATTTAAAATTTTCTTACCTAGTTCTACGTTTGTGCCTTCAAGACGTACAACTAAAGGTAACTCAAGACCTACTTGTTTCGTTGCTTCAATAACACCTTCTGCAATAACATCACACTTCATAATGCCACCAAAAATGTTAACGAAGATACCTTTTACATTTTTGTCAGAAAGGATAATTTTGAATGCTTCTGTAACTTTTTCTGCAGTTGCACCGCCACCAACATCTAAGAAGTTAGCTGGGTCACCGTGGTAATGTTTAATGATATCCATTGTAGCCATCGCTAAACCTGCACCATTAACCATACAACCGATATTTCCATCTAAAGGAATGTAGTTTAAGTCGTATTTTGAAGCTTCAATTTCTTTTGAATCCTCTTCATCAAGATCACGAAGCTCTAAAATGTCTTTATGGCGATATAACGCATTAGAATCAAAGTTTAATTTTGCATCTAATGCCATAACTTTACCTTCGCCTGTTGTAACAAGTGGGTTAATCTCAGCGATAGAGCAATCTTTTTCGATAAACGCACGATATAAGCCCATCATAAACTTCACAGCTTGTCCTACAAGCTCTTTTGGAATATTGATGTTAAATGCAATTCGGCGCGCTTGGAAACCTTGCAAGCCTACTGCTGGATCAATATATTCTTTAAAGATTTTTTCAGGTGTTTTTTCTGCTACTTCTTCAATTTCTGTTCCGCCTTCTTCAGACGCCATTAAAACAACTTGAGAAGTTGCACGATCTAAAACTAGACCTACATAATATTCTTTTTTAATATCGCAACCTTCTTCGATAAGTAAGCGTTTTACTTCCTTACCTTCAGGACCTGTTTGATGTGTCACAAGTGTAGTTCCTAAAATGCTTTCTGCATATGTACGAACTTCATCTAAATTTTTTGCAACTTTTACTCCGCCAGCTTTGCCGCGTCCACCAGCGTGAATTTGTGCTTTCACTACACATACATCTGTTCCTAATTCTTTCGCTGCTTCTACAGCTTCTTCTACTGTAAATGCAACCTTCCCGTTCGGAACGCTAACCCCATAGCTTCTAAGGACTGCCTTACCTTGGTACTCATGGATATTCATGGTCCCATCCTCCCCTGTTTTCCTGTTTTACTCGAAAAGTTTTTTAATGTTTAAAAAACATTACATTGCCATTGTATAAGATGATTGGCACGCTGTCTACAATAAAGTGTCAGAAAACTGAAATCGCTTTATTCTTTTTCGAAAATAGTAATGTTTATATGCCAAAATAAAAAAATAAGCTGTATATTTACAGCTTATTTTTGAATCATATCTTTAATTGGTGCGAATGACTTGCGGTGTTCATCTAGTACTCCATGCACTTCAATTGCCTCTAAATGTTGCTTTGTGCCATATCCCATATGTTGCTCAAATCCATATTCAGGATACTTCTCTCCCAGTTCTTTCATCATACGATCTCTCGTTACTTTTGCTATAATGGATGCTGCTGAAATCGAAACACTTTTCGCATCACCTTTAATAATTGATGTTTGCGGAATTGGTGTAGGAAGCTTCATCGCATCAATTAATAAATGTTGGGGTGTACAAGATAAATTTGCAACTGCATCTAACATCGCTTGTTTCGTTGCTTGGTAAATATTAATATCATCAATAACTTGCGGTGATACAATTCCTACTCCAATTGCAATTGCTTGTACTTTTATTTCATCATAAAAACGCTCACGTTTCGCTTCACTCAACTTTTTCGAGTCATTTAACCCTGGAATATAAAAATCCTCAGGAAGAACGACAGCTGCCGTCACAACAGGCCCAGCCAATGGCCCACGCCCTACTTCATCAATACCCGCGATATATGTGACCCCTTTTTCACGCAAAGCATTTTCATACTTGGACATTTCAAAAAACTTCTCTTTTTCTTTCTGTTCTAACTCTTTTTGTTTATACCACTTCAAAACGAGCTTTTGAACACCTTTTCGATCATCTTTCATTAACAGTTGAAAGCGATCATCTTCTTCATTCATAATTTCTTTCAATACATTTTCCGCTTCTTTTATCGTCATAGTTTGCATTTATACAAGCTCCTTTTTAAACATATCCAAAAAGAAAAGACGCACAAACGCACGTCTTATACTTCTTCTATTTTTTCCACATCTTCCACTTGCTCTCCAAACTCTTCCGGTGTTTCAAACGTCATTTTTCCAAGTTTGCCACCACGAAGCTCACGAAGCACAAGCTCAGATGTCTTATCATAATCAATCATTCCGCCGCCCATTAAGCAGCCTCTATTTTTTCCAATTGCATCGAATAATTCCACAATATCTTCTGGAATCTCATTTAAATTATAGCGTTCTTTCAAGCGTTCTGGATAATGTTTCTCCATAAAACGTAATGCGTAAACAGCTACATCTTGTAAATTTAAAATTGAATCTTTAATTGCACCCGTTGTCGCTAAACGAAGACCCACTAATTGATCTTCAAATTTAGGCCACAGAATACCTGGTGTATCTAACAATTCCATTTCCTTCCCAACTTTAATCCATTGTTGAGCTGTTGTCACACCTGGACGATCTCCTGTTTTAGCAATATTTTTCTTTGCCAATTTATTAATCAATGTAGATTTACCAACATTTGGTATACCTACAATTAATGCACGAATCGCTCTCGGTCTAATACCTTTTGCAACCATTTTATCAAATTTTTCTTTAACAAGCACTTTACAAGCTGCTGCAATTTCCTTCATACCTTGTCCAGCTTGCGCGTTAATCGAAATTGCCATATGGCCTTTTTCTTTAAAATATGCGATCCATTGTTTTGTTAAACGATCATCCGCCATATCCGCTTTATTTAAAACAACAAGCCTTGGCTTATGTGTAATGATTTCATCAATCATTGGGTTTCGAGATGATAATGGTAATCGAGCATCTACAAGTTCAATTACAACATCAATTAATTTTAATTTCTCCGTTACTTGGCGTCTAGCCTTCGCCATATGCCCTGGAAACCATTGAATTACCATGTTGCCACCTTCTTTTTCATTTATTTCACAATACGTGCGTCTTCTAACGGCCAATATAACATATTAGCTTTACCAATTACTTGATCCATTGAAATCGTACCGATTGAACGGCTATCTTTACTAAAACGACGATTATCACCTAAAACAAATAATTGATCTTTTGGAACGGTTTTCTTGCCTGTCATTTCTTCAAGATTAAAATCATATGTAAGCGGTCCATCAGCAATTTGCTTTTTCTGCTTGTCTAAATACGGCTCCTCATAAGCCTTTCCGTTAACATACAGTTTATCATTACGATACTCTATTTCATCGCCTGGCAGGCCTATAATGCGCTTAATGTAATCTTTATCTTCTGTTGCTCGAAATACGATAATATCAAAGCGTTTTGGATCTCCAATGTGATAACCAATTTTATTCACAATCATTCGATCACGATCATGTAAAGTAGGTGCCATCGATACCCCATCTACGAGAATTGGCGCAAAGAAAAACTGTCTAATAACACCAGCTAATACAACAGCAATCAAAATTGCTTTAATCCATTCCCAAAGTGAACTCTTCTCTTTTTTCATGCATTTCCCCTCCACGGTTATGTAAACTGCTCGTATTATACCAAAATTTCATATAGATTGGAAAAAGGGAGCTTGTGCATTTACAAGCTCCCATACATGTCTTATCGAATTTCTTTAATACGTGCTTTTTTACCGCGAAGGTTACGTAAGTAGTATAACTTAGCACGACGTACTTTACCACGGCGAAGTACTTCGATTTTCGCGATTCTTGGCGTGTGAACTGGGAATGTACGCTCAACACCTACACCGTAAGAAATCTTACGAACTGTGAATGTTTCACTGATTCCGCCACCACGACGTTTAATTACAACACCTTCGAAAAGCTGAATTCTTTCACGAGTTCCCTCAACAACTTTTACGTGTACACGTAAAGTGTCACCAGGACGGAATGAAGGAAGGTCAGTTTTTAATTGGCCTTTTGTAATTTCTGCGATTAATTGTTGCATATTAAATTCTCTCCTTTAAACAGATGCTCTTATAAAGTCTTAATAAATTACAGCGGAACATCGTTAATACGGCTACTGATTTCAGTAGCACAAATGTTATAATAGCATATTACTAGGCCTGTTGCAATAGCAAATATATGAAGTTATTACTGCTCTCGCTTTATTTCCTCAAGCCATTTTTTCTCTTGTTTAGATAACTCTCTCTCATCTAACAAATCAGGTCTACGCGTATACGTTCGACGCAAAGATTCCTTATGTCGCCATTCATCAATGTTTTTATGATTCCCTGACATTAATACATCCGGTACCTTCATACCACGAAAATCAGCTGGACGTGTATAATGAGGATGCTCTAATAAACCTGTACTAAACGAATCCTCTACTTGTGAAGCATGATTTCCTAGCACACCTGGCAAGAGACGTACAACACTATCAGTAATAACCATAGAGGCTAATTCTCCGCCCGTTAATACATAGTCACCAATAGAAATCTCATCCGTTACGAGATGCTCACGAATTCGTTCGTCATACCCTTCATAATGCCCACATACGAAGATCAAATGTTCTTCCCCTGCAAGCTCTTCCGCTTTCTTCTGCGTAAATCTTTCGCCCTGCGGACACATTAAGACAACTCTAGGCTTACGCTCTGTCTCTTTCGTCAAATCTTCTACAGCATCAAAAATAGGCTGAGGAGTAAGGACCATACCAGCTCCTCCGCCGTAAGGATAATCGTCTACGCTATTATGCTTACTTGTTGTATAATCACGAAAGTTAACAACACGAAGGTTTACCGCTTCTTTTTCTTGCGCCTTCTTTAATATAGAAGATCCAAATACACCGGTAAACATGTCTGGGAACAACGTTAAAATATCAATTTTCATTATAGCAGCCCTTCCATTACATGAATGGTTACTAATTTATTTTCAATATTAACTTGAAGTACAACGTCATCGATATAAGGAATTAAGAGATCTTGACCCTTCGGGCGTTTAATTACCCAAACATCATTTGCACCAGGAGATAGAATCTCTTTGATTGTCCCTAGCGCTTCTCCTTCTTCCGTTACAACACTGCAACCAATAATTTCATGATAGTAGTATTCACCTTCAGCAAGTTCACCTAACTGCTCTTCTGGTACTTTTATTAAAGAACCTTTAAACTTCTCTACTTCATCTACATTGTTATATCCTTCAAATGTTAATAAATCGAATGTCTTATGTTGGCGATGAGAAGTTACCTTCACCGGAAGGTAGTCTGTGCCTTTCTCATTCGATATGTATAACGTGTTTCCTACTTTATATCGCTCTTCTGGAAAATCAGTACGAGAAATAACACGGATTTCCCCTCTTACGCCATGAGTATTTACAATCTTCCCTACGTTAAACCATTTTGTCATAAATAGTATGTCACCCCTGGTTTCTATATAAATTAAGCATCTCCATTTCACAGATGGAACATGCACTCTCTATTTAAATGTTAAAAAAGGGAGAGGAATAACTCCTCGCCCTTTTTTACGTTTATTGAATTTCCAGTGTTACTTTTTCATCATTATGATGTCCCACTGAATACAAGAGCATTCGAATCGCTTTCGCAACTCTCCCTTGCTTTCCAATGACTTTTCCAACATCCTCAGGATGTACAGTTAATCGATACTTTATCTCTCCGTTGCAAAGTTCCTGTGTAACTTTTACATCTTCAGGATAATCGACAAGAGGCTTGACAATCGTCTCGACTAACTTCTTCATAGTCATTGCCTCAATTACTTACCTTGTTTAGATAAGTGGAATTTCTCCATGATACCTTGGTTAGAGAATAAGTTACGAACTGTATCAGATGGTTTAGCACCATTTCCTAACCATTTTAATGCTGCTTCTTCGTTGATCTTAACTTCAGCTGGTTGAGCAACTGGATTGTAAGTTCCGATTTCCTCAATGAAACGTCCGTCACGAGGAGAACGAGAATCTGCAACAACTACACGATAGAAAGGAGTTTTTTTAGCTCCCATACGTTTTAAACGAATTTTAACTGCCATTTATAAAGCACCTCCGAATTTATTTCACACAGATAATTATATTAGCAAAAAGACTATTGCTTTGTAAAGTATTTTTTCTTAACAGAGCCATCTTTTTTTCCTTACATGAATGGAAACTTCAATCCACCTAGTCCTTTTTTCTTACCTTTTTGCATTCCCGTCATCGTCTTCATCATTTTTTTCATGTCATCGAATTGTTTAATTAGACGATTGATTTCTTGTACAGTTGTACCGCTACCTTTGGCAATGCGCTTTTTGCGACTAGCATTGATTATTTCCGGTTGTTCTCGTTCTAATTTAGTCATAGAACGAATAATTGCCTCAATATGCCCAATTTGTTTTTCATCAACTTGTGCATTTTTCAGCCCTTTAATTTTATTTGCACCAGGAAGCATTCCTAACAATTCATCAAGCGGCCCAAGTTGACGCACTTGTCCAAGTTGTTCTAGGAAATCGTCAAGCGTAAACGAAAGCGTACGCATTTTTTGCTCAAGTTCTTTCGCTTTCTCTTCATCAACTGTAGCTTGCGCTTTTTCAATCAATGTTAAGACATCGCCCATCCCTAAAATACGGGATGCCATACGCTCTGGATGGAACGCTTCAATTGCATCTAGTTTTTCACCCATACCAGCAAATTTAATCGGCGTGTTTGTTACAGCCTTAATAGATAATGCAGCACCACCGCGCGTATCACCATCTAACTTCGTTAATACAACACCTGTTAAACCTAACTGTTCATGGAAACTTTGTGCAACATTTACCGCGTCTTGTCCCGTCATCGCATCGACAACAAGGAAAATTTCATCCGGTTTCGCAACTTCTTTAACTTTCGCTAATTCATCCATTAGTTCTTCATCAATATGCAGGCGACCCGCTGTATCGATTAAAACATAATCGTGATGATCTTCTTTTGCTTTTGCAATCGCTTGTTTCGCAATTTCAACAGGACTTACTTGATCTCCTAAAGAGAATACAGGCATGTCCAATTGCTTCCCTAATGTTTCAAGCTGTTTAATCGCTGCTGGACGGTAAATATCCGCTGCAACAAGCATCGGTTTACGGTTATGCTTTTTACGAAGCAAATTCGCAAGCTTACCTGTCGTCGTTGTTTTACCCGCACCTTGCAGACCAACCATCATAATAACAGTCGGTGGCTTATTAGCAACAGCAATTTTGCTTTGCTCTCCGCCCATAAGTTCTGTAAGTTCTTCCTGTACAACTTTAATTACTTGTTGTCCAGGTGTCAAACTTTTCGTTACATCTTGTCCGACAGCACGTTCAGACACACGCTTCACAAAATCTTTTACTACTTTAAAGTTAACATCTGCTTCTAAAAGAGCTAGACGAACTTCTCTCATCATTTCTTTCACATCGGCTTCAGAAACTTTTCCTTTGCCGCGGATTTTTTGCATTGTCTGTTGAAGTCGGTCGGCTAATCCTTCAAATGCCATATTGCCGCCCTCCTAATCTAATTTTTCGATAGCTTCAACAACTTGTTTCATTTCTTCATTCACATGCTCTTCTTCGCTGATTAGCTGTTTTAGCTTTGCAACAAGTCGCTGTCGCTCTTGAAACTTTTGAAGTAATACTAATTTTTCTTCATATTCTTCAAGCATCGCTTCAGTCCGTTTAATGTTATCATACACGGCTTGGCGACTTACATCAAATTCTTCCGCAATTTCACCAAGAGATAAATCATCTAGATAATAAAGCGACATATAACTTCTTTGTTTTTGCGTTAACAACGATTGATAAAAATCAAATAAATAGTTCATTCTCGTTGTTTTTTCGAGCATGTTGGATCATCCTTTGTTAAGTGATTTCCCTTTACATGAATTAGTTTACATGTAGTCCAAAAGAGTGTCAAGTTTTTTTCTTAACATCATATATTTTTTATAGAAAAAGAAGCGGAAATACCGCTCCTTTCACTTATACTTCTTCTGTTTCTACTAAGTTCGCAAATAAACCATACACATATTGTTCTGGATCAAACTGTTGCAAGTCATCCATTTGCTCTCCTAATCCAACAAACTTCACTGGTACATCCATTTCGTTACGAATCGCTAATACAATACCACCTTTAGCAGTTCCATCTAACTTCGTTAAAACAATACCAGTTACATTCGTTGCTTCACGGAATGTTTTCGCTTGGCTTAAACCGTTTTGTCCTGTTGTTGCATCAATAACAAGTAATACTTCATGAGGAGCACCTGGTACTTCACGCTCAATTACACGCTTCACCTTCTCTAATTCTTTCATTAAATTTACTTTATTTTGCAAGCGTCCTGCTGTGTCACATAGTAATACATCTACCTTACGTGCTTTCGCAGCTTGTACAGCGTCATACATAACCGCCGCTGGATCAGATCCAGATCCTTGTTTAATCACTTCTACACCAACGCGATCGCCCCATACTTCTAATTGTTCAATCGCTCCAGCACGGAATGTGTCTCCTGCCGCTAATAGGACTGACTTACCTTCTGATTTAAACTTATGCGCCAGTTTACCAATTGTCGTCGTTTTTCCTACACCATTAACACCAACAAATAAAACAACCGTTAATTGGTCCTCTTGCATATTAATTTCGTTACTAAAATCGCTGTCGCCTTTGTAAATTCCTACTAGTTTTTCTGAAATAACAGCTTGTACTTCTTTTGGATCTTGAATGTTACGACGTTGTACTTCTTCTTTCAATTGGTCAATTAATTCCATTACCGTCGCAACGCCAACGTCTGCACCGATTAAGATTTCTTCTAACTCTTCGAAAAAATCTTCGTCCACTTTACGGTAACGATACACTAAATCATTCACTTTATCCGCAAATGAATTTCTCGTTTTTTCTAATCCTTGTTTAAATTTCTCTGTAACTGTATCCGTTTGTTTTGAAATTTTTTCTTTTAGTTTTTTAAAAAAACTCATACTTTCCCATCCTTCCTATTCACTTGCAACAAGTTCTTCTCCGGCGTCTAAACGAACCGAAACGAGTTTAGATACCCCTGATTCTTGCATTGTTACACCGTACAACACATCAGACTCTTCCATTGTACCTTTTCTATGTGTAATTACAATAAACTGCGTCTCATTACTGAATTTCTTTAAATACTGTGCAAAACGAGCTACATTCGCCTCATCAAGGGCTGCCTCTACCTCATCTAGTACACAGAATGGTACTGGGCGTACTTTTAAAATACCAAATAAAAGCGCAATTGCTGTTAAAGCACGCTCTCCACCTGAAAGTAAACCTAAGTTCTGCAGTTTCTTCCCTGGCGGTTGTGCTACAATATCAATACCCGTATTTAGTAAATCCTCTGGATTAGTCATTACTAAATCCGCTCTACCGCCTCCAAATAATTCAGAGAATACCGATTGAAACTCCATTCTAATGCCTTCAAACGTAGTAGAAAAGCGTTTTTTCATTTCTTCATCCATTTCGGTAATAAGCTGGTGCAATGTCGCTTTCGCTTCTTCTAGGTCGTCTCTCTGCTCTAGTAAGAATGTATGACGCTCCGCTACACGTTCATATTCATCAATTGCCCCTAGGTTCACTGTACCTAACTCTTCTATAGATAATTTGATTAATTTTACTTTCTTACGCGCATCTTCTGCAGGCATTGTCATTGTATATTTTAGTTTTGCCGCTTCAAATGAAATCGTATATGTTTCACGTAAATGTTGTAATCTATTTTCCAACTCTACATCAAGTCGATTTATTCTCACTTCTTGATCTTTCAACATTTCAAGAATATATTTATGTTTACCTGTCGTTTCTTTCAAATTGCGCTCTAAATGTTCTACCCTCTCTTGCAACGATACACGTTGTTCACGACGAGAGCGAATTAATTCTGAAGTTTGATTACGATCATATGCTTTCTTCTCAATCATATTCGTAATTTGCTCTTCACCACTTGAATTAGATGTCATTTCTTGTTTTAAGAACGCTAAATCCTCTTTCGTTTTTACAAGTGTCGCATCCGTTTCTTCTTTTTCCTTCGTCAATCGTTCAACTTTTTCTTTTTGATTAAATAAGCGTTGTTGCTTTTCAGCTACCAGAACTTTTAACTCCGTCATTTCTTTTTGAACTTTTTCTTTCGAAGAATGTTGCTCACTTTTTTGTTTTGTTAAAGCTACAATTTTACTATCTAACTTAGTGATATCAGCTTGAAGATTCGTTAAAATCCCTTCTAACTCCTCTTTACGCCCTTGCATTTTTACTCGATCTTGTAAAAACCCTTCAATCTCTAAATCATAAATAGACAATCGATCATTAATACGATGTTCTTCTAATTCTAGACGATTAATCTCTTCTCTTAATTTCTGCTCATCTACACGATCTACTTCTACAGTTTGCCTTAGTTCGCGTATTTTCACTTCTTTTTCTTGAATCTCTTGTTTTACTGCTTTAACAAAGTTTTCTAACTTCATTGTTTTTTCTTCCATATCAGTTAACTTGCGAGTCCACTCTTCCAGTTCACGTTGGCGTCCTAATAAAGAAGATTTCGCTTGCTTTACCGCCCCACCAGTCATAGAACCGCCAGGATTCACTACATCACCTTCGATTGTTACAATGCGATAACGGTATTGCAGTTGTTTCGCCAACTCATTTGCTCCGCGTAAATCTTTCGCAACAATAACCGTACCTAATAAATTTGAAACTACATTTTCATATTTATTGTTGTACTGCACAAGTTCTGCCGCCACACCTACAAACGATGGGTGTTGATTTGCAATGCGTAATTGCTCAAATGATAAAGACCTGCTTTTAATAACAGCTTGCGGTAAAAACGTTGCACGTCCATGTTTATTTTGCTTTAAAAATGCTATCGCATTACGAGCATGCTCCTCTGTTTGTACAACAATGTGCTGCATCGCTGCACCTAGAGCAATTTCCATTGCAACTTCGTATTCTTTCGGTACCGTTAACAGTTCCGCAACAGCACCCTCGATACCTTGCAACCTATTTTCTCTAGCTTTCAATACTTCACGTACACCTTGATAGAATCCAGAATAATCTTCTTGCATCTCTTCAAGCATTTCTTTTCGAGAACGTGCCTGTTGCACAAATTGATATGCTTGATACAGTTTTGTTTCATTTTCACTATACTGCGTCTTACATTTCCCAAGCGCCGCCTCTGTCTTCTGTATGTTTGAGAGAATGCCAGCTACTTTTTCTTTCGCTTGTTCGTAACTTTCTACAAGTTTCGTCTTTTTCGCTGTAATTTCCATACGCATTTCTACATATTTCGCATTCTCTTCATCTAGACGCTCGTTTTTAGACGTTTGCTGTTTAGATTGTTCTTCAATCATAGATAATTCATTACGATGACTAGCTTGTTGATTTAAAAGCTCAATATAGTCACCTTTTAAATTCTCAATCTGTTCCTCTAAATTGTCAGCAAAAGTAGCAAGCAGTTGCTCATTATCATGCAATTTTTGCTCCAACTCTTTTACTTCATTCACAAATTGCATTAAAGCTTCTGTACTTGACTCAATCTCACCATCGTAACTTTTAGCTTTCTCTGTTAATTCAACAATTAACTGCTCAAGTTGCGCACAATGCGTCGTAGCATTTTGCTTTCTCTCTTTTAACAACTCACGCTGCCCTTCAAGTTTTTCTAGCTCTTTACTAGAAAGAAGAAGTACTTCTTGCAACGAGTC
This sequence comes from Bacillus cereus group sp. MYBK220-1, assembly GCF_051916445.1. Taxonomy (NCBI): domain Bacteria; kingdom Bacillati; phylum Bacillota; class Bacilli; order Caryophanales; family Bacillaceae; genus Bacillus; species Bacillus cereus group sp. MYBK220-1. The sequence continues at coordinate 620,530 of NZ_JBQAGQ010000003.1, read as the reverse complement.
TACAGACTCATCTACCGCTTGTAATTGTCCTCGTAATTCCTCAAGCTCTTCTTCACTTTTTTGTAAATTCGTTGACATTTTAGCTTCTTCGTTTTTATTATGCCCAAACTGATTTCGAAGCGCTTCCCATTTCTCGTGCAATTCTTCAATTTCATGGACAATAAGCGCGGCTTCTACTTTCTCTAATTCTTCTTTATTCTCAAGATAATCTTTCGCAATAGAAGCTTGTCTTTCTAAAGGTTCTACTTGACTACTTAATTCATGAATTATATCTTGTACACGATTTAAGTTTTCTTGTGTTTCTGCTAATTTCCCTTCAGCTTTCTTTTTGCGAAGTTTGTATTTTAGTACGCCTGCCGCTTCTTCAAATACACCTCGACGCTCTTCTGACTTACTACTTAAAATCTCTTCCACTTTCCCCTGGCTAATAATTGAAAAAGCTTCTCTTCCCATACCAGAGTCCATAAATAAATCGATAATATCTTTCAATCTACATGATTGTTTATTAATATAAAAATCACTATCACCTGAACGAGATACACGACGTGTTACACACACCTCATTGTATTCAATTGGTAAACGTTGATCTTCATTATTTAAAGTTATTGTTACTTCAGCAACATTAACCGCTCTCCTCGTATCACTGCCTGCAAAAATAATATCCTCCATCTTTGCACCACGTAATGATTTTGCAGATTGTTCACCAAGTACCCAGCGAATTGCATCAGTAATATTACTTTTCCCGCTTCCATTAGGTCCTACTACAGAAGTTACACCTGGGACAAAATCAACAGATACACGCTCAGCAAAAGACTTAAACCCTGCTATTTCTAATCTTTTTAAAAACACGAAAGGCCTTCCTCCTATTCTCCGTCGTTATAAATGTTCTCTATACAAAAACAAGTATTATACGGATTTACCTTCTTTTTCATTATAAACAAAAAGAAAGTTTCATTCTATGCACAAGGAATCCCCCTCATTCAAAGGGGGATTCCTTATAGTTGTTCTTTTAATTTTTTCAATGCTTCTGCAGCAGCTTGTTGCTCTGCTTCTTTTTTCGACTTACCACTACCAAGACCTAAAGCTACGTTATTTAACGTAACACGTGACACAAATTCTCGATTGTGAGCTGGTCCTTTTTCTTGCAAAATTTGATACTCAACATTGCCACTGCCATCACGCTGAATCAATTCTTGCAACTGACTCTTATAATCCATCACATGAGAAAAAGCACCCTCATTAATTTTCGGATATACAATTTCTTTTAAGAATTCCCAAACTGTTTCTAGCCCTTGATCAAGATAAAGGGCACCAATAAACGCTTCAAAGACATCCGCTAATAAAGCTGGTCGTTCACGTCCACCTGTCATTTCTTCACCTTTTCCTAATAAAACAAGGCTACCAAATGACAATTCGTTCGCAAAACGAACAAGAGATGGCTCACATACAATAGCTGCACGTAGTTTTGTTAACTCTCCTTCGCTCATTGTCGGATATTTTTGAAACAGATACTGCGATACAGTCAGTTCCAATACTGCATCTCCAAGAAATTCAAGACGCTCATTATCTTCATGCGGTTTTTTTCGATGCTCATTCACATACGATGAATGCGTAAATGCTTGAATCAATAATTTTTCATCTGTAAACGTAATACCTATCTTTTCTTGAAACACTTTAAATGCTTCACGATATTTTGTTTCGTATTTTTTTTCTCTATATTTTCGGTACGGCATAGGTCCCTCCAGATATAAGCCAGAAAGCCCCGCTAAAAAACGGGACTTCACTTAAGCATTATAGATGACTCTCTATGTAAGTCACAGCATCGCCAACAGTAGCAATCTTTTCAGCATCTTCATCAGAAATTTCCATTTCGAATTCATCTTCTAATTGCATTACAAGTTCTACTACATCTAGGGAGTCTGCTCCTAAATCTTCCTTGAAGCTTGCAGCTGGTACTACCTCAGTCTCTTCTACTCCTAAACGATCAACGATGATTTTTGTTACGCGCTCTAAAACATCTGCCATTCCATTCACCTCCCCTCAAATATTATATTAAATATTGACCAAAAAAACTAGGTGAAATCGATTCTTTTATTACATTACCATACCGCCATCAACATTTAACGTTTGACCTGTAACATATTTGCTTTGATCAGAAGCAAAAAACGTTACAGCATTCGCGATATCTTTCGCTTCACCAAATTGAGCAGCTGGAATAACTTTTAACATTTCGGCTTTAATATTCTCATCTAGTACATCCGTCATATCAGTCGCAATAAAGCCCGGCGCAATTGCATTCACTGTAATATTTCGACTTGCTAACTCTTTTGCAGATGTTTTTGTTAATCCAATAACACCCGCTTTAGCAGCAACATAGTTAGCTTGTCCTGGGTTTCCTATAACACCAACAACCGAAGCGATGTTTATAATTCTACCGTGACGTTGACGCATCATATAACGAGATACTGCTTTTGTACATAAGAATACACCTTTTAAGTTTGTATTAATAACTGTATCCCATTCTTCTTCTTTCATACGCATTAATAAATTATCTTTCGTTACACCAGCATTATTTACAAGAATATCAACTTGTCCAAATGTATCTACTGTTTGTTTCACCATATTTGTAACATCATCAGCATTTGCAACATCTGCTCTTACCGCAATTGCATCAGAACCTAATTTTTTAATTTCATCTACTACTTCATTTGCTTTTTGTTCATTACCAGCATAATTTACTACTACATTTGCCCCTTGTTTCGCTAAATCAATCGCAATCGCGCGACCAATTCCACGTGAAGCGCCAGTTACTAATGCTACCTTCCCTTTTAACATCAGTTTTCTCCTCTCAAATTTGAAATGGTATCTTTTAATGTCTCTTCATCGTATATCGCATATGCTTTTACTGATGAATCAATTGACTTCATAAGTCCAGCAAGTACTTTTCCAGGTCCAATTTCAATAAATGTATCTACTCCCTGGTTCACCATATATTCAATAGACGGGTACCATAATACAGGCGAATAAAGCTGTTCGATTAACTTTTCTTGAATGTCTGCACCACGTGTAATAACTTCCGCCGTAACATTTGCAATAACAGGAATATTCGTGTCATGAATTGTAATTTCATTTAAAACACTTTGGAACTTCTCAGCTGCCGGCTTCATAAGTGAAGAATGGAATGGCCCACTTACTTTTAGTGGAATCGCTCTCTTTGCACCATTTTCTTTCGCTCTTTGAGAAGCAACCTCTACGCCTTGCTTCGTTCCAGAAATCACAATTTGCTTGGTACTATTCATATTAGCGATTTGCACTGCATATCCTTCACTTGTTACTTCTTCTGTAACTTGTTTCAGCATATGTGGGTCAGCACCTAATATAGCTGCCATTGCGCCTTCCCCGCCCGGAACAGCTTCTTCCATATATTCGCCACGTTTCCTTACAGCATATACAGCATCTTCAAAAGTTAATGCACCAGCTGCTACAAGAGCACTATATTCACCTAAACTATGACCAGCGACAAAGTCAGGTGTAATGTCATACTCTTTCAAAGCTGTCAAAATAGCAAAACTCGTTGTTAATAATGCAGGCTGCGCATTTGTTGTTAATGTAAGCTTTTCCTGCGGTCCTTCAAAAATCACTTCTGAAAGTGAATCTTCCAACACCTCATCTGCTTTTGCAAACACTTTTGCAACCTCTTTATTATTCTCTGCTAATTGTTTACCCATTCCAACTGCCTGTGAACCTTGGCCCGGAAAAAGAAATGCTATTTTTCCCATTTCAAATCCTCCTCTTATTAGAGTGACTCTTTCTCCATTACGCTTGAAATCGTAGGAATTACTTCTTTCGCTACCATTTCTCTCGTTTGACGAATCGCACTAAATATCGACTGGTCATTAGAAGAACCATGAGCCTTAATGACAGGTGCTTTCAATCCAAATAATGCAGCTCCTCCATACTCCGAATAATCCATTTTATCTTTTAATACCATAAGTTTTGGCTTTAATACCGCCGCTGCTAATTTGCTCGTAAATGAACTCATTAACTGTTCTTTCAACATAGAGAATAGCGCAAGTGCTGTTCCCTCTAATGATTTCAACGCTACATTCCCTGTAAAACCATCACATACAACAACATCTGCTACACCTTGCAATAAATCTCTTGATTCAACGTTCCCAACGAAATTAATTGGCGCATCTTTAAGCATTGCAAATACTTGCTTTGAAAGCTCGTTTCCTTTTCCATCCTCTGTTCCAACGTTTAATAGTCCAACGCGAGGATTTTCAATTCCTCTTACCTTCTCAGCATAAACAGATCCCATTACTGCATATTGATATAAATGAATTGGTTTTGCATCAACATTTGCTCCAACATCTAACATAACAAAACCTTTTCCATCTACAGTTGGCATTGTAGGCGATAAAGCTGGTCGCTCAATTCCTTCCATACGACCGACTACAAATAATCCAGCTGCCATTAAAGCTCCCGTACTACCTGCGGATATACAAGCGTCTGCTTCTCCATCCTTTACTTGTTGTGCCGCAAGCACCATTGAAGCTTGTTTTTTTCGACGAACCGCTCTTACTGGTTCCTCCGTTGATTCTATTTTTTCGTCTGTATGAAGAATAGTAATTCGTTCATCACTCGTTAAGTATTGACGAATTTCCTCTTCTTTCCCTACTAACGTAATATGTAAATCAGAATATTCCTTAATAGCTTTCATTGCCCCTAATACTACAGCCTTTGGAGCGTGATCTCCGCCCATTGCATCTATTGCGATTTTCATAAGTTGTTACCTTCCTCACTATAATTACTAGATCGATACATTTCAAAAGTGCCTGTAAAAACAAGTTCTTCTCCAACGAAGCTACGCACTTTGACAACCGTCCGTCCTTTATCATTCTCTACATCTTCAACGCGCGCTTTTGCAACAACACGCTCTCCTAATTTTACAGGGCGAATGTATCGAATGGTAGACTTTGCAGTTAAAGCTAATTCTTCATCAATAACCGCAACAGCTAGTGAGTTTGCTTGCGCAAACAGATGATGCCCACGAGCAATTTGATTTCTTTTAAATACATGTTCTATCTTTACTTCAAAGATAGAGATTGCATGTCTATCTAATTCAATATCAATAATTTCTCCAACAACCTCTTCTAACGGTAAAGATTTCACATCTTCTTCATGTTGCTTTGTAGCTACATGTTTAATTCTCTCTCTTAATTCAGGAATAGACAATTCCATACGATCAAGTCGTACTGTTTGTATACTCACTTGAAATTTTTCCGCTAAATCTTCATCCGTAATAAAAGGATTTGATTCGATTGTTTGTTGTAATAACTCTTGTCTTTCTTTTTTACTTCTTCTTTTTTTCATACCGCACCATCCATTTTATGACTAGGTACTAACAGTAGTATATAATCATTAAAAGTAGAATGCAACAAAAACTTTTGTTGACTCCCTTTAATCGAGCTTCTCTCCTTGGAACACACCTGTCCCATCAAGATACGTACGCAAGGCAGCATACTGATCATTATGCCAAAACGCTTCTGAATCTACTAGTATCGCCGCATCTTGCCTTGCTGTTTCTAACGCTCGATAATCATGTACCATGTCAGCAACCTTAAATTCTGGTAAGCCACTTTGCTTACTCCCAAAGAAATCTCCAGGACCTCGTAATTCTAAATCTTTTTCTGACAATACAAATCCATCATTTGTTTCAGTCATTATGCGCATTCTTTCTTTCCCTGTTTCTGATTTAGGGTCTGCTATTAATAAACAATATGATTGTTCACTACCACGGCCGACACGCCCTCTAAGCTGATGAAGCTGCGATAAACCGAAACGTTCTGCATCATAAATAACCATTACAGTCGCATTCGGTACGTTCACACCTACTTCAACAACTGTTGTCGATACAAGAATTTGTACTTTATTTTCACTAAACTGTCCCATTATCTCTTCTTTTTCCTGAGACGATAATCTCCCATGCATCAATCCAACTTGGCATTTCCCTTGGTAATGATGCGTCAGCATACTATGTAAGTCGATAGCATTTTGCACATCAAGTTTCTCAGATTCTTCAATTAAAGGACAAATAACGTATGCCTGTCTTCCTTTTTTTATCTCCTTTTCAACGAAACCGAGAACGCGATCTAACATATCATGTTTTGCCCAGTATGTTTCAATCACCTTTCTACCTGCTGGCATCTCATCGATTATCGAAACATCCATCTCTCCAAATGCAGTAATTGCAAGCGTACGCGGAATTGGTGTCGCTGTCATAAATAATACATCTGGACTTTCACCTTTCTCCCGTAAAACTCGGCGCTGCGCTACACCAAATCGATGCTGTTCATCTGTAATAACGAGACCCAACCTATGAAATATAACTTCATCTTGAATTAAGGCATGCGTTCCAACAAGAATATCTATTTCTCCTTGTTCTAACTTCGCTAAAATTTCTCGACGTCTCGCCCCTTTAACAGAACTTGTTAACAGTTCCACCTTCATACCAAAATGCGAAAACGTTTCAGCAAGCGACTGATAATGTTGCTCAGCTAAAATTTCTGTAGGAACCATTAAAGCACCTTGATAATGGGCTAATTTCGATGCATAAAGGCCAATCGCAGCAACAACTGTTTTCCCAGAACCAACGTCACCTTGCAATAGTCGGTTCATCCGATAAGGAGATGTCATATCTTTCAAAATTTCATCTACAACTCGGCGCTGCGCACCCGTTAATGGAAACGGCAGTGCATCGATAAATTCTTGTAATTCTACTGACGGAATCTCTTTCTTCGTCCCTTTTGAATTTTCCCTCTCCATTTTCCGGAGCGTTTGCATTTTCAGCTGAAATAAGAAAAATTCTTCATATACAAAACGGCGACGCGCTTGCTTCAAATCTTCCTGTCCTACCGGAAAATGCAATGCCCTAAGCGCTTCATATCTTGGTAATAATTTATATCGCCCTAACAAACCATCCGGTAACACTTCGACTATAGAATCTCCATATTCCTTTAACGCTTGAGCAATAAAACGACGCATCTGTTTTACTGTAAGTTTCCCCTTTACTGAATAAACAGGTTCCACTTCTTGTTGACGTACAACCGGCCCAAAATGAAGTTCTGATACAGCAATTGTTTGACGATGTTGATCCCATTTACCAGTAATCGTTACCGTTTCATCTAACTTTAATTTTTGCTTATAGTAAGGCCTATTAAAACATACCGCCGTAATTAAATAACGACCGACGAGAACACGAACTGTTAAACGCGATTTCTTCTTACCATAATATTGCAGCAAAGGAGCACTATGAATCTTCCCTTCAACCGTTACACGTTCATCATGCTTTACTTCAGCAAGATCTTTCATCGCATAATCTTCATAACGGTATGGAAAATGTTCTAATAGATGAGAAACTGTATAAATACCCATCTCATGTAGTAACTCAGATGTTTCTCCTCCGATCCCCTTTACATCCGTAACAGGAACTTGTACAACATCATTCAAGATTCTCACACCCCGTCACATTATTTTCTTTATTGCATTTTATTTGAGTACCAATTAGCATCTGTAATCGCTCTCTTTCACCTTATATATTCTATCATAGGCATTCTAAGAGAAACTACTCAAATCCCTTATATAAAACAAGTAAAAAAGAGCCTCACTATTAGCAGCAAGGCTCTTTTCTCTCTTCAATATGCTAGCCTTTTGAATAAAAACTAGTAATAAACTTCATATTACTACTTCTTATCCATTAGCAAGTAAGTAATCCATTTATTTTCAAAACGAATCTTATCTTATTCTACAGAGAAGATGAAAGAATACACTGGTTGGTTTCCAGCATGCACTTCTACTTCTGCATCTTCAAATTTCTCTTCTACAAATTCAACTAACTCCGCTACTTCTTCGTCAGTTGCATCCTCACCTTGTAGAATCGTTACGATTTCAGAATCTTCATCAATAAGCGCTTCTAGTAATTGCTTCGCAGCTCCTACTTTTTCAGCATTTGTAGATACAATTTTCCCATCTGCAATACACATGAAGTCATCTTTTTGAATTGCTACACCATCAATTTCCGTATCACGTACAGCATACGTAATTTGACCTGTTTTCACATGAGATAAAGCTTCTTGCATGTTTTCTTCATTCTCTTCTAACGTTCCAACTGGGTTAAATGCTAACATTGCTGCCATACCTTGAGGAACTGTTTTCGAACGAACAACAATAACTTCTTGATCTACAACTGATGCCGCTTGTTCTGCTGCCATTACAATATTTCCGTTATTCGGTAAAATAATGATTTTTTCAGCATTTGCTTCTTCAATTGCCTTCACGATATCCTCCGTACTTGGATTCATCGTTTGACCACCTTCGATAACTTTCGTTGCGCCGATGCTCTCAAATAAAGTTTTAATACCAGACCCCATAGCTACAGTTACGATACCATATGGTTGTTTTTCTTTCGATTGAGCTGGTTGTTCAGGAACCATAGTAGGTTCATCTAATAAAGCAGTATGCTGTTCACGCATATTTTCTACTTTAATCTTAATTAAACTACCGTATTTTTGCCCGTAGTTCATAGCGTCTCCAGGATGTTCTGCATGGATATGAACTTTTACAATTTCATCATCAGACACAACTAGTAGAGAATCACCATATACACTAATATCTTCACGGAATTTTTGTTCAGAGAAATTATGCTCTTTCACCTTTTCAGCCTCTAATTTCACCATGAACTCCGTACAATATCCATACTTAATATCTTCTGTACTCAATTGGCTTTGTACACTACGGTGATGTTCTGCGCGTACCATTTCATTCATAGATGGTTGCGTCGGTGCATCAGAAGAAATCGTTTCTCCTTTTAAGTCAGCTAAAAATCCTTCGTATACCACTACAAGACCTTTACCACCGCTATCTACAACGCCAACTTGTTTTAATACAGGTAATAAATCTGGCGTACGATTTAACGATGCGTTTGCTTCTTTCACAACGTCTTCCATAAACAAAACAAAGTCGCGCTGTTTTTTCGCAACTGTTACTGCATATTTACCCGTTTCTCTTGCAACCGTTAAAATCGTTCCTTCAATCGGTTTCATAACCGCTTTATAAGCCGCCTCTACTCCAGCTTCTAGTGCTGCAGCAAAATCAACTGTTGTTAATTCTTCTTTTTGTTCAATGGATTTAGAGAAACCACGGAACAACTGAGATAAAATAACTCCAGAGTTACCACGAGCTCCCATTAATAATCCTTTGGCTAAACTTACGCCGACTTTACCAGCATGCTGTGAAGGGTTTGCTTTCACTTCACGCGCACCTGAAGTCATAGATAAGTTCATGTTTGTACCGGTATCGCCATCTGGAACTGGAAATACGTTTAATGCATCAACAAGCTGAACATTGTTTGTTAAATTATTCGCTCCTTGCATGATCATTTGTGATAAACGTTTTCCATCAATTTTTTGAATTGACACAGATTTTCCTCCTTAATGCACATTACAAGTTTATTACTTTAACTCCTTGTACGTAGATGTTTACAGAATCTACTGCTAGTCCTACAGTTTGATCTAATGTATATTTCACTTTCGTCTGCACATTATGTGCCACTTCTGAAATTTTCGTACCATAGCTCACAATAATATACATATCAATATGTACTTCATCTTCATCTTTACGAACAATAACACCTCTAGTGAAGTTTTCTTTTCGTAAAATGTCTGTTAATCCATCTTTTAACTGATTTTTTGATGCCATACCTACGATACCGTAGCAATCTACCGCGGCACCTCCAGCAATTGTTGCAATTACATCTGTACTAATATCAATTTGACCGTACTTCGTTTTAATTTCAATTGACATCTCGTTTCCCCCTTCATAAATGGTGAAAGTGAGCTAGACTACTTTAGTTACTATCATATAATCTTTTTAAAGAAAATTCCATCGTTCTTTCTTTTCACTCTCATATTTTATGTTTTAAATTACACTTTTTTATGATGAGCAAAATAGTCCATTGTTATTATACAACATGTACCACTATAATATGTCAAGCAATTTTTATGGATTTCAACTTTTCTTCATTAACATATAGTGTCAAGTAAATTTTCTTGATTTCTTTTTTCTACGGTGTTGCATTCTCTTTTTAGTTGTGTTAAATTATAGTAGTGTTTTTAGCATCGCATAAAAGACTAACATTGAAAAATTACGTATGGTAAGGTATCAAGGGAGGGAAATATAAATGGCTCGTGTTTGTGCTATTACTGGAAGAAAAGCTCGTTCTGGTAACTCTCGTTCTCACGCAATGAACGCTACAAAACGTAAGTGGGGCGCTAACCTTCAAAAAGTTCGCGTACGCATCGACGGAAAAGTTCAACGTGTTTACGTTTCTGCTAGAGCATTAAAATCTGGCAAAATCGAACGTGTTTAATAATAAAAAAAAGAGCCGATAGGCTCTTTTTTTACTATAACAATGGAAAAAGCACCGGTGATAGGTGCTTTTTTTAATCTTTTTTGAAGGTATTTAACATTGCACGAACAATTCCACCAAGAAATTTAGGTAACTTAATTGTATAAAATCTCATGGTTTCCCTCCTAATCCCCATTACTCCACTTGGTCACTATATGATGTAAGGAGCAAAATTGTTTCTTCAATCAGTGCTTCTTATCAACATTAATATGCCAGAAGTAAATGAAAAAGTACCTTTTTCCTTAACGAGTTCGTTACTAATACAAAGTGTTGATCCCCACTCTATTGTTTTATTAGTAAGCGGGTACTTAAAACCAAACAATGTAATCCCTTCCACTATTTCAGTAACTGGTACAAAAGATACATAAGGAAATTTTTTATTTTCTTCAATTATATGTGTACCCACTTTTTTAACTGTTATTTCATTTTTATTGTCCACAATACACATTTCTATCTCTACTTCTAACCCTTTTAAAAGCATCTGTATATTTGCCAAACCGTGATCAAGCCTGCCACCGGTAGCACCAAAAATACGAATTAGTGCCGGCTTCTGTTCTAATGCCCAGTTGATTGCAATTTCTAAATCCGTTTGATCTTTTTCCCGCGGAACAATATGTAATTCGTTCGTTTGCTGTCCCATCCATACTAATTCTTCTTCAGTAACTGAATCGTAATCTCCAAACGCAACAGCCGGGGTAATCCCTTTCTTTAATAGACGGTATACTCCCCTATCAACCGCTGCCCACACTACTTCCTCATTCTCGTATCGAGCAAAATCTGCGCAATATTCCGAAGGTCCTCCTGCCAAAATATGAATAATCATTTTTTCTTCTCCTTCCATTGTAAAAAGGCAATCTGCCATTCGGTAGATTGCCTTTTTACATATTTTTATCCTATCCTATAAATGCCTTACTAGGATAAAAGTTCATCACTACCCACGAATTACGCGAATTGCTTCACCGCGGTCTTTTTGATTGTATACTGCTGACCCAGCTACAAGTACATTTGCTCCTGCTTCCACACAAAGTCTTGCTGTTTCAGCATTTACACCACCATCAACTTCAATTTCCACTTCTAGATTGCGCTCTTTCACCATGTCTGCAACTTGTTTAATTTTCGGTAATACAGAATGGATAAACTTCTGTCCACCAAATCCAGGGTTTACTGTCATAAGTAATACCATATCTATATCTTCTAATACATGCTCAATCACTGAAACTGGCGTATGTGGATTTAATACAACGCCCGCTTTAATACCATGAGATTTAATTAACTGAATTGTACGATGTAGATGCGGACACGCCTCTACGTGAACAGTAATAATATCCGCTCCCGCTTGTGCGAAAGTCGGGATATAGTTATCAGGATTTTCAATCATTAAATGTACATCTAATGGTAATGATGTAATCGGACGGATTGCTTCTACAATTAACGGTCCAATCGTAATATTTGGTACGAAATGTCCATCCATTACGTCAACGTGAATGTAATCCGCTCCGCCCTTTTCTACATCTTTAATCTCTTCCCCTAATTTTGAAAAATCTGCTGATAAAATCGATGGTGCAATTTTAATCATAACTAATACCTCGGCTTTCTCTCTCTAATTTCTTCTACGAATTGTTTATAGTTCTTATAGCGATATTCTGTAATCTTCCCTTCTTCAACCGCAGCTTTCACCGCACATTTCGGTTCAGAAAGATGTGTACACCCTCTAAATTTACAGTATTGGCTCGCTTCTTTCAACTCTGGAAAACAATATGTAAGATCTTCTACTTCTATATCAATGAAATCTAGTGAACTAAAACCCGGTGTATCTGCTACTAGTCCACTCCCAATTGCAATTAATTCTACGTGTCTTGTCGTATGCTTCCCGCGTCCTAAATGGGAAGAAATATCATTTGTTTTCAGCTCTAATTCTGGACGTAGCACATTAAGCATTGAAGATTTCCCAACACCAGATTGGCCCGCAACGACAGAAACACAATTTTCTAAGTATGGTTTTAATATATCAATACTTTCTGACGTATTAATAGAAGTAAATAAAACATCATAACCCATCTCACGATAATCATTCGCATAAGCTTCAACAGTTGCTTTCATCTTTTCATCTACTAAATCCATCTTGCTAATACAAATAATTGGCTTAATGTTATGATATTCAATCAGCACTAAAAATCGATCTAACAGTCCAGGATTAAAATCTGGTTCTACTGCAGAGAACACAAGGATCGCTTGATCGACATTAGCAATAGGAGGTCTAACAAGTTCATTTTTTCGATCAAACACTTCAAGCACATAACCTTCAGTTGGATTATCTGCCTGAAAAACAACTTGGTCTCCTACAAGTGGTGTAATTTTATTTTTTCTAAATACACCTCGCCCACGACATTGCGTAACCCCTTCTTCATGCTGCACGTAATAAAACCCACTTAAAGCTTTTATAATTTTTCCTTCTGGCATAGAATTCTCCTTTTTTGTATAAGGTGATGCTGAATTTAAAAATGAATGGATTTAAATTTTCCAAATAACGATTTCAAAACCTACTATATATACTTTCGCTAATATACATTGAATTTCCCATTAAATGCAAAAAAATATTTACAGCTGCATCACTTTACTAGCTTTTTGAATCATATATTTTTGCCTGCTATACCGTCCACTTTGTAGACAGCATAACAGGCAATAATAATAAGTAGACTTTCACTATTATTGAGTTGGATATGGTACTTCTTTATCAATAATCGTTACTCCATCCCGTACAATTTTATAGTGTCCCTTTGAACCTTCTTGAATTACAAATTCTAAAGAAATAGTCGCTGATTCAGTAATTGTTCTCGTTTCAACCGGTCTATCCATTTTTTGCTGCATGTCTTCTTTATAAATTTCTATTGTTTGCGGCTTTTTTTCACCTGTTACAGCAGGCTCATATGGGATAGAGATATTGTCCACTTTTACCGTTTTAGTCACTTTAGGCTTTTGACCATCAGAGATAATAATAGTTACTTTATCTCCCTCTTTTAATGGTGTACCTGGTTTTGGAAATTGCGAAATTACAAGTCCTTTTTCGACTGTATCTGAATACTCTCGTTTTATATCTGACGTTAGTTTTCTCTCATTCAAATAACCAGTTACACTATTTTCAGTCCACCCCGAAAAGTCACCTGGTCTAATTTGATAAGGCCCTTTACTTACCCAGATTTTCAGTTCTTGCTCCGCTTCTATAACCATTTGATCAGGCGTCGGAATTTGCTCTACAATTTCACCTTTCGGCTTATCATTTTCAATATAATTTACTGTAACTTGTTTATATTTTTCTTCTAACTCAGCTTTTACACTCTCAAAGTTTTGCCCTGTGAAATTCGCCATCTTACTTTTCTTTTTTCCACCTGATTGATAGATAGTAATTTTAGCGTTTTCTTTTACGACTCTTCCTGCTACAGGGTCCGTTTTTATTACATCCCCAACTTCAACATCATCTGTATATACAATATTAGGCTCGGTCACCTCAAAGCCCTTTTCTACTAATGTATTTACAGCTGTCGTGTATTTCATACCAGCCACATCAGGAACTTTCACATCTTTCGGAATAAATAATCCTGGAATAACCGTAAGCGCTAATGTTATTCCTATTGCTAAAAATAAAAATGTTGAAATTAAAACTTTAAGCCACTTGTTACTCCGTTTTTTCTTCTTATCTAACTCAGCTGCTTCTGCTCTTATCGGTTCTTCCACCTTACTCCCTTTTAAAACAATCGTTTCATCACTTACATTTTCAAATAATTGTTCTTGTTGAATAATCGGAATCGCTTTCGTCGCTTCCATATCTTCTGGTATGTAAAACGGTTGCTCATTTATCCTCTCTGGATATAGCGCAGTTTCAATATCTCGCTTCATCGCATTGGCAGATTGATATCGATGGAACGGATCTTTTGCAGTTGCTTTTAATATAATATTTTCAACACTTTGCGGAATATTTTCATTCCATCTTTTTGGTGATGGGATTTCACTTTGTAAATGTTTTAAAGCTATAGCAACAGCAGATTCGCCAGAAAACGGTTGTCTTCCTGTTAACAATTCAAACATAACTATCCCAAGAGAATAGATATCTGATTGTTTATTTGCTATCCCGCCACGTGCCTGTTCTGGTGATAAATAATGGACTGAACCGAGCACTGAATTTGTATGTGTAATTGTTGTTGCACTTGTAGCTGTCGCAATTCCAAAATCTGTTACTTTTATTATTCCATCAGCTCGAATTAAAATATTGTGCGGCTTTATATCACGATGCACAATTTCAAAATGATGGGCGTGTGCCATAGCGGATGTTAACTGCTCCATAATATCAAGAGCTTCTCCTATAGGTAACATCCCTCGCTCAATTATGTATTGCTTCAATGTTTGCCCTGGTACATATTCCATGACAAGATAGTATATACCATCTTCTTCTCCGACATCATACATATTCACAATATTTGGATGCGACAACGTTGTAACAGACTGCGCTTCTCGATGGAAACGTTTAATAAACTCTTCGTTATTTGAGTAGTCGAGTCTTAATATTTTTACCGCTACATCCCGGCCAAGTATATCATCATGAGCTAAATATACATTGGCCATTCCGCCACCACCAATCATTTTCAGCAGCTTATAACGGTCATTTAAGCGTTTTCCAATCAGCACGTTGCACTTCACCTACTTTCGTTTGTCGAACCCGCATAATCAATAAGAACAAGTGTGATATTATCTTCTCCACCGCGATCATTTGCCAATTGAATGAGACACTGCCCTTTACCTTCAAGCTGTTCATTTAACTGTAAAATTTGTCGCATATCATCAATAGAAACTTTG
Organism: Bacillus cereus group sp. MYBK220-1; assembly: GCF_051916445.1. NCBI lineage: Bacteria > Bacillati > Bacillota > Bacilli > Caryophanales > Bacillaceae > Bacillus > Bacillus cereus group sp. MYBK220-1. The sequence goes on along the minus strand of NZ_JBQAGQ010000003.1, from coordinate 605,214 downwards.
TTTGATAACCCATCAGAGCAAAGAAGTAATTGATCATCTTCCTCAATCACCAACGTTTTAACATCTAACCCAACTTTTTCTTCTGTTCCTAATGCTCTTAATAACACATTCTTTTTCGGATGATACTCTGCGTCTTCCTTCGAAATTTCACCATGTTTCACAAGCTCATTTACAAGTGAATGATCTTCCGTTACTAGCGTCATTTCTCCTTCTGATACCATATAGCAACGACTATCTCCTATATGCCCTATTGTCACAAAGCTTGGTGTACAAACAGCTATTATAAGCGTTGTTCCCATACCATTACATTCTGCATTTTGCTGAGCATATTCATATATACGCTCATTAATAATCCCAACACTAGTATGTAACCATTGTTCTACTTTTTTCGGCTCATTCATATTATGTGTTTGCTTCCAATAATCATGGAATAATTGAATGGCCATCGAGCTAGCTACATCACCAGCTCGATGACCTCCCATTCCATCTGCTACTACCGCTAATACATTTCCATCTAAATTGTGAAAAACTCCTGCACTATCTTCATTATGTTGACGAACTTTTCCTTTATCCGATAGAAATACGGCTTTCATCTCGTCACCTCGTCTCTTCTTTGCGCTCCTTCGCACGCAACTGACCGCAGGCTGCATCAATATCATGACCTTGTTCACGGCGAATCGTTACATTCACTCCACGATCTTTTAACGTTTTCTCGAACAAGAAAATTTGTTCACGTGGCGTACGTACATAATCACGTTCAGGTACGTAGTTTACCGGAATCAAGTTCACATGACATTTTACACCTTTTAAGAGCGCAGCAAGCTCTTCAGCATGCTCTACTTGGTCATTTTCTCCTCCAAATAATCCATATTCAAAAGTAATACGACGCCCTGTTCTATTTACATAGTATTTAATAGCTTCCATTAAATCTGGTAATTTATAAGCACGGTTAATCGGCATTAATTTTGAACGTAATTCTGAGTTTGGAGCATGCAATGAAATCGCAAAATTAATTTGTAGATCTTCTTCAGCAAACTTATAAATTTTCGGGATAATTCCACTCGTCGAAACAGTCATATGTCTCGCACCAATATGAAGTCCTTTTTCATGGTTAATGATGCGTAAGAATCCCATTAAATTATCATAGTTATCAAATGGTTCTCCAATCCCCATAACAACAAGAGAACTTACACGTTCTTCTGTTTCATCAAGCGCACGCTGAACTTCTACTACTTGCGCTACGATTTCTCCAGCTTCTAGGTTTCGCTTTAATCCACCAAGTGTCGAAGCACAGAACGTACACCCAATACGACAACCAACTTGCGTTGTTACACAAATGGAATTTCCATATTCGTGTCGCATTAATACCGTTTCAATAGAATATCCGTCATATAATTGGAATAAGAATTTAATTGTTCCATCCGAAGACGTTTGTTTTACTAACGTTTTTAAAGTAGTAATATCAAAGGAATTCGACAATTTATCACGCAATCCTTTAGAAAGGTTTGACATATCCTCATAATTTTTTACACGTTTTTTATATAACCAATCAAAAATTTGTCCAGCACGGAACTTCGGTTCTCCTTGTTCCTTTAACCAATCTTGCATTTCATGAAGTTGTAAAGAGTAAATTGATGGTTTCTTCATTTCTAAATTTTTCTTTTGTTTTCTTACAGTCGTTTCCATGATGCTACACCTTCTTCCTTAAACAAGCAATATAAAAGCCATCCGTCGCAAAATAATGCGGTAAAATTTGCACTTGACCTTCATCAATATACGGAGTTAATTTTTCTGGCATACGCTCTTTAAGCGTAGTATCCCATTCAAATTCAGGATGTTCTTGTAAAAATTTCTCTATTACTTGTTCATTTTCTATTTTCTCAATTGTGCACGTACTATAAACAAGAAGACCGCCTTGTTTTAATAATGGTGCTATTTTTTCTAGTATTGCAATTTGAATCGTCGATAATCTTTCACTATCGCCTTTATCTTTTCCTAACTTAATATCAGGTTTACGTCTAATTACACCAAATCCAGAACACGGTGCATCTACCAATATTTTATCAAACGTTTCATTTGCAAAGTGCTCTTGCACTTTTCTAGCATCTAGCGCTTTAGTTTCGACATTTTCTAGACCAAGTCGCTCTGCTTGCTGTTTAATTAAACGTACTTTGTGTGCATGTAAATCAAGGGACATGACCTTACCAGTTCCCTTTAATCGTTCCGCGATATGCGTTGTTTTTCCGCCTGGAGCAGCACAACTATCAAGAACTGCATCTCCCGTATTCGGTTCTAAAGCGCGTGCTACAAGCATAGAACTTTCATCTTGAATAGAAAGAAATCCTTTTTTAAACGCTTCTGTATGCGCTACATTTCCTCTTTCAATCTGAATAGCATCATCTGATAAGTCACCACGTTTTGCTTCTATACCTTCACTTGCCAACAACTCAATCGCTTCTTCTACAGTTACCTTATCAACATTCACACGCGCTGTTGGTACAGGGGGTAACATGTTTACTTCGCACATTTTTTCTGCAGTTTCTAAACCGTATTCTGAAGTCCACTCTTGGACAAGCCAAACTGGATGACTTGTTGTAATTGCAAGACGTTCTACTGGATCCTTGATTTCATCTACAGAAGGTACACCTTCTCTCTGAATCGAACGTAATACACCGTTCACCATACCAGCAATTCCTTTATGCCCGCGACGCTTTGCAATCTCAACCGCTTCATGAATAGCCGCTCTTTCTGGCACTCGGTCTAAATAAATCATTTGATATAAAGATAAGCGAAGCAATACTCTTACCCACGCCTCAACCTTCTTTTTTAAAAAAGGCTGTAAATAATAATCTAATGTGTCACGACGTTGAATCGTTCCATATACAATTTCAGTTAATAAACCAATATCTTTTCTATCAATTGCACTTTTTTCAATTAGATTATTTAAAAGTAAGTTGCTATATGCACCACTTTTTTCCACTTGAATTAAACCATCAAGAGCTAATTCACGAACATTTTGTCTCATGCATTTTCTCCTAACTTCGTTCCAATTTCAGGTTTTGTTCCACGTAAAAATTGTGAACAACTCATACGCTTTTTACCAGATGGTTGCAATTCAGTAATTTTAACACCTGTTTCATTACTCGTTGCTACAACAAAACCATCTTCTTCGATTGCAACAATCGTACCTGCTTCAGCCGGTTCAGTTATAGGCACTTTTTCTCCCCACCATACTTTAACAACTTGTCCTGCTAAAGTTGTATAAGCAACTGGCCATGGATTCAATCCGCGAATGTGATTGTATACTTCTTCACCTGTTTTTGTCCAATCAATTTTCTCTTGCTCACGTTTTATATTGTACGCAAACGTTACTTCTTCTTCGTTTTGTTTAATCGGTTCTAACTTACCTTGGATTAATAAAGGTACTGTTTTAGATAGAAGGTGTGCTCCTGCTTCACTTAATTTATCAAATAATGAGCCTGTCGTTTCACGCTCTTCAATTTCAACTTCCACTTGCGTTAAGATATCACCAGCATCCAATTTTTCTACCATATACATAATTGTAATACCTGTTTTTTCTTTACCTTCCATAATTGCATAATGAATTGGTGCACCACCACGAAGTTCAGGAAGTAAAGAAGCGTGAACATTAATACATCCATACTTCGGTGCTTCTAAAATTTCATTTGGTACAATCTGCCCAAATGCAGCTGTTACAATTAAATCTGGCTCTAATGCCAATACTTTTTCATATTCATCTTTTTCACGAATTTTTAACGGCTGTAACACAGGGATACCATGTTTTTCCGCTTCAACTTTAACAGGTGTAGGTGTTAATACTTTTTTTCTACCTACTGGACGATCAGGTTGCGTCACAACACCTACTACCTCATAGCCATCTTCAATAAGACGACGAAGCACCGGCACTGAAAAGTCCGGTGTTCCCATAAACACTACTTTTATCATTTAAAAACCGCTCCTTTTAACACCTATTCTAGTTCGTTTTCTTCATAATATCTTGTCACTTTCGATGTAAATAAAACACCGTGTAAATGATCAATTTCATGTTGAATTGCACGCGCTAAAAATCCTTCCGCTTCTAATAAGAATACTTTCCCACGGCGATTTTGCGCTCTTACTTTAATATAATCGGCACGTTCTACTTCACCATAAAGTCCCGGGAAGCTTAAACAGCCTTCGGGACCTACTTGTTCACCACGTTTTTCTAATATTGATGGATTGATTAACTCGATTTTCCCAGTATCATCATCGACATCAACAACCGCTACTTGCAAGCTTACACCTACTTGAGGCGCAGCTAAACCGACTCCGTCCGCAATTAACATTGTTTCATGCATATCTTTCAACAATTTCACTAACTTTTTATCAAAGTTAATTACTCTTTCGCATGGTGTTTCTAACACTTCATTTGGATGCTTTATTATTTCTAAAACTGCCATATTTCCCTCCGCTACATTAACATTGTTGGATTAAAATCAATTGAGATTTGTAGCTCTTTTTGCATTTCTGCTTGATAATGTTCATTTACCATTTTGAGCACGTTCTTTAAGTTTGGTTCCCGTTTGTATTTTATCATGCATTGATAACGATATCTATCTTTTATCCTTGGAATCGCTGAAGCAACTGGTCCTAGCACCATTGTTTGCTGTGAGCAATGCGTTCGTAAATACCAGGCAATTTTTTCCGTCACTTGTACCGCTTTTAATAATTCTGGATGAGATACAGTTACGAGTACAACATAGTAATATGGGGGATATTGTCTTGTTCGTCTCATTTGCATTTCTTGGTCAAAAAACACATCATATTGTTGGTTCTTCGCTAACTCTATGCTGTAATGTTCTGGCGTATACGTTTGAATCACAACTTCCCCTGGCAATTCATGTCTACCCGCTCGTCCACTTACTTGCGTCAATAACTGATATGTCTTTTCACTTGCCCGAAAATCAGGTAAGTGAAGCATCGTATCTGCAGTTAAAACCCCAACGAGCGTTACTTTCGGAAAATCTAATCCTTTAGCAATCATTTGTGTTCCAAGTAATATATCTGCTTTTTCTTCCCCAAACGCCTTTAATAATTTTTCATGCATTCCTTTTCGACTTGTCGTATCTACATCCATTCGAATGACTCGCGCCTCTGGAAATAGTTTTGTAATTTCTTCTTCTACCTTTTGTGTACCTGTACCAAAGAAACGAATGTATGTACTTTGACAAGCTGGACACTCAGTTGGCATATTCTCTTCGTAACTACAATAATGACATTTTAAACGATGATTCATTTTATGATATGTCAATGAAATATCACAATGCGGACATTGTACAACATACCCACAATCACGGCACATAACAAATGTAGAATGACCTCTTCTATTTAAAAAGAGTACCATTTGTTCTTTCTTTTCTAATCGATCTGCTATTTTTTCATGCAGCGCCTTAGAAAACATTGATCGATTCCCGTCACGAAGTTCTTCTCGCATGTCAACAATCTCTACCGTTGGTAAAGCTTGTTCATTCATACGTTTTTCCATTGTTAGTAGTTTATAAACACCTTTTTTCGCCCTTGCAAACGATTCAAGTGTTGGCGTCGCACTACCAAGAACGATAGGACATTTATGATATTGTCCTCTCCAGACAGCTACATCTCTTGCATGATACCTCGGATTATCTTCTTGTTTGTAACTTGATTCATGCTCTTCATCAATAATAATAATCCCTAAATTCTCAAAAGGCGCAAAAACAGCTGAACGCGCACCAACTACAACTTTCACTTCTTTTCTTAAAATCTTACGCCACTCGTCATACTTTTCTCCAACAGACAACGCACTATGAAGAACTGCAACTTGCGAGCCAAACCTACCTTTAAAACGATCCACCATTTGGGGCGTTAGTGCAATTTCAGGGACAAGAACGATAGCTTCTTTTCCTTTCTTGAGCACTGCTGCTATAGATTGTAAATATACTTCTGTCTTTCCACTTCCTGTAACACCATATAGTAAAAATGGATTATAAGTTTCATTTGTAATTGATGATAAAATCGGTGTAATAACTTGTTTTTGTTCCTCCGTAAGTGGAAATGGTTTTGTTTGTTCAAAATCATCATCGTCATACGGATTTCGGTATACTTCCACATACTTTTCTGAAATGAATCCCTTTTTAACAAGTGCTTTTATTGGAGCATCTGTTATTTGTAACTCTTCTGTAATTACTTTCAACGGTGCACTTTTATAATTTTCCACAAAATAATAAAGTACATCTTGTTGTTTTTTACTTTTCAGTTCAAATGCCGCTAATTCCAATTTATCTTCTGGCAACTCCGGCTGAACCACTCTTTGCTTCTTCTTTTGTACTTTATCTTTCACTTGATAAACGACTTCAACCGTACCATTTTTAATTTCTTGTTGAATAGTTCGGTATAAATGTGGCTGTTGCTCGATTACTTCAAAATCAATTGCTTCTTTATCCTGAAATAAATATAGTATTTCTGGTGCTATTTCTTCCTGTTTACAAAGTTGTAGACGTTTTTTATACGTTGCTTTTATCGCAGTTGGAAGCATCACTTGAAAAGCTGAAATCATGTAGCATAACGTTTCACTTGTAAGCCAATATCCAAGCTTTAATAATTCATCATTTAAAACTGGTGTTACATCTAATATTTCATGGATTGTCTTTAACTTCTTACTTTCTACATCCACCGAATCTTTAATCCCAATAATAAAACCTTGCAATTTTCTTGGCCCAAACGGAACTACTACACGCATTCCTGTCTGTACAATATCTTCCCATTTTTTAGGGATAATGTAATCAAATGGTCGATCTGTCTGACGGGCAGGTACATCAACAATTACACTTGCAAATTTCATAAACGATCATCTTCTAACATCATTTCAATTTGCTTCAATATTTCACGAGCTACCTCTTTTTTCATTAAAAGTGGCAACTCAATAACTTTTCCATCTTTTCTATACATTGTTACAATATTCGTATCCGTGCCAAATCCAGCTCCTTGTGCTTTTACATCATTCGCGACAATCATATCTGCATTTTTCTCACGTAGTTTTTTCGTTGCATATTCCTCTACATTTGTCGTTTCAGCAGCAAAACCGATAAGTAACTGTTTATCCTTTTTCTGACCTAACGTTTTTAAAATATCCACCGTTCTTTCAAGTTCAATGACAGCATCACCATTTTGCTTTTTCATTTTATTCTCATGCACATATTTCGGACGATAATCTGCAACTGCTGCTGTTTTAATGACAACGTCTACGTTTTGATAATGTTGAAGAACTGCTTCTAACATATCTTGTGCAGATTCCACTTGTACTGTCGTTACATGTAACGGTGGATTTAATGCTGTCGGTCCTGAAACGAGTATAACATCAGCGCCTAAATTTGCTGCCACTTCCGCAATCGCATACCCCATTTTTCCAGAAGAAAAATTCGTCATAAAACGAACTGGATCAACCTTTTCACGTGTTGGGCCAGCAGTTATTAATATTCTTTTTCCCTGCAATGGTTTGTGTTCTGAGAAAGCTTCCTCTAACCGTGCAATAATTGCTTCTGGTTCTTCTAGTCGTCCCTTCGCTACATATCCACATGCTAAAAAGCCTTCCCCAGGCTCAATAAATGTATATCCTAGCGTTTTCAATGTCATCATATTTTTTTGAACTATTTTATTTTCATACATATGCACATTCATAGCAGGCGCAATCCATACCGGAGCTGTAGTAGCTAACAAAGTAGTTGTAATCATATCATCTGCAATACCACCAGCTAACTTTCCAATACAATTGGCAGTAGCAGGTGCGACAAGTACAACATCCGCCCAATCTGCTAAATCAATATGAGCAATAACAGCTGAGTCTTTCTCATCAAATGTATCCGTATATACATCATGGCGAGAAAGCGCTTGGAATGTAAGAGGCGTAACAAACTTCATTGCCGACTCACTCATCATTACTTTTACAATCGCGCCAGATTGTGTCAATTTACTCGTTAACGCAGCTGCTTTAAAAACCGCAATGCCTCCTGTTACACATAGAAGTATCTTTTTCCCTTTTAGCATATGACTCGTCCTCTTTCTTTTTCAAACTTATAATACTGAAATAGAATTCTCAGCTCGTCAGTACCGATATTTCATTCCTTTCGTAAAAAAATAACAACCTACTTGTAAATAGGTTGTTACCGTTACATAGAAAATTATAAAGTCTATGTTTTATTTTGTCGAAGGCAAAGGCTTATTCAGCTACTTTATCTTCACTTGGTACGTAGCTTAATGCTTCTGCATCGATTTCTTCTAATGCTTTACCTACACATTTATGAGAAACAGGTTTTTCTACAACACAGTTATTAGCAAGTTGCATTTCACGTGCGCGTTTTGCAGCCACTGTTACTAAAGTGTACTTAGAATCGATTTTTTGTAGTAATGAGTCAATTGATGGATTTAACATAATTATAGACCCTCCGTCATTTCTTTATAATATTTTGCTACCCTTTCGCGGCGGCAATGTTCGCCAACCACAATTGCTTTAATTCTATCACAAGCTAATTCAACTTGATCGTTTTCTACTACATAGTCGTAAGCGTCCATCATCTCGATTTCTTCTTTCGCTACAGTTAAACGATTTTCAATAACATCTTCAGTCTCTGTACCACGTCCGACAATACGGCTCTTTAGTTCAGATAAACTTGGAGGTGCTAAGAAAATAAATACACCTTCTGGGAAAGCTTTCTTAACTTGAATTGCTCCTTGCACTTCAATTTCTAAGAATACATCTTTTCCTTCTTGTAATGTTTTTTCAACATAGTCAATCGGTGTTCCGTAATAATTACCTACGAACTCAGCCCACTCAAGTAATTTTTCATTACGAATCATTTCCTCGAATTCTTCTCTTTCTTTAAAGAAATAATCCACACCATCTACTTCACCTTCACGCGGCTTACGTGTCGTTACTGAAATAGAGTATTGAAAACGTGTATCCTCATGGCTAAACAGCTCTTTACGAACCGTCCCTTTTCCAACCCCAGAAGGCCCTGAAAGAACGATGAGCAATCCTCTTCTACTTCTCATAAATATGTAAAACCTACCCTTCCTCACTTAAATCTTCTTTATTATTCAAACGATGTGCAATCGTCTCTGGTTGAATTGGACTTAATACAACATGCCCATCATCCATAACAATAACCGCCCTTGTTTTTCTCCCATAAGTAGCATCAAGCAAAGCATTATGTTCGCGTGCTTCCTGTACTGTTCGTTTAATAGGAGCTGACTCCGGACTTACAATAGCAATAATTCGATGAGCAGATACAATATTTCCGTATCCAATATTTAAAAACCGCATGGCCATAGTTTGCGCCTCCTAGTAAGTCTATCCGATTTCTCCACCACGTATAACTTTATATATTTTTTGAAAGCTACTCAATATTTTGTACTTGTTCACGAATTTTTTCAAGGTTATTTTTCATTTCTACAACATATTTTGAAATTGTTAAGTCATTTGCCTTAGAACCAATCGTATTAATTTCTCTATGCATCTCTTGCACGATGAAATCCATTTTCCTTCCAACAGGCTCTTCAATCTGCAATGTTTCACGAAATTGCTCTAAATGACTTTGCAAACGAACTAACTCTTCATGAATATCACAACGCTCTGCAAAGATTGCGACTTCTGTTAGCAATCTTTGTTCATCTAGATCTTGATTATGTAATTCTTTCAAGCGATTTTCTAATCGTTCACGATATTTTTGTGTAACAATCGGTGCATGTGGAATAATTGCATTTACACAATTGCTAATTTCTTGTAAACGATACGCTATATCTTTATGTAATCGTTCTCCTTCGCCATCTCTCATCGTTTTCAACATATGAGCAGCTTGACGAACAGCCTCATATAAACTGTTCTCAAAATGTTCATTTACATTTTCTATTTCTTCAATTGCTGTTACTTCTGGCATTGCCATTAATTGTTCGAGTGTAATAGAATCTTGTAATTGAAATTTCCCTTTTATATCTTCCATCATCGATTGGTACTGCTCAAGAAGTGACCAATTCACACTTAATTTTCTTTCAACAAGTCCTTCACCTGCTATACTAATAGACACTTCGATGCGTCCACGTCGAACTTGCTGTGCAATTATTTTACGAATTTTGTCCTCAAATACCATCATTTGCTTAGGAAGTCGAATACTCATCTCTAAAAAACGGTGGTTCACCGATTTCATTTCTACTGTAATTTGAAAAGTATCACTTTCTACTTTCGATCTTCCAAACCCTGTCATACTAGAAATCATTTTTATCACATCCAAGCCATAAAATAACTCAATGAAAAAGGTAATAGAGACAAGGCTCTACTACCTTCTGTAAATTATATCACATTTTCATAACATTGACTATTTCAAGTTTAATCCCTTCTTATATAACATCGGCTTTTTCTTCTTAGCCTTTTTCCCTGTTAATAAAGAACCTACTAGTAAGAAAGTCGGAATTGATGACAAACCTCCAATTAATAACCAATCTCTTGCTTGTATCGGCATTGTGCTAAAGATCGGTTGTAACGGTGGATAATATATAACCACTAGCATAAGTAGTAACGAAATAATAACCGCCCCTACTAAATACACGTTCCCAAATGGATTACGGTGAAAGACAGAATGCTCACTACGACAATCAAATACATGAATAAGCTGTGCAAGTACCAACGTCGCGAACGCTACAGTTTGTGCATATTTCAGTTCATTTGGATGTTGGTTATACGCAATAATAAACGCCACTAACGTCACTGCTCCAATTAAAAACCCTCGACTTATTATTTTCCACGCAAGCCCTCTAGCGAATACCCCTTCTTTCGGGTGACGCGGTGTTCTCTTCATCACATCTCCTTCAGCCTTATCCAAACCTAATGCCATCGCTGGTAAACCATCAGTAACTAAGTTCACCCATAAAATTTGAATAGGAACCATCGGCAGTGGTAATGCAAGTAACATCGCAAATAACATAACTAAAATTTCTCCAACATTTGACGCCAATAAGTAGCGAATGAACTTACGTATGTTCTCGTATATATTTCTTCCTTCTTTAATCGCTGACTTAATTGTAGCAAAATTATCATCTAGTAAAACAAGTGAAGAGGCTTCTTTTGCAACATCTGTCCCTGTAATCCCCATCGCTATCCCAATATCCGCTGTTTTTATAGCTGGAGCATCGTTCACTCCATCACCTGTCATCGCTACTATATGTCCTTGATTTTGCAATGCTTTAACAATTTTCAATTTATGCTCAGGTGATACACGAGCGAATACATACGTATCTTCTACAACATTTTCTAATTCCTCCACATCCATATTCGCGAGTTCTACTCCTTCAACAACGCGTCCATCTGGTGGTAAAACTCCTAATTGTTCAGCAATCGCCATTGCTGTCACTTTATGATCACCTGTAATCATTACTGTTCGAATACCAGCTTCTTTACACTCTTTTACCGCCTGCGCGACTTCTGGCCTTGGCGGGTCAATCATACCTTGTATCCCAACCAACATAAAATCTTTTTCAACGTCTCTTTCATGTTCAATAGAATCCGTGACTTTTAAAGGTTTAAACGCAACTGCAATTGTTCGAAGCGCTTGACTACCTAAGCTATGAATAGCCGCCTGTACTTCTTTTCTATATAGCTCACTTAACGGCTGCTGCTTATCCCCCCATAAGATTGTTTGGCTCATTTGCAAAAGAACATCCGGTGCTCCTTTCGTAACAATAAACTTTTTCCCCTCTCGATCTCGTACAATAACACTCATCATTTTTCGAGTTGAATCAAATGGAAATTCACGAATAATTTCAAATTTCCCTTTCAATGCCTCACGTGTTATCCCAGCTTTCATTGCTGCAGCTACAAGCGCTCCCTCTGTTGGATCTCCATCTAATACGTACGCCTTTTTCTTTTGCATAATATTTGCATTGTTACATAGTGAACCAAATGTAAGTAGCTGATAAAGTGATTTTGTCTTAGCTGGATTCACTTCTTTTTCACCTTTCATAAAAGAGCCATTAGGTTCATATCCTTGCCCTGTCACTTTCCACAATTCTCCGCCTGACCACATATGTGTTACCATCATTTTGTTTTGCGTCATTGTTCCCGTTTTATCAGAGCATATAACAGAAGCGCAGCCTAACGTTTCTACGGCCGGTAACTTCCTTACAATTGCTCTCTTTTTTATCATACGCTGTACACCAAGTGATAAAGCTACTGTAACAATTGCTGGCAATCCTTCTGGAATAGCCGCAACAGCTAGCGATACCCCAGCTAAAAACATATGATATACTTCATTCCCTTGATACACACCAGCCAATACAACGAGCGCTGTCAAAATAAGAGCTACAATAATTAATATTTTTCCGAGCTGTTCTAACCTTCTTTGCAGTGGCGTTTCCATTTGCTCTGCATTTTGCAACATATTTGCAATTTGCCCCATCGCTGTATTCATACCAGTTGCTACAACGACTCCTGTACCAGATCCTCGCGTAATCATTGTCCCCATAAAAGCCATATTTTTTTGATCACCAATTGCAACATCTTGCCCTTGCAATGCTTCTACCTTCTTTTGTACAGGTACGGACTCCCCTGTCAAAGCAGACTCTTCAATATATAAACTTGATGCCTCAACAAGACGCACATCAGCCCCAATACGATCACCACTGGAAAACTTAATAATATCACCTAAAACAAGTGCTTTAGATGGTGCTTTTACCCACTTTCCATTCCGCATTACAGTAACTTGCGGGGCGGCTAGTTCCTTTAAAGCTTCCAATGATTTTTCAGCTTTTCTTTCTTGAAAAAAGCCGAGAATACCATTGATAATAACAATGGCAACAATAGCAATAGAATCAATGTATTCACCTAAAAACGCAGAAACAATTGTTGCTCCAAACAAAACGAGTACCATGAAATCTTTAAACTGTGCTAAAAATACCATTAGTGCAGAAGGCCTTTTTGCTTCTTCTAATTCATTAGTACCAAATTTCTTTACTCGCCCTTCTGCTTCTTTCTCTGTAAGTCCAACCTTTACATTCGTATTCGTTCTTTCTTCCACTTCATGTGCTCGCATTCCATACCAGTTCATCCTGCTATCGACCTCCTGATTCCAGACATACTCTATTGAAAGCTTATTCAGCCTCGTCCAAAAAAATGCTATAATTAACATTTAGTTAGAAAGGAGTGTTCATTTATGGCATTCGATGGATTATTTACAAGAGCGATTACACATGAAATTGAAAATTCTCTTTACACAGGAAGAATTTCCAAAATATATCAACCTTCAAAATACGAGATTTTATTACATATTCGAGCGAATGGAAAGAACCAAAAACTAATTCTTTCATCTCATCCTACATATGCGCGTATGCACTTAACGAATCAAAACTACGATTCGCCAGCAATACCGCCGATGTTTTGTATGCTTCTTCGCAAACATTTAGAAGGTGGATTTATTGAAAAAATTGAACAAATCGACTTAGAACGCATTATTCAAATTACAGTTCGCAGTCGTAATGAGATCGGAGACGAATCATTAAAAACATTAGTAATTGAAATAATGGGACGACATAGTAACATTATCTTATTAGATACGAAAACAAACGTGATTTTAGATAGCTTAAAACACGTTTCATTAGCCGTAAACCGTCACCGAACTGTATATGCTGGTGCTGAGTACGTCGCGCCACCAGCCCAACATAAAATCAATCCTCTGCAAATTGAAACCGCAGATGATTTTATTAGACCGCTAGACTTTCTATCTGGAAATATGGATAAACAACTCGTCGGTGCTTTCATGGGAATATCCCCATTATTTGCAAAAGAAGTAGTAAAGAAAGCCGGTATGGTAAACGAGAAAGCATTATCAGAAGCATTTTTCTCTGTACAAACACCATTACTATCTCATGCATATACACCTACAATGATTACTGCAAATGGAAAAGAATTCTTTTATCTTTTCCCTCTTACACACTTGCAAGGAGAAGAAAAAACATTCTCATCAGTGAGCGAATTGTTAGATCGTTTCTTCTTTGGCAAAGCAGAACGTGATCGTGTAAAACAACAAGCTCATGATTTAGAACGCTTTATGCAAAACGAAAAAAATAAAAACGAGAAAAAACTCATTAAACTCGAAAAAACACTGCAAGATGCTGGAAAAGCAGATAAGTATCAACTATTTGGAGAGCTACTTACAGCCAATATGTACGCTTTAAAAAAGGGCGATAAAGATATTGAGGTCGTTAATTATTACGATGAGAATGGTGGAACTGTAAAAATCACATTAGATCCTTTAAAAACACCATCTGAAAATGCACAACGCTATTTCCAAAAGTATCAAAAAGCAAAAAATTCAGTTGTTGTTGTAGAAGAACAAATTGAAAAAACAAATGAAGAAATTCTTTATTTTGATAGCTTACTTCAACAAATGGAAGCTGCTTCTTCAAAAGACATTGAAGAAATTCGTGAGGAATTAGCTGAAGAAGGTTATGTGCGCAATCGCAAAACGAAAAACGCAAAGAAAAAGCCTACTAAACCAGTATTAGATAAATATGTAGCAAGTGATGGCACAGAGATTTTCGTTGGTAAAAACAATAAACAAAATGATTATTTAACAACGAAGTTTGCCCGCCGTGATGAAATTTGGTTACATACGAAAGATATACCTGGCTCTCACGTTGTCATTCGTTCTTTAGAGCCTGCTGAAGAAACTTTACTAGAAGCTGCCAAAATTGCTGCCTATTACAGTAAAGCGAAAGAGTCTAGCTCTGTACCTGTTGATTTCACCAAAATACGCCATGTCAAAAAACCGAGTGGTGCAAAACTTGGTTTTGTTACGTACGACAATCAGCAAACCGTATATGTAACACCAGATGCTGATATTGTAATGAAATTAAAAGCATAAATAAAAAAATGCGTTGCTTGTATGCAGCGCATTTTTTATATGTTTTCAATTTCGTTGCTATATCCATTCAATATTGTCAAAAAAATTGACAGTATCATTTCACATTTGTATAAATTTTTTTACAGCATGTAAATAAAGTACAAGTGTAACTCCAATCATTTTTCCCCATCCCCCTGCTATTCATTGAAGCAATCTAGATTTTATGAACAAACCGTCTCCCACAAATTACGGGCTATTTTTTTATCTCCCCTAAAATATATGTTGTCCCTACTATCCTTTCTTCAAATATACATTTTGGCACGCTATTTGCTTTATTCAATACTATGAATAGGAGGAATTAACATGACTTTAAAAATTAATAAAATCCAAAATCAACTACAAAACTATGAAATTGACGGGTTACTTATTACAAAAAAAGAAAATCGCCAATATGCAACAGGCTTTACAGGTAGCGCTGGCGTCGTCTTAATCTCTGCCGATCAAGCTGTTTTTATCACTGATTTCCGCTATGTAGATCAAGCGAAATCACAAATAAAAGATGCTGAAATTATTATGCATAAAGGAAATTTAGAAAAAGAAATTGCACATCAAGTATCGAAATTAAACATTCAAAAACTTGGAATTGAAGAAAACAACATGACATTGCAACAATATAAAAACTTGCAAAAATACGTACAGGCGGAAATGATTCAAGTGTGCGAAATTATCGAAAATATTCGTATCATTAAAGACACGCCTGAAATAGAAACAATGAAAATTGCAGCTAATATCGCGGACGAAGCATTTCACCACATTCTTACGTTTCTAAAACCAGGAATAAGTGAAAATGCTGTACGAGATGAATTAGAATTTTTCATGCGAAAAAAAGGTGCTGCATCTTCATCATTTCAAATTATTGTAGCTTCTGGTGTTCGTTCTTCTCTTCCACATGGAGTTGCATCAAATAAAATAATTGAACGAGGCGACATCGTTACATTAGATTTCGGTGCACTTTATGACGGATATTGTTCTGATATAACACGTACTGTAGCAATAGGGGAACCATCGGAAGAATTCAAAAAAATATACAATGTTGTACGAGAAGCGTTAAAACGTGGGACTGAAGCGATTAAGCCTGGAGAAACCGCGAAAAGTATCGATGATGTAACAAGAAACTACATTACAGATTGTGGATATGGTCAATATTTTGGTCATTCTACTGGTCATGGTCTTGGCTTAGAAATACATGAACCTCTTCGCTTATCCCAAGAAAGTAAAGCTACATTAAAAGAAGGTATGGTTGTTACAGTTGAACCAGGTATTTACATACCAAACTGGGGCGGTTGTAGAATTGAAGACGATATCGTCATTACAAAAGACGGATATGAAGTTATTACAAAATCAAATAGAGAACTAATTGTAATCCCTTGTTAAAATCATGGCCTTTTTAAAAGGAGTTTTTCTCTACACATAGAATTCCTTCTCTGGAGTATTCGTTTAAAGAGGAGGAATTTAAATTGAATTTTGTAATTGATAAAATAGAGGGTTTACAAGTAGAATTTTCAAATCTTGTTTCCATGATGAATTACGCTCGCTATACAACAATGCAAGCAGTGGAAGGTTTAACAATTGAAGAACTTGATTATTTATATGATAAGGACGCAAATTCAATTGGTATGTTATTGTACCATATGGCTGCTATTGAATTTTACTACCAAATTCATACCTTTGAAGACCGTGAACCGACGGAAGCTGAATTAGAACATTGGTTACCTGCTATTGAGTTAGGGAACCTTGGACGCGAGAAAATAAAAGGAAAATCTATAAAATTTTACATCAATACATTACAAGAAGTACGTTCCAAAACGATTGCAACATTTCAATCATTACCTGATGAATGGCTGTTTAAAACAACAGACTTTTGGTATGACAAACCAGCTAACAACTACTTTAAATGGTTTCACGTTTTTGAAGATGAAATCAATCATCGCGGACAAATTCGTTTAATTAAAAAAATGCAAAAAGCCCATTCAGTAAAATGAGAAAATGCCACCGAATAAGGTGGCATTTTCTTTTATTCATTAACGAATAACTTTTCGTTTAATTTTTTAGTGACTATCGCTACCAACATTAAAATGTAAATTAAATATAGTAATTTCGCAATAAACAACCATCCTTGAAACATTACAATTCCATCTATTATTTCATTTCCTTTTAATAACAAAAATGGGATCATACTAATTATAATGATAAACTCGATACTGAAAACCATGTTCTTTTTTCGACTATATGCTTTCCATTCATTCCAGCGATACATAGGAGCAAAAATCAATACGCCAATACATAATATAACTGGTACCCATCCACTGTTAAGAAATTGCCCTGAAATAACTGATAATAGTAAACAAACGAGCACACCATAATATCCTATTCTCTCTCTCATTCGTACTCCTCCATTCTACTTCTCCTCAAATTCCATTTTTAGGATTAATTGTATTGTAACATCCATTTATCGTCCTTACCATTACAGTACATGAAATTTTACTTTTTTCTTTTTCCTATACTCACATACTTTCACTGCTTTCATACAATAAACTACACGAATGCCTAAAGGATGTGAATGTTATGGGAGTTGAATTAACGCTATTACACGCTCTCTACATTATTTGTTTACTCACTATTATTACCTTTTTTATTCTCCGGAAAGATACGACGATTATTTGTATCGTTTTTATCTTTTTATTAGCATTAACTGCAACAAGTTCTATCCCTCTTGCCATTAGCGGGATTTTTCAAAGTTTCATTTACGCCATTACTGAGCTATTACCAACTATATTAATCATCTCCATTATTGTATCAATGAGCAATTTACTCGTTCATACTGGCATAAATGATACGATGATTTCACCATTTACAAAAATGATTCGTACACCTACACTCGCCTACTGGATTATCGGCCTTTTAATGATGACCATTTCTTTCTTCTTTTGGCCTTCTCCAGCTGTCGCCTTAATGGGAGCTATTTTATTGCCGGTTGCTGTACGTGTCGGTCTTCCTCCAATTGGGGTTGCAATTGCTATGAACTTATTCGGACACGGCATCGCCTTATCTGGCGACTTCGTTATTCAAGGTGCACCGAAATTAACTGCAGACGCGGCTGGTCTCCCTGTTTCCAGCGTCGTATCTGCAAGTGTTCCACTTGTTATCGTTATGGGCATTGTGACAACTTCCGTCGCTTTTTTCTTCTTACGAAAAGAGTTTCATACAGGCTTATCTATACAAGAATCTATTCCATTAACTGCGTCTTCTAAAACGCTCACTTCATTATCTCCTCGCACAAAGAAATGGCTCGCTATATGTCCCTACCGTATATATCATTGATATCCTTTGCATGATTCAATTTAAACTACAAGGAAGCGACGCAACTGCACTTATCGGCGGAACGACTGTTATTATGATTATCATCATTTCACTCATCGCCTACAAAGGTAATGGACTAAATAAAACAACCGATTATTTTATAGAAGGGCTCCAATTTGGATTTAAAATCTTTGGTCCAGTTATTCCAATTGCTGCACTCTTTTATTTAGGAGATAGCGGCTTTGTGAAAATTATCGGAGACTATTTACCGAAAGGTTCACATGGAATCATTAACGACTTAGGGATTGCCTTATCTCAAACGGTCCCTTTAAACCAATACGTATCGGCGGGAACATTAACTATCGTTGGTGTCATAACAGGCTTAGATGGATCTGGTTTTTCCGGTATATCGCTTGCTGGTTCCATTGCAAACCTTTTCGGAACAGCTTTAGGTCATGGAACAGCTACATTAACAGCACTCGGACAAATTGCGGCTATATGGACCGGGGGCGGGACGTTAATTCCTTGGGCGCTTATTCCTGCTGCTGCAATTTGCAAGGTAGATCCATTTGAACTGGCACGCCGAAACTTTTTACCGGTTGTTATCGGTTTAATTGTCACCACTATCTTTGCGATGTTTATTTTATAACGTAAGCAAGTGTTCTCTTGCTTACGTTTTTTCTTGTAAAATTCATCATGAATTACTGGTTTTCAACAGGGATTCGTTATCCCTTAGCGAAATTATATTAGGAGAGTAATTTTTTCAAAACGTTTACGAGAAACAGATTACTGCAATTAGAAAAGGGGACATAACTATGAATGAATTGATTTTCGTCTTATTAATTTGTCCGTTACTTATCTTTATCGTTTCTGTTATTGGAACGCGCAAGTCGAAAACGTATTACGTAATGCCGATTGTAACGTTTGCTAGTTTTTTAATAATAGGTGTTATCGCCTTTACTCCAAAATTTTTCTTTTGGGTCGGCATGTATAGCATTTTCTCATTTATTGTTTCTTATGTGACTCTATTGTTTGTAAGAGGATATAAGCTTGCAGAAAGCACTAAGTAGTTAAGGAGATTGTAATATGATTTTCTTTGATATTGATGGAACTTTACTTGAATTTTTAACAATGATATAAAAAAACGACCGCGTTCCCCCGCAGTCGTTTTTTTCGTGTTACGCTGTGATCCAAGCTTCGTTAGCTGGATTTTTACGCCACTCTTGTAATTTTTTCGTTTCAGCTTGTCCAATCATACCTTTTTCTGCTGCTACTTCAGTTAATGCACTGTAATCGCTTAAAGAGTATGATACTACGTTAGCTGCTTCTAGTTTTTCTTCTCCTGCTTCAAGCTCGTATGTGAAGATTGATACGATTCCTAATACTTCACATCCAGCTTCGCGAAGTGCTTCTACACATGTAATTGCACTACCGCCAGTTGAAATTAAGTCTTCTACTACTACGACTTTTTGACCTTTTTCAGCTTTTCCTTCGATTTGGTTCCCTTTACCGTGACCTTTTGCTTTACTACGTACGTAGCACATTGGTAAATCCATACGATCGCTTACCCATGCAGCGTGCGCAATACCAGCAGTTGCTGTTCCTGCAATAATTTCTACAGTTGGGAAGTGCTCTTTAATTAACTCTTCTAATCCAGCTGCAATCGCTTGACGTACTTTTGGATAAGATAAAGTTAAACGGTTATCACAATAAATTGGTGATTTCATACCTGAAGACCAAGTGAATGGATCATTCGGTTGTAAAAATACTGCTCCAATTTCTAATAAATGCGATGCGATTTCTTTTTTCATACTGTTACACCTTCCCACTGTTGTTTTACTGTTTTATACGCTTCAAGCGGATTTTCTGCTTTTGTAATACTACGTCCAACTACGATGTAGCTTGAGCCAAGTTCCCTCGCACGTTTCGGTGTTGCTACGCGCACTTGGTCATTTACATCATCGCTTGCAAGACGAATCCCCGGTGTTACTGTTACAAATTCATTTCCGCATACTTCACGTAATTTTGGAACTTCAAGTGTTGAACAAACAACGCCATCAAGTCCACTTTCTTTCGTTAATTTTGCATAATGAGCAACCGCTTCTTCTAACGTTTTCTCAATGCCGATCTCTTTTTTCATCATAGCTTCCGAAGTGCTTGTTAGTTGTGTAACTGCAATACAAATCGGTCTCTCTTTTCCTTCTTGCTTACCTTCCTCTAATCCCTCAATCGCAGCTTTCATCATGCTGCTTCCCCCAGCAGCATGAACATTTACCATATCAACATCTAGACTAGCTAGGCTACGCATAGCGCTTTTTACTGTATTCGGAATATCATGAAGTTTTAAATCTAAGAAGATCTTATGTCCCTTTTCTTTTAAGTACGTAATAATCGCAGGGCCTTCTTTGTAAAATAACTCCATACCTACTTTGACAAATAACTCTTCCCCTTCAAAGTGGCGTAAGAATTGTTCTACTTCTTGTTTCCCTGGAAAATCTAGTGCAACGATTAACGACTGTGACATGTTTGCTTCCAGCTCCTTCCTTGACATTCCGAAATGTGATCAAATCCTAATTCATCTAATAATGCTGGTAACTCTTCAATAATTGTCGGACATACGAACGGATCGATAAAGTTCGCTGTACCTACTGCAACTGCGCTTGCGCCAGCATAGAAGAATTCAATTACATCTTCAGCTGTTTCAATACCACCCATTCCGATAATTGGAATGTTAACCGCTTGGCTTACTTCATGTACCATGCGAATTGCTACTGGCTTAATCGCAGGACCTGATAATCCGCCTGTACGGTTTGCTAAAATTGGTTTAGCTGTTTTTAAATCTAGACGCATACCAAGCAATGTATTAATCATCGTTAAACCATCTGCACCTGCATTTTCAATCGCTTTTGCAATTTCTACTATGTTTGCCACGTTCGGTGACAATTTCACGTATACAGGTACTTCAGAAACCTCTTTTACTCGCTTCGTTAAATCAGCAGCAATTTCAGGATTTGTACCAAAGGCGATACCACCTGTTTTTACGTTCGGACAAGAAATGTTTAATTCTAGTGCATGGACATTAGGCGCTTTAGAAATTTCCTTCGCAACCGCTACGTAATCCTCAGCTTGTGAGCCTGCAACGTTTGCAATAATTGGAAGGTCAAATTGTTCTAACCATGGTAATTCCGAATTCATTACTTTGTCTAATCCCGGGTTTTGAAGTCCGATTGCATTTAGCATGCCGCCTGGTGTTTCAGCAACACGAGGCGTTGGATTTCCATAACGTGGTTGTTCTGTCGTCGCTTTAATCATGATTGATCCTAGTACACTTAAATCGTAAAACTGTGCATATTCACGACCAAACCCAAAGCATCCAGATGCCGGTATAATTGGATTTTTTAATGATAATCCTGGTAATTCAACTTGCAATCTGTTCATAGTACAACCTCCCCGATTGGAAATACTGGTCCGTCGCTACACACCTTCTTGTAAGAATGTCCACTTGGATCTTCTTGTAAGTGGCATACACATGCGAAACAAGCTCCAATACCACAGCCCATACGTTCTTCTAATGAAATATAGGCTTTTTTCTCTTTGTAACGTCCTTCTAATGCACGAAGCATCGCTAGCGGACCACATGAATAAAGAATATCAAAGTCAATTCCGTAATTATCAATTACATCTGTGACAAATCCTTTTGTACCGTGTGTACCGTCTACTGTCGCAACGTACGTATCACCAAGTTCTGCAAATTTTTCTTCATAGAAAACTACATCTTTCGTTTGAAAGCCTAAGATGTGAATAACACGTACACCTTTTGCAACGAGGCGCTGTGATAATTCATAAAGTGGTGGTACACCAATTCCCCCACCTACTAGTAAAGCTGTTTGACCAGCTTCTGCTTCTTCTACAGGAAAACCGTGTCCTAATGGTCCTAGTACATCTACCATTTCACCTTGTTTTCTAGTTGCTAATGTTTTTGTCCCTTGTCCTTCGGCACGATATAGCATTGTAAATTCGTTCTTCTCTTGATCTACATTACAAATACTAATTGGGCGGCGCAGAAGGGGCGCAATGCCCTCTGCTACCTTAATGTGTACAAACTGCCCTGGTTCGTTCATTTGCTGTACTAACGTTCCTTGAAGCACTAATTCGTAAATATTTTTTGCGATTTCTTTTTGGTTAACGACGATCATATTTTGCTTTTGCATCATGCATGTACCACCTCGTGACGCTTTGTTTGCGTAATTTCTTTCATTGAATGAGCTGAGAATGTCATAGATTCTAATACTCGTAAGATTGCTCTTGTTGTATCAAGTGATGTTAAGCAAGCCACACCATTTTCTACTGATTCACGGCGAATGCGGAAACCATCACGCGCTGGTTGTTTACCTTTTGTTAATGTGTTAATTACAAACTGTGCTTTTCCTTGACGGATAATATCTAGTAAGTTGTAGTCTTCAGAATCAATTTTGTTTACAACTTGTACTGGGATATTTTGCTCTTCTAATGATTGTGCTGTTCCAGCTGTTGCTAATAAGTTATAGCCGATTTCGTGGAAACGTTTTGCAATTTCCATCGCCTCTTCTTTATCTTTATCCGCTACAGTAATGATTACTGAGCCGTGCGTTGGGATGTTAATTCCAGAAGCAACTAATCCTTTATACAATGCTTTTTCAAGCGTTAAGTCTTTACCCATTACTTCCCCTGTTGATTTCATTTCAGGTCCTAATGTTGTATCAACTGAGCGTAGTTTCGCGAATGAGAATACCGGAGCTTTTACATATACTTCTTTCTCTTCTGGGTGATAGCCAGTTCCGTATCCTTGCTCTACTAGGTCTTGCCCTAAAATAACTTTCGTTGCAACATTCGCCATCGGTACGCCTGTAATTTTACTTAAGAACGGTACTGTACGGCTTGCACGTGGATTTACTTCAATTACGTACACTTGATCTTTGAATACTACAAACTGGATATTTAGTAATCCAACAATGTTTAATCCTTTTCCAAGTGCAATTGTATGTTCAATGATTTGTTCTTTTAGTTTTTCAGATAAACTTTGTGGTGGATATACTCCAATTGAGTCACCAGAGTGAACTCCAGCGCGTTCAATATGTTCCATAATACCTGGAATGAATACATTCTCACCATCGGAAATTGCATCTACTTCAATTTCTTTACCAACCATGTAACGGTCGATTAATACTGGGTGATCTGCATGAACTTTAACTGCATTTTTCATGTAGTGCAGTAGTTCTTCTTGGCGATATACGATTTCCATCGCACGTCCACCTAGTACGTAAGATGGTCTTACTAATACTGGGTAACCAATTTCTTCTGCGATTGCTACCGCTTGTTCTACAGTCGTTGCTGTTTTACCAACTGGTTGCGGGATGCCAAGTTTTGTTAAAGCAGCTTCGAATTTATCACGATCTTCTGCACGGTCTAAGTCTTCAAGTGATGTTCCTAAAATTTTCACACCATGTTCTTCTAGTTTCGCTGCTAAGTTAATTGCCGTTTGTCCACCGAACTGAACGATAACACCTTCTGGTTTTTCTAAATCGATAATATGCATTACATCTTCAATCGTTAATGGTTCAAAGTATAATTTGTCAGAAATACTGAAGTCTGTTGAAACTGTTTCTGGGTTGTTGTTAATGATAATTGCTTCATATCCAGCTTCTTTAATTGCCCATACTGAGTGAACTGTTGCGTAATCAAACTCAACACCTTGACCAATACGGATCGGACCAGATCCTAGAACTACTACACTCTTACGATCTGTTACAATCGATTCATTTTCGTCCGCATATGTGCTGTAGTAATATGGCGTTGCAGATTCAAACTCTGCCGCACAAGTATCTACCATTTTGAATACTGGCATCATATTATTTTCTTTACGCATATCGTAAATTTCGCGCTCCGTTTTGTTCCAAGCTGCTGCAATGTAGTGATCGCTGAAGCCCATTTCTTTTGCAGTTTGTAGTACTTCCATATTTCCTACATTCGCTTTTACTTCACGTTCCATATTTACGATGTTTTCAACTTTTTGTAAGAAGAAGAAGTCCATTTCACACCATTCATTGATTTCTTCTTTCGTTACACCTTGGCGAATTGCTTCTGCTACAATAAACAGTCGTTCATCATCCGCTTTAATGATACGTTTTTTCATCGTTTCTTTATCAAGTTCTTTTAAGTGGTCTAATTCTAAGTGATAAATGCCAAGCTCTAAAGAACGAACTGCTTTTAGTAATGATTCTTCTAAGTTACGTCCGATTGACATAACTTCACCAGTTGCTTTCATTTGTGTTCCAAGCGTTCTGTTCGCTGATTCAAACTTATCAAACGGCCAACGTGGAATTTTTGAAACAACATAGTCTAACGCTGGCTCGAAGCAAGCGTAAGTTTTTTGTGTTACTGGGTTTACGATTTCATCTAACGTTAAGCCGACTGCAATTTTTGCTGCTAATTTCGCAATTGGATATCCAGTTGCTTTAGATGCTAGTGCAGATGAACGACTTACACGTGGATTTACTTCGATTACATAGTATTGGAAGCTATATGGATCTAGTGCAAGCTGAACGTTACATCCACCTTCAATTCCTAGTGCACGAATAATTCGTAATGACGTGTTACGTAACATTTGGTATTCACGGTCGCTTAGCGTTTGGCTCGGTGCTACAACGATTGAATCACCTGTATGAACACCAACTGGATCGATGTTTTCCATGTTACACACTACAATTGCGTTATCATTTGAATCACGCATTACTTCGTATTCAATTTCTTTACAGCCAGCAATACTTTTCTCCAATAAACATTGTGTTACTGGGCTATGTTTTAAACCACTTGTTACGATTTCAATTAGCTCTTCTTCGTTATGACAAATTCCGCCGCCCGTTCCTCCTAATGTGAACGCTGGTCGAACGATTACTGGGTAACCAATTTCGTTTACAAATCCATATGCTTCATCAAGGTTATGAATAATTTCACTTGGTGGTGTTGGTTCATTTAAATCTTGCATTAATGTACGGAATAAATCACGATCTTCCGCTTGCTCGATTGCTGATAATTTTGTTCCTAAAATTTCAACTCCGCACTCGTCAAGTACGCCTGATTTTGCAAGTTCAACAGCCATGTTTAAACCTGTTTGACCACCTAATGTTGGTAGGATTGCATCAGGACGTTCTTTACGAATAATACGGCTTACGAATTCTAATGTTAATGGCTCGATGTATACTTTATCAGCTGTTGCAGTATCCGTCATAATTGTTGCTGGGTTAGAGTTAACAAGGATTACTTTGTAACCTTCCTCTTTAAGAGATTGACAAGCTTGTGTACCAGAGTAGTCAAACTCCGCTGCTTGCCCAATTACAATTGGTCCTGATCCGATTACTAAAATTGTGTTAATGTCTAGGCGTTTTGGCATAACTCTTCCCCTTCTTTCTTGAAGTTTTCAATCATTGTTAAGAAATCTTCGAATAAATCATTTGCATCTTCTGGTCCCGCTGAAGCTTCTGGATGGTATTGTACTGTAAATGCCGGGAACTTCTTATGACGAAGACCTTCTACCGTTCCATCGTTTAAAGCAACATGTGTAATTTCAAGATCTGTATTTTCAACTGATTCTTCTTCTACTGCGTATCCGTGGTTTTGAGATGTAATTGCTACTTTTCCAGTTGCAAGATTTTTTACTGGATGGTTTAAACCACGGTGACCAAATTTCAACTTACTTGTATTTGCACCTGATGCTAGAGCGAACAATTGATGTCCTAGGCAAATTCCGAATAAAGGAACTTTACCGATAATGTCTTTTAACATTTCAATTGCTTCTGGTACATCTTTCGGATCTCCAGGTCCATTACTTAACATAATTCCATCTGGGCTAAGGCGTAAAATTTCTTCCGCTGTTGTGTTGTAAGGAACTACAATTACATCACAGTCACGCTTATTTAATTCTCGTAAAATACCATGTTTCATGCCGAAGTCTACTAGTACAACTCGGTGACCACGACCTGGGCTTGGGTATGGATCTTTCGTTGATACGCGTTTTACATGATCTGTAAATACTGTCGCTTTTAATTGGCTTACAATGTACTCTACATCTGCATCCATGTTACAAAGGCGTCCACGTAATGTACCGTATTGACGAATTTTTCTCGTTAATTTTCTCGTATCAATCCCTGCTAATCCTGGGATATTTCTTTCTTTCAAGTAATCATTTAACGAAATTTCATTACGGAAGTTTGATGGGTGATCACAAATTTCGTTTACGATTAAACCATTTACAGATGGGTGAATGGATTCAAAATCGTCACGGTTAATGCCGTAGTTTCCGATTAATGGGTACGTGAATGTTACGATTTGACCGCAATATGATGGATCAGATAATGTTTCTTGATATCCAGTCATTCCTGTTGTAAATACAACCTCACCTGACTTTTCGATTTCGCCTCCGAAACCTGTTCCAATTAATACTGTTCCATCTTCTAAGATAAGTTGTCTTTTCATACTAATGCACTCTCCTTTTGCCATGCGATCTTACCACCAACGATTGTCATTACCGGCCATCCTTGGCATTTCCAACCTGCGAATGGTGTATTTTTTCCTTTTGATAAGAATGTTGTTGGGTCAATCTCTTCTTCTTGTTCTAAATCAATGATTGTAATATCAGCTGCTCTACCTTCTTTTAGGCGACCTGCTTCTAAGCCGAATGTATCAGCTGGCTTTTCTGTTAAGAATTGAATTAACTGTTCTAGCGTAATAACTCCCTTTTTCACAAGGTTTGTGTATAGAAGCGGGAATGCTGTTTCAAAACCAGTAATTCCAAACGGTGCTCTTTCAATTCCTTGTGCTTTCTCTTCCGCTGTATGCGGTGCATGGTCAGTTGCGATCATATCGATCGTTCCATCTAATAAACCTTCAATTAATGCTGCATGGTCTTCTTTTCCACGAAGCGGTGGGTTCATTTTAAAGTTAGGATCAGCTGATGGGATATCATCTTCACATAACACTAGGTGATGCGGTGTTACTTCTGCTGTTACTTTAATTCCAGCGCGTTTCGCATCACGGATTACACGTACAGAACCTTTCGTACTTACATGACATACGTGATAGTGGCAATCTGCTGCTTCAGCAAGCAGTATATCCCTTGCAATATGTACAGATTCACATACTGATGGGATACCGTTTAATCCGTGTTTCTCAGAAAACTTCCCTTCATGTACACAACCTTTATTAATAAGCGTATTCTCTTCACAGTGCGCAACTACTGCCATATCTAATTTTGCTGCACGTTTCATAGCCGCTAACATCATGCTCGCATCTTGTACGCCTACGCCGTCATCTGTGAAAGCAAATGCTCCAAGTTCTTTTAATGTTTCGAAATCTGTCATTTCAGAACCAGCTTGACGTACTGTAATTGCTCCGTATGGTAGTACGTTAACATGAGCTTTTTCTTCAATACGTTTTTGCAAGTCTTCCATATGTTCTCTGCAATCTGGTACCGGGCGTGTATTTGGCATTGCGCAAATTGTAGTGAATCCACCTTTTGCCGCTGCTAGTGTACCTGTTTCAATTGTTTCTTTATGTTCACCACCTGGTTCACGAAGATGTACGTGTACATCTACTAATCCAGGTGCGATTAACTTTCCGTTCACATCGATTACTTCAGCATTATCTGCCGTAATATTTTCTGCTACCTTAGCGATTTTACCGTCTTGTACGAGAAGATCCGTTGCTACGATTTTTCCTTCTTCATTCATATAACGACCATTTTTAAACAAATAATTCATGTTTCATTCCTCCTAATACATTTGGTAAGGCGCGTTTTAGTACAGCCATTCTTACGTAAACTCCATTTTCCATTTGTTTAAATATACGTGAACGCTCACACTCAACAAGTTCACTTGCAATTTCAACATCACGGTTTACAGGAGCTGGATGCATAATAATGCTTCCTTCTTTCATACGCTTTTCTCTTTCTACTGTTAATCCGTGTTTCTCATGATATTCTTTCATAATGTCTGTTTCATAATGATCATGACGCTCATGTTGTACACGGAGTAACATCATTACATCAACTTCTGGAACAAGTTCATCTAATGGTTTGTATGTTCCAAATGTGTTGTCTTCATCTTGCCACTCTTCTGGACTTGCAAAGTAAATTGTTGCACCAAGCTTCGTTAATGCTTCTGCATTAGAACGTGCTACTCGGCTATGACGAACATCTCCTACTATTGCAATCTTCAAACCTTCAAATCTTCCAAACTCTTGTTTAATTGTAAGAAGGTCCAGTAGGCACTGTGTTGGGTGGTTTCCGCATCCATCTCCAGCATTTAAGATTGGAATATTCACCTGATCTTTTAGTTCATCGAAGTAGCGATCTTGCTCGTGGCGGATGACCACTGCTTTTGTTCCGATTGATTCTAGTGTTCTTATCGTATCGTATAGAGTTTCTCCTTTTTGTACGCTAGATGCATCAGCTGAAAAGTTTAAAACATCCAGTCCTAATCTCTTCTCAGCAACTTCAAAGCTAAATCTCGTTCTCGTACTATTCTCAAAGAACAAGTTCGCAACAAAAGTTTGCTCTGTCGTTTTGCTCTCTTTTCCATTCGCGAAATCTTCTGCATTTTTTAGGATTTCTGAAATTTCTACTTCCGATAATTCACTCATCGTTAACAAATGGCTCATCGTCATCCCTCATCTTTCTGATTTTTATGTTACCACTTTTGAATTTTTATAACAACCTTTGCATAAAAATACCCTAATCGTGTGAGACTAGGGTGCAAGAAAGAAGCCACCCTTTCCGGTCTCACAGGACTGAATTAAAAGGTTATTATTATGAAGCAATCTGCTTAGATTGTTTTATTTGTTTCGTTTCCGGTAGTAGTAGATTTAACAGTACACCTACAATTGCTGCTAGTGCCATTCCTTCTACTTGGAATGATTCTCCTACATGAAGTACCGCTCCACCAATACCGATTACTAATATTACTGATGCAATCATTAAGTTTCGTTTGTCACTTAAATCTGTTTTATCATCTACCATCATGCGTAATCCGCTTGATGCGATTACACCGAATAGTAAGATTGATACACCACCCATAACTGGTGTTGGGATCGAATGAATCAGTGCAGAAATCTTACCGATAAATCCGAACATGATTGCGAATACTGCTGAACCGATGAATAAGTATACACTGTATGCTCTCGTAATTGCTAGCACACCGATGTTTTCACCATACGTTGTATTCGGTGGCCCACCGATTAGTGACGCGATTAATGTTGCTACTCCGTCACCGAAGATTGAACGGTGTAAACCTGGTTTTTCAATTAAATCTCTTTTAATAACATTTCCAAGAACAATTTGATGTCCGATATGTTCTGATATTGTTACTAGTGCAACTGGTACCATCAAGAGTACAATCTTCCATGAAAACTCTGGTGTGTATGTTACAAATGGTACTGTGAAATCTGGTACAACAAACCATTTTGCCTCAGCTACCGGCTTTAAGTCTACTAGCCCTTGGAAGTAAGCGAAGATATATCCGCCGATAATGCCAAGTAACACTGGTATGATACTGAAAAATCCTCTTCCAAATATCGAGCATATAATTGTAATTGCTAATGTTACTAACGCTACTGAAAAGTGTGTAAAGCTATATTTGCCATCCGCACCGTTCATCGCCATGTTAACTGCTGTATGTGCTAAAGCTAGACCGATTACCATTACTACTGGACCAACTACGATTGGTGGTAGTAATTTCATAATCCACTCTGATCCTGATTTCTTAATTCCGAGTGAGATTAAGATGTACACAAGTCCTGCTAGCAAACCACCAAGCATTGCCGCTCCCGGTCCACCTGCCGTTTTCGCTGTTATAATCGGTGCGATAAAGGCGAATGATGATCCTAGATAAGCAGGTACTTGACCTTTCGTTATAAGAAGAAACGCTAACGTTCCTAATCCACTTGATATTAATGCTACTGATGGATTCAATCCTGTTAAAAACGGAACAAGCACTGTTGATCCAAACATCGCGAACAAATGTTGTATACTTAAAAATAACCATTTTCCCGGTTTCGGTACTTCATTAACGTCTAACACTGGCTTTTGTTCCATTGTTACATCCTCCTTCAGTTTAAATCTTTGCAATAAAAAAACTCTTTGTGCCTGTGCACAAAGAGTCCTACACTTTCGTATGCCAAATTTGACATATGAAAGCCAAGACCCTTTGGCAGCCTCACAGGACTACATTTAAAAGGGCTTTACTTATCGTATATGCTTACTCGATCTTGTTGATCTGTCTCTTGCAAATCAACTTCGATACGCTCTTCACTTGATGTTGGAATATTCTTCCCTACATAATCAGCGCGAATTGGTAATTCGCGATGACCTCTATCAACAAGAACCGCCAATTGGATTTGAGATGGTCTACCTAAATCCATAAGAGCATCCATTGCTGCTCGAACTGTTCTTCCTGTATATAATACGTCATCCACAAGGATAACTTTTTTCTTCGTAATATCTACAGGGATATCAGAACCTTTTACAAGTGGTTCTTTATTTTTCGATTGTAGTGTTAAATCATCACGATATAACGTAATGTCTAACTCTCCAACTTCCATTTCTTTTCCTTCAATTTGACCAATTCGTTCTGCCAAACGTTGTGCAATAAAAATTCCACGAGTTTTAATTCCGACAAGAACACAATTATCGACACCTTTATTTCGTTCCACGATTTCATGACTAATTCGTGTTAAAGCGCGGCGAATCATTTGGTCATCTAAAACGACAGCTTTCTCTTGCATGCTCTACACCTCCAAGCTTTTTTCTTGCGTGAGAGTAATGGTATAAAAAAAGTCCTCTCAGCGTGTGCGAGAGGACTTTTGAAAAAAGGGTACAACATACCCTAAGTATTTCAAACCGTTACCTTCTCAACCTCACGGGGCTGTGTTAAAGGATCATTATTTAACTGTTGTCAGTATCTCAGTTTTCTTATGATTTGTCAATACTATTTTCGTAAAATATTTAATGCGTCTTCAAACACTTCTGGAATCGGTGCCTCAAACTGAATATATTCACCAGTACGAGGATGATCAAAGCCTAAAATACCCGCATGAAGTGCTTGTCCATTCATATTTAACGTTTTCTTCGGACCATACTTCGGATCTCCTGCAAGTGGATAGCCAATATATTTCATATGAACACGAATTTGGTGCGTACGTCCCGTTTCTAAGCGACATTCTACAAGTGTAAAGTCTTTAAAGCGTTCTAACACTTGGAAATGCGTAACAGCGTTCTTACCATTTTCATCAACTGTCATACTTTGACGCTCTTTCTTATCACGAGCAATCGGAGCATCAATCGTTCCCTTATCATGCGGAATCACACCGTGTACAATCGCTTTGTAACGTCTCGTTACTGTTTTTGCTACAAGCTGATTTACAAGCGATTCATGTGCCATATCATTTTTAGCAACCATTAATAGTCCAGATGTATCTTTATCGATACGATGCACGATACCTGGACGCATTACACCGTTAATGCCTGATAAGTCTGTACAATGGTGCATAAGGCCATTTACAAGTGTACCACTTGTATGCCCTGGTGCTGGATGTACAACCATACCACGTGGCTTATTTACAACAAGCACATCTGCATCTTCATAATAAATTTCTAAATTTAAATCCTCTGGTTGAATATCTAACTCTTCTGGTTCAGGAATTGTTACTGTAATTTCATCTTCTTCTTTTACTTTATAATTCCCTTTTACCGCTTTCCCGTTTACTGTCACAACTTCATCTTTAATCCATTGCTGCACTTGCGTACGTGACCATTCGTTATTTATCCCTGTAACGAATTTATCAATTCGCTCGTTTTTTTGCTCTGCTGCAACTGTTACTTGTACTACTTCACTCATTCAATTACTCCTTCGCTTTCTTGCCTTCTAATAATGTTTGAATAATAATTAATACAACACCAATACATAATGCTGAATCAGCTATATTGAATACTGGATAGTTGTACGAGAAAATATACACGTGAATGAAATCCACTACTTCTTGTCTAAATACACGATCAATAAAGTTACCAATTGCCCCGCCCAAAATTAGGCCTAACGAAATACCTAGAAGCTTGTCTGTTTTCGCATACTTTTTCATATAAAATACAATAAACACTACAAAAACAACTGTAATAATGTAGAAGAACCACATTTTATTTTCTAAAATACCCCAAGCAGCGCCTCTATTTCGATGTGATGTTATGTATAATACATTGTCGATAATCGGAATACTCGTACCCAATTCCATGTTCTTTACAATTAACCACTTCGATATTTGATCGATAGCAATGACGAATAACGCTATTACATAATATATCATTTTCATTTCCCCCACAAAGACAGTGTACCTCAAAATTTTAGCATAGCTGCTACCTTTTCACAATGAACCTTTATAGAAGAATAAAATAAATTAAAAAAAGGTAATATAATATCGTTGTGCGTATTCATACATTTACCTTTTCATAAAAGAATTCATGAATCGTACGGGCAGTCGGCATTGTCTTCATTTGCTTTGTCGAAATTAATCTCCCCGTATCTTCACAAATACCATACATGTCTATTTCCATTTTAAATAATGCGCGTTCTACATCCTTTAAATCCTCTTTTATATCATGTAATAGCAATTTTTTCTTTATCTCTTCCTTAATTTCATATCCAAGCTCTTGGCTGAACTCGACATCATATTTGTGCATTACTTCTTTAGCTAGTCTCTCTTGCAACTCTTTTCTCATCAATTGCAATTCTTCTTTTATTTCCATGTAAATTTCATTCACGTGTACATTCCTCCTAGCTGTAATGTACAGTTAGTGTGTCCGAAATTTATTTGCTTACCTCACACACATTTTTCCTTCACAGGAAAGAGTCTGAAAGTGATTTTGATATGCCATCAACAAAAAAACTGACTGCATCAATAGCAGTCAGCTTTTTTTATTATTTTACATAGTTTTCTTTAACAACTGTTGCACAACGCTCACATAATGTTTCATGTTCAGCATCTTTACCAATTGTTTCTGAAACTACCCAACAACGTTCACATGTTTCACCAGTTGCTTGAGCAACAACAACCGCTGTATGTTCATACTTCGGTGCATCTGCTGGCGCTTCATCCATCATACCACCAAGTTTATACTCAGAAACGATGAATAATTGCTTTAAGTCTTCGCTAATAGACTCTAACATAGCTTTCATTTCTGCAGTTGGATATAGCGTAATGCTTGCATTTAATGACTTACCGATTACTTTTTCATTACGAGCTACTTCTAGTGCTTTTAACACGTCATCACGTAATGTCATAAATGCATCCCATTTTGTTTTTAACGCTTCCGCGTCATCTAATTGTACAGCTTCTGGCATATCAGTTAATTGTACACTTTCTTCTGTTACGCCTGGAATGTATGGCCATACTTCATCAGCTGTATGCGGTAAGATTGGTGTTACAAGTTTCGTTAACGCAACAAGAACATCATATAATACAGTTTGAATCGCACGACGATCTTCGTGGTTTGCACCTTCAATATATAAAATGTCTTTTGCAAAGTCTAAATAGAATGAACTTAAATCAATTGTACAGAAGTTATGAATTGCATGATACACAGCAGCGAAGTCGTATGTCTCATATGCTTCTTTAACTTTTGTAATTAAGTCATTTAATTTCACTAACATGTAACGATCTACTTCACGAAGTTCAGCTACAGCTACTGCATTTTCACTTGGCTTAAAGTCGTCTAAGTTTCCTAATAAGAAACGGAATGTGTTACGGATTTTACGATACACTTCTGCTACTTGTTTTAAAATATCATCTGAAATACGTACGTCAGATTGATAGTCAACAGAAGATACCCATAAGCGTAAAATGTCTCCGCCTAATTGATCCATAATTTTCTTCGGTACGACGATGTTTCCAATCGACTTACTCATCTTACGTCCTTCACCATCTAGTACGAAACCGTGACTTAGTACGCCTTTATATGGAGCTTTACCTGTTACAGCAACTGCTGTTGATAATGAAGAGTTAAACCAACCACGATACTGGTCAGATCCTTCTAAATATAAATCAGCTGGACGCTGTAAATCTTCGCGCTCTTCTAATACCGCTTGGTGAGAAGAACCTGAATCGAACCATACATCCATGATGTCTGTTTCTTTACGGAATTCCCCATTTGGGCTACCTGGATGTGTAAATCCTTCTGGTAATAGATCTTTCGCTTCACGCTCGAACCATACGTTAGAACCGTGTTCACGGAATAAATCTGCTACATGGTTAATTGTTTCATCCGTAATAATTGGATCACCATTCTCAGCATAGAATACTGGAATTGGCACACCCCATGCACGCTGACGAGAAATACACCAGTCACCACGGTCACGAACCATATTATGAAGACGAGTTTCTCCCCATGCTGGTACCCATTTTGTTTCTGCTACAGCTTCTATTAATTCTTTACGGAATGCTTCAATAGATGCAAACCACTGTGCTGTCGCACGGAAAATAATTGGTTTTTTCGTTCTCCAATCATGTGGGTATGAATGTGTAATGAATGTTAGTTTCAGTAACGCGCCTACTTCTTCTAATTTTTCTGTAATTGGTTTGTTAGCTTTATCATAGAATAAGCCTTCAAATCCAGGTGCCTCATTTGTTAATACACCTTTATCATCGACTGGGCAAAGTACTTCTAATCCATACTTTTTACCAACAACGAAGTCATCTTCCCCGTGTCCTGGTGCTGTATGAACACAACCTGTACCTGCATCTGTTGTTACGTGGTCTCCTAGCATAACTAATGAATCACGATCGTAGAATGGATGTTTTGCAACTGTGTACTCAAGTTCGCTACCTTTTACTGTTTTCACAACTTCAGCATTTTCCCACTCTAACGTTTTTGCAACTGTCTCAAACAGCTCAGAAGCAATGATATATTTCTCATCGTTTACTTTTACAATGCTATATTCAAGCTCTGGGTGAACAGAAATACCTAAGTTTGCAGGTAATGTCCAAGGTGTCGTTGTCCAAATGATGTACTTTTCATCACCTTCTAATACGTTCTTTCCATCTTTTACAGGGAATGCTACGTAAATAGATGCTGATTTTTTATCTTGATATTCAATTTCAGCTTCCGCTAAAGCAGATTCACTCGTTGGAGACCAGTAAACTGGTTTTTGACCTTTATAGATATAACCTTTTTTCGCCATGTCACCAAACACTTTAATTTGTTGTGCTTCATAAGCTGGCTCTAAAGTAATATATGGATTATCCCAATCTGCACGTACACCTAGACGCTTAAATTGTTCACGTTGACGTTCTACTTGTTCATATGCATACTCTGCACATAACTTACGGAACTCAGCAACTGTCATTTCTTTACGTTTTACACCTTTATTTGTTAAAGCTTGTTCAATTGGTAAACCGTGCGTATCCCATCCTGGAACATATGGCGCACTAAAACCAGTCATTGATTTATAACGAACAATAAAGTCTTTTAATACTTTATTTAATGCATGTCCCATATGAATGTCACCATTCGCATATGGAGGTCCATCATGCAATACAAATAAAGGACGTCCTTTTGTATGTTCTTGTACTTTTTCGTAAATATTCATTTCAGCCCATTTTTCTTGCATTGCAGGCTCACGTTTTGGTAAATTCCCACGCATTGGGAACTCTGTTTTTGGCATCAGTAATGTATTTTTGTACTCCATGCTCAATTCCTCCTTACATGTATAAAAGAAACACTTAAAAAACGGAATAAAAAAGAGACCTTCTCATCCCAAAAAGGGACGAGAAAGTCTCCCGCGGTACCACCCTAGTAGATCATATACATGTGTATAGAATCCTCTTTATATTCTTAACGCGAATACACGCCTACGCTTACTCTATTTGTTCAGCGCGGAACTCCAGGGTGATATTCCCACTATCTCCTTATCCTGAGCTTACACCATCCTCAGTTCGCTATATAAGGTTTGAAAAGGTACTTATCCCTATCTTCGTTTTTCTTAATAAATATGTTGTTTAAAATTATATGTAATAATGAGAAAAACGTCAAGCTTACACTGTTTCTTCTTTTTTCAACAGTTCATCTACTTCGTCTTCTAATTCAATTAGTTTATCCCAATCATCGTTGTTTAACATCTCAAGCTGTGTTTCTAATAACATACGGAAACGAGTTCGGAATACTTTCGCTTGTTTCTTTAGCTCTTCAATATCAAAAGCAACTTTTCTTGATTTTACTAATGCTTCGTTAATAATACGATCAGCATTCTTTTCAGCTTCACGCACAATTAATTTCGCTTCTTTTTGCGCATTACGTTTTACTTCTTCCGCTGCTTCTTGTGCAACGACGATAGATTTGTTTAACGTATCTTCAATATTAGAGAAATGATCTAACTTCCCTTCTAACTGCGCAACTTTTTCTTCTAAAGCTTTTTTCTCACGAATGACCAATTCATAATCTTTGATAATTTGATCAAGAAACTCATTTACTTGATCTTCATCATAGCCACGGAATCCGCGACCAAATTCTTTGTTATGAATATCTAATGGTGTTAACGGCACAACGCCACCTCCAAGTAGTTATCTAAATTTCCTCTTTCAATTATATCTTTTCTTCGACAAAATAGGAGGATTTCCTTCTAAAAAACCAATCATTTTAGTATACCATACAAAATTCTCCATTTGTCGCGTTTTGTTCTACCTTCTACAGAAAATAATTTACTTCGGCCATATCCTCTAACAGAAAAAACATCTCCTGGATAGCATTCATAAGAAGTTTGCTCCACTGTTTTCCAATTGACTTTTACTAAACCATTTTTTATGAAAGGTTGTACTTTCTGTCTAGATAAATGTAACATTTCAGCTAACATAACATCTAAACGAAGTGAAGAAACCGTTCCAGATTTCTCTCCCCACGTTTCATCTATCTGTAGAATTTGTTCTCCTTGCACTGACGCTAAAGAGACTTTTACTTTCCCTATTGATTGTAAGTTCATCTCAATATACGATACAATTTCTTTCGCAACTACAATTTGGGCACGATTTTCTTGCAGCAAAATATCACCACATTTTTCTCTTGTTAAACCAAGAGACATAAATGTACCTAATATTTGCCTATGTTCTAGCGTATAAAACTTGGAAGGATAGTCAATTTCTAATACTTCTACTTGAAATTCTTCTTCATTTAATTCTAGATAGTCTGGATAAATAAGTGCTCTTTTACGCTCTGCATTAGGCGTTGCACCACCAAATTGCACAGCAACATCACCTTGTCCTATTACCATAGAAACAATTTGTTGTTGCCTAGGATCAAGAAAATCCGTTAACTTCACTTGATGGTATTCCGCCGCTCGCTTCCACTCTAGCACTTTATCCACAAAGACCTCCTCATCAGGCCTAAAATGTTCGTAGATGCTCATGTATTTACCTTCTTACTATAAGAAATAGCTTAATAAACTGAACAAACCAGTTTTAGCAAGTTTCAACGCAAAGATCGCAACGATTGGAGAAATATCAATCATTCCAAGCGGCGGAATAAAGCGGCGGAATGGTTCTAAATACGGTTCACAAATACGTGCCAGGAACTCTCCAAAAGCTGATTCCTTTGCACCAGGAAACCATGATAGGAGAATGTAAATAATAAGTGCCCACGAGTAAATCTCGATAGCATAACTTAACACTATAAAAACTGTTGTCATGGCGTATTACCACCTCTTTATATTTGTTTCTTCTTCTTCACCGAATAACTCTGAAATCGCACCAACAATATCTACATTTTCAGGTGTACACATAAATGTTTTCGGCCCTATTTTTTGAATGTCCCCGCCTATAGCGTATACAGTACCACTTAAAAAGTCAACGATACGTACCGCTTGATCAGTAGACATTCTCTGCAAATTAATTACAACAGCTCGTCTACCTTTTAAGTGGTCCGCAATCCCTTGTGCTTCCGAATATGTGCGTGGTTCTAATAAAACAACTTTTGAAGATTGTTTTGCTGTTTCAATACTCACAACATTTTGCTTCGGTTGCGCTTTCGGAAACGTAACGTCTTGTTGTTCTGGTGGATCTTGCTGCTTTTTCATGTCTGTTTGCTCCTTTTCATAACCATATTGAGCTGCTTCTTTTTCTTCCGGTGTATCAAAAAAGAAGTATTTTACTTTTGACCAACTCATAATAAGATTCTCCTTCCTTTTACGCTTTCCCTACTAAAATCGTTCCCAAACGAATATATGTAGCCCCTTCTTCAATTGCAATTGTGTAATCATTGGACATTCCCATTGATAATTCTTTACATGGCGCATGTAATAACTCTAGCTCCTGCACCTCTGTTTGCAGCATACGTAATTCCTTAAAACAGCGTCTGATTTCTTCCTCTTCTTCTGTAAATGGAGCCATCGTCATTAGTCCAACCACTTCAATTTTATCGAATTCTTGCAAACTTTGAATAAAAGAAACAACCTCTTCTATTGCCAATCCTTGCTTCGATTCTTCAGATGAGGTTTTCACTTGAATAAAGCATTTCACTTTCTTATCAGCACGTTTCTGAATTTCTTTCGCCAGCGAAAGACGATCTAACGAATGTAAATAATCAATTTCATTAATGATTTCTTTTACTTTTCTCGTTTGTAATGAGCCAATAAAGTGCCAATTAACTTTTGAACCGAAATGCTCGTATTTCTGTAAGAAACCTTCATTTCTATTTTCACCTAAATCGATAATTCCAGCTTCAATTACTTCGTTTGTTTTTTCAATCCCTACAGTTTTTGTAACTGCAACAAGTTTAATATCTTGCAACGAACGTCCAGCTCGAGCGCAAGATTCTTTAATAGCTTCGTCTACAATTACTAAATTTTCTTGTACTGTCACTTGCTTCCTTCCTCCTTAAAACCTATGAAACTCAACATTCTTCCTGTCTTACCTTGATCACGACGATGAGAGAAAAATAGTTGCTCTTCACAGCTTGTACAAAGAGATGACATTACAATATGCTCTTCTTTTATGCCTGCTTGTACACATAATATACGATTAATTTCTTTTAAATTAATTGCGTACTGCCCGTCAGAAATTTTTTGATGAGGAACAGCACCGCTAACTACTTCCTGTGCTGCTGTTAATACACGATCATCCACAACATAACAACAAGATCCGATCGACGGCCCAATTGCAACATGAATTTCATCACTTGAAATACCTTCTGCATTCCACTTTTGAATCATTTCCTTTGCAATCTCTTGTACAGTGCCTTTCCATCCAGCATGCGCAAGTCCTATCATACCATGTGATGGTGCATAAAAATAGAGCGGAACACAATCCGCGTAACAAGACGTTAACAGAACATCTTCATTACTCGTATAAATGCCATCTGTTTTTGAAATGCCGTCCTCATATGAATAGACACCACTTCCCTTTTCCTGTTGCCCTACTTTTTCAACATGATGAGCATGAACTTGTTCAGAGCAAATCCAGTTTTCTAATGGTTTTTGTAACTTATTTGCTAAAATGCGTCTGTTTTCATGAACGTTCTCCACGATATCATTCACATGTAATCCTAAATTCATCGCATGAAAGGAGCCCGTACTTATCCCACCATCTTTTGTCGTAAATCCAGCAGTAATGTTTCCAAGTTCTTTCCACGCTTGTAAATACAGTATACCGTCCACATATTTAAATGGTTCTCTCATAATAAAGCGGCTCCTTTTAATTAAAATAACAGAAAAAAGCATGGTACTTCCTGTCTATTTTACCATACTTTTATTTTTTCATAATCCTAACAGAAAAAAAAGAGGAATTTGTAATATTCTTTATGAAATTGTCGGTGTTTGTATTGATTCTGTTACAGAATTAACAGGATTTACTCTTACAAGTATGACATCCTCCCCAATTTTCACAATTTCCTTCCAAGGAATTACAATCTCAACATCTTTTCCAAAAATACCTAGCATACGTGTCTGTTTGGAAATA
This sequence comes from Bacillus cereus group sp. MYBK220-1, assembly GCF_051916445.1. Classification (NCBI taxonomy): domain Bacteria; kingdom Bacillati; phylum Bacillota; class Bacilli; order Caryophanales; family Bacillaceae; genus Bacillus; species Bacillus cereus group sp. MYBK220-1. The sequence continues at coordinate 564,913 of NZ_JBQAGQ010000003.1, read as the reverse complement.
ATAACAGAACAAACTTGCCCTGTGTTCATATCAATTTCAATATCTCCAATATTCCCAATCCTTTTTCCATCTGAAATATTTATAACATCCTTCATCTGTAACTCTGAAATTCGTATCACCATTTTTATCCTCTCCCTTATATGACAAATTGGAAACTGTTTCTCATATTTACAGGAAGCCATCTATACGAAACACCATGCTAGTTTCATTATATGAACACTAATCCCCTACTATGAGCACAAACCATATTACATATAAAAAGGTCTCACCATAATTGGTGAGACCTTATCCTTGAATCGTTTTATTCATTTGTTTAATAGCTGACTTCTCTAAACGTGATACTTGCGCTTGGGAAATCCCAATTTCTTCTGCAACTTCCATCTGTGTCTTTCCTTGGAAGAAACGTTTTCTAATAATCATTTTCTCTCTATCATTTAAACGCTTCATTCCTTCTTTCAATGCTAATTCTTCAACCCACTGCTCGTCCTTTTGTTTTTCATCACTTAACTGATCCATAACAAAGATAGGATCTCCCCCATCATTATAAATCGGTTCAAATAATGAAACTGGATCTTGAATCGCATCTAAAGCAAATACTATCTCTTCATGAGTTACTTCTAGCACTTTTGCAATATCCATTGCTGTTGGTTCTTTTGAATTTTCTGCAATCAATTTTTCTCTTACTTGCAAAGCTTTATACGCAATATCTCGCAATGAGCGCGATACGCGAATCGGATTATTATCACGCAAATATCTGCGTATTTCCCCAATAATCATCGGCACAGCATACGTTGAAAATTTTACATTTTGGCCTAAATCAAAATTATCAATTGATTTCATAAGTCCGATGCAACCAACTTGAAATAAATCGTCAACATATTCTCCTCTGTTATTAAATCTTTGGATGACGCTCAGTACAAGACGTAAGTTTCCATTCACTAATTTTTCTCTTGCGCTTATCTCTCCACTTTGCATTTCACGAAATAATTTACGCATTTCATCATTTTTTAATACTGGAAGTTTAGCTGTATCAACACCGCAAATTTCTACTTTGTTTCTCGTCAAAGTGTTCCCTCCTATCGGGAGTTGCTGTACAGTGTAAAGTATTTCCTTTGAAGGGGATTTTATGCATGTGGTTTTTTCACGATTTTTTATTTAAATTATCTTTCCTAATACAACTAAATAGAATAAGACCAGCCTACATAACGGCTGGTCTTATTCTTCACACCATTTTATTAAATTCTTTTCGTAATCTTTTTATAATTCTTTTTTCTAAACGCGAAATGTATGACTGTGAAATCCCAAGCATATCCGCCACATCTTTTTGCGTCTTTTCCTCTCCTCCAGCAAGCCCAAACCGAAGTTCCATAATTTGTTTTTCACGATCATTTAATTGGTGTAATGCTTTCATTAAAAGGTGACGATCTACAGTAGCTTCTAAATCTTTTGTAATAATATCATCATCTGTACCTAACACGTCAGACAATAACAGTTCATTCCCATCCCAATCAATGTTTAGTGGTTCATCAAAAGAAACTTCCGAACGATTTTTGTTATTTCGACGTAAATGCATTAAAATTTCATTTTCTATACAACGCGATGCATATGTTGCTAATTTTATTTTCTTTTCTGGATTAAATGTATTTACCGCTTTAATAAGGCCGATTGTTCCTATACTAATCAAATCTTCAATATTTATCCCTGTATTTTCAAACTTTCTTGCTATATATACAACGAGCCTTAAGTTACGTTCAATAAGTAATGACCTTGCTGCCTGATCTCCTTTTGGCAATTTATTCAAAAGAACTTCCTCTTCTTCTTTTGTTAACGGTGGTGGCAACGCTTCACTTCCACCAATATAATAAATTTCATCGGTCTTAATTCCTAATTTCAGCAATACTTTATACCAAAGGTATACTAAATAAAATTTTAATTTCATCATATTATCCCGCCTCTCATTTATTAAGCGATCACCATTTTTTGCGAAATCAACATTTTTGGATGCACAATACATTGATACTCCCCATTAGTAGACAGCTGTTGTGTATTTAATCCAATTAATACTTTGTTTACAACAATAGAACTACCTTCATGGTCAACTTGCACACTGTCAGGCTTAATTGCCCACAAAAATTGACTCTCTACTCCTACTGCACGGAAAGGAATTAAGCGTAATTTGGTCGCCCAACCAGAATCATTTTCTGGTATTTGAGGAATTTCTGTTTTGGAATAAATTTGTTCTGTTAACCAAGATGGTAAGCAATGTTCTAATGATGAAACATGCATAATCATAACAGGTGTTTTTGTTAATGGGTCATAAAGTTGGTTCCCACTGTCAATAAGACCTGCGAGTTCTAGTTCTTCTTCGGCTAATTGAATTTTTACTTTCACAATTTGATCATAGTGTATTTTCGTGACCTCTACGCTTTCAATACGCTTTTTAGAAAAATAATAAATTACTGGAAAACCAAAAATAACAAATAACCAACTAATTGGATCACCGTAAGAAATTGACTGAGATTGAACCAATCCATTTACCATTTCATTCGTTTGCAAAAAGAAATGAGTTCCAATTAATCCTCCGCCAACCATAAAGGTTACAAAGTAAAAAGTAAAAACAGTTTGTGCATAATTTCTAAATGTTGTAAACCCAAATGCTGTATACACAATAAGTAACGAGTACAGTAGTTTCATAATTGGATGTGTCATCATAGAAGCAAAAGGAGTAAAGGCAAAAATAACAATAGTTGAACCTATAAATGCCCCTAACACAAGCCTCCATCTTTTGATTTTCTTTTTTAACACGGTAGCTGTTAATAAAAGCAAAAGAAAATCAATGCAGGCGTTTAACAACCAAACAACGTCGGCGTAAACAACCAAACAATTCACCTCTTTTTTCAAGTTGAGACTAGTATAATGCATATCCAATAGGAAAGTGTGTCAATTTGCGGAGGTGTTTTTTTGTTATTTTGTGATTTCTAGACATAATCTGTCGGTAAAAAATAAAAGTACAAATTCATAGAATGATATACTCTTATTTTCACAAACAAAATATATTGAAATATACGAAATAAAAAAAAAGACCTGCTTAGCAGGTCTTTTCCATAAAAAACAAAAAGGAGCATGAAAGCTCCTTTTTTTATCGTCTACGACGGTTACGTAAAAATGCTGGAATATCGATATCATCTGAATCTGAATGACGCTCATGTACAACTGGCTCTTCACGCTTCATTTCACGTTTTACTTCACGCTGTTTTGAAGGTTGAGCTACTGGTTGTTGCTGTTGTTGCGTGTGGTTCGCATTCGGACGAATAATTGGTTTTGGTGGTTGAGTTGCAATGCTATCATCAAAACCAGTTGCAATTACAGTTACAACGATATCATCTTTTAATCCTTCGTTAATAACAGAACCGAAGATCATATTTACTTCTGGATCTGAAGCTGAAGCTACGATGTCTGCCGCTTCTTGTACTTCATATAAGCTTAAGTTAGCGCCACCCGTAATGTTCATGATAACACCTTGAGCTCCATCAATAGATGTTTCTAGTAATGGGCTAGAAATCGCTTTTTTCGCAGCTTCTGCAGCACGATTTTCCCCATTACCAGAACCAATACCCATTAAAGCAGAACCTCTATTAGACATAATTGTCTTTACGTCTGCAAAGTCTAAGTTAATTAAACCTGGCGTTGCAATTAAATCCGAAATACCTTGAACACCTTGACGTAATACGTTATCAGCTTCACGGAATGCTTCTAACATTGGCGTATTTTTATCAACAATCTCTAATAAGCGATCGTTTGGAATTACAATAAGAGTATCTACATTTTCTTTAAATGCTGCAATACCAGATGCTGCTTGCGTCGCACGCTTACGTCCTTCAAAAGTAAATGGACGTGTTACAACACCTACTGTTAAAGCACCTAATTCTTTTGCAACTTGAGCAACAACTGGAGCTGCACCAGTTCCAGTTCCACCGCCCATACCGGCAGTTACGAAGACCATATCCGCACCACGAAGTGCTTCTTGGATCTGTTCTTTACTTTCTTCTGCAGCTTTTTTCCCTACTTCAGGGTTTGCGCCTGCACCAAGTCCACGCGTTAATTTTCCACCAATTTGCATTTTTGTTTCAGCTTTTGATAGATTTAATGCTTGTGCATCAGTGTTCACAGCGATAAAGTCTACACCTTGTACACCGTGTTCAATCATACGGTTTACAGCATTGTTTCCGCCACCGCCGACACCGATAACTTTTATATTCGCTAATTGATCTTGAGTAGTATCAAACTCTAACATGTCGAAATCCCCCTAGAACCTCATTTTTCGTGTCCAATTTTAATCCCATAAATAACGGAATACACGTTTTACTTTTGACATCATGCGGTCATCATTTTGATTATTATTGTTTTGATTACGAGTTTTTTGTTTCGTGGGTTGCTGTTGTACCGGCGTTGGTGCTGGTGCTGGTACTGGTTCAAAATGCTCTTGCTTTTCCTGCACATTTTTCCCACGTAATTTAGCTTTTTGATAAGAATGTTTAATTAATCCAACTCCACTTGTATATTGGGGCTCACGCACACCAATATAATCAGGAGTTGCTACACGAACATTTTCATGTAAAATATCATATGCAAGATCAAGAACACCTGGCATAGAAGCAATTCCGCCAGTTAGTACATAACCAGAAGCCACTTGCTTTACTCCTAACTTACGCACTTCATCTTGAACAAACATTAAAATTTCCTCTACACGAGCCTCTATTATATCCGATAATTCCAACTGAGAATATTGTTCTGTTTGATCACTTCCCATAATAGGAACCGTAAACATCTCTTCTTCAGATGCTGTATCATAAAAAGCATGTCCATATTTCAACTTAATTTGATCTGCATTTTCTGTTGAAGTTTTCAACCCAATCGCAATATCTTTCGTTATATGGTCTCCACCTAATGGTAATACGCTCGTCGCTTGTAACTCTCCATCTTTAAAAATAGATAAAGTTGTAGATCCTCCCCCCATATCAACAAGGGCTACTCCTCTATTTTTTTCATCTGAAGATATTGCAACTGTTGCAGCCGCTAAAGGTTGAAGACAAATATCAACAATTTCAAGACCTGCTTTTTCTACACAACGAAGTAGGTTATGTAGTAAAGTTCTCGAGCCTGTAATAAGTGTACCTTCCATTTCTAATCTTACACCGATCATCCCGCGTGGATCGTTAATCTCGTCAAGACCGTCTACGATGAACTGTCGAGGTACCACATCAATAAACTCACGTTCTGGAGCAATTGACACAACTTGTGCTGCATCTAGAACGCGTAAGACATCTTCATTCCCGATTTCACGATCTTCATTTGAAACAGCGACTACTCCGTGACAAGGAAGTAGCTGTACCTGGTTTGCATTGACACCTACTACAACTTGCTCAATGTGGATTCCCACCATGCGCTCAGCTTGTTCAATTGCTTTTTTAATTGATCGAACAGTCTCGTCTATATCAACTATCGATCCCTTCTTTAAACCATTTGATTTTACATTTCCAACACCAATAATGTTTAAGCTGTCATTAACCATTTCACCAATGATGACTTTAACATTGGATGTACCGATGTCAAGACTAACATATATTTCATTGCTGTTCATTCTTTGGCACCTCCTTCTTTATTTATACCATACAACTCAATATATGGAACAACAATCGCAACTTTACTATTTATAAGAAAAATATTCAACGTCTTTATACGTTTCCCTTTTTTAACCCTATATTTTTCTTATTTTTATTTAGCATTCAATTAAGAATATCGCAGTAAACTATGAATAACTGCTTATCTTGAAATAATTCTATTTCGAGTGTAAAGTTTACCGCCAAGTATAAGTCTACACTAAGATGTACTCATAGAAAAGTGAAACTTGTACCAATACTAGTATGAATCTAAGAATTTTTACATATTTTTCATCAAATGAACCATTCTTCTAAATTCGTATACACATAATAGAACATTCGTTTCGTTTTTTCTGCTATAAGTAACGAAAACTACCATTCTATTCTTTTTTTTCTTCTGCACCTAATTCTTTCGTATATGCACCTACTTCTAAGTCAATTAATACCTTCTTACCTGGCTCAATTGTTTTTAAAATAAGCGGATAGGCTTCCATACGTTTTGCGAAATTTTGAATTGTAGTGCTCACTTCATAACCTTCATTCATATATAAAGTAAGATGATCTTCATTGGCATTCGTTGGTGAATAGCGAATCTCCGAAATAGATTTTAAAATAGCTGGTGTTAATTTTTCTAGTTCAGCGATTAACTCCTTCATTTTCTCTTCTTTAAAAGGTTCGAAAATCGGTGCTGCAACAGGAAGTTTTCCATTAGGTAGTACATCAAGTGTTTTTCCATTCTCTAATAACGGTTGTAATTTTCCCTCTTTATTTATATAACCAATCGTTACATATTCTTCGATATGAATATCAATATTGTTTGGAAAACGTTTTTTTACATTTACTGCTTTAATTTCTTTTCGCTTCGTTAAGTTTTCTTCAGCTTTATGTGCTGTCACTCGGAAATAACTTGTATCATATGTCACGCCTGAATCCTTCATTACTTGTTCATCCGTCATATAGTGATTTCCAAACACACTAATCTTTTTTATATTACTAAGCGGAGACCGAAAATAAATTAAAAAGAGCACTAATAAAAATAAAATTGATATGTATAAAATCAATCGATGATTAACATTTTTTTTGTTTTTTTTCTTTTGATTTTTCAATTTTGGTACACGATCTTGTAGTTTAATCACTTTACTATTATTCATGTACGATCCCCCTATGTAACATAAAGAACGGCATGTTCCTCATGCCGTTCTTATCTTCTTATTATAACATAAATGATAATGAGCGGAACGAATAACCGTTATCTTCCAATGATTTCTACTTCTGTGTGCATATCTACATCAAATTTATCCTTAATTGTATGTTTTATTAATTCAATTAAAGACAATACATCTTGCGCTGAAGCTCCCCCGGTATTAACAATAAAATTGCCATGCATTTCAGAAATTTGAGCTCCACCAATCCTATAACCACGAAGCCCTGCTTTTTCTACTAAATCTCCTGCAAAATGTGGGATTGGATTCCGAAATACACTTCCTGCACACGGGTGATTCCATGGTTGCGTTTCACGGCGGTAATCTTTATTATTTTGCATGCTACGTACAATTTCTTCACGTTTTCCCGCCTGTAATTGAAACACCGCCTCTAAAACAATACCAGGACGTTTCGTTTGCAATACAGATGCCCGATAAGAAAACTCCAGTTCTTTATTCGTTAACCAGTCAATTGTACCGTCTTCAAACAGAATGAGAGCCTTCGATAATACACTCGATATATCCGATTTATGTGCACCTGCATTCATATATACTGCACCACCGACACTTCCTGGAATACCGCTTGCAAACTCCAATCCAGCTAACCCTTGACGACTAAGTAAAGTTGACAATTTAATAAGAGGATATCCACTACCAACTCTTACCTTATGTTTTTCGACCTCTAAGTGATCTAATCCTTCTCCTAAACGAATAACAACACCTTCTATGCCTTGATCAGATACAAGAAGGTTTGAACCGCGACCAATTACAGTCCACTTCGTTTTGTATTGTTTTACTAACTGTAATGTTTTTTCAATACCGGCTACATGCTTTGGCACAATTAAAATATCCGCTGGTCCACCTATTTTCATAGTTGTATAACGTGCTAACGGCTCGTTAACTAAAACACGACCAACGTCTGCTTCTATAAGCTCATTTACTAATTGTTCCATAGACAATCTCCCCCATATTAAGTCTCCTTATGACAATAATATGCAGGGCATTCACCTAACGTTATCCCTCTATTTACGGGCAGTACAGCTCCTAAATCAAAATTAGGCGATAATAAAGAAATTAGGCGGAATGAGGATACCAGTAAACATCCGATTAGTGAAAGGTAATAATCAACGAGAGAGAATCACTCCCCGCTGATTAAAGCCTCACTTTATTTTTTTACAAGCTTATTCATTACTTCATACAGCTTATTTGCTGCATCTGGAATACCTAGTTGCTTAGCAGCTAGCTTCATATTTTGTAATGTTTGTGCATCTAATAAAATCTCATCAATATCACGAATAAGCGTTTCAGCTGTTAAATCTTTTTCTAGTAACATTTTTGCCGCTCCTTTATCAACAACTGAACGTGCATTCTTTTCCTGATGATTATTTGTTACATACGGACTCGGTATTAACACACTTGGTTTTCCTAACGCTGTTAATTCTGCAAGTGTTGTTGCCCCAGCCCTTGAAACAACAAGGTCTACACCAGTTAGTACCTCTGGCATATTATGAATGAACGGCTTAATAATAACATTGCTTGGGTTCCCTTTTTGCTTCACGGCTTCCATCACTTTGTCATAATGTACTTCACCTGTTACATATAGTATTTCGTAGCTTTTGTTCCCAAACTGTTCAATTGCTTCAACGAAGGCATCGTTAATCGGTCTAGCCCCACGACTTCCACCAAATATAAGTACAGACTTTTTAGGAAGAGAAAGCCCAACTGAACGTTTCCCCTTCATTCCATTTTGATCCATTACCTCTGATGCTCGTGGATTACCTGTCATTACCACTTTTGACTCTGGAAAATGCTCTATAGCTGCTTCAAAACAAACAGCAACTTTATCAACATAACGGCTTAAAAACTTGTTCGTTACACCTGGTACACTATTTTGTTCATGTACAATAGTTGGAATACCTAATTTGGCTGCAGCGTATACAACTGGTCCACATACATATCCACCCGTTCCAATTACGATATCCGGATTAAAACGACGAATATATCGTTTACTATCCTGTACACCTTTTAGAAAACGCATTACTGTTTTCACATTATCTAATGATATTTTTCGTTTAAATCCACTTATAACAATAGATTGAAATGGTATACCTGCTTTTGGAACGATTGTACTCTCTAGTCCATTTTCCGTACCAATATATAAAAATCTTGCTTCTGGATTTAACTTTTTTATTTCTCTAATTAAAGCAAGAGCTGGATAAATATGACCACCAGTACCCCCACCACTCACTAATACACGCACTACTAACTCCTCCGCTTCTCTTTTCTTATTTCCATTATATTTATTTCTATATACATATTGCATTTTTACACACATACGAAAAACCCTGTCTTATAAACAGGGTTTAGTAGCGAGAATGGCGACTTATATTTAATAATACACCTACTGCCATTAACATTAATGTCAAACTTGATCCACCATAACTTAAAAACGGCAAGGTAATACCCGTAACAGGCATCAGTCCTGTTACAACACCAACATTAATCATTACTTGAATCGCAATCATCGCCACAATACCTACTGCTAAAAACGTACCATATAAATCTGGCGCTCCTAATGCGATACGAATCCCGCGCCATAATAATAGACTAAATAATAATAACACAAATGAACCACCAATAAAACCTAATTCCTCGGATAAGATCGCAAATATAAAGTCAGTTTGTGGTTCAGGTAAATAAAGAAATTTTTGTCTACTTTGTCCAAGTCCAAGCCCAAATAATCCACCAGGTCCAATTGCAAGTAATGATTGGATAATTTGAAATCCACTCCCGAGCGGATCTGACCACGGATCTAAATATGATGTAATGCGTTTCATTCGATACGGTGCTGATGCAATTAACCCTACAAATCCTGCTACACCAATCAAACCAAACATTGCAAAGTGAAAGACCCTCGCTCCCGAAATGAATATCATAATGATACATGTCCCAACCATTACCGTTCCTGTCCCAAGGTCTGGCTGTAACATAATCATCCCAAAAGCAAGAAACACAAAACTAAGAGCCGGTAATAAACCACGTTTAAAAGATGTAATCAATTTTTGCCGTTCTGCTAAAAACTTTGCCAAGAAAATAATCATCGCAAACTTCATAAATTCTGACGGTTGAATCGAAAATGCTCCGATTCCAATCCAACTTCGTGCTCCTCCTCGAACAAGACCTACTCCAGGAATAAGAACGAGAATAAGAAGAATGAAGCAAACTAGCAAAATCACTTTTGAATACGTACGCCACACCCAATAATCAATTTTCATAATAAAAAACATAGCTACTACACCAAGACCCGCAAACAGTAATTGTCTTTTTGCAAAAAAGAATGAGTCCCCCATTTTATAAGAGGCCCAAACTGCACTCGCACTATAAACCATAATCATTCCGATTGTCAACAATGAAAGTGTTACGATGATGAGCATAAAATCAGGCGTTTTCTTCATTACCCACAAACACCACCTCTTTAGGCAGAACCTTTTGCCCTATGTAACAAAACATCAGTAGGTGTTAGCCTACTGATGTTTTGATTTACTTTATATAAGTTTATGCACAGCTTGTATAAAAATGTCTCCTCTTTCTTCAAATGTTTTAAATTGATCCCAGCTTGCACACGCTGGAGAAAGAAGAACGACATCACCATCTTTAGAATGAGCATAAGCTTTCACCACTGCTTCATCTAAAGTATCGACACTTTCAATTATATCTAATCCCGCTTTTTCTGCCGCTCTTACTAGTTTAGGAGCTGTTTGTCCAAATGTTACAATCGCTTTTACATTTTTGAAATACGGAATTAAATCATCGAATTCATTTCCGCGATCAAGCCCACCTGCTAGTAACACAATCGGTTGTGTAAACGCAGATAGTGCTTTCTCAGTCGCTAACATATTCGTTGCTTTCGAATCATTATAAAACTTACGGTTGTTAATCGTTGTTACATATTCTAAACGATGTTTTACACCCGTAAAACGTTTTAACACGACCGTAATTGCTTCATTAGAAGTACCTAATAATTTCGCAATACTCATCGCAGCTAAAATATTTTCTAGATTATGTTGACCAGGTAAAACGATATCGCTTACTTCAACAACTTTTTCACCTTTGAAATAAAGAGCGTTATCTTTTATACACGCACCATCTTCAATTTCTTTCGTTGTCGAAAACAGGATTTTTTGACCTTTAGAATACGCAGACAAAGCCATCACATCTGCATCATCCGCATTTATTACACTATAATCATTTTCTGTTTGGTTTTTAAAAATATTTGCTTTTGCTAAACCATATTCTTTCTTCGTCCCATGATAATCTAAGTGGGCCTCAAATAAATTTAAAAACGCAGCAATTTTAGGTTGGAACAATTCTACTCCCATCAATTGAAACGATGAAAGTTCTGTAACTACAACTTCATTTTCTTTTGCATCCTGTGCTACTTCACACGCTACAGTTCCAATGTTCCCTGCAATTACAGGATGCTTTTGTCCTTCTTTTAGCATTTCAAATGTCAGCATTGTCGTCGTCGTTTTACCGTTAGACCCCGTAATCCCAACAAATGGTGCTTCTGAAATACGATATGCTAATTCAACTTCCGTAACAATCGGAATTTGTTTTTCTTTCGCAGCAACTAATATTGGATTAGAATACGGGATTCCTGGATTTTTTACTACAAGAGAAATATTTCTCTCTAATAATTCTAAAGGATGACCACCGCATACAACGTCCATTCCTTTTGCTTGTAATTCTGCAGCAAGTACATTCTCTGCTAAAGGCTTTCCGTCATTTACAATAACATTTGCCCCTAGCTTTTGTAACAATGTAGCTGCTGCATAACCACTTTTTGCAATACCCAATACAAGAATATTCTTATTTTGAAATTCAGTTACAGTTTTCAATTACATCCACACCCCGATATAAATTCCTAACACAGCTAATAAAAATCCTGCAGACCAAAACGTCACAACAACACGCCACTCTGACCAACCGCATAATTCATAATGATGGTGTAATGGACTCATTTTAAAGACACGTTTTCCTGTTGTTTTAAATGAAATGACCTGAATGATAACCGATAAAGTTTCCATTACGAATACTCCGCCAATAATTACAAGTAGCAATTCTTGTTTTAATAAAATCGCTACAGCTGCAATGGCTCCACCTAAAGCTAATGAACCTGTATCTCCCATAAACACTTTTGCTGGATTCGCATTGAATACTAAAAATCCAAGTACAGCTCCTACAACTGCCATACAGAATATCGCTACTCCAAATTGCTCTTGTGCCACAGCAATAATACTAAATGCTCCAAATGCAATAGCAGCTGTTCCTGATAATAAACCATCTAAACCGTCAGTTAAGTTAACTGCATTTGATCCACCAATAAGCATAAATAGTACAAGTACGAAATACGCCCAACCTAATTCAAACTTAACATCCGTTCCCGGAATCATGATGTATGTGTGGAACGCTTGCCCTTTTCCAATTAAAAAGAATGCAATAGCAATAACAAGCTGACCTACTAATTTTTGCTTTGATGTTAAACCAAGATTTCTCTTCTTAACTACCTTTATGTAGTCATCTAAAAATCCAATCAATCCGTAACCAAACGTCACTAATAGTAATAACGAAACCTCTGCACCTAAATAATTAAACTTAATCGCCATAATAAGTGAAGTTACCATCATAGATACGTATATGACGATACCACCCATTGTCGGTGTCCCTGATTTTTTTTGATGTGACTTCGGTCCCTCATCACGAATACTCTGTCCGAACTTTAATTTTCTTAAAAATGGAATAAACAATGGCGAAAGGGCAACAGAAATTAAGAATGCTACCCCAGCCGTTACTAATAAACCTTGCTCAAGCACATGTAGTCCTCCTCTCACGTTGTTACTCTTCGTTGTTTAAACGCCCTGTAATTGCTTCTTTAGCAACTTCACGATCATCGAAATGATGAACTTCTTTACCAATAATTTGATACGTTTCATGCCCCTTACCAGCAATAATAATGATATCATCTGCTTTCGCTTTAGCGATTGCATGGTGTATTGCTTCTTTTCTATCAATGATCATTTCATAATTTTTCCCGCTTGCACCATGTACCATATCATCTAAAATAGCCGCTGGATCTTCACTTCTTGGATTATCTGATGTATAAATTGCATGAGTTGCATATTTTGTTGCAACACTTGCCATTATCGGTCTCTTCGTTCGGTCCCTATCGCCGCCACAACCAACGATACAATACACATCACCTTTTGCAAATTGTTTTGCAGTTTTTAATACATTTTCTAAACTATCTGGCGTATGTGCGTAATCAACAATAACTGTATAATTTTGCCCTCCATCAACAACTTCAAAACGTCCTGGAACCCCAGCTAAATCCTTTATAACAGCAATGATTGTTTCTAATTTCACACCCGAAACAAGTCCTGCTGCTGTTGCTGCAAGTACGTTATATACATTAAATTTACCTATTAATTTCATCGTAACATTTACACTTTCATATGGTGTGACAAGCGTAAATGTAGTCCCGCCACTCGTCATAACGATATTTTTTGCCATAATGTCACTTGTTGTATCAATACCATATGTTACAACTGTTGCTGCAGTACTTCTCATATACTCTTCTGTTACATTATCATCGCTATTCAGCACAGCGTACTTTTCACGATTATGATTATAACTATTGCCAAGCTGTGCAAATAGTAACCCTTTTGCATGTTTATATTCTTCCATCGTTTTATGATAGTCTAAATGATCTTGTGTTAAATTCGTAAACACCGCTACATCGTAATCACATCCGTGTACACGACCAAGATTTAACGCATGTGACGAAACTTCCATTACCGTGCTGTCCACACCTTGTTCAACCATTTTTGAAAACGTCTGTTGAAGTGTTAGTGCATCTGGTGTTGTATTTTTCACCTCAAATGTTTCATCACCGATTTTCATATTAATCGTTCCAATTAGCCCTGTTTTATGACCATGTGCTCGCATAATCTCATCCATAATATGCGATGTTGTTGTCTTTCCATTTGTACCTGTAATTCCGATTAAATGTAACTTGTGTGTCGGTTGACCATAAAAATAATCAGCTAAAACCGCTAACGAACGAAAAGTATTTTTCACAAGTACAACTGGAACGTCAACATCAATTGGTCTTTCCGCAACAATAGCAGCCGCTCCTTGTGCCGCTGCTTGCTTAGCAAAATCATGGCTATCAACCGTATATCCTTTCATACATACAAATAAGCTTCCCTCTTTCACTTTACGTGAATCAGCTTCTATAGATGTGATTTCTGGATTTTCTTTTGGAACAACTGGAAAATCATGCAAACATGATACAAGTGTATGCAACTTCATTTCACTAAACCCTCTCTACATTGTTTATTTATCTTTTTTTCAGTAAGCAACACATTACCTCCTATATAAGGAGGTAAGTGCTACTGACCTATTTATGAATGAGACACTTACTGTCTCAAATTAAGTAACTGTTCTATAAAGAACTCACTTCCACCAATTGTACCATAAAACGTACTATGTTACCTTTAATTCCCGAAGTAAATTCTAATTTTTGAGCCTTCTTTTACTTTAGCTCCCGCTTCTGGTGATTGTTTAATTACTTTCTCTCCATCTCCACTTATATCAAGCTTCAAATCGACGAGTTGTGTTTGTAAGTCTTTCTTTTTCATTCCAATTAAATTCGGAACTTCCACAGTTGGTGTATCGCCCCATTTATATTCTTTCTCAACTTGTTCTTTTCTCGGTTTCACTCCCATAACAGGAAGCGCATCTCGAAGGATATTCCCGACAATCGGAGCTGCTACCACTCCACCAAACTGTGTAACCCCTTTTGGATTATCAACAGCAACATACACAACAATCTCTGGATCATCCGCTGGAGCAAATCCGATAAAAGATACTATATAATTATTCTCTAAATATTTACCATCTTTCACCTTTTGAGCAGTACCCGTTTTTCCACCTACACGATATCCATCAATATAAGCACCTTTACCAGAACCTTTCGCTACAACATTCTCTAATGCATAACGAACTTTTTCTGAAGTTTCCTTGGAAATAACTTTTCTTTTCTCAACAGGTGTCTTTTTACTAACAACTTGATTATTTTTCGGATCAATAAACTCCTTAGCTATATACGGCTGATACAATGTTCCACCATTTACAGCCGCCGCTACAGCTGCTACTTGTTGAATTGGTGTAACAGAAACCCCTTGGCCGAATGAAGTTGTTGCTTGCTCTACTGGACCAACTTTATCTAAATTAAATAAAATCCCACTGCCTTCACCTTGCAAGTCAATTCCAGTCTTCTGCCCAAAACCAAAATTACGAATGTATTTAAATAATCGGTCTTTACCAAGGCGATCACCAAGTTCAATAAATCCCGGGTTACATGAGTTTTGAACGACTTCTAAAAACGTTTGACTGCCATGACCTCCTGCTTTCCAGCATTTCAATCTAGCTCCACCTACTTCAGCTGCTCCATCATCATAAAACGTATCCTTCTCTAAGTCTACTAAATTTTCATTCAATGCTGCAGCTAATGTAATGATCTTAAATGTTGAACCAGGCTCATACGTACTCCATACAGGTAGATTTCTGTTATACACTTCTGGAGAGACACTTTGAAAATCCGCTGGGTCAAAACTCGGTCGACTAGACATACCTAAAATTTCACCATTTTTAGGATTCATTGCAATCGCAATCATACCGTCAGGATTATAAGTTGACTCCGCAATATTCATTTCTCTTTCCATAATCCTTGTAATACGCGCATCGATTGTTAATCCTAAATTTAAACCAGCTTCTGGCTTTTTGAAATCATCACCAACATTAGGCATCCTTTGTCCTTTCGCATCTGCAAAAAAACGCACATGACCTTTGTCCCCATTTAGCTCTTTATCATAATATTTTTCTAGTCCCATAAGACCTTGGTTATCGCTACCTGCAAAACCTAATACATGTGATAAAAAGTTTCCAAATGGATAGTACCGGATAGAATCCTCTGCGATATACACGCCCTTCAAACTTAATCCTCGTACTTCTTTCGCTTTGTCATGTGATATTTTCCTTCCGCCTTTATCTAACCTTACAATCGATTCTTTTTTTGTAATCCTTTTATAAATCTCATCTTTTTCCACACCTAATACTGCAGCTAACTTCTCTGCAGTCTCTGCTGGTTTTTCAATTTGCCTCGGTACAACAAAGACAGTTGGAGCACTTTTATTCGTGGCAAGTTCCACACCATTTCGGTCTAAAATTTTCCCACGTTCGGGTTCAAAAGTAATATTACGACTCCATGAATCTTTCGCACGATCCGTTAACATATTCCCAAGAAAAAATTGCACATATCCAAGACGAATATCGATAATAGTGAAAATAAGTATACCTGATATAAGTATAAAAATAAGTCGTTTTCTAACTGTTACATTTGATACACGCATATCGGAACAAGCCTCCCTTACGCCTAGCTTGTTCCAATATATGCTTGTACTTATTTAATTAGAACTTATTCTCTTTTACCATTACGGCTTTTCTGCTTCTTGCTGTGGTTCGAGTGGCGGTACGAGTGTGACACCTAATTCTGTACCAGGTTGTAATAATGTTCCTTCCGCCACACTTTGTTCTGTTACGTATCCTGTACCAGAAGGTTTCAAGTTAAGCTGTAATGTCTTCGCTAAATTCATAACATCACGCAGTGCCCATCCTTGTATATTTGGCATTGTAGGCTTATCTCCTACCAAGAAGACTCGGTCGCCTTTTAATGTTTGTTCAGTCGCTTTTGGTACTTGTTGCTGTACTTTCCCTTCACCTAGTACGATTGGACGAAGTTTTGCTTTATCAATCGCTTTCCCCGCTTCAGCCATCGTTTTACCAGTTACATCTGGAACAGTAGTTTGTTGTTCTTTCAGATGTTTTTTCGGATCTTTCACTTCATTTGGCTTAATCTTTAAATACTCTAAACTATTTTTTGTTACATATTTAAAAATATCAGCTAAAGGTTGTGCGCCGTTCTCGTCATCTTTTAATTTCGGCTGTTTAACAGCTACATACACGACAAGTTGTGGATCGTCCATTGGTGCCATACCTAAGAATGAGAATATATAATTCTGTCTTCCTGTCATATAGCCGCCTTTTCCATCCGGAATTTGCGCTGTACCTGTTTTACCACCAACTGAATATCCATCAATTTTATAAGCTGTCCCTGTACCTTTCGGAGATGTAACAACACGTTCTAATAACTGTCTTACTTGCGCTGCTGTTTCCTTTGTAACAGGTTTTCCTACTTCTTCTGGCTTATGTTCTAATTTTACTTTGTCTGTTATCGGATCTACAATTTTATCAATTGCATAAGGTTTCATCATTTTCCCATCATTTGCAATGGCCGTTGCAGCTTGTACAAGCTGAATTGGTGTTACAGTGGAACCTTGTCCAAAAGCTGTTGTCACTTGTTGTATTTGCTGATCAAATAAAATTGTATTCGATCCTTCACCTGATAAATCAATGTTCGTTTTTTCATCTAATCCAAAACTATGAATATATTTTCGGAAACGTTCTGGACCAAGTTTTTGATCTCCTAAAATTGCAAACGCTACGTTTGAAGAACGCTCTACCCCTTCATCAAACGTGATAGAGCCCCAACCAGCACCGCCATTATGATCTTTTATTTTCCTATTTCCGACTTGATATGTCCCGGATTGATAATAATCTTGTCCTTTGTACACACCTTCATTAATAGCTGCCGCTAACGTAAAAATTTTCATTGTTGATCCAGGTTCAAATGCATTGGCAATCGCGTCATTGAAGAAATATTTAATTTGGCGATCATTAGGGTCATAACTAGGTTTAGTAGACATCGCTAATATTTTCCCAGTTTTCGGATCTGCAACAATCCCTATTAAACTTTCTGGCTCATATTGCTTACTTGCTGCTTTCATCGCGTCTTCTAAATAACTTTGGACACGTTGATCAATTGTTAAATAAGCGTTATCTCCATTTTTAGGTGCCTTTACATTAACTTTTCCCCCATCAAGGGACACACCCTTACGATCACCTGTATATGCTACTTCTCCGTTCGAAGCACTTAAGTATTTATCCAAGCTTTTCTCTATGCCAAATTGACCTACCGAGGTTCCATTCTCATTTGGTTTTGCATGACCTATAACGTAAGATGCAAAATCACCGTTTGGATACACCCTTGCATTTTCTGTAATAAAAGATATTCCCGGCAACTTCAACGCTTCTATTTGTTCCTTCTTTTCTTTCGTCAAATCCTTGCCTAACGTTCCAAATTCGACTTGACTTCTACCTTCCTTGTTTAAAGAAGCTAAAATATCCTCTTCGCCTTTTCCAAGTACTCCTGCAATTTTCTTTGCAGTATCTTCTTTATTCTCAACTGAGTTAGCACCTTTTAGTGCAGCTACCATTTTGTAAGAGTTTGCGTCTTGCGCTAACACATGACCGTTTTGATCATAAATGGTTCCTCGGTTCGCTTCAAGAACTCCTGTTTTACTATGCTTTTGTTTAGCAAGTGCATCTAAATCCTGATTATGAACTGTTCCTGTTGATTGTATGTAAAAAAATCGGGCTAATAACAGCAAAAAGAGCAGGAGGAAAAATATCATAAAATAACCTGCTCCCTTATTGGTATGAAATTTAGTCATATTCTTCTTCATCGTTCCTTCACACCTATTGCCTTATTTGAGGCCTTTCACATTATTCGCATTAATTTCTAGCCCGTGTTTTTTTGCAACTTCAGCGATCCGTTCATAGCGACTTAACTTCTCTACTTCAGCTTGTAATTCTTGATTTTCTTTTTGCTGCTGTACAATTTTTTCTTCTATCGTCGCTGCTTCTACATTAACTTGATAAAGGCCTGCTTTATTTCCAATAAACGCGACACAGGCATACAATAAAAAGCCAATAAACGCTACATACAACAGTTTTTCGATTCTTGTAATTTTCGCTTTAACCTTCGGCTTAGCCATCTGCTGTGGGGGCGTTTGAATTTGCACCTCTTCTTGCGCTTGTTGTTTGTACTTTACAGCTAAATTAGTCATACCTCTCTCTCCCTTTTATCGTTTTTCAGCGATTCTCAACTTCGCAGAACGCGCACGATTATTTTCTTCTAGCTCTATATCAGAAGGTAAAATCGGTTTTCTTGTAATAAGCTTTAATTTCGGCTTAAATTCATCAGGAATAATCGGTAATCCTGGCGGCAATTGTGGCGTTGTACTATTTCGCTTAAACGTTGTTTTACAAATACGATCTTCTAATGAATGGAATGTTATAACACTAACCCTTCCACCTGGCTTAACCATCTCAATAGCAGATTCCAATGCTTCTTCAAATACTTTTAATTCATCATTTACAGCTATACGAATTGCCTGAAACACTCGCTTAGCAGGATGCCCACCCGTTCTGCGAGCAGGAGCCGGAATACCTTCTTTAATTAGCTCTACTAATTCTCCTGTCGTTTCAATAGCTTTATTCTCACGATAAGCTTCAATTTTTCTTGCAATTTGTTTTGAAAATTTCTCTTCACCGTATTGGAAGAAAATCCTTACAAGTTGTTCATATGACCAGCTATTTACAACATCGTACGCTGTTAATGGGGCATCTTGATCCATCCGCATATCTAGCGGTGCATCATGATGATAACTAAAGCCTCGTTCTGGTGTATCTAATTGTGGGGATGAAACACCTAAATCAAATAAAATACCGTCTACTTCTGTTATACCTATTTCCTGCAGTTTTTCAGCTAAATAACGGAAGTTACTCTTTACTGTTATAAACTGTTCACCGTATGAAGAGAACTTTTCTTTCGCGTTTTGAATCGCTATCTCATCTTGATCAAACGCTATTAATTTTCCACCTTCAGTTAATTGGGATAATAAATAAGAACTATGTCCTCCTCCCCCCAGTGTACAATCTACATATGTACCATCTGGCTTTATATCTAAGCCGTCTACTGTTTCCTTTAAAAGCACTGTTACGTGTTTAAACATTGTTGCACCTACTCTTTTTCCAATTAATTATGTTGAATGTATCCCTTCCTCTAAACACATATTTCACGCTTAGAGAATGAAATAATACGAAAGAACGACTCATTTAACTTACCAACAAAGGCAACATACTATACAAATCGCTATTTTCTTTTATTATATACTAAATTTTATCATCTTTTGCGGGAATTTAAATAAAAAACTGTCGAAAAAGCGAATAATACGTTTACATTTTGTGCTATTTTGTCATATATTTAAGTATCCAACACAATTGCCATATTTAACACTTTTTTGATTGATAATTCAGAAAAAAATCACTTCACAGTAAATTCAACGGAATAAAAATAAAATCCTGCTCCAAAGAGCAAGATTTTATAGTTTTATAACATGATGTTTTCCGTCCCAAGAAAAAGGGTTTTCCATTACACGATCAACGAAATCCAAACCAAACTGATTTAAATAATAACATACATTCCACACACGTTCTTGCGGTGCACCTAATGGACGAAGTGCGAATTGTATACGGCGGAATTTATTTAGCTGAACCTCATACTTTTTCTCAACATTTCTTTTCAACATTCTTTCCAGCAGTTCAATTTGTTCATTAATTTTCAATTCGTTTTTCCCTGCAAACGCACCTAACCCTGGCTCTATTTTCTTTACAAATTGCTGTAAAGATGTATGAATATCGGCAATTTCTTTTTTCGCCTTTTCAAAATGATCATCAATCGGTTCCTCTATTTGATTAGACAACCAGTTTTCACGCAATTTATCGACATCATTTAAAAACGGATCACTTTCTCTCAATTGCAAATCAAATAAATCCGTCGCTATATCTCTCTCCACATAAGTAATTGTAAGACGAGGAACGACAGGTGGCATTTGAAAACCGACAGTATGGAATACTTGTTGTAATTCACTCCAATAAGCTAATTCTCCTGGACCTCCAATAAATGCGAGCGTAGGAAATACATACTCTTGCATAAGAGGACGTGTTACAACATTATTACTAAAACGTGCCGGATTTCTCTCCATCTCTTCAATCAACTCTTCGTATGAAAAGGAATGCGCCCTATCCTTTCCAACAAACTTACCTTGTTGATCTTCAAGCAATACTCGTTCATTATCTATTTCCATGAATATATGCACTGCATGAGACTTCGTTTCAATAATCGGTTTGTATCCTAGTTCTTTAATTACTTCTTGCTGATTACGAAGCCCCTCTTGTATCTCTTTATACTTACTTATAATTCGCTTGAAAAATGGAATTTCTAACTTTCTTAATTCAGGATGATGTGAATCAACAAGGATTAAACCAGAATTAGCAAAGATTTTCGTAATAAGATGAGCAAAGAAATCTACATACGTATTCGATTTTTTCAAAGCATCTTCAACAAATTTTAATACATCCTTTGTAAAATTTGTTTCTGGGTATGTTTTAAAAATCTCTTCAATCCAATTTCTACAATCTTCAACAGAAAGTTCAGACTCAGAAGCACTCGCCTTTTTCGGATTACGGTCATAAAAAATAGTTTTTTTCATCTTTTTATTTTTCGCTACAAAAGTATGGTTAATCTCATCCATATCATGGTCTTCACCCGCAATCCAGAAGACAGGGACAACTTTAACTCCTAAACTTTCTTCCTTTTCCTTTGCAAGCTGTAAAATTGAAATAACTTTATGAATTGTATAAAGCGGTCCAGTTAATAACCCTGCTTGTTGTCCAGCTATAACAACATATGTATTTTCATCTCCAAGCGCTTTTACATTTTGAAGTGTAGATTCTCCCGCTTGTAATTTTGTATTATATTCTAATAAATGCGCTACTAAATCTTGGCGGAAAAACTCCCTTTCACGCAAATCATGTAAACGTTGTTTAAAAGCATCTTCTGTTAACATATAATCAAAACATGACTGTATCTCTTTTTTACCGTTCATATAGTCCGCTACAACACCTTGTTGCGGAACAGAGATTTCTTTTATCTCCATATAATTCTTCCTTTCGTATCCAGTTCTCTCACCAATCCACATTGTAGTCAATGTTTCACGTAAAAGCAAAGAATAACACTTATACTCTTGTTTCTAACCCTTTTATTGCATCGAACAAAAATTGAAGTGTCGGAACTGGTAGTTGCTGTTTCTTAGCTTCTTCTAATACATATCCAACAATCGCATTAATTTCCGTCTGTCTATTCGCTCTTACATCCGCTAACATAGAGGATGTATTACGAGACGTTCCTTCACACACATTTCGTACCATTTGCCATACCATTTCTTTTTCTCCTCTAATAAGAAATGCGACCTCCTGAAACACTTGCTCCATCATTTGATAAAAAAAACGATTCGTGATTAATTCACCATTCTTAACTCCCAATAGTGCTGTCAATGGATTGATACATACATTTACTACTAATTTTTTGTGCATAATCTCTTCCCAATCCGTTTCTATTTGAACTGGAAAATAAGTAACAGGAAAATAACGGAATATTTTCTTGAAATGTATAGATTGACCACAAACCACTCCAAATTTTGTTACCCCTATCCCAGTATGATGAACGATATGCCCTCCCTCTTTTTTCGCACCATGTTCTACAATACCAACAGCTATATTTTCACTCCCTATTTTCAGCATCTTTTGAAGATGCGACATTCCGTTTTGCAAAAAGATTAATGATGATGCCCCTTCCACAAACGGTAGTACGTCATCTATATGATATTGCTTCACAGAAATAAATATATAATCTAAATTTTGTGCTACCATACTTTCTATCGGTAAAACAGATGGATATACTGTTTCACATCTTCCATCTCTAATACAAGTTACACCTGTTTCATTCAACTCTTCAGCCTGCTTAGCCGTTCTTGTAAACAACGTAACATCTTGGTTACTTTTTTGTAAATAAAATGTATACAATAGACCAATAGCACCTGGTCCGACAATTCCAATTTTCATTTTCACACAAGGGATTCACATTAAGCGCCCTTGCCTCCCCTCCTTTTTATATCTTTTTAAAGTACATGAGCACGCCCTATAATTTCGTTGTCCTCTGCCAAACAAATACACTCTCTTTTTTCGCTATGTATAATACTGCCTATTAATACACTTATACTCTTAGTTTAGCAAATCCTCAAAAAAATAATAAAAGAAATATACTATCTTCTTCATAAAAATAAAAAAATGAGTTATACTATTATTGTAAATATTTTTACTTTTCTGCATTCAACAAGATAACAAAAGGATGTGATGTAATGGGATTCCCAAAAGTTGAGCGCTTGCTCATCAATTATAAAACGTTAGATGAATTCAAAAAATTTAAAGGGTGCGGAGCCCAAGAACTATCTATGCTGGAAGAATTGCAAGCAAACATTATTGAAAACGACAGTGAATCTCCATTTTACGGCATTTATTATGGTGGATCACTAATCGCACGTATGAGTCTATATATGAAAAGAAACGGCGGAGAACCATTCGAAATTACAGGTCCTTACCTAGAACTTTATAAACTTGAAGTATTACCAACTTTTCAAAAACAAGGATTCGGGCAAATGCTTGTAAATCATGCGAAACAAATGCAATTTCCTATTAAAACAATAGCACGTATTCATTCAGCTGGTTTTTGGGATAAATTAAATT
Organism: Bacillus cereus group sp. MYBK220-1; assembly: GCF_051916445.1. Classification (NCBI taxonomy): domain Bacteria; kingdom Bacillati; phylum Bacillota; class Bacilli; order Caryophanales; family Bacillaceae; genus Bacillus; species Bacillus cereus group sp. MYBK220-1. The sequence goes on along the minus strand of NZ_JBQAGQ010000003.1, from coordinate 541,383 downwards.
TCAACCCCGTATCAGTAACTGATGGTGATTTTTATATTTGGCATCCAGAAACAAATTTGAATGCGGTTACAAACGAAGAATCGGCTTAAGAAATAAAAAAACAGCTGTATAACAGCTGTTTTTTATTTCTTAAGCTTCTCTAACTTCTCATTCGAGCGAGCATTGTTTCTTTCCGCTACCATTACACTTCTTTTTTGATCGATATAATCAAGTAATGTTCTATACTCTTCTTCATATACTGATAATCGCTCCAGAAGGCGCTCTCTTTCTGTTTGTAATGATTCAACTTGTTGTTGCAACACCGTTAAAGAGTTTTCATCTTTATAATTTTGCAAGAAATCAATAACATCATTCAACGTAATTGACGTAGGTTCTAACACCTTTGTCTCTTTCACTTCATAATGTTCTACTTTACGAAGTTGCTTTGCTTCCTCAATACGTTCTTTATATTGCTTTCTTACGTAAGAATTCCACCTAAACCCACATGCTGCTGGTGTACGAGATAAATTTTTTCCCACTTCCTTAAAGGCAGAAAGTTGTGTTCCACCTTCTCGAATATGCCGGAGTACTACTTCTGCCAGAAGCAAATCTTCATCATCAGTCCAAGCATCTTGTCTTGTTGTCGCCATCTCTCTAGTCCTCCCTATGCATTTTTTATTAAGCATATGCAGTTACTAGAAAAGATAGAATACAACAACTAAAGATTAAGACAAAAAAAATAAACGCAGAAGATATCTTCTGCGTTTATTTTCCCGCAATTACTTGCTGATTACTTCTTTACCTTTGTAAGTACCGCATGCTTTACATACACGGTGAGCTAATTTCGCTTCACCACAGCTTGGGCACTCTACCATACCAGGTACTGATAATTTGAAATGCGTACGACGCTTTCTTTTTACTGTTTTAGAAGTTCTTCTAAAAGGTACAGCCATTCTTCCCACCTCCTTAAAAGAAATAGTTATTTTCATATGAAGGCCTGAACCAGTCTTCCGATTATTTGTCAAAAAACTTTGCAAGTCCTGCCAATCTTGGATCAACAGTCTTTTCTTTGTCTTCTTCCGAAATCACTTGCCAGTCTTGACCTTGCGTCGGTGCTCCACCAGAAACATCATCACTGAAAATTTGCATTGGAATCTCCAAAAGTATATTTTCCTTGATTACGGGCAGTAAGTCAAGTACTTCTCCTTCTAAAGAATGAATTTCAGCTTCAGTTTCAAATTCTTCTTGTGAAGTTTGGAACACCTCAGTTGTTTTAATGTCAAATGGTAATGTCACATCTACTAAAGAGCGAGAACATGGTAAAACCATGCTTCCAGTTATATGTAGATGAAACGTAAACTTACCGGAGCCAAAATCAACTCTTCCCGTTACATGAACAGGATTAATTTCACGAATATCTTTCTCGACCTCTTTTAGCTCACTTACATCTACCATCTCATCCAATGTCAATCCTTTATTTCTCAATTTATTCAATTGATGGATGGACCATTTCATATCATATCACCTCAAGGCAACAAACAAAATTATAGCTAGCCATTTTATATTTGTCAATGTTTTTTCTTTACACTATAATGAAGTCATCATAGTAAATAATATATAGAGTATCACGTTTTTCAAAAAGATGCTACATCGAAAGGAGAGATTACCATAAAAGCTGGTGGTATTGTTGTTGAATATAACCCTTTTCATAACGGTCATCTTTATCATGTGCAACAGACAAAAAAGTTAACACAATCCGATATAATAATTGCCGTTATGAGTGGTCCTTTTTTACAGCGTGGTGAGCCCGCACTCATTTCCAAATGGTATCGCACTAAAATGGCCTTAGCAAACGGCGTAGACCTTGTTGTAGAGCTTCCATACGTCTTTGCAACACAAAAGGCTGAAACCTTCGCAAATGGTGCTATTTCCATTTTAAATGCCCTACGTGTTTCCGAAATTTGTTTCGGTAGTGAGGATGGACAAATCGAAAATTTTTATAATACCATCTCCATACAAAAAAACGAAGAAGAGACTTTTAACTGCCTTGTAAAACAATTCATGGACGCTGGTAATAGTTATGCAAAAGCAACATCGGATGCTTTCTCACACATTTTAACATCTGAAAAAAACATAGATATGTCACAACCAAATAATATTTTAGGCTTCCAATATATGAAAGCAATTCTGTCACAAAATAGCTCTATACAAGCTCAAACTATAAAAAGATTTGCCTCTCATTATCACGATGAAACATTTAATGACCAACATATTGCAAGCGCGACAAGCATCCGAAAACAACTCTTTAGCGAAGAAGGATCATTTACAACAATTGAACCTTTTCTCCCACAGGCAACCACTTCGCTTTTAGCAAATTACAAACAAAACTACGGGATATTACATAATTGGGAACAATACTTTTCATTTTTTAAATATAGACTCATGACGATGTCTCCAGGGGACTTACGACATATATATGAAATAGAAGAAGGTTTAGAGCATCGTATTTTATCAAAAATACAAAACAGTTCCTCCTTCTATTCATTCATGGAAGCATTAAAAACAAAACGTTATACATGGACTAGATTACAAAGAGCTTGTACACACATTTTAACAAACACAACAAAAGAGGATATACGTAGCGCAAATATAGAACAACACGCACCATATATTCGCCTGCTAGGCATGTCACAAAAAGGACAAACTTACCTTTCAAAAAATAAGAAAAAAATCGAACTTCCAATCCTTACTCATACAAAAACATTCGACCATGCCGCTTTAGATATAGAGAAAAAAGCAAACTCTGTATATTTCTCCATCATGCACGAACCGTTACGCACACAACTATTAAAACAGGATATAACACACCATCCTATTCGCTATGATGAAACAACTACAAAATTCCTATAAAAAACCTCTCTATTTCAGAGAGGTTTTTTCCTTATCCATCTTTTCTAAATATGTTAACGCATCATCCAGCGTATCCACTGGTACAATTTTCATTTTTGTTTTAATATCCTTTGCAGTCTCAAGTGCATCTTTATAGTTCGATTTCTCCGCACCTTTTTCATTTGGCGCAAAGAACACTTCAGCCCCAGCATCGCTAGCAGCCACCACTTTTTGATTTATACCACCAATCGGGCCCACTTCTCCTTTTTCATTAATTGTACCTGTTCCAGCTATTTCATGTCCTTTCGTTAAGTCTTCTTCCACAAGTTGATTATATATTTCTAATGTGAACATTAAACCTGCGGATGGTCCACCAATTTCATGAGAATTAATTTTCACTTTCGGATCGACCACTAATTCTCTTTCCGTAACGATAGAAACACCTATACCGACACGTCCATTCCCATTAGGAATCGTCTTTACATTTAAATTCTCTTTCAATTGTTTTCCATTTCTCATGTACTCAATACTTACAGCATCATTTTCTTTTTTCCCTGTCATATATTCAATAAATTGCTCCGTCTTTTCAAACGTTTTTCCGTCAACAGCTATAATAACATCACCAAGCTTAAGCTTTCCTTCTGACGGCATTCCTTTTGCCACACCAGCAACTAATACACCTTTATTTTCAAAAGATACTGAGCGATTTGCACGTTTATATGCATTATAAATTGCTGCATTTTGTGAATCTTTCATCGCATAATTTTGGCGAAATTGATATTCTTCATCACTCTCACCTTTTTGCAATATTTCTTCCGCTTTCGAAATATGTGTATATTTATTAAACTGTGCCGCTATTAAATTCACCACATTTGCTGGTCCCATTGAAACCGTAACAAGCATAAAATCACCAGATTCTTTCGTTCCACCCTCAACTTGAACATAAGGCTCTAATTTGGCAGCCATTCCTGGTTTTGTTATATAATACGGTAAACGTACGTAAACAAGTAACATCGCCAATATAACCCCTATTAAGATTGCATATATAAACCGAAAACGCTTAAACATTATGTTTCTCCTTCCACTGCTCAATTAATAAATAAATATTTGAAATATGTTTTTCTGCTTCTACTTCTCCAACTCGAATAATGTCTTCAATGTTTGTAAAAGCACGTGAACTAAATTGCTCTACAGCTGGTCGCATCATTAAATCCGATGCAATTTGCCGATTCATTACAAGCTCATGCTGCATAATTTCAATACTTTGCATGATTACGTCATAAATGGACGTAACATCGCCATTTACCTTAATTGGAGATACATCAACAGCGATAACAATATCGGCCCCTAACTCTTTCACAACCGATACTGGGATGCGATCAATGACTCCACCATCCACTAATAATCTTCCATCTATTTTTTCTGGTACAAACACTCCAGGAACAGATATGCTAGCCCTCACCGCATCTGCAACTGGCCCACTTGTAAAAACCACTTTTTCCCCCTTCAATATGTCAGTAGCCACAACAGCCGTCGGGATATCTAACTCTTCTAAATTTTTATTATATGTAAACATTTTAATCATATCTTTGACACGTTTTCCAGCAATAAATCCCATTTTCGGTACCGTGAAATCTAAATAATACTTCCGCTTGAAAACAGATGCCAATTTATACAATCTTTCAACGTTGCTACTTGCCGCATAAAACGTACCTATTAGCGCCCCCATACTACTTCCTGCAATCATGTGAATAGGGATACCCGCTTCCCTTAAAACCTTTATTACACCAATATGAGCAAACCCTTTCGCTCCTCCAGACCCAAGTGCTAAACCAATCTTTGGTTCTTTCATTTTTCTCACCCTTTAATTTTTTTCATTCCTTTTTCATACTTATGGTCTAAATTCACTACGTATCCACGTATACTGAAATGAACGTTTTTTGGGACAAAGGGGGATTTACTTACATGTATGAAAAATGGAAAACCGCTTTCCTTACCATATCAACGCTATTTTTAACCTTTTCTCTTGTACTCCACCCCCAAGCCGCTTTGCAAGCTTCTATTCGCGGGTTAAATATATGGTGGGAAGTTGTATTCCCTTCACTACTACCGTTTTTCATCATTGCGGAACTTCTAATTAGTATCGGTGTTGTAAAATTTATTGGCGTTATATTAGAACCACTCATGCGCCCACTTTTTCGCGTTCCAGGGATAGGCGGATTTGTTTGGGCGATGGGAATGGCTTCTGGTTTCCCTGCAGGCGCCAAATTAAGCGCTAGACTACGAAAAAGCAATCTTTTAACTCAGATTGAAGCGGAGCGCCTCGTTTCTTTCACAAATTCTTCTAATCCACTTTTTATTTTCGGTGCTGTGTCTATCGGTTTTTTTAATAATCCGAAATTAGGAATTATATTAGCCGCTGCCCATTATTTCAGTAACTTTGCTGTCGGATTAATTATGCGTTTTTACGGCGATAATACCGCTTACAAAATTAATACACACACTACAAAAAAACGTCGCTTTCAAAACCCTTTTTTAATCCTTCACGAGACACGCTTACAAGAAAAAAGACCAATTGGTAAATTACTTGGGGATGCCATTGTTTCTTCTATTCAAACATTACTTATGATTGGCGGATTTATTATTTTATTCTCTGTGTTAAATAAAATGATTACTGTATTTCACATTACAGCAGCTCTTTCTTTTATTATGCAACATATTTTATCATTCTTCCAACTAAGTACAGATTTTAGTATACCTATATTATCAGGTATTTTCGAAATGACACTCGGAAGCCAAATGATTAGTCAAATAAATGAAACACCGCTCTTACAACAAGCTATGGTAACAAGCTTCATTTTAGCATTTAGTGGTCTTTCTATTCAGGCACAAGTTGCTAGCATATTAGCTGAAACAGATATCCGATTTAAACCCTATTTTTTCGCACGAATTATTCAAAGTATTCTTGCCCCTATTTTTACATTTGTATTTTGGACACCATTTTATGAGAAAGTGAGTTCTTTCTCGCCTATGCCAAAAGATATTCCTGTATTTTTATCCGAGCATCCTTCTATACTACATGAAATTTGGACATCTTTTATACATTATGGACCAATTTTCACATTATTTTGTCTATACTTATATGTTATTTTATTATTTTTGCGCACATATAAAGAAAAACCCCGTTCACTTTAACGGGGTTTGAAACTTTTCTTTTAAAGCACGTTCTACAATAGGAGGTACAAGATCTACTACACTTCCTCCATACCTCGCAACTTCTTTTACAATACTCGAGCTTAAAAATGAATATTGATTGTTTGTCATAATAAAAAATGTTTCAATATTTTCATCTAATTTTCGATTCATAGAAGTAATTTGCATCTCATATTCAAAATCAGAAACTGCTCGTAAACCACGTAATATTGCATTTGCATTACGCATTTTTGCATACTCTACTAATAGCCCACTATGCGAATCTACTTTTACATTCGGGATATCCTTTGTCGCTTCTCGAATTAATTCTAATCGCTCTTCAACTGAAAAGAATGGTTTTTTTGATGAATTGTTTAAAACGACTACGTACACCTCATCAAATACTTTTGCTCCCCTTTTAATAATATCCAGATGCCCAAGGGTAATTGGATCAAAACTTCCTGAAGAAATAGCTATACTTGTCATTCTGTCCCCTCACCTTCATACTTATAAATCGATATTGCAGTAATCCCATAATTCTCAGCTCGTACTTTTACAAGCCTTCCTATTGAATTAGGTAAAACTACATCATTACCATGCTCTGCCATAATTAATCCATCACTATGTAGCAATCCATGTTGATCCATTATACTAATTAAAGATACAATTTTTTGCTCTTTATATGGAGGATCTATCAATATAAGATCGAATGACATTTCACGTTTTATTAGCGCCTTTACTGCACGTTCAGCATCATTTCGATATACTTCAGCTTGTTCCTGTACTCTACAACTTTCTAAATTTTGATGAATTACTTTTATCGCTTTACTATCCCGATCAACAAAAATTGCTTTATCAATCCCTCTGCTCAAAGCCTCAATTCCAAGACCACCACTACCACCAAATAAATCAAGGGCGATACCACCATCAAAATAAGGACCTATCATATTAAAAATAGATTCTTTTACTTTATCTGTCGTTGGACGTGTTGTATTACCAGGAACCGCTTTAAGTGGGTGTCCTTTACATTTTCCTGAAACTACTCTCATCTGTTGTCACTACCTTTATTTCAATCTATCGAGCGATTATAGAAAGCCATTCCCACTTCGGTAACCGTTAACAAACCACATTCACCTAACTATAGGAAAACTCGGCCTCAAATAACCTCTCGTTATTTTTATGTATTCATCTCATCATTCACTAATATGAACCCAATATGTATATTAGTTCCACTTTATCTTTTTTATCCTATCACAAAATAAAAAAAAGAAAAATAAAAAGCCCAACATAAAATTTAATTTCATTATGTATATCTTCATTTAGATTGGACATAAATAATTATAACAACATCACCTTCGATGTTGTTGCCAACCGCGGAGAAGACTTACGTTTCCCCATAAGTTCTTCCTCCGGTTTCTCCTCTCCCTTTGCCTTCTTACTAGTACATGCTAGTATAAGAAGGGCCCTGCTATGCAGGGTTTTTTTTCTTTGTGTGCTTTTCATTTAAAAAGTGAAATGGTACAGTAAAAGAAAGAGGAGGAAAAGATATGATTCAACGCTTTATAGAACTTGGAGAAGGCTACTCTGATTTATATGAATTACTTGAAATTGCCAAAACAAATCAAGAACGTATAGCACATATGTTACAATTTGAAACGATAAAAAACGATAAAAAAGTATGTTCGCTTGTTGTAATATTAAAACCAACTACTACTGGTGATTTCCAACCATTATACATATGTCGTGAAGGCATTCCTGTATTTGAAAATAAAAAAAGTAAACGTGTCATTTTATTTGAAGAAACGGCGGAACAACTCGAAAAAAAAGTGGCTACCTTTACTGTAAAACCATCTACAACTTTCCCAGAAAAAGAACTATTTTTTAATCATTTAATTGGTATTTTACGAATGAACAATTTCATTCCTCCGATGAAATAACACGTTATTTCAAGTGAAAAATCCCCGGCTAAATTTAGCCGGGGATTTTTTCTATTAGCTATAATCGTATTCTTTTGCTCGATCAGGACGGGAATTTTCAAATTCCGTTTTTAAATACGGGCGATACGACTGTTCTATCTTTTTCACAAAAGGAAGTTTGTTCAACTTATGCATCATATGCTCAATTTGTTCCATATCACAATATACTACAGCATATTTTAATCGTTTTGATATGTAATGTATGTTACCATATTTCCTTAAAATCTTGGCATGTTTCAATGAATGTAAATAAACAATCATACTTTGTCGTTGCCCGAACATAATCTTCTCCATCTTCTCCTTTTAAAAACATATATTTTATATTCTATGAAAACCAATCAGAAATTTATAACATTACAGGACAAACTCTGTATACGTTTTCTTCCAACTTCTAAAAAACGGGGTACATCACCCCGTTTTTTTACAACCACAACCTCCGCCAGTACCACAACCTCCACCACAGCCACCAGCATCAAAGAATGGATTTCCTGTTGGCACTTTAATGGAAGAAGACACTTCCGAACCGATTGCTACACTAACTTCGTCTAATAACTTCTGCAAAGCAGTTTCTGCTCTTTTAAAAGCTGCAACCTTATCATGTAAGTCCACAGAACGCTTTAATTCTCTCATTTTCATTGACACGGTAGTATAGTCAGGATGGTATTTTCCAAAACGCTGTACTTCCTCATACCGTTCTTTCATCGCTGTAAATTGCTGAATGAGCGTCTGAAGTTCCATATCTTCATGTAATTCTCTATAATACTTACGATAATCTTCTGCTATATCTGAACAGATAATCGCTTTTGCAAGCTGCTCTGCCTTATCTAATATTAATACGCTTTCTAGCGTCGCTACAATCATGAGAGACACCTCCGAGTATCCATCATACCACATTTAGATTAGAACTACTAATTGAAGTGACTTACTCAAAAGAAAGATATAATGAAACTATTTTTACACTATATCCGTACACACTTATACATTAATATGTTCCGCTATATTATATTTAAGAACATCCCACTTTCCACTATTTTGTTTCACATAACTAATACACGCATTTTTTAATGGTGTCTTAAATGTAATTTCATCTGGTTCAATGGCATGTAAAATCGCTTTTATCGCGTGTGAGTGAGCAACAATAATAATACGTTTGCCAAAATGAGTTGTCGCAACATCTTCTAAAGCAGCAAAGCAACGAGCTACAATCTCTTCATCTCGCTCCATACCTTCTACTTTACCTTCAGCAATCAACTCTCTAACAGCCGCAACCGGCTTCCCTGAAGCTTCTCCAAAATTCCGTTCAACAAATCGCTCATCTAATAAAATCGATTGTAATCCAACTGTCTTTGCAATTTCATTAGCCGTTTCTTGCGCTCTAATTAACGGGCTACTTATAATGATATCCCACGTTTCTTCTTGTAAAGCAGCTGCACTCTGACTCGCTTGCTTCTTACCAACTTCATTAAGCGGAATATCTTCTCGCCCCTGAATAATTTCTTGAAAATTCCAATCAGTTTGTCCATGTCGTACTAAACAAATTTCCGTCATGCTGCAACTCCTTTTTAAATAATCAACCTCTATTGTAACAAAAGTTCTGCATGACGGACATATTTTTCACTTCCAATTAGGTTGCATTTTGTTGCTTCATATACTGAAACATATCAATCATGATCGAAGCAACGGCCAATTGATTTTGAAACTTTTCCACTTTATCTGGTATTGTTTTTTTGAAATGTTGCATCGCCGCTAACTCAAAAGCCTCTTTTTCTTCAGGATTTCGTGTTAATTTTCTATACCAGTACGGTTGCTCTCTAATATAGCGAGATAAATCCTCATCAACCTTTATAAACTCCATAATTTCTGCTCTCATCATCTTTCCCCCTAATCCTTTTGAAAGAAAAACGGGTTATTTTCTGAAGTACTTTGCTCTTGCTGCGTACGGTTACCTTGAAATTGCTGAATAACTTGTTGCACGCTCCCAATTGCACTCGTCACATTGGCTAAATGGTTCTGCATTTGTTCCACGTCCAACTTTTTAAAAAAAGAAAGCATTTGCCCCATCACATCAGCAGTTTTTTCCTCTTCAGTTCGATTATCTTTTTCTTTTTTATTTTCTTTTACCGAAGAAAACGCAGGCGCTCCATCCGGTCTATAAGTTGCCCATATTGGATCTTCTTCACCAAGTAAGTACCATTCTTCATAAAATTGTTGCCATGTTTTATGACCACTTCTAACCTCATGAACCATTTTAGGGTGATGGTTTACAAATTCTTTAAACTGTTGAACCGATGGATGTAACGGTCCTTTTGTTGTTGGCATAATCCTCACCTCTCCATGTATATCTACTATATAGTAAGAAAAAAAAGGCGCATGGTTCGCCTATTTTTAGACGATTCATGCACCTTTTTTTCTGCTATTTGCATACGGTCAGATTCCCACCTACAATTCAGTGAATACGAAGTAACTAATTTGGTGATGTTAACACCCCACCGCTTACAATTTCACTTTATTTTCGAATAAAGTTTTGTGTATAAAATTTATCGTATACACCAACACCTAATCCTGTAAATTGTTCATTTAATAAATTCTTTCTATGCCCCTCACTATTTAACCAACCTTGCACTGCCGCAATTCCATCACTATGTTGCGCCGCTATGTTCTCACCAGCAAGTTGAAATCCTACTTTCCCGCGCTGCAAACGATCTCCTAGTGTACCTAATGTAGGTGAGTCATGAGAAAAATAATTATTGTCTTTCATATCTTTACTGTGACCAACAGCAACATCTGCTGTTTCCTGATCCCATGTTAATAATGGTAATTTATGACGACTTCGAATGATATTTGTTAAATCAAAAATTTGTTGCATATTCCCATTTTCTACTTGTTTTATTTTTTCTGGAGTCAATGGTTGTTCTGCTATTAATTCACCTGAATAAACGAGCTGATACGGTCTTTGGCGTAATAAAGTTTCATCATCCATATAACGAACACCAACAAGCTCATGTGTAAATTGATCAAAATACAATTGCGCCCATCCATCTTCTACAGGTATTAACGGTTGTTCCATGACTTCGGTATCAGATAGCTCAAATTGATAACTATTTTTCCCTCTTTTTAATGAAATTTCATGCGAAAGCGGACTTTTTTTATATACTTCTTCATATTTTTCATTTATATAATAAGGTGGAACCTTAACTTGTTCACCAGCTGCGTATGCCGTTACAACTTTACGTTCAGAAACTCCAAATTGAACATACTGAGTTAAATCCTGGTTGTATACCCACCATTCATATCCGTATGCAGATGGCTCTATTCGAGAGGGTTCTCCCCACTTCGCTAATAAGTTTTCAGAGTCTTCACCAATCATATTTAAAACAGTGTCTGAGGAGTCTTCCTTAATTTGCTTTTTCTTTTTCACAATTTTATTTTCTTGCTTTGATTGAGATGGGGTTAATATATATTGTGAAACGAGTAATTTCCCGTATAAATCAACAGCTAAAATTAAAAATGTAATCATTACGATACGCAATAATTTCTTCAAACGATATACCTCCTGAACAAAACATAAAATTGAGATATACACAAATCCTTTTCTTTCTTTTTGTGTGTACCGTACTCTTTTCACTATATCATATTTTTGTGAAAAAAGTCTGGATTATCCCTTTTCTCTCAATATGAATTGCACTTTCTTATTATTCATACTATTATAAAAATAATGGTGTAACATTAAAAAAGGAGGTATTATATGCAATTTAAAAATACGAAATTTAATGGAGCCGTCGTTGAATTAACTCTTTTAACTGAAATCATGGAAAACAACCACTTCGTACTTGCCGGACAGTGGGATTATGAGCGAGTTACATACGATTATAAATTTGAAATATTAAAGGATGTTTATTATTTACGAGTGCAAGGAGTTGCTGTTGAAGGTGACATTGGCAGTAGACACGCTGAAGTAAAACTACTTCCCCCCTTATTAGGAAAACATTATTATCCTCACGGCGTTGAATATGGTGATGATGAGACTTTCCCAACGAATGTACTTCAAAAAAGCGAACAACTCCTACAAAATGTCGAAAAAGAGTTAAAAGAATTTCAAATTATTGATTAACAAAAACAAGCGCATCAATATGATGCGCTTGTTTTATTTCCCTTCCCTAAGAATGAATCGTTTTTTTTACTGGATATCCATAAATAGATCCATCTTTTACTTTAATCTCATCTTCCCAAGGAACCTTATATTTACCTTCAGCTAAATCTTTTACAAACGTATATGGATTTTCTTTCACCCCACCAGGAGTTGCTACATATCCTCTTGAACCTAGATTATATATATTATTTTCCAATCCCCATCCTAATCTAGCCTGATCTGCTAGTTCTGGATATACTTCAGCAGTAACAATCTCCCAAGGATTTCGATGTCCCTGTACTAAAGTAGTCCCATCAAAATTACATACTTGTCCTTCACCAAAGTAATAAAATACGCCATCATAACCCGCTAAGTTTACCGACAATGTATACATTAAATTCTGCCATGCATTTGAACGATTGGTTAGCATCCATTGTTCACTAACTTGTGTACTATATCCAGAAATACGAATTAAGACATTTGCACCTTTATAGGCCGCTTCACGAGCTACTTCAGGGAACATGCCATCATGACAAATACAAACAGCTAATTTACTTCCTCCAGGTCCATCACAAACAGGTAAGCCTAAATCTCCAGCTTTCCAAGGCTCGACTGGCACCCAAGGATTTAGCTTACGATACTTCAAAATCATTTCACCTTGTGGATCAATAATAACTGCTGTATTATATGGCTCTCCACCATCAGGATTTTTCTCCATTATTGAAAAAACACCATATACTTTAGATTCTTTACATGCCTCAGCAAATAAGTCTGTTTCTGGCCCAGGCACTGTGCATAAAAATTCTTCTGTAGTCCATTTTTTTGTATTGAGCCCTTGTGTACTATATTCAGGAAATACTATCAATTCTAAACCAGGGTAACCTGATTTGGTCGAATGAATTGTTTTTATGATTTGTTGAATTTGTTTATCAATGTCTGCACGCGATTCTACTACTGGTACTGGATATTGAATTAGTGCTGTCAAAAAACCACTAATCGGCTTTACCATACTTCCACTACTACCCATTTAAACTCCCCCTTAAAATAGTTCGTGTTTATTAAAGATAACAATATATATTTGTAACTCTCTAAAAAACTTGCACTACATATGGAATTATTACGCATGAAAGCTAGTAGTAAATTTTATCTCCACTTTTAGTACACGCCTACACTAACTTAACATAAAAAGTTAGAAAATTCAATCTTTTTAAGGTAGCTAAAAAGAAAAAGCGCATGGAATCCCATACACTTTTTTACTTAATCTGTAAATACGGCGGCAATTGTTGCAACTGCTCCTTATCCTTTTCACGTTCTCTACGTGCCCATCTAAAGAATACATAGCCTATAATTGTACCGTACACTATTTCCTGGACAATTTTCATTATGATACCACCAGTTTGCTGATCTTGTACGACTGGCATCCAGTGCAAAAATTCTGGTCCCGTTATATTTAAATCTGATAAAGTGCCCGCTGGTACACATAGTTCCATCGCTTTCATCCAAGCAGCCGGATCCGTATACGTTGCAAATAACGGGGCTGTCGCAAAAATGATTAACGCACATGCAGGCGTTAATAATATGCCGTTAGCAAACATATAACCAAGTTTCTTTATATCACTTAACGTTTGATATTCTGGTAATGGATTTAACATCGGCCACCACATCATGATTGCTGTAAAAAACAATATAGCGAGACAAATAGGATGAGCTATTTGACTTTGTTTTACCGTATCAAAAACAACTGGTAAATGATAAAAAGAAAACAGGCCGTTAAATACAAATAACGCAATAAGCGGTTTAGCAAATGCCTTTAATATAATTTGAACAAACTTAAAAGAAGTAATGTAACGATATAACCAAATTGGTATACCAAGCAACAGTAACGGTGGAACTGCAATATACATGACTGCCATTTCAAACATATGAGCACTAAATATAATATGGCCAATTAAATCAATAGGCCCTCCCTTTACAAAATACAAAAGAACAATACCAGTCGTAAAATAAAAAATTTGCTTCTTACTTACCTTCGTCGCATTTTCAAATCGCATTCTATATGGCCCAATAATTAAGAAGTACCCAATAAGAATCGAAAGCATAAATAATAAAAAGATTGGACTCCATAAAGCCTGAAAACCAAATATCCACAAGTTACTCATTTTCACACCTACCTTCGTAAGGTTATCTCATAATATGAAGAGGGAGCTGTGACAACACAAGCTCCCTTATTTTTCACTTTTCAAATCCACACGATTGTCATAAAAGCTAAAATTGTAATTAACCCTATTAGCAGACCAGAGTAAAGAAAGAAACTTGCTGCTTCATGTCCTTTATGACTCATATGCATAAAATAATACAATTGAAAAATTACTTGTACCACTGCTAATAGTAAAATAAACGGTACAGAGAAAATCGGACTAAAAGTTTTTGGATACGCCACCGCTACAAATGCAACTAATGTTAAAAAAATCATTAATGCAAACGTAATAACTTGATGCCTCATTTCCTCCGCACTTTTTCTCTTCCGATAAACAAGATCAACTTTAGGATTATTCGTTTGCTTTATCGCCATTGTTTATCCCACCATTCCCATTAAATATACTACAGTGAAAATAAACACCCAAACTACGTCAATAAAGTGCCAATAAATCGATGCAACATAAAACTTCGGTGCATTGTATAAATTTAGACCTCTCTTCGCATTTCTAAAGATTAATGTTAAAATCCAACATAACCCAAACAATACGTGGAGTCCATGTGTACCAACAAGAGCATAAAACGCAGAGCCAAACGCACTACTTCTCATAGTATGCTTAAATTCATGTGTATAATGATAAAACTCATATATCTCAAATCCTAAAAACCCTAAACCTAGCAATACTGTTACTAGTAACCAAAGCTGCATTTTCTTAAAGTTAAAGTTTTTCATGTGATACATCGCATATACACTCGTTAAGCTACTCGTTAATAAAAGCATCGTCATAATGAAAACGAGTGGCATTTGGAACATCTCTTGAGATGTTGGTCCACCATTTGTAGAATTCTTTAACGCTAAATATGTTCCGAATAAGGAAGCGAACAACACTGTTTCGCCTCCAAGAAATAACCAAAAACCGACAAACTTATTTTTCCCTTCAAGGGTTGCTTTTTCAGGCTCTGCTGGAAATGTTTCATTCGTTAATTTTTCATCTACATGCATTATGCCTTGCCCCCCTTATCCTCTAAATCTTCTTTATGAATATGATACCCATGATCATCAATTACTGAACGTAGGAACATTGTGCCAAATGTAATGATTAAACCAATAATTGCTACTAATAACCAGAACTTATCTTTTCCGCCCTGCATATACATCGCACCAAATGCCGCTATAAACAATCCGAAAGAAATGACAAATGGTGAAAACGAAGGATTTGGCATATGAATATCACCAACTGGTTCCGCTGCTGTCATTTCTTTATTACCTTCACGTTTTTCAATCCAAAACGGATCTAATCCGCGAACAAATGGTAATTGTTTAAAGTTATATTCTGGTGTCGGTGCTGGCATTGTCCATTCTAATGTACGTGCATCCCACGGATCACGACCAGCTTTTTCTTTTGATACTGTCGTTTTAATTACATTGAATAGAAGAACAATCGTTCCAAGAGCCATAAACACCGCTCCGATGGAACTAATCATATTCCCCATTTCCAACCCTTGCCCTTCAAGATATGTGTAGTAACGGCGTGGCATACCAATCAAGCCAAGGAAATGCTGAATAAAGAAAGTTAAATGGAAGCCGATAAAGAATAGCCAAAACGTTATCTTTCCTAATGTTTCATTTAATACTTTATTAAACATCAGTGGCCAATAATAATGAGCTCCTGCAAGTAAACCAAATACAACACCGCCAACGATTACATAATGAAAATGCGCTACTACGAAATAGTTATCATGAAATTGATAATCAGCTGGTGCAGATGCTAGCATAACCCCTGTAACTCCACCCATTACGAATGATGGAATGAAAGCTACTGCCCACATCATTGGTGTCGTAAAACGAATACTTCCGCCCCACATTGTAAAGAGCCAGTTGAATATTTTGATACCAGTCGGAACCGCAATCGCCATTGTTGCAACTGAGAAAATAGCATTAGCAACTGGACCAAGTCCAACAGTAAACATATGGTGCGCCCATACCATAAATCCTAAAAATCCAATTAATACAGTCGCAAACACCATCGATGAATAACCAAACAATCGTTTTTTCGAAAATGTTGCGAAGATTTCCGAGAATATTCCGAAAGCTGGGAGTATAAGAATGTATACTTCTGGATGACCGAAAATCCAGAATAAATGCTCCCATATAATTGTATTCCCGCCCAATGCCGGATTAAAGAAACTTGTTCCAAATAAACGATCTAACATTAAAAGTCCTAATCCTACAGTTAACGGCGGAAAAGCGAATAATATAAGCGAAGATGTTACAAATGTTGTCCATGTAAACATCGGCATACGCATATACGTCATTCCTGGAGCGCGCATATTAATAATGGTTACAAGGAAGTTAATTCCTCCAATTAGTGTACCAATACCTGAGATTTGCAAGCCGAGTACATAGAAATCAACACCATGACCTTTAGAGGCTAAAGCTAAAGATGCATAAGATGTCCATCCTGCATCAGGTGCTCCACCTAAAAACCAACTTAAATTTAAAAATACTCCACCAAAGAAAAATAACCAAAATCCGAGTGAATTCAAAAACGGGAACGCTACATCACGTGCACCAATTTGAAGTGGTACAGCGGCGTTCATAAATGCAAACACGAGTGGCATAGCTGCGAGGAAAATCATTGTTGTACCGTGCATCGTTAATACTTGATTATAAGCATCCCCAACAAGAAAAGCGTTGTTAGGAATCGCTAATTGAAGGCGAATAAATAGAGCTTCTATTCCGCCTATTACAAAAAACAATCCACCTGCAATTAAATAGAGAATGGCAATCTTTTTATGGTCTACTGTCGTTAAATAATCCCATATGACAGCACCCATCCCCTGTTTTTTTGCTACAGAACTCACGTTTTCAACCTCCCCTTCGCGAATAGTCCCTCTTTACTTTTCAACTTTTAACGTTTGTAAGTATGCATTTAATGCATCAATTTGATCATCCGTTAAGTTGCCATATTTGCCAGTCATTTTGTTTCCTGGCTTCATATTTTCAGGATCTTTCAGCCATTTTTTTAAGTTTTCTTCATTGTTTTCGGCAATACCGGCAACCATATCGCGATCCGCAAAGTTTGCTAAGTTTGGTGCGATACGAGCGGAAGGTGGTCTACTATCATTAGATCCAACTGCGTGACAACCAATACAGCTTTTATTAAATATTTCTTGGCCCTCTTGCGCCTTTGTTGAAGCTACTTCTTTCTTCCCATCAATCTTCTTCATATCAGCAAGCCATTTTTTGTACTCGCTTTCATCTAAAGCTTTCACTTTAAATTGCATTAAAGAATGTGATGGGCCGCAAAATTCTGTACAAAAACCATTATAAGTGCCCGATTTATCTGCCTTTAACCACATTTTGTTCACATTGTCTGTATTTGTATCCATTTTCCCTGCTAAAGATGGAACCCAAAATGAGTGTTTAATATCGGCACCCTTCAAATTTAAATACACTTTCTTACCTGTGGGGATGACCAAATCTTGCGAAGTTACTATCTTTTCTGATTTATAAGAAAATTCCCACCAATAAAGATTCGCTGTTACATCAACAACGATAGTATCTTTATCAATATTCTTTTTCTCCATCGCACTTACATCAGCAAGTTTGAATGTATATGTAACTGTTGGAACAGCTAAGATTAGTAAAAGAATAATCGGAATAACTGTCCATATAATTTCTAGCTTGTGATTCCCTTCAACTTGCTCTGGAATATAATCTTCCTGACCTTTCTTTTGTCGGAAACGCACAATTACATATAAGAAAATAATAGTAACTACTAGTACTACTCCTACCATGATTGCACTCGCCAGTAGAAGTAAATCATATTGCATTTTTGCTACTTCTCCTTGCGGAATTAAAGTAGATTGAAAGGCTTTACCGCATCCCCCTAACAGTAAAGCCAGCAGTGAAACGAACGAAAGCAGTCGCCACTGTTTCTTCATACAAACAACCCCCACTTTCCTTGTGAATTAGATTGTACTTTATAGTTAAGTAAAGTAAATCTCAACGTAAAGAAATCCAATTATGTCGTTGTCTTAGAAGAATGTAACTACAATCATTGATACAAATAAGATTGTTAAATAATTTAGGGAATAAACAAACATTTGCACGGACCATTTGATGTCATCTTTCTTACGGAAGCCATAAAATCCTAAAACGATCCATCCGATGTTAAGCAGTGTTGCAATTACCATAAATGTTATCCCTAGTCCACTCATATAAAATGGTAGTGGTAATAAACATACTGTCCAAATCATAATTTGGCGTTTCGTAATTTCAAATCCATGAACTACAGGAAGCATTGGAATTCCTGCATTTCGATATTCATCAACACGTTTCATTGCTAATGCAAGGAAATGTGGGATTTGCCAAATAAACATAATTAAAAATAACATCCAAGCAATTGGATGGCCTAAAGATGGATCGATTGCTGCCCATCCAATTAAAGGAGGAACTGCACCAGATATACTACCTACAACAGTATTTAGTGTATACTTTCTCTTTGTCCATAAACTATATAGAACAACATATGTGAAAGCACCAATAAATCCCATTAAGACTGCCATTGGTGTTGTTAATAATAAAAATACAAAACCAAGAAGTAATATGACTAGTCCAAATGTAAGTGCAAATCCTGGTTTATACTTTCCAGTAACCGTTGGACGGGTCTTTGTTCTTTCCATTAATGGATCGATGTCTCGATCAATGTAGTTGTTTAAACAACATACCCCTGCCATAACTAATCCAGAACCAACGATTGTAAAGAATAACTTATCCAGATTGTCCATTACACTTAATCCATTAAAGTGTAATGCCAACCAAAATCCTGTAAATACAGTAAGTGTATTTGAGTTTACAATCCCCATTTTAACGAGTGCTTTTAAATCTTGTAACCGAGTTGTTTCCGGTACACTTGTAACAGCGGACTCATCATGCAGCTCACTTGTTGCATGGTTCATCACTCTAACCCCCTCTTAAAACTTTCATCTTTCTTTTTGCGCATATTTCAAATGAAATAATTCGCTTCTATATAGCAATATTATTACAGTAGAAACATTGTTAACCCATTCTACTACTAATCTACGCTCATACTCCAATATATTAAATCATATTTCCCGAACATTTTGTGAAGAAAACATGAACTTTTTGTGTCGAATATAAAAAACTTCATTCTGACTTGTCCTTATCATAACATGATGTTACCTTCTATAATAAACTATTTTGTCCTATTTAACACGTATTCTCCCCATTTCTTTTCAAAATAGCCTATTTTTCACCCAAAATTTTCCTTAGGAACCCTGTTTTTACACCTGTTTTCTCCCCATTTCCTTCCTCCTCCATTTCTTTGCTATTTTATTATTTTTTATATATCATAGGAACTAGCGCGTTTTATTCTATACATAATGGAATGAAAATATTTCGCAATAACTTCATAGCAGAAAGATGGTGAAAGAGATTGCAACGCTTTATTAAATGGTTAGCAGTCATTACAAGCCTTGATTTATTAATAGTTTTATTAGGAGGCGCTTTAGTTACAAAAACAGGTTCTGGTCAAGGTTGTGGTAAATCATGGCCACTTTGTAACGGTGAATTTGTTCCATCTAATTTATCAATGGAAACTATTATTGAACTTAGCCACCGATTAACATCAGGATCAGCTGGAATTCTTGTCACTCTCCTTTGTATTTTGTCCTGGAAATATTATAAACATGTGCGTGAAACAAAAACGTTAGCAATTTTATCCTTCGTATTTTTAGTTGCACAAGCATTAATGGGAGCAGCAGCAGTTGTTTGGGGCCAAATGCCCGCTGTACTTGCTATCCACTTCGGTATTTCCTTAATTTCATTTGCTTCTGTCATTTTATTAACGTGTCTTATCTTTGAAATTGACCAAAAATTTGATGCACGTTCACTTATTATGGACAAAAAAATGAAATTTCATATTTATGGTGTAACAATTTACAGTTATATCGTCGTCTACACAGGCGCTTTAGTACGTCACGAACGAGCTAGCTTAGCCTGTCCAGACTTTCCTTTATGTAGCAAAAACAGACCTATGCCAACTCAACTACATGAATGGGTTCAAATGGGCCATAGAGTTGCAGCGATGTTAATTTTCGCTTGGATACTATACGCGATGATTCTCGCTATTCGCCATTACAAACAGCAACCTGTCGTATATTGGGGATGGATCATTTCATTTATCCTTGTTACACTTCAAGCTGTAGTAGGAGTTTTAGTTGTATTTACAAACGCTAGTTTAGCGATGGCATTGTTACATTCTCTATTTATTTCTTGCTTGTTTGCTGTACTATGCTATTTAGTTATGTTAGGAACAAGAAGTAAAGTGAATGCAAAAGAAGCTGCATCAACTTCTAAACAAACAAAATAATATAAAACTAAAATTCCTTGCCGAATTGGCAAGGGATTTTTTTGCAATAAAAAAAGAGCTGTATTTACACAGCCCTTTTTTTATTTTAGTGATCTAATTCAATAAGTAAATCACCCGTTTGAATTGCATCACCATCGTTAACATATACTTTCTTCACTTTACCATTGAACGGCGCTTGAACTGTCGTTTCCATTTTCATCGCTTCTGTAATTGCCATAGAATCGCCTTTTTTCACTTCGTCGCCTTCTTTTACAACTACTTTAATTACCGTTCCTGGCATCGTTGCACTAATATGATTTGGATTCTCACGGTTTCCTTTCACACGTTGTGCAACTGTTGCTTTTACACTCTCATCTTTCACGATAATTTCACGTGGTTGACCGTTGAATTCCAAGTAAAGAACACGGTTTCCATCCGGCTGAGGTTCTCCAATTGATACTAGTTTAACCATCAATGTTTTACCCTGTTCAATTTCTACATCAATTTCTTCACCTAGTCTCATACCATAGAAGAACGTCGGTGTATCAAGTACAGATACATTTCCATAAAGCTCAGCAACTTTTTCATAATCCATAAATACTTTTGGATATAAAGCATATGCCACTACATCAAAAATCGTTACTTCGCGTCCAAGTTTATGGAATAATTCTTCTTTTAACGCTTCGAAATCTACTGGCTCTAGTAATTCACCTGGTCTTACTGTTAATGGCTCTTTCCCTTTTAAAATAATCTTTTGTAATTCTTTCGGGAAACCACCGTACGGTTGACCTAAATCACCAGAGAACATTTCAACAACAGACCCTGGGAAGTCCATCGCATGTCCACGCTCTAAAACATCTTGTTCTGTCAGATGGTTCTGAACCATAAATAATGCCATATCACCAACAACTTTTGATGATGGCGTTACTTTTACAATATCTCCAAACATGTCATTCACACGGCGGTACATTACTTTCACTTCATCGAAGCGATCTCCTAAACCAACCGCCTTCGCTTGTTGCTGAAGATTACTATACTGCCCACCCGGCATTTCATGCATATATACCTCTGTATGCGGCGCATTCATACCACTTTCAAACGGTGCATAGTATTTGCGTACATCTTCCCAATAATGAGATAGTTTTTCTAAAGAATCTATATTAACATCTGGTTGTCTTTCGTTTCCACCTAATGCATAGTATAGCGTGTTCGCACTTGGTTGTGACGTTTGACCAGCCATAGAACTCACTGCTACATCGACGATATCAACACCCGCTTCAATTGCCTTCGTATACGTTAATATACCATTTCCACTCGTATCGTGCGTATGCAGATGAATTGGAATCGACACTGTCTCTTTTAATGCAGAAACTAAATCATATGCTGCATTTGGTTTTAGTAAGCCTGCCATATCTTTAATACCTAAAATGTGAGCTCCTGATGCTTCTAACTCTTTTGCTAAATTTTTATAGTAATTTAAATCATATTTACTACGCAGTGGATCATGAATATCCCCTGTGTAGCACATTGTTGCTTCTGCAATTTTACCAGTGTCTCGTACAGCGTCAATTGCAACTCTCATGCCTTCCACCCAGTTTAAGCTATCAAAAATACGGAATACATCAATGCCTGCTTGAGCAGAACATTCCACAAATTTTTGAATTAAATTATCTGGATAGTTTTTGTATCCAACTGCGTTTGAAGAACGAAGTAACATTTGGAATAACACGTTCGGCATTTTTTCACGAAGATCTAGTAATCGTTCCCATGGATCTTCTTTTAAGAAACGATACGCAACGTCAAATGTTGCACCGCCCCACATTTCCGCTGAGAATAGGTTCGGTAACATTCTCGCTGTTGGCTCCGCAATTTGATGTAAATCTTTTGTACGAATACGAGTTGCAAGTAATGACTGGTGTGCATCACGGAATGTTGTATCCGTTAAAAGTACACGCTTTTGATCCTGTACCCATTTTACTAATCCGTCCGCTCCACGCTCGTCCAAAATTTGTTTCGTTCCATTTTGGATTGGCTCTGAATGTTTTAAACATGGAATACGAGCATCTGGGAATATTGGTTTTTCTTTTTTACCTACCCCTGGGAAACCATTTACTGTTACTGTACCAATGTAATTTAACATTTTCGTTCCACGGTCTTTACGTTTCGGGAACAAGAACAATTCAGGTGACGCATCGATAAATGAAGTATCATATTCTCCTGATAAGAAGTTTTTATGTTTTACTACATTCTCTAGGAATGGAATATTTGTTTTAATACCACGAATACGGAATTCTTTTAAGTTACGTTCCATTTTTGCAGCAGCTTGCTCAAAAGTAAGTGCCCAAGTTGTAACTTTTACAAGTAAAGAATCGTAGTACGGTGTAATAACTGCACCTTGGAAGCTATTTCCTGTATCAAGACGTACACCAAAACCACCGCCTGATCGATACGCCATAATTTTTCCTGTATCCGGCATAAAATTATTTAGCGGATCTTCAGTTGTTACACGAGATTGAATTGCAAATCCATGTACAACTACTTCCTCTTGCTTCGGAACACCTACCATTTTGCTATGTAATGCATGTCCATCAGCTATTAAAATTTGTGATTGAACAATATCTACTCCCGTAATCATTTCTGTAATCGTATGTTCTACTTGAACACGTGGATTTACTTCAATAAAGTAAAACTCATCATCTTTTACAAGGAATTCTACTGTTCCTGCATTTAAATAATTTACATTTTTCGTTAACTTCACAGCAGCATCACAAATACGCTGACGCAGATCATCTGAAAGTGATACACTCGGTGCAATTTCTACAACTTTTTGATGACGACGTTGTACAGAACAGTCACGCTCGTATAAATGAACAACATTGCCTTCTTCATCTGCTAAAATTTGTACTTCTATATGTTTAGGTTTTTCAACGAATTTTTCGACGTAAACTTCATCATTACCAAAGGCTGCTTTCGCTTCTGATTTCGCTCGATTATATGATTCTCCTAATTCCTCACTAGTACGCACAATACGCATACCACGACCGCCACCCCCAAGGGATGCTTTAATAATAATCGGGTAATCATACTTTTCAGCAAATTTTTCGACTTCTTCTAATGAATTTACTGGACCATCACTACCAGGTATAACTGGAATTTGTGCTAGCTGCGCTTGTGTTCTTGCTTTCACTTTATCTCCAAACATATCTAAATGCTTACTTTTCGGACCGATAAAGATAATTCCTTCTTCTTCACAACGTTTAGCGAATTGAATATTTTCTGACAAGAAACCATATCCAGGGTGGATTGCATCTACATGATTACTTTTTGCAATCTCAATAATGCCTTCAATATCTAGATAAGCATCAATTGGTTTTTTTCCTTCCCCAACTAAATAGGACTCATCGGCTTTATAGCGATGATAAGAACCACTATCCTCTTTAGAATAGATTGCAACTGTTTTTAATCCAAGTTCCGAACAAGCTCGAAACACACGAATTGCAATCTCTCCACGGTTAGCTACCAATACTTTTTGAATACGTTGCAGCTTTGTCATGATTTTCCCCCTCTACTTTCCTACCACTCTAGAGATAAAATATATACACACCTTAAAAAGCGTGAAGTTCTTCACTTTCCACATTATATTATACTTAGAAAGCTTCACTTTATTTTTATCCATCATACCTTATTTTTTAACAAATGATAAGTTTTCTGTGCAATTTGTTTCACAAAAATAGTATAGCATACCTCTTCCTTTTCTAACAACTTAATTGTATATCACATTAAACTAAATGTGATATATCGTTTAACCGAAAGATATATTAATACATCACATTTAAAACTACTTAAAAATAAAAACACATCATGCTCTAAAGCACAATGTGTTTTTATTTTACAACTACAAGATGTGGTCCATTTTGTTCTTTTTCTTTCATTAATCCATTCTGTTGTTTCTCTTGTCGTTTCACGTGACTAGCAATATTGAGTAGTATCCCCATCGCAAGTAGATTAGCTAATAAAGAACTACCACCGTAACTGACAAACGGTAATGGTACTCCGGTAAGTGGTATTACTCCAGACATACCACCAACATTAATAAACGTTTGAACTCCAAACAAGCTTGCAATTCCGATAGCTATTAAACTTCCAAATGGATCTGTACACTTTTGTGCGACTCTAAATGATCGAATAATTATAAGCAATAAACAAATCAAAATGATTGCTACGCCTATAAAACCAAGTTCTTCCGATATAATTGCCATAATAAAATCCGTTTGTGGTTCTGGTAAATAACCATACTTTTGCACACTATTTCCTAATCCCCTACCATTAAGCCCTCCAGAAGCAATTCCAATAAATGAATTTACCAATTGGAATCCATCCTTTTGAGGATCATTAAACGGATCAAGGAAAACAGAAAAACGTGCCTTTTGATATGGATTTAATGCATAATTGCCAAGAAGATATAGTGCCGGAATCCATACTATAGAAGTTAAAGCAATTCGTTTAATCCATAAGTTAACCTGTACTCCCGAACAAAGGAACATAATTCCTACTGTTCCTGCAATTAACAAATCAGTACCTAAATCATTTTGCTTTAATATTAAAAACATGATTATACCAACACCAATGAGTACTGGACCTGACCCTTTGAAAACAGGTGTATTCGTTTCTTGTCTTTTCGCAAAAAAATGAGCTAATATGAGGATAACCGTTATCTTTACAAATTCCGCAGGCTGTATTCCAAATATCCATCCGTTTGCACCGTTTACTGACTTAGTGAAAAAGGCAGCTGCAGCTAATAAAGCAACACTAGCACCGTAGCTCCCCAACAAAAAAATTCGTTTTCTCCAAACTTTATATGGGATAGTAGCAATAATTATTAATACTATTGTCCCAGCAACTAAAGTAATTAATTGTCTTTTAAAAAAGAAATTTGCTGGTTTATCAAATCGCGAAATCGCAACAATGGAACTAGAACTATATACCATTATTACCCCCAGCACACATAAGATAACAAGAGGAAGTAACAATGAATAATCCATTGATTTCCATACTTTTTTCATTTCATTTCCTCTTTCTGTTTCAATTTAATTATTGTTGTATTCCATATGTACATTGATTCTTCCTGCTTTATTATACAAATAAAAAGCTCAAACTAATTTAGTTTGAGCCCCCTTATTTGAACCCGTTATTGTTGTTTGTTTGTAAATGCTTCATGAAGTGCAGATAACTCACGTTCGAGCTCACCTAACATTGCTTTCCCTTGTTCTTCTGCAATAAGACCAAGGCGAACTGCAAAATCGACCTCGCGGGATAGTCCAAACATTTGTGTGTCTAACACTTCTTCATATAATGGACATTGCGGCATTGTAAGATGGTCCATTTGCACCTTAATAAGTCTTAAAATCTTCTCTGCATCCGCTTGTAGAAGGGCTAGTGCCTTTTCCTGATGATTTGCTACTGTCTCAGACGCCAAATTGATTCCCTCCGTTTCCGTCCTACTCTCCTCTATCCTATCTATTAATATTAGCGATAGTTTTAATAAATTGCAATAGAAACATTTTTTGTGACAACAGTGTCTAATACTATTATACTGAAAAGTGGGAGTATAACACAAATGGGGGAACAACAATGAGCGAAATTTTATTTATTAACGGAAAAGTACGTTTTCCAATCACTATTGATCCAACTGTTTGGATCTTTGATGATCGAAAAGTAGATTTGACAACTTACTTTGATGAAACTAGAGAAAACACGTCTGAACTAGAAACTTATTTAAAAAACACTTCAGAACATTGGGATCGCGAAATCCGTGATGGTGCCGCTTTTCCTCCAATACAACAAAGTGTGAAGAAATATAAAAAAGAACAGCTGATTACTGGAACATTTGGTATACCATTTCATCCATTCCTTGCTAACGCTGAAATTTTAGAGGACGCTACGCAAGTTGAAATTGAAACGGTAGATCATACAATGACACTTCCATTAGAAACTGTCAAAAATGCTATACTAGGCTTTTCAAAAGAAGGAAAACCATTAAAAGAAGACGGGCCTGTTCATCTCTATTTCAATGATGGATCTAATCAACAAAATCCAATCCGTAACATCCGTAAATTTACAATTATTTAAAGAAAAGGAGTGAGCTTAAGCTCACTCCTTTTTACAATAAATCTGCTGCTAGTTGAGCTAAATTAGATCGCTCTCCTTTAACAAACTTCACATGACCACTAATACGCTGTTCTTTAAACTTCTCTACAACATACGTTAAGCCATTATTATATTCATCTAAATATGGGTGATCAATTTGCTGAGGATCTCCCATCAATACAATCTTACTCTTTTCCCCTACCCTAGTTAATATCGTTTTCACTTCATGCTTTGTTAAATTTTGTGCTTCGTCAATGATAATGAACTGATCTGGAATACTTCTCCCGCGTATATAAGTAAGGGCTTCTACTTCAATCGAACCCATTCCCGCTAGAATAGCATCTAACTCTCCTGGCTTTTTCGTATTAAATAAATACTCTAGGTTATCAAAAATTGGCTGCATCCATGGTCTTAATTTTTCTTCTTTTTCTCCTGGTAAATAACCGATATCTTTTCCGACTGGAACAATTGGTCTTGCCACAAGTAATTTTTTATATAACCCTAAGTCTTCTGTTTGCATAAGTCCCGAAGCTAACGCAAGTAACGTTTTTCCTGTGCCGGCTTTCCCCGTTAACGTTACAAGCGGAATATCTTCACGAAGCAACAATTCTAATCCCATAATTTGCTGCACGTTTCGTGGTCGTATCCCCCACACTTGTTCATTGTGAAAAATAAGTTTCTTTACCTTCTTCCCTAAGTGATCCACAATGCCAAGCGCAGAACTAGAGCCCCCTAATGCATCTTTCATTACTACAAATTGATTTGGGTAAAAAGGATGATTCGCAATTTCAGATAGAGGCAATTCACCTTTCTCATAAAAATAATCCAATTGTTCTTTTGATATATATCCTTCTAAAAAACCAGAATATATATTTTCTACTTCAATTACGCGATCACTTAAATAATCTTCAGCCTTCAAACCAATTGCATCAGCTTTTACCCTTACGAGTACATCTTTACTTACTAAAATAACAGACTTCCCGTCCTCTTTTTCCTGTTCTTCTAAAGATAGATTTTTTGCTACAGCTAAAATTCGATTATCATTTGTTTTTTCTACAAAAATATCTTGTAGTTGCACAAATGAACGATGGTTCAATTCAATACGAAATGTTCCGCCGTTTTCTAGCGGGATACTTTCATGCAGCTTTCCTATTTCACGAAATTTATCTATTAACTTAGATACATAACGAGCGTTTCTTCCTACTTCATCCATATAACGTTTTTTCGAATCAACCTCTTCTAATACAACTGCTGGAATCACTACTTCATTGGTTTCAAATGAAAAAATAGATAAAGGATCCTGCAAAAGTACATTCGTATCTAACACATAAATTTTATCCAACCTGTTACCCCCTGACTCCACTTTTAAATTTGTAGAACAAGGGTTTCATCCATAAAATATGGACGAACCATTGTTATAATTATATGTACCGTGTAAACGAGGTAGAATCGAAAATCATAGTCATTAAACCTTTTATTTATTCTTTATTCATTTCTATTCAATATATTACTTTTTATTATAATTATTAACGTTAAATCACAATAACCGACTACAAAAGTGAATAAACGAATTTCTTATTTAGCATCTTTATAATTCTCTTATCCCTACTAAGACTTCGTTATCCAGCTTTTTCGCTGCCCGAAGATCATATGTTTTTTCATATGTTGGTTCAATTGCAAGTTTCGCTCCATAAAACATAACATCACGCACTTCTTGCACCTTTACTTCTATTACAGTTAATTTTAGAGAAATACCTTCCATTCTATCTGTCAAAATTTCACCTGCACCACTTATAGAAAATACGGATTCATTCGCCATTATAGTCAATACCACACCTGTATTATGACGTATATTTTCCACAATACGTGAACGTTGATCTACTGCAAATCGAATACTAGTTTTACTCACTGCATACACCCAAGAAATAGCACTTACGTTAGGAACTTGTTTTTCGAAATCTGTCGTTGCTATCATAACAATACACTCTTTACGCAACGTTTGTACTAAATCCTCTGTTAAGGTAGGCTCTACTACATTCGCCATATTTTCACCTCCAAATATACTTGGTATATCCTTATCATAACTTATTTTTTGAATTGCGAAAATATTATTTTTTCCCACTATTATTCAAAAACATTATACTTCCATGATATACTTATACTGATAGAATTCGTATTGAGGTGACGAAATGAGAGTCAAATGTATGATTTGTGATAAAAAAGATATGTTAGATGATGAAAATCCTATGGCAAAAAAACTGCGTAATCGCCCTATTCATACATATATGTGCATGGAATGTTCGGAACGAATTGCAGAGCGTACAATGGAACGTCATGCAAGTGGTAATTTCCGATTATATCGTGATAAAAAAATCGAAGATGATTGGTAAAATGTAAATAAGTCCTTACTCATATAGATAAGGACTTATTTATATTTTTCTGGTTCACGATTCATCTGATCCAAAAAACAATCAATGGCTTCTAACGGAAACCTTGCAGATTTCCGTTCTCCATTTATTTCATATGTAATTAAATACATTTCCTCGTTCTTTTCGACTTCCACATTTCTTAATTTATGTTCTTCATATACCATATTTTGAAATAACAAATATGTTTCTTTTGCAGCACTATCATCTGGACGTGCTTCCGCAACTGTTTTAATTGTTAACCAATTATATAGTGCATCTTGCACTGAACGCATGAAAACTCCCCTTTCTTATCCTGCTTTTTGTTGTTTCGCTTGACGCAAACGCAGTCTATAAATTCCAAGTACAATTGCCGCTACAACAAGTCCTTCTCCAACAGGTAAAAACACAGCAAAAAAGGTTAATACTGTGCATCCAATTGCTAATGATATGTATATCACAATATTTTTTAGTACAGACAACTTTCTAGCAAACCCTAAATTATAAACGAGAGCACTTAATATAATAATCGTCCCATAAAGTAACCACATTCCTAACTCTGGATTTTCATCTACCTTACACAATTTTGCAAAAAAAGACATCCTTTCTAACACACTCTTCCCCCCTAGCAGTAAAATGCAATTTTCTTTATACACTTAATACAAGAGTAACTCGCAAAAAAAATACTGTCCACAAAAAAGAGTAAATATTCTAAAAAATAAACAAAATAAAAAAACAACGCCCTTTATAAAGGGCGTTGTTTTTTTATTTTTACGCTTCAACAGATTTCTTTTTCTTAGCAGCTCTTTCGCGCTCACTCTTATCAAGAATCTTTTTACGTAGACGAATTGATTCTGGAGTTACTTCACAGAACTCGTCATCGTTTAAGTACTCTAATGATTCTTCTAAAGTCATTAGGCGTGGTTTCTTCATTGTTGAAGTTTGATCTTTCGTCGCAGAACGAATGTTAGTTTGTTGTTTCATTTTCACAACGTTAACTGTTAAGTCGTTCTCACGAGTGTGTTCTCCGACAATCATACCAGCATATACTTCTGTACCTGGTTCAACGAAGATTACACCACGGTCTTCAACTTGCATAATACCGTATTGTGATGCTTTTCCTGTTTCAAGTGAAACTAGAACACCTTGGCGACGTCCACCAACTTGTCCAGCGTGTACTGGTTGGTAGCAATCGAATGTATGGTTTAAAATACCGTAACCACGAGTTAATGTTAAGAATTCTGTTGTGTAACCAATTAAACCACGTGCTGGAACCATGAAAGTAAGGCGAACTTGACCGTTTCCGTTATTCACCATATCTAACATTTCACCTTTACGTGCACCCATAGATTCCATAATAGAACCAGTGTATTCTTCAGGTACATCGATTTGTACGCGCTCTACAGGCTCACATCTTACGCCATCAACTTCTTTAATGATTACTTCTGGCTTAGATACTTGTAATTCATAACCTTCACGACGCATGTTTTCAATTAAGATAGATAAATGTAGTTCCCCACGTCCAGATACGATCCACGCATCAGGAGAATCTGTATTATCTACACGTAAACTTACATCTGTTTCTAATTGTGAACGAAGACGCTCTTCAATTTTACGAGATGTAATGTATTTACCTTCACGACCTGCAAATGGGCTGTTATTTACAAGGAACGTCATTTGTAGTGTTGGCTCATCAATACGTAATAATGGTAACGCATCTTGATGTTCAACTGGACATACTGTTTCACCTACGTTAATGTCTTCCATACCAGAAACGGCTACTAAGTCCCCTGCTTTTGCTTCTTCAATTTCTTGACGTTTTAATCCCATGTAACCGAATAATTTCGTTACGCGGAATTGCTTCACGCTTCCGTCTACTTTCATTAAAGCAACTTGTTGTCCAACCTTCATTGTACCGCGGAATACGCGACCAACTCCAATACGTCCAACGTAGTCGTTGTAATCAAGAAGTGCTACTTGGAATTGAAGTGGCTCTTCGCTGTTATCAATTGGTGCTGGAATATGTTCGATAATTGTATCGAATAATGATTTCATATTCTCTTCTTGATTTGCTGGATTTGAATCTAAGCTTGCTGTTCCGTTCATTGCTGATGCAAATACAACTGGGAACTCTAATTGATCTTCGTTTGCACCAAGCTCAATGAATAAGTCGATTACTTCATCAACTACTTCATCTGGACGAGCGAAGTCACGGTCAATTTTGTTTACAACTACGATTGGAGTTAAGTTTTGCTCAAGAGCTTTCTTTAAAACAAATCGTGTTTGTGGCATACAACCTTCATATGCATCAACAACAAGTAAAACACCATCAACCATTTTCATGATACGTTCTACTTCTCCACCGAAGTCAGCGTGACCAGGTGTATCTAAAATGTTAATTCTTTTATCTTCATAGTGAATCGCTGTATTTTTCGCTAAAATTGTAATACCGCGTTCTCTTTCTAGATCATTTGAATCCATTGCGCGTTCTTCAACGTGTTCGTTCGCACGGAAAGTCCCCGCTTGACGTAATAACTGGTCAACAAGTGTTGTTTTACCATGGTCAACGTGGGCAATAATTGCTATATTACGTAAATCTTGTCGTTTTTTCAACATGTCCAACTCCTAATGTCTTTTTAATCCTTCTCTATTATAAGAGCGAAGGGGATACAATAGCAATTAAAATAAAAGCAAGAATGAAAATATAGTTGTATTCTTACTTTTGTGAAAGTAAAATGAGATTGGAGGGTGAAGAAATGGAACACATTCAATATCGCTTTTTATTAACTGCAATTATCGGTGTTATTTTCTTAATCGGTATCGGCATTATGATTGCTGAAAATAGTCCAATCGGTATTATTATTTGCATTATCGGCACATTTGTTACAGTTGGATACGGTTTTGTAACAAAAAGAAAAATGCGCAAATCACAATAACGCTAAAAAGTAAGAAGCTTATACACAGCCTCTTACTTTTTTTGTTGCTCTCATATAAACGATAACACTTCTTCATACACTCCTGGTTTTGCAACTAACACACTGCTCTTCTCTATGATAGAAAGTGGCGCTCCAGAGAATGTCGTCACCTTACCTCCAACTTCTTCTACAATTATCTGCCCTCCGCCAAAATCCCATGGTGATAATCTCGGCGTTACATATGCATCTATTCTTCCTGTTGCAACGTATACCATCTCTAACGCTGCACAGCCATATGACCTTGTGCCCCTTGCTTTCTTAACAAGTGCCATCATACTTTCCATATTAAGCAATGGATTATCTGTAAGCCATATCGCATTTAAAGCTACAATACCTTGCTCTACAGTTCCTTTTTCCAATGGAGGAATTGATATATCATTACAAAAAGCTCCAGATCCCTTGACTGCATGATATAGTTCATCATGCACTGGATCATATATAAGTCCAATCTTTCCGATACCGTTCTCATAAATCCCAATTGAAATCGCAAAATTTCTTTTTTGATGAACAAAGTTCATCGTGCCGTCAATTGGATCAATTAACCAAACAACCCCGTCAGAAGACGTTATCTCGTCTCCATAACCCTCTTCTCCTAAAATATTATGATTCGGGAATGTTTCTTTAATTTTCCCAATTAAAAACTGTTCTATCTCTCGGTCCATATTTGTAACTAAGTCAGCTGCATTTGATTTTGTTTCTATAATAAGTGCTTTTTTCATTGATGCCATTAAATGCTCTCCTGCATCCCGAATCCACCGTTTGGCGTGTGCATCGATGTCTTTCCATACTTCTTGCATGTTTAAACACTCCGATCTATACTGTTCACAGAAAAAACGAACCCTTTATAAGGTTCGCACCAACTAATTTTTTATACATATACTATTATTACGCTTCTAAACGAATCATTTCAAGTCTTAACACTTCTAACTTTTGTACACACTCTTCTTTTTTCTGGTTATCATCTTCCATCATCGCATCATATAAAGTTGCTAATTCATAATCTAGCTCCAAACGTAGCACCGGTATTCTCTTTTCAGCATCTGTTCTCTTTAACGCATTAATCACCTGTCTCATATTATTTGCCTCCTCCCAATATTCGTCTGCCCTCGGACTAGAATTAATTCAATTTTCTGATTTTTTGTTTTATACTATACTATGTTGGATAAATCATCTATGCAACAAAATTATATTTTTTTATTTAAATTTTTTTGTGCTGTTTTTTTTATGAATAGTACAAGCTATGCTAAAATAAAAGCAAAATAGGAGTTGGAGGAACAATCATGACAATTCAAACATTCAAGTCAACTGATTTTGATGTCTTTACAGTTGATGGTCTCGAAGAACGAATGAGTGCAATTAAAACGAACATTCATCCTAAGCTAGAAGCTTTAGGGGAACAATTTGCAGAATACTTATCCAAACAAACTGATGAGAACTTTTTTTATCATGTTGCAAAACACGCACGCCGCAAAGTCAATCCACCAAACGATACTTGGGTTGCTTTTTCAACAAATAAACGAGGATATAAAATGCTACCGCATTTCCAAATCGGCTTATGGGGTACTCATGCCTTCATATACTTTGGTTTAATCTATGAGTGTCCACAAAAAGTTGAGACGGCTCATGCCTTCTTAGAACATTTAAATGATTTAAAAACAAATATTCCAAATGACTTCGTTTGGTCCATTGACCATACTAAACCAAGTGTGAAATTACATAAAACACTTGAAACCGAAGACTTACAAAAGATGATTGAACGATTAGCTACTGTAAAAAAAGCAGAATTATTAGTTGGTATTCATATATCACCAGAGGAGTTTTCAGCAATGACCAACGAACAATTCCTTGCTAAGATTGAATCTACGATGCAATCACTCCTTCCTTTATATGCACTTTGTAATCGATAGTAGAAAACGGACAATTTATATTGTCCGTTTTTAGTTGTTATCACATTATATCACTTCAGTTTTTATTTTTCAAAATATTTTTTACATTTTTACAAGCTTTTGTTCTTCGACTTCTTTTGCCCTTTGAATAGCACGATATATAGAGTATCCACTTACTTCTTGAAATTCTTTATCAATTTTCTTTTCTTCTGCTTTCGATGGAACAATCTCTTTAAAACGACGATATAAACCCATTAACTCTTCTCTTATAATTCCTTTTTCATAAGCTTTCTCAATCGCTTCATAAAACTTCACCATTGTAACCATTTCCTCATTTGACCAATCATAATCTAACGGATATTGATATTCCATTTCGCACCTCATTTATCATTTCTTCTTGTTTCATTATGCTATCTTAAAGAGAATATTTTATTCTTCATTATAGCCACTCTGCATTATACACTATTTATTCATTTTAATGGAATTGTCTTCCTCTATTCATTAGTTGAGGCTAACTATTAAACATACTCACCTTAAAAAGATTTTTTTCTATACATCTATAATTATTGGTGATATAATGCTTTTGTTTTATAGAAAATAAAGTGAAGCTACCATCTCAAAAACGATTTTTTGAATGGCAGAAAAACAAGCCTTATTCTAAAAAGGGCTACACTTTTTTAGAGCAGGATTATATAAAACAAATTACACTAAATATTATGAAGAAGAAGGGGTGTATAGATTGTCCCAATACGAAACACCATTGTTTACCGCTTTAGTTGAGCACAGTAAGCGAAATCCAATTCAATTCCATATTCCTGGTCATAAAAAAGGACAGGGCATGGATCCTACATTTCGCGAATTTATTGGGCATAATGCATTAGCAATTGATTTAATTAATATTGCGCCACTCGATGATTTACATCATCCAAAAGGTATGATTAAAGAAGCACAAGATTTAGCAGCAGCCGCATTCGGTGCAGATCATACTTTCTTTTCTATTCAAGGTACAAGTGGCGCTATTATGACAATGGTGATGAGCGTTTGCGGTCCTGGTGACAAAATCCTAGTACCACGAAACGTGCATAAATCAGTAATGTCAGCTATTATTTTCTCAGGTGCAAAACCGATTTTCATGCATCCTGAAATCGATCCGAAGCTCGGTATTTCTCATGGAATCACAATTCAATCTGTCAAAAAAGCACTTGAAGAGCACTCAGATGCAAAGGGCTTACTTGTTATTAACCCAACGTACTTTGGGTTTGCTGCAGACTTAGAACAGATTGTACAATTAGCACATTCTTATGACATCCCTGTACTAGTCGACGAAGCTCATGGTGTTCATATTCATTTTCACGATGAATTACCTATGTCAGCGATGCAAGCTGGTGCGGATATGGCAGCAACAAGTGTTCACAAATTAGGAGGCTCTTTAACTCAAAGTTCTATTCTTAATGTGAAAGAAGGCTTAGTGAATGTAAAGCATGTCCAATCTATTATTAGCATGCTTACAACTACATCAACTTCTTACATCTTGTTAGCATCCCTTGATGTTGCGAGAAAACGTCTTGCTACAGAAGGAACAGCACTCATAGAACAAACAATACAATTAGCTGAGCATGTTCGTGATGCTATAAATTCTATTGAGCATCTTTACTGTCCTGGAAAAGAAATGTTAGGTACAGATGCTACCTTTAACTATGATCCTACAAAGATAATTGTATCTGTAAAAGATCTAGGTATTACCGGCCACCAAGCTGAAGTATGGCTTAGAGAGCAATATAACATTGAAGTAGAACTCTCAGATCTATACAACATACTATGTCTTATCACTTTGGGAGATACAGAAAGTGATACAAATACACTTATTGCAGCATTACAAGATTTAGCAGCAACATTTAGAAATAGGGCAGATAAAGGTGTTCAAGTACAAGTAGAGATTCCAGAAATTCCAGTGCTAGCACTTTCTCCTCGAGATGCTTTTTATTCGGAAACAGAAGTCATTCCATTTGAAAATGCAGCGGGTCGTATTATAGCTGATTTTGTTATGGTTTATCCGCCAGGGATTCCAATCTTTACTCCGGGGGAAATTATTACACAAGAAAACTTAGAGTATATTCGTAAAAACTTAGAAGCAGGTTTACCTGTACAAGGTCCTGAAGATATGACATTACAAACATTACGTGTTATTAAAGAGTACAAGCCTATCAGTTGATAGGCTTTTTTTTCACCTTTTTTCCTTTTCTTCATACGATACTTAAGAATGTAACGTATAGGTGGGGATACTATTATGATTGTAATAGGCCGTTCTATTGTACATCCTTATATTACAAATGAATATGAGCCATTTGCAGCAGAGAAACAACAAATTTTATCAATAATGGCAGGAAATCAAGAAGTTTATTCCTTCCGAACAGCTGATGAACTCAGCTTTGATCTCAATTTACGAGTTAATATTATTATCTCTGCACTAGAGCTTTTTCAAAGTGGATTTCAGTTTCGTACATTTCAACAATCCTTTTGCAACCCCCAGTATTGGAAAAGAACGTCTCTTGGGGGATTCGAGCTTCTTCCAAACATACCACCTTCTATTGCCATACAGGATATTTTCAAAAACGGAAAACTATATGGAACTGAATGCGCAACCGCTATGATCATTATTTTTTATAAAGCTTTACTATCATTGTATGAGGAAGAAACTTTCAATCGTCTATTTGCAAACCTTTTACTTTATACATGGGACTACGACCAAGATCTAAGGCTTATAACAAAAAACGGTGGCGATCTTGTTCCAGGTGACCTCGTTTACTTTAAAAACCCACAAGTAAATCCAGCTACGATTGAATGGCAAGGAGAAAATACAATCTATTTAGGAAATTTCTTTTTTTACGGGCATGGCGTAGGTGTAAAAACAAAAGAAGAAATTATTTATTCATTAAATGAACGACGAGTCCCTTACGCTTTTATTTCAGCTTTCTTGACCGATACTATTACCCGTATCGATAGTCGTATAATGAGCCAATACGCTTCTTCTAGTACACCACAGACCTCCATAAGCTTTATTCCGATTAGGGATGATGCAATCGTTGCAACAGTTGGTCATACAACTACAATTTATTAAAAAAGCGCCTACACATGTAGGCGCTTTTTCTTATTATTAAGCTTTTGTATGTTCTTTATGGTCACATTCGCAATGAGATCCACATTTCCCGTATAGTACTGTTGATTTTTCATCTTCAAAATGTCCAATTGTTCCTTCACATACTTGGCATACGATTGTTCCCATTTTCATTTCCCCCTGAGTTTCAATAGTAATCTATTTATTTATCATTAAGCTTTCGCATTATCTTTTCTAGCACAGTCACAATTTGTTCCGCATTTTCCGTAAAGTACCGTCGTTTTCTCATCTTCAAAATGTCCGATTGTTCCTTCACATACTTGGCATACGATTGTTCCCATTTTTCATTTCCCCCTAAGTTTATGGTCCTAAAAACTTTTAGCTGTCCATTTCCTATCAATTATTGGGCTTTTGTATGCTCTGTGTGATCACATCCGCAAGATCCACATTTCCCGTAAAGTACCGTTACTTTCTCATCTTCGAAGTGTGCAATTGTACCTTCACAATCTTGACATACGATTGTTCCCATTTTTCATTTCCCCCTAAGTTTATAATCCCAAAAACTTTTTGTAACCGCTTAACTTTCTGTCTTTATTTTAATATGTTATACTTTTTACGTCAATAGGTTTTTAGTATAACACATTAAATATTTTAAATTTAAATTAGTATGCGATATTCAAATAAAAAACAGCCATATTTATAAGTACGACTGTTTCACATTAATTATTCTTCATATTCCGCATGTAAAGAAGTTGACGGAACTAGAAATTTGAAAAACTGAGCTAACTCCTTTGCTTCCTCTTCTGATCCTAATTTAAAAATCTCCTGTATATATTGAACATTCTCTACATCATCTCGTCCGAGTAAAGTAGACCTTCCTGTTTGCATACAAACAATGAGCGGCTTTCCAAAAAACATATTTGTATAAATAACACCAAAATCATAACGTGTATCATGTGTCATAAACCCTAAAAATCGTACCTTCACACTTTCATGCTCATCATACAATTTTTCAAACATTGGTTTCCACCTTTCTACATCACGTTTCATTAATAGTATATTAAACAAAACATGTAATACTCCTTTTAATTGTCAAAAAATTCAGTAGGATGTAGAATGATAGTATTCTACTAAGTTAGGGGGAACTTATATGCAACACGCCTTTATTACGCTTGTACCGAAATCCAACCAACAATCAGTTTCAATAGATGATATAAAACAACTTTTTCATTATTATAAAACGGTTACTTCTAAAACTGGTGCCCAAATTAATTACACGTATACAAATACCGCTTTTCCTTATGAAATTTTAGATACATCTACAACAACATTAAAACTTCAATCCAATCACGACCGGTATGACTCAATTTATATTGGTGTTGGTATAGAAAATGAACAATCTTTCATCCAAGTTTCTTTACCACCTAATGCAACATTTGGTGACAAAGGGAAAGCAAATGAATTTTGCCGTTTTTTAGCGAAGAAATTAGAAGGAGAGTTACAATTATTTAATGGAAGAACAATGTATTTTTATAAACGCTAATTTAAAAAATAGATAATATGATTAAAAATAATATACAATTCGAACATGTAAGAAATAAAGCTTGCTTTCTTACGTGCAATACAAAATATGCTATTACATAGGCTAAATATAGAAATACGAAAAAAAGAATAACTTTATAATGAAACTTATCACCATTCGATAATGTTAATACAGTGGAAAAGCCACTCCATAGTAGTAAATGATAAAATATAACATGTAATATTTTCATGGAACCTTCTCCTTTGACATGCTCTATTTTATTAATATATGGGGTTACGTTTGAATCAATTACATATTATAGGATGATATATATTACCTTTGAAGTAAGTTAAGCCGGAATCATTTGTTAAAGTATTATATATTCATTCGACAAGTACGTTTAAAGACCTTGCAAGTCATTTGATGAAAATAAAAATAGCCCCTCTCTTACAATAAGAGAAGGGCTATTTACATTACTTAAATTATTTTACAATGTGAATTGGCATTCCAAGAGCAACTTCAGCTGCTTCCATTGTGATTTCACCTAATGTTGGGTGAGCATGGATTGTTTGAGCGATATCTTCAGCTGTCATTCCAGCTTCGATAGCTAAACCAATCTCAGAGATAATATCAGAAGCACCTGCACCTGCAACTTGAGCACCTACAAGAAGACCATCTTCTTTACGTGTTACAAGTTGTAAGAAACCGTCAGTGCTGTTTAATGATAATGCACGACCGTTAGCAGCGAATGGGAACTTAGATACAGTCACAGTCATTCCAGCTTCTTCAGCTTGTTTTTTAGTGTAACCAACAGATGCTAATTCTGGATCAGTGAAGCATACTGCAGGAATTCCGATGTAATCGATAGCTGATGCATGGCCACTAATTGCTTCTACAGCTACTTTACCTTCGTAAGAAGCTTTGTGAGCTAATGGTGGTCCAGGAACGATATCACCGATTGCATAGATGTTTGGTACATTTGTACGACATTGCTCATCGATTTCGATGATGCCGCGGTCAGTCATTTTAACTCCAACTTGCTCAAGACCGATTTCTTGAGTGTTTGGACGACGACCTACAGTTACTAATACGTAATCTGCTTCTACAGTTTGGATTTCACCTTTAACCTCAAAGCTAACTTTTACGCCAGTTTCTGTCTCTTCAACGCCTTTAGCCATAGCTTTTGTATGGATATTTACGTTACCTTTTTTCTGTAGAGCGCGTTTAACAACAGAGCTCATAGCTTTTTCGAAACCAGCTAAGATTTCGTCGCCAGCTTCTACTACAGTAACTTCTGTACCGAAGTTAGCATATGCAGTACCTAATTCCATACCGATGTAACCGCCGCCGATTACAACAAGTTTTTTAGGAATTTCAGGTAAGCTTAAAGCACCTGTAGAGTTGATAACACGTTTAGAGTATTTGAATCCTGGAATTTCGATTGGTGTAGAACCAGTTGCAAGAACAGCATTTTTAAACGTATAAGTTTGAGCTGCATCTTCAGTCATAACGCGTAATGTATTAGCATCTACGAAGTAAGCTTCACCGCGAATGATTTCAACTTTGTTACCTTTAAGAAGGCCTTCAACACCGCCAGTTAATTTCTTAACTACGCCGTTTTTCCATTCTTGAACTTTTGTAAAGTCAACTTTTACGTTTTCTGCAGTAATACCCATGTCATCAGAATGCATTGCATTCTCATAACGATGACCTGCATTGATTAACGCTTTTGAAGGAATACATCCAACGTTTAAGCATACGCCACCAAGGTTAGCTTTTTCAATGATTGCTACCTTTTGACCTAATTGTGCTGCACGAATTGCCGCAACGTATCCACCAGGACCTGCACCAACAACGACTGTATCTAATTCAATTGGGAAATCTCCTACTACCATTGTTATTACGCCTCCATTACTAATAATTGTGGGTCATTCAATAGACGTTTAATTTGGTTTAACGCTTTTTGAGCAGT
Source organism: Bacillus cereus group sp. MYBK220-1 (assembly GCF_051916445.1). Lineage (NCBI taxonomy): Bacteria > Bacillati > Bacillota > Bacilli > Caryophanales > Bacillaceae > Bacillus > Bacillus cereus group sp. MYBK220-1. Next base: position 500,623 of record NZ_JBQAGQ010000003.1, on the reverse strand, counting down.
TGCACCGTCAATTAAACGATGGTCAAAGCTTAGAGATAATGCTAATACTGGAGCTGCAACGATCTCACCGTTTTTCACAACTGGTTTTTCAGCGATACGGCCGATACCAAGGATTGCTACTTCTGGGTGGTTGATAACTGGAGTGAACCATTGTCCACCTGCAGAACCAATGTTTGTAATTGTGCAAGAAGCACCTTTCATTTCAGCTGGAGCTAGACGACCTTCACGTGCTTTACCAGCAAGATCATTGATCTCGTTAGAGATTGTGAAGATAGACTTACGATCTGTATCTTTAACAACTGGTACTAATAGACCTTTGTCTGTATCAGCTGCGATACCGATATTGAAGTAATGTTTATGAACTACTTCTTGAGATGCATCGTCTAAAGAAGTGTTTAACATTGGGTATTCACGTAATGCAGATGTTAAAGCTTTAACAACGTACGGAAGGTAAGTTAATTTAATACCTTTGTCAGCTGCTACTGCTTTGAACTTCTTACGGTGAGCAACAAGTTCTGTTACATCTACTTCGTCCATTAATGTTACGTGAGGAGCTGTGTGTTTAGAGTTAACCATTGCTTTCGCAATCGCTTTACGGATACCACTCATTTTCTCACGAGTTTCTGGATATTCACCAGCTGGGATTGGTTGTGCTTTTGGTGCTTCTTCTTTCGCTGCTGCTGGAGTAGCTTCTACTGCTGCTGGAGCCTCAGTTGCTGCTACAGTTTGTCCACCATTTGCAAATGCATCGATGTCAGCTTTTACGATACGGCCATTCTTACCAGTACCAGCTACTTTATGAATGTCTACACCTTTTTCACGAGCGTATTTACGAACAGATGGCATAGCGATTACGCGCTCATTTACTACTTCTGCAGTTGCTGCTGGAGTAGCTTCCGCTGCTGGAGCTTCTACTGCTGCTTCTTCAGCTTTTGGAGCTTCATCATGATCGTCACCTTTAAATTTAAGGTTTTCGTATCCAGGAGCATCAAATTTAATTAATGTATCTCCTACGATTGCAACTGTTCCTTCTTCTACAAGTACTTCAAGTACTTTACCTTTAACAGGAGAAGGGATTTCTACTACTGCTTTATCATTTTGTACTTCAAGAAGTACATCGTCTTCGTTTACTTCATCGCCTGGTTTAATAAACCATTTTACGATTTCACCTTCGTGGATACCTTCACCGATATCTGGTAGTTTAAATTCAAATGCCACGGAATTCAGCCCCCTGATTCATTTCATTATTATGGAATATGTACAAAAGAAACCAGCATGTGCTGATTTCTTTTGCACATGAAAAGCTAAAAATTAGAAGTTCATTACTTTGTTTACAGCTTCAACAATATCTTTGTGGTTTGGTAACCATACGCTCTCTGCTTGAGAGAATGGGAATACTGTATCAGCAGCTGCAACACGTACAACTGGAGCTTCTAAGTTTAAGATTGCACGGTCGTTAATTTCCGCTACAACGTTAGCTGCAATACCAGCTTGTTTTTGAGCTTCTTGAACTACAACTACGCGACCTGTTTTTTCAACAGAAGCGATGATTGTTTCGATATCTAATGGTTGAACTGTACGTAAGTCAACAACCTCTAAAGAGATACCTTCTTTTTCAAGTTCTTCAGCAGCTTTTAATGCAGCGTGAACCATAGCACCGTAAGCGATAACAGATACATCTGTACCTTCACGTTTGATATCAGCTTTACCTAAATCAATTGTGTAATCACCTTCTGGTACCTCTTGACGGAATGAACGGTACAATTTCATATGCTCTAAGTAGATAACTGGATCGTTGTCACGAATCGCAGAGATTAAAAGACCTTTAGCATCGTATGGAGTAGATGGAATAACAACTTTTAGACCAGGTTGTTGAGCCACTAATCCTTCTAAGCTATCAGCATGAAGTTCAGGAGTATGAACACCACCACCGAATGGAGAACGAACTGTTACTGGAGCAGTCCAACGTCCACCAGAACGGTAACGCATACGAGCTAATTGACCAGAAATTGAATCCATTACTTCATAAACGAAACCGAAGAATTGGATTTCTGGAACTGGACGGAATCCTTCAAGTGCAAGACCAACTGCAAGTCCACCAATACCAGACTCTGCAAGTGGAGTATCCATTACACGATCTTCACCAAATTCAGCTTGTAAACCTTCAGTAGCACGGAATACACCGCCGTTTACACCAACGTCTTCACCAAATACAAGTACGTTAGGGTCATTTTTCATTTCAACGCGTAAAGCATCAGTGATTGCTTGAATCATTGTCATTTGAGCCATGGCTTACTTCGACTCCTTTTCTTTGTAGATTTCATATTGTTCAGCTAAGTTGTAAGGCATTTTTTCGTACATGATTTCCATTAAATCAGTTACTTTTTGTTTTGGAGCTTGGTCAGCCTTAGCAATTGCTTGTTTGATATCTTCTTTTGCTTCTTCGATTACTGTCTCTTCAACTTCTTGAGACCATAGGCCTTTAGCTTCTAAGAACTTACGGAAGCGTACGATTGGGTCTTTTTGTTCCCATTCGTTTTCGATATCTTTTGTACGGTAACGAGTTGGGTCATCACCAGCCATTGTATGTGGACCGTAACGGAATGTTAAAGTCTCGATTAAAGTAGGGCCTTCGCCATTTACTGCGCGCTCACGAGCGAAAGCAGTTGCTGCGTATACAGCTAATGGATCCATACCGTCTACTTGAATTCCGTAAATACCTGCTGCTACTGCTTTTTGTGCTACAGTTTTAGCTGCAGATTGCTTTTCTACTGGAGTAGAGATTGCATAACGGTTGTTTTGAACAACGAAGATTGCTGGAGCTTTGAATGCACCTGCAAAGTTCATACCTTCGTAGAAGTCACCTTGTGAAGCACCACCGTCACCAGTGTAAGTAATTGCAACAGATTTTTTACCACGTAGTTTCATACCTAACGCAACACCAGCAGTTTGGATGATTTGCGCACCGATAATGATCTGTGGAGCTAATGCATTTACATTCTCAGGCATTTGGTTACCCATGAAGTGTCCACGAGAGAATAAGAATGCTTGGTATAATGGTAATCCGTGCCATACTAATTGTGGTACATCACGGTATCCTGGTAAGATGAAGTCTTCTGCTTCAAGTGCGAAATGACTTGCTAATTGAGAAGCTTCTTGTCCAGCTGTAGGTGCGTAGAAACCTAAACGTCCTTGACGGTTTAAAGAAATAGAACGTTGATCTAATACGCGAGTATACACCATACGACGCATTAATTCTTTTAATTGATCATCAGATAATTCAGGCATAGCTGCTTCATTCACAACTTCACCGTTTTCATTTAAAATTTGTAATGTTTCAAATTGAGCTGCGATAGCTTTCATTTGCTCATCAACATTAAATAGGGTCTTTTTTGTTTTAGTACCCATTCCGTTCACCTCTTCCTCTCTTGAACCATATTCTGAAACGCTTTCACTGGCTATTTTCCAGTTTAAAAAGCGCAACGATGTAAACCAACATGTTTGTATGTCGGTTGAGAATAATTTTGTGTACCTAACAATCTGTACTAATGTTTTTTCAGAAACATATTAATACAATCTTGATCACGTTTTTTAGTTTACAACTATTCTAATTACGATGTCAATTACTTTGAATACGTTTTTTTATAAATAATATGCAGGTTTCTACTACACAAACGTGTTTTTATTTTTTACATCTGTATTAGTAAGCATTGACCTACTGTTATATTATTCCCTTTTTCACTTATTTTTTCTCTTAGAATAATATGTAAACGATTTAATTCTCTTTAGTTTTTCTCTCTTCGTAACAAAAATATACAAACTACTCTTCCTTTTTTAGGTAAATACCTATACATTTCTACCCTCTCTTCCATACATTATAGTAACCGCAGTATTAGCGGGAAATGATAAAGGAGGTCATCTCATGTACGGATACTCATATTGCTATCCAACTTGTTCATATCCTTCCTACGGTTATGGCGGTTCTTGTGGCGGGTCTGGACGCGGCTTCGCCTTAATCGTTGTGTTGTTTATTCTTTTAATTATCGTTGGTGCTGCTTGCATTCGCTAATTGTAAAACGAAACAACTATGGAAAGAAAAAGACGGCTTTGCCGTCTTTTTCTGTTTATCACATACATAACTACTCTATAATAGAACGATTTCCAAAATGCCTTCCCTTTCTTGCCGATGACTTTTTCCATCTCCTTTGGTAGACTAAAGAGGAAAGGAGAGATTACATATGCTTACAATGAAAGATGTTATTCGCGAAGGAGATCCTATTTTGCGCAACGTTGCAGAAGATGTGTCCTTACCGGCAAGCGAAGAAGATACAACTACCTTAAAAGAAATGATTGAATTCGTAATAAATAGCCAAGATCCTGAAATGGCTGAAAAATATAGTTTACGCCCTGGAATCGGATTAGCGGCTCCGCAAATCGGTGTTTCAAAAAAAATGATTGCAGTTCATGTAACCGATGCGGATGGTACATTATATAGCCATGCATTATTCAATCCAAAAATCATTAGCCATTCTGTTGAACGTACATATTTACAGGGTGGTGAAGGCTGTCTATCTGTAGACCGCGAAGTACCTGGTTATGTTCCTCGTTATACAAGAATTACAGTAAAAGCAACTTCTATTAACGGAGAAGAAGTAAAATTACGTTTAAAAGGTTTACCAGCAATCGTATTCCAACACGAGATTGATCATTTAAATGGCGTTATGTTCTATGACCATATCAATAAAGAAAATCCTTTTGCCGCTCCTGATGATTCCAAACCTCTAGAGCGATAATAATAAAAAGGCGGAAGTTAATCTTCCGCCTTTTTATTATGAAATGGGTTCCATATTCACTTATAGCAATCCAGCCCACTTTAGTCCATGATATATACCGTCTTCATTAACATCCTTTGTCACATGATTTGCAAGTTTTTTCAAGTCTTCATGGCCATTTCCCATCACAATACCTGTGCCAACGGCTTCGATCATTTCTAAATCATTTAAGCCATCTCCAAATGCATACACTTGATCACGATTAAAACCTAACTTTTCAATGTATTTCTCAATTCCTTTTGCCTTAGAACCACCATTCGGAATGATATCCATTGAATATGCATGCCAACGAATAAAATGGAAATCTGGATAATGATTAATAAACTTTTCCTCTTCATTTACTTCACAAAAAAGTAGTGTTTGATAAATATTACGTTCCTCATAAAAATTAGGCTCATATGCTGGATGCTCAAAGTTTAAGCTTCCAAAGCCTTCTTTCACATAATCATGATATTCCACTGATGCTCTCATATCTTGATGGTCAAGATATACAAGTGGATATCCTTCTTGTTTTGCAAACTGAGTAAACTTATGTAAAGCATCTGGATGTAACGGATTATTAAATATTACCTCATCTTCAAAGACAACATATTGTCCATTAAAACTAACATAATTATGTATATTAAGTTCCTTACGAATATCTTCGAACATAAATGGCGCGCGCCCTGTCGCAATTGCTACATGTACACCTTTTTCTTGTAACTGTTTTACTGCATCTCGTGTAGATTGCGGAATTTTTTTATCATGATCTAATAATGTTCCATCAATATCAAAAAAGACAATTTTATCATTCATTTGTCAAAATCCTTTCTGAGACTCTATATTCCTATTTTGAATATCACTTTTCAAATTCTAAAAAAAAGTATAACATATTAAACATCTGTGAAGAAAGCGTTCCCTTTCTGACCTTATTTGTAAACTTTGCATATATATATTAGTAAAACATGTAGATACTTGTTCGGATGAATTTTCTTTTCCATTCTTCCTCATACTATACCTATAACTAACGGCTACTGATCGTTACTATAGAATAACTTTCACTGTATGGGAAAGGACAAGATTCACCATTCACTTTTGTCCTATCTCTTATATCAGAGATAGAGTTTTCACTAGTAATAGGCATGTTTAAAATAAGGAAAGGAAGGAGTAATCATGCTGAAGAAGCTGAAGAAAAAGCTCAAGCGTTATTTAAATGGTCTAGTCCGTAAAAAGACAGTCGCTTAAATTGTGCCCATTTCGGGCTTTTTCTTCATTCTCATTCGAAAAAACATGAAAATCGTGACTGTTTGCTTTATAATAAGTAACAGATAATGCAAAACATAGACAAGGAGAGGTTTTCCAAATGATTTTTAAAGTATTTTATCAAGAAAAATTAACTGAGGTTCCAGTACGTGAAAATACAAAAGTTTTATATTTAGAGGCTACGTCTGAAAAGGATGTTCGTACAAAATTAAATAAGTTCGCATATAATATCGAGTTTGTTCAGTCTGTTACTGGCGCTCATCTTGAATATGAAAAAGAAAACGCTGATTTAACATTAGCGGAAATCGTATAGCGATATGAAATTTCTAAAAAACGACCAAGTTGCTGTATTTGCTCTCGGTGGGCTTGGTGAAATCGGTAAAAATACATACGCTGTTCAATTTCAAGATGAAATTATTATAATTGATGCTGGAATTAAATTTCCAGAGGACGAACTTCTCGGAATCGATTATGTAATACCAGACTACACTTATTTTGTGCGAAACGAAGATAAAATTAAAGGGTTATTCATTACACATGGTCACGAAGATCATATCGGCGGAATCCCTTACCTATTACGTCAAGTGAACATTCCAATTTACGGCGGAAAATTAGCAATTGCACTCATCAAAAACAAATTAGAAGAACACGGCTTACTTCGTAAAGCAAAACTTTACGAGATTCAAGAAGATGACGTTATTAAATTCAAAAAAACGTCTGTATCCTTCTTCCGTACAACTCACAGTATTCCAGATTCGTACGGCGTTGTTGTGAAAACACCTCAAGGTCAAGTTGTTCATACAGGTGACTTCAAATTTGACTTCACACCAGTTGGTGAACCAGCTGATTTAACAAAAATGGCTGAAATCGGTAAAGATGGCGTACTATGTCTATTATCTGATAGTACGAACAGTGAAGTTCCAAACTTTACTATGTCTGAGCGTCGCGTTGGTGATAGCATTCAAGACATTTTCCGTAAAGTAGAAGGACGGATTATATTCGCAACCTTTGCATCAAATATTCACCGCTTACAACAAGTTGTTGAAGCTGCTGTTGAAAACAACCGTAAAGTAGCTGTGTTTGGTCGAAGTATGGAAGCAGCGATTGAAATTGGACAAAACCTTGGTTATATTCGTTGCCCGAAAGATACATTCATAGATGCATCTCAACTAAACCGCTTACCAGCTAATAAAGTTGTTATTTTATGTACAGGTAGTCAAGGTGAACCGATGGCAGCACTTTCACGTATTGCAAACGGTACACACCGCCAAATTCAAATTATTCCTGGAGATACAGTTGTTTTCTCTTCTTCACCAATTCCAGGAAATACAATTAGCGTAAGTCGTACAATTAACATGTTGTACCGCGCTGGCGCTGATGTAATTCATGGGAAACTTTCAAATATCCATACAAGTGGACACGGTGGACAAGAAGAACAAAAATTAATGTTACGTCTAATTAAACCGAAGTACTTCATGCCAATTCATGGTGAATATCGTATGCAGCGTATGCACATGAACATAGCAAATGATTGTGGCATCCCTGAAGAAAATTGCTTCATTATGGATAATGGCGATGTTCTTGCTTTACGTTCGGATGAAGCTAGCGTAGCTGGAAAAATCCCATCTGGTTCGGTCTACATTGATGGAAACGGTATTGGAGATATTGGCAATATCGTATTACGCGATCGTCGTATCCTTTCTGAAGAAGGACTTGTAATTGTAGTTGTAAGCATTGATATGAAAGAATTTAAAGTTGCAGCAGGACCTGATATCATCTCACGCGGTTTCGTTTACATGCGTGAAAGTAGCGATTTAATCAATGATGCACAAACATTAATTACAACTCATTTAGAAAAAGTAATGGAGCGTAAAACAACACAATGGTCTGAAATTAAAAATGAAATTACAGACACATTAGCTCCATTCCTATATGAGAAAACGAAACGCCGTCCAATGATTTTACCAATCATTATGGAAATATAAGAAAAAGGACAATGCCATGAAGGCATTGTCCTTTTCTTTTCTCTTATCTTAAAAAGTGTTTAAATCGATCCACTTCATCGTCATGACCAATGACAATTAATATATCTCCTGCTTGAATATTCTCCGTAGCTCGAGGGGATACGATAACTTCTTTGCCTCGTTTAATTGCTACAATATTCAATCCAAACTTCGCACGAATATCTAATTCAATTAAAGAGTGCCCATCAATTTTTTTATTCGCAATAATCTCTACAATACTATGCTCATCTGAAAGCTCAAGGTAGTCTAGCACATTGCTTGATGCAATATTATTAGCAATCCTTTTTCCCATATCACGTTCTGGATGCACAATATGATCTGCACCTATTTTACTTAACACTTTTTCATGATAATCATTTTGAGCTTTTACAGTAATATTTTTTACACCCAACTCTTTCAAAATCAAGGTCGTTAAAATACTTGAATTTAAATTATCTCCAATAGCAACGACTACGTGATCAAAATTTCGAATACCAAGGCTTTTTAATACCATCTCATCTGTTGAATCTGCAATTACAGCATGCGAAGCTATATTTGCAAATTCATTAATTTTATCCTCATCTGAATCGATTGCCATTACTTCCATTCCTAATTGAGCTAGTTCTCGGCAAATACTTCCACCAAAGCGACCAAGTCCAATGACAGCAAATTCTTTTTCTTTCTCACCCACGGGAATTCCTCCAATAACTTCAAGTACTATTTATTTTCAGTGTAACACACTTTATATGCGTCACAAAAACTGTAATTAGCTCTTATTTTTGTTTTTGTATATAAAAATATTGTTGCAAGTAAAAAGCGATACCAACAAGTAGCATAGCAAATACAAATATATTTCCAAAAGAACTAAATGTTTCAAAAACGAATAATAATGTTTCTTGACCAAAAAAGGCAAATAGAAGCTGTGTGAATGCAAATAACAACGCCCATATGTAATGATGTTGATGGAATAAATAATGCGTTGCACCTAAAAAAGCAATAAACGAAAAGATAAAGATCCACCAATTTTCTAAAAATAGTTGCCAATTAGAAAATTGATATCCATTTACTAATATCGCAATAAGCGCGATAACTACCATCGTCGGCACACTCCAAAATAATGCCCGTCCTCTAAAGAAACGAGTGCCTTTAACATCTCCTTTTTCATGTGCAATATATGTTAGTACTACTGTGCTTATATACAAAACAGAAAGAATTGTTAAAACGATAATAAGCCAAAAATGTAATTGATAATATTCATGCTCTATATTTGTCACGATTGCAGCTAACATGCACGGAATTAACATTCCCGTCCAACCATCTACTTTTCTTTCATTCCAAAAGACCGTATTACCAATCCTTATTCCTAACAACATAAAAATAATGATACCCAATACAAATAACGTAGTTTTATTCCCTACTAAACTCGTTGAAAAAGCAATTAATCCAATAAATAAAAAGAGCACAAACCCATTCATAATTTCTAGTACAGGTGATAAATATCTCTTCACCCATTTGTATGTTTCGTCATATTCATTATTATCTACTAGACGATAGGCATAAAAACTTATCCCAAAATAAACCGCCGCAATAATAACATACGCATATAAGACGAAACATAAAATCGCACTGCTAATTTGCACGTAATTCCCCACCCTTTTTTCTATGTTTCACATTGATTTTACACACTTTTCATACTAAAAGTAAACATATATAAGTTAGTCAAATAATTAATAATGAGCAGTGGCTAAACCCCCTGCTCATTATTAAAACAGTACAATTAACTTTAATTCTTCCATTTGTATATAAATGTCTAAAATCAATCTATACGAGCGTTACTTACACCTCAGAACAAAAAGTTTTTTGGAACCTTCAAGAAAGTGGAAGTTTTATTTTCTATTCCCTTTCCACTTTACATATTGGCTTAAAAATGTAATTGCCTTTTCAATCACTTCTTCGTCTGGTTTTAATTTTGCATGATGTAAACCATATTCTGAATTTACTCCAAGCCAAAACATAAATCCAGGGATTTCTCGAAGCATATAACCAAAATCTTCACCCGTCATTGCCTCAGTACATGTAATAACATTCATATCAGTTTGTTTATGTACAAATTCCATAAACTCTCTCGTTAACTCTTCATGGTTATATACTTGATGATACATTGCTCCGTAATCTATAATCGCCTCACACTGGAAAGAAGCTTCGATACCTGCAACAATTGACTCAATTCTGCTTTTCACACGCTTCATTGATTCCACTGATAATGTTCGAATCGTTCCTTCTAAACGAGATTTTTCTGCAATAATATTTTGAACCGTACCACCAGTAATTTTCCCGATTGTAATTACTGCACTATCAAGAGGATTTACATTGCGACTAATAACGGATTGAAGCTGTGTAACAAGATGACTCGCTGCAACAATCATGTCATTTGCAGTATGCGGATAGGCAGCATGGCCACCTTTCCCTTTTAAATCAATATATAATTCTGAAGTATTGGCAAATAACAGTCCTTCTTTCGTTGCAATTGTCCCCACAGCGTATTCTGGTGCAATATGAAGACCAAGAATTATATTCGGTTTCCATTCTTTTAACTCTTCACTTTCTAACATAGGAAGAGCACCGCCTGGTCCTTCTTCTGCTGGCTGGAATAGAAATACAAGGTCATCATCTATTCTTTCGCTCACAGCTTTCGTTAGAAGGCCTAAACCGATTGTTGTATGTACATCATGGCCACATGCATGCATCATTCCTTCATGAATAGAAGCAAACTCGTATCCAGTTTCCTCTGTAATTGGTAAACCGTCTATATCTGCACGATAACCTATTATTTTTTCGGGATTTTTTCCATTTACTTTAACGATTACACCCGTTTTCCATGTCTTCACTTCCACAAATTCATGAGAAAGTGTTCCTATATAATCTAAAATATACTGTTGTGTTTTCCATTCCTTAAATCCGATTTCTGGAATTCTATGTAGATCTCTACGAATTTGGACAAATTTGCTTACTGTCATTTTTGCACCTCTATCTATAAAAAGCGTAAGAGCCCATTTACGCTCTTACGCTTTTTTTACTTTTTATTTCTCTGGGTTTAATTGACGAAGCTCTTGTTTAATTTCTGTTTTTGCTTTTGTCTTCTCATCAATTTCTTTGATTACACGTGCTGGAGTACCTGCAACAACTGTGTATGGAGGTACATCTTCTGTTACAACAGCTCCCGCTGCTACAACTGCACCTTTACCTACTGTAACACCCTCTAAAACAACTACATTTGCACCGATTACTACATCATCTTCAACGATAACTGGTTTTGCAGAAGGTGGCTCAATAACACCTGCAAGTACAGCACCTGCACCTACGTGACAGTTTTTACCGACTGTTGCACGTCCACCAAGTACTGCGTTCATGTCGATCATAGAACCTTCACCAATTACAGCACCAATGTTAATTGTTGCATTCATCATAATTACAGCGTTGTCACCAATTTCAACATGGTCACGAATAATAGCACCTGGCTCGATGCGAGCTTTAATACCTTTTAAATCAAGCATTGGGATTGCAGAATTACGACGATCGTTTTCTACAACGTAGTCAACGATGTGCTTATTATTCTCATCAAGAATTGTCTTAATTTCAGACCATTCTCCGAATAATACACCTGATTTTTTATTCACAAATGCTTGTACTGTTTCAGGGAATGTTACTTCTTTTAAATCCCCTTTTATGTATACCTTTACAGGAGTTTTCTTTTCACTTTTTTGAATAAACGAAATAATTTCGTTAGCGTCCATCATTTTCATTCTTGTTGCCTCCTAAATCCATTTATAATGTTACTCTACCAAACGAAAGAGCGAGTAGCAAGATAATAATCTTATTTTTCCCTTTGAATTTCTTCTATAATTTCTAAAAATGCTTGTACTTGCTTCAACTGCCTTGCCGAGTCACTTGTTAACAACCATGTTTCTCTCGTCAGTTGAACAGGTGTTTTATACATATTTTCCTGTACTTCCTTTAAAACAGTAGAAGGTAAAAGGGCATAACCTATACCATTTAAAACAAGTTGTTTACATGTTTCAATTTGGTCAACTACAATCGTTCGCTTAGGCGGATTAGAAAATAAACCATACCACCAATTTTGTATTTGTCCATAATAAGTCGAGTCACTTTTAAATTGAATGAACGGCCTATTTGTTTCTTTTAACATCGAAATATCTTTTATTTCTTTATCAACTAAATACAGTTCATCTTCAAATAATTGTTGCTTCTGACCTTTATATTCTTGTGTTCCCCTCAGTATAGCAACATGCACGTCTCCTTCATAAAACTGCTTTTGCACTTCACTACTCCATCCAGTAAACAGCGATATCTTTACAGAAGGATATTTATGCACAAACTTTTTCAAAACAGGAGGGAGCCAATATTGACCAATAACTGATGCAACAGCTATTTTTAACGTTCCATGAGTTTCCGTTCTGAAAACAGCCAGCTCACTTTTTATATCTTCTTCCCTTTGCAACATTTCTTTGGCATAATTTGCAACTTTTTCCCCTTCAGGTGTAATTGTCAATCCTTTTTGTGAGCGAATAAAAAACTTCATTCCCCATTGTTTCTCCATAGATTGTAATCGTTGACTCAGCGCAGGTTGGGAAACAAATAAACGTTCCGCCGCTTTTCTCATATTTGATTCCTGAGCTAACACAACCATCATTTGAAAATCATCAATTTGCAACTTTCTCCCTCTTTCCTTAGCTTCCATACACCTTATTTCAATAAGCTTTTCATCCTTAATTTATCCGAATGCTTTCATTCAGAAAATACAATTGTCCAGCGCAAACTTTCCTTATGTTTTATGTCTTTTTAAATATAATACATACACAAGTGATATGCACGAAAAAAAGTGACTTCTTCGTTTCTATGAAGTCACTTTTTTCACTTTATCGATTATGTTGCCTTACTTTCTTATTCAACAATTTTAAAATAGCCCGACGTGTTAAAATCCCCTCAAAATAGCCTTCTTCATTAACAGCGCAAATAAAAGGATGATCAATTGTCATTTCTAAAGCTTTTGCAAATGAATCGTCTAATTTAAGAACAGGTATATCTTCTTTCATCACCTGCTCTACTTTCATATCATCGAGCCTTTCAAACTCAATACGTTCTAATCCTAACATACCATCTAATATCATGGCAGTACTAATCAAACCATGTAGTTTATACATTGGATCTAAGACAGGTATCGCTGAATATCCAGATTTTACAAGAACAAGTAAAGCATGTTCTAAACTATTTCCAATTTGGACATGAGCTACTTTTTCCGATGAAATCATTAAATCCTTCACAAGAATTTGTTGAAATTCGTCTTTCGGAATACTAATCATATTACATCCCCCATTTTCCCTTTTTCCTGCTTATGTTCACAACTCTATTCACATTTTATGACAGCGTTTTCATATTATTATTTTGTCCTAAATTTATTTCAATAAAAATACAATCACACAGCTATTTTAGCATACCGCACAAAAAAAAGACTACCATTCCGGTAGCGCTTAATACCCTTTATTTTTTAATCTGTAAAATAACCTTGTGATTTTTTTATATTGCATCACATCTGTCTGTTTCAAACCATTCTCAATATCTGTAAGTTCCACAGCTAAAATTTCACTTGCGTAATTTTGCTGAAATAAAATATCTAGTAGTAAACTTTCTTCTTCCTTCGTTAAAACAACTTCCCTTTGCATATACCCCTCTCCTTACACTCGCATCGTTACTCTTATTATATAAAAAATTCAACCTATTTAATAGATGTAATATTCAGTTTTTATTAAAAGATATGTAACAATCGTACACATACAAAAAAATCATTTCGTATATCGATTTGCATAGCTAAACGCCGCATAAGCATCCGGCTTAATTTTTGCAGTTAATCCCATCGCTCGAATTTTTTCTGTCATATCTAAAATAAATTCTTTTGTTAAGCCATCATTCCCAATGTCTAAATGAATTTCCATTATGAATCCAGCCCCATCTTGAGCATAAGGATGCAATAACTCCCATATTGTTTGTATATGAGTAGGCGTAAATAGACATGCGATTTCTTGACTAAACTGCGTTTCTAAATATATTTTCTCACGTAAGGTCGCTGGCTTATCTTTTACTGATCTATGGTGTAAACAACCCCAGGCACCTTTTCCAATACGATGAATATGGATTGCTGTAATAAACCTCGTATCCTTTTGATGCGCTTGCGAGTCTGTCCCAATGGATAATCGATACAAATTTCGCGGATCCTTTTCAATGAAACTACAAATACGGTTAAAGACCATATCAAAATTTAAATGTCTCTCTGAAACATTGTAAAATTTATGTGCACCGTCCACAGAGTCACGTCCTTTCAATTAGACAGACTTTTCGTATTCTCATTGTATGGGACAAAAACTAAAATTATAACTTCCTATCCTTTATTCGTTTCAATATTTCGAATTACAAAGTGACAAACTTGGCACGTATAAATTACATTTTGATTAGATTGAGCCGTTAATACATGAATAATCTCAGCAGAACTTTGACAATTAGGACAAATCACAACTGGTAAACGTTCCATACGATAACCTCCTAGTTATATTTCTCCCGCTATTTGCAAAACCCAGCGATAGTGAGAAGTTTAGCTTCACATATTCACCCGGTTGACGGGACTAATTATCCACATGGATAAGCAAACTTGCACGGATTAAATTTTCATTTTAATACCATTGTAGGAAAAATAAAAAACTTCTATACATTATGCTAGAAAGTAATAGAACTAAAAAAGGTACTGCCATGTGGCAGTACCTTTTTTATATGTATCAAGAAATGATATCGTAAATCTCAATTGCAACCATGTCGATATTATCGAATTGATATACTTGAGGTTTTTCACCTTGTTGATACACTTCTAACTCATACATTTCACTTTTATCGAAAAATTTCACGCTACATTTGCGCTCACCGTTCACTTCAAAATAGCGTTGTGCTACTTCACCGCTTTCAGCTTGTTCTTGTAGACTAACAAGTCGAGTTAAAATTCCTTGGAGTAGAGACATGAAATCTCTCCTTTCTCTGATCTTCCTACCAATAGGTTTTACAGCTATACTCATTCTATCCGTCATAACAGAAAAAATGTTCCACACTCTAGGATAAAGGTTATTGGCCAGAAACTCAACTAAAAATTTGTCGAAATACGAAGGAAAAAACAGAAAGAACATATTTCTCCTTCATTATTGCGGTTTTTATACTGGAAGAATATAATAAAAAACAGAAAAAAGGAGGAATTACAATGAAAAAAATTGAGGTTTATACACAACCCGATTGTCCGCCATGTGTTATTGTAAAAGAATTTTTGAAGCATAATAACGTTGCATATGAAGAATTTGACGTAAAAAAAGACGCTGCTGCTCGCAATCGTCTTTTATACGACTATGATTCTTATTCAACTCCAACAGTCGTAATTGATGGCGAAGTAGTTGCAGGTTTTCAAATTGAAAAGTTACAACAACTACTCAATATAGAATAGGAATAGGTAAATACCTATTCCTATTCTTATCCCGCTATTTGTAGGTAGTAAAACTCCCACCCACTGATTAAAAGTTTCACTTTATAATTGTTGCAACCTTTTTATTTCAGTTAAAAGTTCCTGACTTTCATGATATCCTGCTAACTTCCATTTATCTTGATCCCTTTTCAATGTTACAATTTGATATTGTCCACTTTTTGTCCGCTCATATACATATAAATTTTTATGTTCTTCATCATACGACATTTTCGTTTCTGAATTAAAAGAAAACGGTGCTTCTTTTGCCGGAAGTAAATATTCACCACTTTGTTTATCACTTCTGCTATTTTCATCTGTAAATACTTGAAGGAAATTATCTGTAAAATACGGTGATAACGTCTCTATCATCTTATTCATCGGCAAATGCTTCCCACGAATTGAAAACTGGGTTTCATAGCCTTTTTGTATCGTTGTAAATACTTCTTTCCGATCGACTTCCACTTCCTCTTTTCCTAAAACAGTCGTAACACTATAACCAACTAGAAAGGCAACACATACAAATAGAACAAGCCATATTCCATATTTCCTCATTTTTTCACCTTCCTTTTAAAAGAACTTGTCTTTGTAGTATTCATTGTAACAATGATTATGCAAAGAAAGGACAGATTTCGTTCGTAAAATCTTTACAACGATAGACAGCATTTTCATCACCATTTTCACTATTACCAATTTATGATAAAAACAAACAAAAAATGCACGAATCTCTTCGTGCATTAAAATAAAACATCTTCTTCATATAAATATTCATAAGATAAATCTATAAATAAAAAGTTGTCATCATCAATCGGGAAAGAAAATGTTCGTACCATTTCTCCCGTTTCAATATCTGCATATAAATCTGAAAGCCTCGCCTTATTCTCAAAACGCATTTTCATTATATTCTCGAGAAAATACGGGCGCCAGCTCCAGTTCTTCATATAATAATCCGGCATCACAATCCATTCTCCATCTTTTTTCATAACATTTCCTGATTGTTGGAAACCATCTTCATTACAAATAAATATACGAAAACTACACTGTGATACACTTTGACTAAATTGTAATAACCAATCATTTATATCTTCATTCTTTTTTTGTTTTGATAAAACATCGCCAATGCGATCGCGTAACATCTCTGTTAAATTATAAATTTTTTGTAACTTCTTCTTTTCATGCTGAATAAACTGATGACATTCATTACCTAGTCGCTCTTTCAAAACATTCGTTTCAATAAAATCAGGTAAACATTCTTTTAAATAATTACCTTGATAATATCTTCCGCCGTTCTTCCAAGCATATTGCAGTTGATAAAAAGCATCTATTTCTTCATATAATAAAGTTGCACCAATTCTTCTAGCAAGTAATGATAAAGAATATAAAATATCTTGATAAGATTGTAAAAGTGCTGTTTGCCTTAAGTTCGTTAAATCTACTTTTAAAATATCAGGTGCTAACACGCTAATACGCTCTAAATTACTTGTACCCGTTCCGACTTTATTAATCGAAATTTGAATACCATATGTACGATAATACATAAGCAAATGATTAAATTGCTCTATATCTTCTTTACATTCATGCTCTGTAATCTCTAAAACAATTTGTTTTAAATTTAAACCTTGTTCTTCATACCTCAATAAAAGTTGAAGCAAGCTTTCATCATCATCATTCATTAATACATTAGCATTCCGATGTATAAATAATAATAATTTTTGATCGCTTTCTAAATAACGATTTAAAGCTTTTTCTACTATAATATTATCCGCTTCCAGTTGAAATTCACTTGGAATCGAATCATCGTGAAAGAAAGAAGCTAAACTTTGTATGCCCTCTTCTGTTTGAATACGTCCTACTACTTCATATCCAATTACAGTATGCTCATCAGCACTAAAAATAGCTTGATAATAAGGAAGGACTTTATCCAAGTTACTCATTACATCTAATGCATCTATCAACGTGCTTCCCTCCCTTTACTTTTCAAAAATTATAACATGATATTTACGGAAAAATAATAAAAAATCCCTTCAGTTTTCCTGAAGGGATTAGAGGGGTAAAATGCTAAGGGGAATTAGCAATTCTACTATGAAGAAAAAAGAGGTCTTAAATATAACGTATATATGACCTCTTGTAAACACTTTTCTTTCATATGTCACAATTCCGTCACATTTAACCGTGAAAAAATGAATCAAACATTCATTTTTTTATCCCTTTTAAAATGGATATTGATGTAAATGTTGTCCTCCATCCATTGTCATGCAAGTTCCATTTATGTACGCAGCTTCATCTGAGCATAAATAATAAGCTAGACCAGCGATTTCTTCTGGCGTACCCAGCCTTCCAAGCGGAACACTTTGTATCGTACGCTTAGCCATTTCTTCTGAAATCCATAATTTATCAGCACCACCCGTACGTTCAATTGGTCCTGGAGCGATAGCGTTAACTCGTATTCCATATTTACGTCCCCACTCAACAGCGAGCGTCTTCGTCATCGCTAATACTCCTGCCTTCGCTGCAGCCGAATGAATAACTCCTGGACCTGCATCCCATGCATATGTTGCTACCATATTAATGATATTCCCTTTTATACCTTTTTCAATCCAATATTTTCCGACAGCATGGCTACAGTAAAATGTACCGTTTAATACAATATTAATGACCGAATTCCAGCCATTCACGGATAAATCTTCTGCTGGACAAATAAAGTTTCCAGCTGCATTATTTATTAAAACATCAATTCGACCAAACTTCTCATCAATCTGTTCAATCATTTTCTGAATGTCATCCGTATTTCTTACATCCATTTGTACAGGTAATACTTGCCCTGGAAATTGTTCAATTTCCAACTTTGTTTCCTCTAGTTTTTCTTTTGTACGTCCTGTAATAACAACTCGTGCCCCTTCTTTTGCAAAGCGAGTCGCCATTCCTTTTCCCATTCCACTCGATCCACCTGTTATAATAACTACCTTTTCTTTCACATACATCCCCTCCAAAAAATGAATACACATTCATTTTATCACTTTATTTAATAGAAATCTTTATATTTTTAAACTTTTCTGATATTTTAATGTAAAGAACTTTCTTTTTATTCATTTTTTTCGTAATCTATACTAATTTTTTATTATGTAAAATATATTTTTAAATAAACTGAAAGGAGATTTGAGTAGCCTGTAAATGGAATAAAAACATTGAGGTATACTCATATTTTTATGACGCACATTACAAGAAGAAATTTTTTGAAAATTGGTATGCGTACTTGTCTCTATTCATTTATAACCAGTGGCATCGGATACTACTATGCTAAATATATAGAACCCCATTTCATTTCTTTTACACAGCACACATTAAAATCACAACTCATCCCAAAAAGTTTTCATGGTATGAAAATTCTTCAATTCAGCGATTTACATCTCGGATACTATTTCTCGCTTCAACATTTATCTCAAGTTGTTTCTAAAATTAATGCTGTAAATCCAGATATTGTCCTTTTTACCGGAGATCTCATTGATAATTATCAAACGTATACTGACACTCCTTTTGTCGCATCCATTTTAAAAAATATACAAGCCCCCTTCGGTAAATTCGCTATTTATGGTAACCATGATCACGGTGGATATGGAACTGAATACTATGAGCACATCATGCGTGAATCAGGATTTGAACTATTGCTAAATAGTGAAAAAAGAATTCGTCTAATGGATAATAGTGAAATTTCTATTTTCGGTCTCGATGATATACTACTAGGCAAACCAAAAATAGAGAAAACATTACAACATGCACGGCAAAATACTTATAACATCGTTCTTGTTCACGAGCCAGATATCGCGCCGCAAATTTCCAAATATCCAATCAACTTGCAACTTTCTGGTCATAGCCATGGCGGACAAGTACAAATTCCTTTTTTAGGTGCTATTATTACACCATCACTCGCCAAAGACTATATTGAAGGCTTCTATACGATGCAGGATTTAACTCTCTATGTCAATCGAGGTCTTGGAAGAACACGTGTCCCATTTCGTTTTATGTCAAAACCTGAAATCACAATTTTCACACTCCAACATTCGTAATAATTCGCCTATTTTCTTACATATCCTTTCTTGTACGCGCTCATCCATGTTTCGTTTACCATATGATAAAAGTGAGTCCAATAAAGGAGGTATGTTCATGTATCCATATTATCAACCAATTCCAGTCCGTTCAGCACCTATTGGTCCAGTAGGCGACTCACGCTTCTTCCCGTTTTTTGGCGTTCCCTTTCTAGCTGGAATTGCTGGTGGATTGCTCGGCGGAGCATTAGCTTTCGGCCCTCGACCATTTTATCCACCTTATCCACCACCTTTCCCGCCGCCAGCACCTTATCCTTGTTACGGTGGACCATGTCAGCAACCATACTATTACTAGGTTAAAGTAACGATTCTTTCAAATATTATTCTCTCAACGAGCCATCTCATTACACGCTTATAATAAAACTATTGTTTCTACTCATCCTTCCATTTTTGGAGCATATGAGTAGAAAAAAGTAAAAACCTCTTATGGACATAAGAGGTTTTTACTTTTTTTCATTATTCAGCGTCTGTATTTTGATACGCCATCTTAAACAACTTCACTTGGCTATCAATTTCTTCTGTACTACCATTAATAACATAATAGTAATCACCATCTTTATTTTGTTCACGTGTTTTCACATTATCAGCTAATGTAAGCTGTAAAATCGCCTTAATTCGTGCCTTCATTTCAATATCTAATATCGGGAAAGATATTTCCACTCGCTTCTCCATATTTCGCGTCATCAAATCAGCTGAAGATAAATATATTTTCTCCTCCCCATTATGATGGAAATAATAAATACGGCTATGTTCTAAATATCTTCCAACAACACTAACTACACGAATATTTTCACTTACATTTGGAATACCAGGTCGTAGGCAACATGTTCCTCGAACAATGAGCTCTACCTTTACTCCAGCTTGTGATGCTTCGTACATTTTTTTTATTAACGGTTTATCTGTTAATGAATTCATCTTAGCGATAATATATCCATTTCCATATTGCCTATGATAACGGATTTCTTCATCTATTAAATCCATAAATTGCTCTCTTATATCAAATGGAGCAACCGATAAATGATGAAAATGTGGCTTTGTTGTATAACCACTTAAATAATTAAAGAAATTGGTTGCATCGACCCCAAAATCTTTTCTTGATGTAATATATCCAAAATCAGTATATAACTTCGCTGTTGCATCATTATAGTTCCCAGTTCCCAGATGTACGAACCTTTCGATTTTTCCGTTTTTTCTCCTTACAACTAGCGTAATTTTACTATGTGTTTTCAAGTGACTGACACCGTAAATAACATGACAGCCTGCCTGTTCCAATTCTTTAGCCCAGTGAACATTGTTTTCTTCATCAAACCTTGCCTTTAATTCAACTAATACCGTCACTTGTTTTCCCTTTTCAGCCGCTATCTTTAACGCCTGAATAATCGGTGAATCACCACTTACACGATATAACGTTTGTTTAATCGCAAGTACATTCGGATCGTCTGCCGCATCACGGACAAAATCAACTACCGGCTGAAATGATTCAAAAGGATGATGTAATAAAATATCATGCTCAATTGCTTTTTCAAATACATCTTCTTCATCACCTAAATCTTGAGGCGGTTGCGGAATAAGAGCTGGATATACAAGATGTTCATATAAAGGAGCTAGTTTTTTATATAAAGAAAACAAACATGTCAAATCTAATGGGCCATCCATTATATATACATCTTCATCTTTTACTTCCAGAACCTCATATAATAACGCTAATACTCTTTCATCAATGTGTTCTTTCCCAACTTCTAAACGTACAGCAGCCCCCCACTTACGCTTTTTTAATTCTTTTTCAATTACCTTTAATAAATCTCTCGCACCTTCTTCATGAATCGTTAAATCTGCATTGCGTGTAATACGGAAACGAGTAACAGATGATACTGTATATCCCGTAAATAATTTATGAGTAAAGCTACTAATTACGTCTTCTAATAAAATAAATTTATGCTTTTGCCCTTCGCTCGGTAAAATTATGAAGCGCTCAAGTAATGAAGGAACTTGTACAATCCCTAACTTCGTCCTGTTTTCTTCTTCCGCTTGCTTCTCATCATATAAAAGAGTAGCCAAATTCAAACTTTTGTTTAATAACATTGGAAATGGGCGATATGCATCAATAGCTACAGGAGTTAACACCGGAAAAATTTGCTCGTCAAAATACTCTTCTATAAATTCTCGCTGCTCTTTCGTCAAATCATTGAATGTTAAACGTTCAATTCCCTCTAACTCAAGTGCTGGTAATACATAATTTTTAAATGTATCATATTGTACTGTCATTAGTGCATGGGCTTTTATCGCAATTTTATTTAATTGCTTTTTCGGTGTTAAGCCAGCTTTATTTTCTGGTTGATTAAATCCAGCACTCACTTGATCCTTTAATCCCGCTACACGTACCATAAAAAATTCATCTAAATTCGAACTAAAAATACTAATAAATTTCAATCTTTCCAAAAGTGGATTATTTGCATCTTGCGCTTCTTGTAAGACACGTTCATTAAATGCTAACCAACTTAACTCTCGATTATTGTAATAAGCTGTATCATTTAAATTTACTGCATTCCCCTTCAATAATTCCATTCTCTTCACACTTCCCCTTGAAACTTTTTTACTATAATTTAGTTAATTTCATTTTATCAAATTACAATATTACAAAGTGTAAATTTTTCGTAAAGACATCCGTACAACCTAATGTTTTAGTTCAAATAATAAATTAATATTCGTTTTTAATACTCTTTCTAACTGTTTTTTTTGTTTTTCAGCTTGTACTTTTTCTGCTAATGCCGATTGTTCACATAAAACTTTAAACATTAATCCCTCTTCGCTTTCTGTTATAGATATGGTATCAATAAGCGATCGTTGCCTTACATTTAAAGTAGCTGAAAATTGTAAAACAGCTCCTAACAGGCGGATTTTTTTTTGTTCGCTTTTATCAAACCAACCTTCAAATGGAGATAAATGTTGTTTAAATAACATTTTTGATTTATACGATGCAATAAGCGCTAGCCTTACTCGATCTTTATGCATCATGCCATCAATTGTCTTATTCGCTAATAAATAAAACGTATGTAAACGGCTCGCTTCTTCGTCTATATATTTGCCTATATTAAATACTTTCGCAGCTTGATGGAACACTTCCCAGTCTTTTACTGTCATAGAAATAAGCCCTATTTCCTCAAGTTGTTTGCAAATTAATCTTCCATGTTTAATAAGTTGAATAACAAATTCCATGTCCATTTCGTATTCATGTGATAGTAAATGCAAACTTTCTTCAACTACGTTCGGATAATATGAAATCCCCAAATCTTTTGTCAACTCTTCATAGAAAACACCTTCTCTTAACCCTTTTCTACTTAATACAAATGCCGGTGCCTCTATAACATTAACAAGTGTATGAAATACTTCAACCGCTGGAATAATCGTATCTGCTCGATCTTTTGCTAATCCTTCCAATTTCTGAAGTTCTATGAACGACAATTTTTCCAATTCCTCTTTTACACTTTCAATATCTTCTTCTTTCATCTTGTATAAATGTAATCCTGCTATAGGATAACATATTAAATTTTGATGGATTTTTACTAAGTTCCTAGCACTACCACCAATTGCAATAAGAGGCAATTTCTTATTGATTAACCATGGTAACTTTCGAAATTGAAACTCTAAATACTGTTGCATTCCCTCTAACTCATCTTTAGTAGGAATATCACCTTTAATAAATTGTTGCTTTAAAGAAAGTGCCCCAAAAGGAAAACTATGGTACTCTAAAATCTCTCTATTTCTAAAGTATGTAACTTCCGTACTTCCCCCACCAATATCTACCGTTATTCCTTCTGAAAACGATGTAGAATTCATAACCGCCAAGTATCCGTAACGCGCTTCCTCATACTCTGATAATACTCTAAGAGTAAAGTCCGTTTGTCCTTCAACAAGCTTTTTAATTTCCTCTTGATTCTCCGACTGTCTAATTGTTGCTGTTGCAACACAAAGTACATGATGCAACTGATGGAATCTTGTACTTTCTTGAAATTGAAATAATGTCTGTAATAATACTTCTATTCCCTCTTCATTCAATACACCATCAATTAAGTAATTCCTTAACCTAGCAACAACTTTCGTATTTTCAATCTCTTTATAAAAACCTCCATTTTGCTTTTCATAAATAACTAAACGCATTGTATTAGATCCAATATCTATAATGGCATACTGTTGTTTTAATATTTCTTTCAAACTTCTCACTCTTTCATTATCAAATTTCAAAAACATATTCTATTACTATTATACAAAATAGTTGTTTTTTGTAACAATATTGCTTTAATATTGAAAATATATACAATCACTTTTTGCGTATAATAAATACCTATTTTATTTATGGTATAATAATGAAAAATTGAAAGGAGATTCAATATGAAACCTTCACAACCACAATCTCAATTACAAAACCAACATTCTATTAATCGACTAGCTCAATCTATTTTCGTTGTGAATCGTCATGCTAAAGCAGCTACTAATCCTAAATATTTATACTGGTTAAAAAAGACAGCTTTAGAACGTTTGATCGCTGAAAAAAAAGCAATTAAAGAAGGATTGCATTTTTCTAGAAACCCACGTTTTAGCCAACAACAATCTGATGTCCTTATACGTTTAGGCGATTATTTTTTCCACATCCCTCCTACGAAAGAAGATTTTCGAATTCTACCGCATCTTGGTCATCTTGAATCCTCCTATCGAAATCCGAAAACAACCTTATCTTTAACAGTAGCAAAAAAAACACTTCAAGATTATATTGGTCCTGAAGCATTAAAACAAGAAAAAAAATTAAGTGAGCCTGTTCCATGGTATAGTCGTACTTATACAAAAAAATAAAACAGTTTGGCCAAGTGTAGGCCAAACTGTTTTATTTTTTCTCTTCTTTAATTTTAATATTTGCTTGTTTATAAAAAGCTACTTTTTCTGTATTATAAGACTTTGTAAATTCATTAAATTTATCTTTTTCTGACTCAATATCCTTATAAGATTGATTTACTACTTTTACTTTTTCACTAATATCTTTTAATTTAGTACCTTTATCTTGTAACATTGTATATAACTCTTTTTCTTGTTTTAAAGATTTGTTATAGCTGTCATACATTTTATTAAATGAATCGTGGCGTTTCTCATACGTGCTTTTCACTTTATCAGCTTGATCTTTCAATTTCTTATCTTCAATTTTCTTCACATACTTATCAGCTGACTTCACTTCTTCTTGCGCTTTATTTAAAACTTCTTTTTCTTTTGTAAGCACTTTTTCTCGTTCAGTTGTATTTTTCACTGCTTGATTCAGTTTTTCTTTAACAGTTTGATTATTATCTTTTCCTTCTTGAACAATCTGGTTATATAATTCTTGTCCTTCTTTCTCTAAAGTCTCAAGTTTTTTTGCATCTTCAAACATTGTTTTTTCTTGTTTAGCAGCGTTTTCAAACGCTACATATAATTCTTCTTCTGGTTTCGGGCCGAAACAACCGGCTAATAAAATCATTGATAATGTAGTTACAATTGCTAATTTACTATATTTCAACATCTCTTCCTCCTACTTATAAACGACCATCGTGTAATATAAAAAAGTTATAAAATATGTAATTGTTCTATACACTCGCATCTTTTTTACGAAGATCATTAATATTGTTTGTACAAATTATTACTTGATATTACATTATTCTTTTTGAATTATTTAGCAATTCCATATCCATCTTTAAGTATACTACTTCGTGTTTTTTAAGGCCTGTTCACACTATGTATTACTTTAATATCCACGGAATTTCACCTCAGTCTTAATAAGACTATAATAGTTCACCTGATAAAAGGTGATCGCTCCGCTCTCACGTCTATCATTCCCTTTCCAGCTTTCTATCAATTAATCTCTTTGTTCATTTTACACAGTACAATCGATATCTCGCAACAACTTACAAATATTCTTTTCATTTCCTAAAAAGGAAAAGTGTAGAGCTTGCTTTCCTCTACACTTTTAAAATAAAACACACTGTGCAAATTGCATTGGCACTACCATCATAATTATATGCTTATTTCATATATTTTTAAAGACTTTTATTACAAACGCGGCGTTTTTTTGTAATAAAAGTCAAAAAAATGTTACAAATAAAACATCTTCCTATCATATATCTTCAAATCAAAGCTTCACTCATTTTCCTGCAAATTTCTATACTGGTACAATTGATTTTGCGACTTTCTCAACAGTTCTTCAAACGTTTTTCCTTCTACTGGATAGCTAGCTGCTCCAAATAAAAGAGTGACACTGAGTAAATCACCTTCTATTTCACTTTCAATATTTTTCATTAATCGTTTTGTTATTGTTGATGTTTCATGACCATTATCAATTGCTACAATAACGTACTTATTTTCATCCCACTTTGTAACAACATCACCCTTCCGAATTGTCTTTACAATGGTACTCTCTAATTTTTGTACTAACACTCCCAACTTTTTTTCTTGCAACGTGTCTTTTAATCCTTCCCATTCTTTTACAGAAAGAATGTACACTGTAATATTACGAGAATCTCTTTCAGATAAAGCAGCTACTTTCCCAAAAAAATCAACAACAAAATCATTGCTTGCCATTCCTCCTACTTCCATACCCATACGCTCGTTCGCTCTTTTATCGTACCAATGTCCAAAATAATAACTTAGTATCATTTGCAATATATAAATAATAAAGACGGTATAAAATGATCGTGAATCCAGTTTTGCAATTACATCCTGAAGTGCAATCCATTCTGTAACTGCCACAGTATTGCCAAGCAATAATCCACTAATTTTCCCTTTATGTTTCATACTTTTCCCCCTTTTATACCAATATATGTTTCTATATCAATAATGTTTTTCTACAAAATAAAAAATGTACATATGCAATGTACATTTCTGCTTAAGCTTGTATACCTTTTCTACTCTATTTCATATATATAATATATAACTTTTATAGAAAGGAGTAATCTATATGCTACAAAAAGAGAATCTATCAGATGCTATGCGTTTACTAGCTGGTTTTCTATTATCATTAAAATTATTATTTACCTCTTTCGGGATACACTTTATTACAAACGATCAAATCGACGCTATTGTTAATGTTGTTTCATTTTTATTTATTCTATACTTTGGCTACAAAAATAACTATGTAGGAAAAAAAGGAATGGAGCAAAAGAAAATACTCAAAAAACACAACCTTCACTAAAAAAGGAACCTTTTGTACAGGTTCCTTTTTATCATTGACGCACAACAACTTCATTTGTTTGCAGTGGGCCATATGATATCTCTTTATCTTGAAATGTATATGTAGCCTGAAAGAATGTTTGTTTAAGAGCTTTATCTTTATTAGCTTTTATTTTACAACGTAGTTCCACCTTCTCATTCGGTAACAAATCATCAATTCGCCATCTAACAAGCTGGAATAAAAACTCACTTATCCCCTTATCAACTTTTAAAGAATTAGGAATATAAGCAAAGTAATCTCGAATCATATGACTTACAACAACTCTCGAAATCATTTCTACCCCTTTATTTTCCACTTCAATTCGCATAATAAGTATGTCGTTTACATCGTAGGTCAATTCATACGAAAACTGTTCTGTATACATACTACCAATTTGTAATGTAACGGCTACTTGAGGAAATTCGTTTTCCTTTTTCGATCCGTCAATCCACAATACTGGTTGTAGCGGTATTGAATACTTTCCTGTATCCGAAATTCGTCCCCATATTTTCATAATATATATTCACCTCATTTCAGATGTAACATACACACAATGAATTCCCCAAATTACTAAAGCTTGCTACAAGCAATGTTTAATATTTCTCTTCCTTTTATCCTATTCGACAATATGAAGAAAAAACCATTTTTCATCTATTAACAGAAGGTGTTCTTTATGAAATTTTTTTACAATTTACTTCATTCCCTTCATAGCAATATTCAGTATGGCTCACTCGTTCTCTACTCATACGAAAGAATATTTTGACGTAAGAAAAAGTTTGCCTTATAGTCAAATTTGACTATAATATTCTTTATGGCATATCAGTGCACTTATGGAAAAGAAATTAAAATCAACTATACATTAAAATTTTTTATCCACTGCACTCAAAACTTAATATAGTTTACTTATTTCTAAAGGAGGGTTATATTTGGAAACTCAACCATTAAAAAAAGAAGCCAACAAGACAAAATTTGTTGTTGCTGGTTTACTGCTTGGTATATTAATGGCCGCAATGGATAATACAATCGTTGCAACCGCAATGGCAACAATCGTTGGAGACCTAGGAGGATTTGATAAGTTTGTTTGGGTCACATCAGCTTATATGGTAGCAACAATGGCAGGGATGCCTATCTTCGGGAAACTTTCTGATATGTACGGGCGGAAACGTTTTTATATTGGGGGCCTCATTCTTTTCTTATTCGGTTCTGCTCTTTGCGGAACAGCTTCAAGTATTGAGCAATTAAGTATTTATAGAGCTATTCAAGGGATCGGTGGTGGTGCCCTTATGCCTATCGCCTTCACAATTATGTACGATATCTTCCCACCAGAAAAACGCGGGAAGATGACAGGACTATTCGGTGCTGTTTTCGGGACATCTAGTGTATTCGGTCCTTTATTAGGTGCTTATATTACAGACTATATAAGTTGGCATTGGGTCTTCTATATTAATATTCCATTAGGACTTATCTCCTTTTTCTTCATTACTAAATACTACAGTGAGTCTCTAGAATTTAGAAAACAAAAAATTGATTGGGCTGGTGCTATTACACTTGTCATAAGTATCGTTTGCTTAATGTTCGCATTAGAACTTGGTGGTAAGGAATATGCCTGGAATTCTACTGTAATTATTGGCTTATTTACAACAGTAGTTATTACGCTTATTATTTTCTTCTTTGTAGAACGAAAAGCAACCGAGCCTATTATTTCGTTCCATCTATTTAAAAAACCTTTATTCGCAGCTAGTCAAGGAGTTGCCTTTTTCTATGGTGCCGCTTTTATTATCTGTACAGTTTATATTCCAATCTTCATTCAAGGCGTTCTTGGAGGTTCCGCCTCTAATGCTGGATTAATTTTAACACCAATGATGGTTGGTTCTGTAATTGGAAGTCAAACAGGAGGACAATTAGCTTCTCGAACAAGCTATCGTAACATTATGATGGTATCTGGTGTCTTCTTCGTTCTTGGTATTTATTTATTAAGTACTTTAACAATGGACACACCTCGTTTACTCGTAACACTATTTATGATTCTCGCTGGGCTTGGTGTTGGCTTCTCATTCTCAGTATTAAGTATGTCTTCTATTCACAAGTTGGAAATGCGGGACCGTGGTTCGGCGACATCAACAAACTCATTCTTCCGATCACTCGGTATGACCCTTGGTGTAACGATTTTCGGTACAATTCAAAATCATATTTTTACAGATAAACTAAACTCTGTATTCCCCCCTGAACTAGCAAAATTAGCTCCAAAAGGCGGAGACACAAGTTTCTTATTATCACCAGGCGCTACCGCAAAAATTCCTGCTGAAATATTAGCGGGTATTAAAGAAGCTCTCGCTACATCTATTGCGAATACATTCTTCTGGGCACTCATCCCGGCTGTACTAAGTATTATTTGTATTTTACTTATGGGAAATGAACGCCTCTTTACAGGCCCTAAAAAGAAAGAAAAACAAAAGCAAGTTAGTTAATATAAAAAAGAAGCGGCATATTCCTTTATGAAAAAGGATATGCCGTTTATAATATGTATAAAGTGAAACTTTAATCAGTGGGGGATGTTCATCCCCCACTGATTATTAGCCCACACCAATCGGGCTTTTACGGGCAGTTAATCCCCACCTAACTTCTTTGCTTCCGCTGAATTTTTGGGTGGGGATCTTACTGGATAAAGTTTTTATATACAGGAGTTGAGACAGCATGAGCATGAAATTAGTCATTCTCGGCTTGCTACTCGAAGGAGATAAACATCCATATGAAGTGCAGCATATTATGAAAGAACGACAAATGGATTGTTACATTAAATATGCTAAAGGATCACTTTATTACGCCTTCGAGCAATTAGAAAAGCAAGGGGCAATTCATATTACAAATGTAATTAGAGACACAAATCGACCTGACAAAACGATTTTTCATATAACAGAAGAAGGCAAAAAACTATTCCACACTTTACTATTAAAACAATTCGAAGCCAAAAACCAAATATATAAACCTATTTATTCAGCCTTATCTTTCGCTCACTTTAGCAATGATCACGAATTAGTTCCTATTTTAGAAAAAAAGAAAAACGATACTCTTCAATATTTACATACTATGCAAACGATATATGATTGTAATAAAGGAAAGGTTCCACGTGCACAACTATATATTTTGCAAAGTGTAATTGAGCATATTACAGTTGAATTACAATGGCTAAACACCCTCCTTAAAGATGCTATAGCAGGCCGACTTTCAGAAGTTGCTATAGATGAAGATTGAGCTATGAAAGAAGACATCCCTACTTCTTTCATAGCTCAATTTCTCTTTTCATACTGTAATATTATTCGTTACTCCAGAATATAAAAAGTCAGAATACTAAGAAATAAAAACTTTAGAATTTTCTTATTTTAAAACAGTAGACAAAATTCCAAAAATTATGTTAAAATTTGTTTCAATATCATATCGCTTGTTAAATTCCTTTCAAAAGGAAAATAGGTACACGAAAGTTTTGTTTCGTGTTTAAAAGGGAAGCTTGGTGAAACTCCAACACGGTCCCGCCACTGTAAATGCTGAGATTTCTTTTTGGTGCCACTGTGAAAACGGGAAGGTAAAAGAAATTATATGAAGCATAAGTCAGGAGACCTGCCTGTTTTAACAACACTGATAGATTCACGGATGATGATGAGGTGTTAAAACAAAAAGGAAGGCTTATTTTCTATGTCTTTGTACTTTTTGTTATAGGTATTTCCTAGTAAACGGAAATGCTTACTTTCAATTAGGGAGGAATTTAAAATGGCAATTCAAACAAGTAACTTAGGTTATCCACGTATCGGACTACAACGAGAGTGGAAAAAAACATTGGAAGCTTTTTGGTCCAATAAAATCGATGAAGAACAATTTTTAACAACAATGAAAGAAATTCGCCTTCAACACGTAAAAGTACAGCAAGAAAAAGGGATTGAACTCATTCCAATTGGCGACTTTACATATTATGATCACGTTTTGGATACTGCCTATATGCTAGGATTTATTCCATCACGTTTTTCTGAGTTTACATCTTACCTTGATGTATATTTCGCAATGGCGCGTGGCTCTAAAGATCACGTAGCTTCCGAAATGACAAAATGGTTTAACACAAACTATCACTATATCGTTCCTGAATATGAAGAGGGATTACAAATCTCTTTAAAAGATAATCGTCCCCTTCGCTTATACGAAGAGGCAAAACAAGAATTAGGAGTAGATGGAAAGCCTGTTATTTTAGGACCATATACTTTCTTAAAATTAGCTAAAGGCTATACACAAGAACAATTTCCTACCATTTTAAAACAGTTAGTTGCACCTTACGTACAACTGCTTTCAGAACTACATACAGCTGGTGCACCAGCCATTCAAGTTGATGAACCGATTTTCGCTTCTTTAACTAAAAAAGAAGTTCAACAAGCAAAAGAAATTTATGAAGCTATTCGTAAAGAAGTTCCAAATGCGACTCTTCTTTTACAAACATATTTTGATAGCGTAGAAGAAAACTATGAAGAAATTATTACATTCCCGGTATCCGGTATTGGATTAGATTTCATTCATGGTAAAGAAGGTAATCTAAATGCTATTTCAAAATATGGATTCCCAGCTGATAAAACTTTAGCTGTCGGTTGTATAGATGGCCGTAACATTTGGAGAGCTGACCTTGATGAAGTTCTTGAGTTATTTACAACGTTACAAAAACAAGTCCAAACGAAAGATATCATCGTTCAGCCTTCTTGTAGCTTATTGCATACACCAATCGATAAAACAGAAGAAACTCACTTATCGACTGAGCTGTTTGATGCGTTAGCATTTGCAAATCAAAAATTAGAAGAGTTAGTTCTTATTCATTCCGCTCTCACTCAAGGTACAGAAAGCATTAGTAATGAGCTGGAAACATATCGAAACGTACATCATACAATTCGTTCATCTGCTGCACGTAACCGAGAAGATGTCAAAGCAGCACGAACAGCACTAAAAGAAGAAGATTTTTCACGTCCTCTTCCATTTGAAAAACGATACGAATTACAACAAGTTGCTCTAGAGTTACCGCTATTACCAACAACGACTATTGGTAGCTTCCCGCAAACAACTGAAGTTCGTCAAACGCGAAAAGAATGGCGTAACGGTGTTATTTCAAATGAACAATATGAACAATTTATTGAAAAAGAGACAGAAAAATGGATTCGTTACCAAGAAGAAATTGGGCTTGATGTCCTTGTACATGGTGAATTTGAAAGAACTGACATGGTCGAATATTTTGGTGAGCGTCTTGCTGGTTTCTCATTCACTAAAAACGGTTGGGTACAATCATACGGTTCCCGCTGCGTAAAACCACCTGTTATTTATGGTGATGTAGCCTTTATTAACGGCATGACTATTAAGGAAACAGTTTATGCGCAAAGCTTAACAGAGAAAGTTGTAAAAGGAATGTTAACCGGACCTGTTACAATTTTAAATTGGTCCTTCGTTCGAAATGATATTCCAAGAAAAGAAGTTTCGTATCAAATTGCACTAGCTCTTCGTCACGAAATTGAACTACTTGAATCTTCCGGAATTAGAGTAATCCAAGTCGATGAGCCCGCACTTCGTGAAGGAATGCCACTAAAAGAAAAAGATTGGGATGCTTATATTACATGGGCAGTACAATCCTTCCTTTTAGCAACTTCTTCTGTAGCAAATGAAACACAAATTCATACTCATATGTGTTACAGTAACTTCGAAGATATTGTTGACGCGATTCGCGCATTAGATGCAGATGTAATTTCTATCGAAACATCAAGAAGTCACGGAGAATTTATTGATACATTAAAACATACAACATATGAAAAAGGCATCGGCCTAGGTGTATATGATATTCATAGCCCACGTGTACCGAGTAAAGATGAAATGTATACAATCGTAGAACAATCTTTAGAAGTATGTGATCCTAAATATTTCTGGATTAATCCTGATTGTGGTTTAAAAACGAGAAGAACAGAAGAAGTTATTCCAGCTTTAGAACATATGGTGCAAGCAGCGAAAGATGCTCGTTCCCTTTTAAAAACAAACGCATAACAAAAATGGGTTATCCTTTTCTCAGGATAACCCATTTTTTATTCTTTACTTTCAAAAAAGAATTCATATTGTATTTTATATAATTCATCATCCGTTGGCTCTTCAAGAGGAATTGCTTGTAATACAACTGTATACTCACCATTTGGAATAGGTATTTGAAATTTATTAGAAAGAATACTCGTTATAACGATACTTTCATTTTCAACTGTAAAAGGAACCGTAATCGTTCTAACTACTTCTTCTTTTTCAATATGTTTCCCTGGGGTCACTTTCACTTCACAAGTATAATCAGAAAGTGCTTCAAAAATAACAGTTCCATCTGCCTTAGCATAACCTCTTTCAAAATCTTCATCAGTCCAATCTACATAAGGCTGCTCACCGTCATAGTTCATCAACATTAATTGCGAATAAGAAATCGTTAACTCCATAGTTCCCCTTCTCCTTCATTATGAAATATACAACTACTACTTCACTTCAAATTTTACTCGCGTACCATCTGGGTATTTATCTAACTTATTCCCTACCCAAGAGCCTGCTCCACGGTTATCCGCCGGACTTATATATTCAATATGTGCTCCTTTTCCGCCTTCCTTGCACATCGCCATTGGCCATTCATCACGATCATACCCTTTTTTTGATGGATATGGTGCTAACGACAATTTCCTTCTATCTGCAGCACCACCACGATCGATTGTACAAACTTCTGAATGCCCTTCTTTTATAGCATCCGTAATATGTTTTCCTGTCTCTGGATAACGTTCTTTCGGAAATTCTAACACTTGATCATACGTATTCGTTTTCTTTACACTTGTTTCCTCTGGCACAAGTACTTCATAAACTGCTACTAAAATAGACAGAATTGCGATAATTGAAATGATAATACCTTTTAATTGCTTCATGTATACCTCCATGTTTCTACCAGTTTCTTTTCCTCCGTTATTATAACAAACTTCTCCTGTATATGTTTTCAGACATTATTTTAGTTATTCCTTGCCATTCCGCCAAAAATTTTCATTTTTTCACTAATGCTGTAGAAAACTAATAGCCTTCCGACATTCTTTTTCAAAGGAAGTCCTCATAAAAGATTGAAATGATATATACGATACTTTTTGGGGAGGAAATATGATGGAAGCTACCTATAAAACGAAAGATGTCACGAATAAAACAGGCATCCCAAAACATATAGTTCGCAAATATAGTCAACTGTTAGAGGAACATGGTTATATGATTTCCAAAACAGCTGATGCTCGTATTTATAAACTTGATGATTTAAAATTATTGAAATCTATACACGAAAGAGCTGCTACATTACAAGAAGATATTTCAGAAACGATACCGATTATTTTAAAAGAAAAAGAGGCCCCACCTGTACCAGTTATACAAGATAAGCAAGAGATACAAACGAAAGAAAAAGAAGATGGGCGTAACTTTGAGGAGTTCATGTTAAAACTTGAAATGCTAGCTCAATTAAATGAGGCAATTATTCATCAAAATTCTACTTTAATTACACAAAATCGTTTAAAGGATGAGAAACTAGACGAATTGATGCAACAAGTTTATGTAAAAGAAGGCTCTCAAGAAAAAATGCTTCAAGAGTTAGTCGATCACGCCGCTCAAACAGATGCACTGCAAAAAGAAAAGATGGACTTATTAATGAATCATATGTATAAACGAGAATCCAAACAGGAAGAAAAAATGAATAAACTTGTTAGTCAAATTTATAATAAAGACAGTAACCGTGATGCACAGCTTATGCAAGTTATTCGAGAAATTCAAGAAACAAAAAGAATGGTTGCTGCCTCAAAAGAGCAAAGCTTCTTTCAATCATTTAAAAGTTTATTTAGCCGAGCAAAACAAGAAAAAACAAATGAATAAACAATATAAAATAAAAAGTTACCTTTCATCGGTAACTTTTATTCCTTATTTTGTACAGCTGGTAATATAATAATTGCTTCAGTGCCTTTTCCACTTTCACTCTTATATTCCAATGTACCATTATGCGCTTGTAAAATAATAAATGTTACCATAAGTCCTAATCCTGTCCCTTTTTCTTTTAAAGAATAATATGGTTGCCCAAGCCTTGCTAACTGTTCTTTCGTCATACCAACACCACTATCTTTAACTCTTATTATGATTGTTTCATCTTTTTGAATAGCTGTTACTTTTAAATATCCTTTATTTCCTTGAATTGCTTCAATACCATTTTTAACAACATTCATAATGGCTTGCTTCAATTTTGTCTTATCACCAATCGTATAAAGACTTTCTGAAATTTCAACTTGTAAATATACACCTTGCATCGCTGCAAATGACGACATAAGAGTGGTCATTTCTATTAATTGGGCTGATAAACAAATGTGTTCTTTTTTCTCAATTTGTGGCCTTGCTAAATTTAAGTAATCTGAAATAATTTGTTCCGCCCGATCCAATTCAGCTAATACGAGACGCATATAATCCTTATTCTTCACATCTTCCGTACTTTCTAGCAATTGGATAAATCCACGAACAACAGTTAGTGGATTTCGAACTTCATGTGCCACACTTGCTGCTAACTCACTTACAATATTAAGCTTTTCTGATTTTTGCATCTCTGTACGTAGCAATGCATTTTCATTTAAATATTCAGTTAAATACACCTGGAATACCATTGTCATGACCATGATAAGCGAGGCAAATATAAATCCGCTATATATTTGCGAAATATACGGTGTAAATCCTGTTTCCAAAAGAACATTAATCATGCCTAATACTAAAGAAACAAGCACATAAAATGATGAAATCATAAATGCTAAAATTAATTTCTTATCCCTTGAAAAAAGAGACCATTTCTTTGATAAAAATAGCGGAACTATCAATAAAAATATTACTTCTAAAACTGGAAGAAAGCTCATTCCCTTTAGTAACCATTCGTATGCAACAAAAATAACCGCTGGGATTAAACCAACAATCCCACCATATAAAAAACCACTGACAATTGGAATGGGATGAAAGTTATACCCACACACATTGCCAAAACAAATAGAGTATGTCATGGAGAGAACGAGCGTAACGCTAGATAAAAACATAATAAAGTAACGATTTGGCTTCGGAGGCATTTCTTGATAGCGATTTAAACGAATCGCTTCATATAAAAATAGTGGCAAAATTATGATGGCAATTTGAATCAATAAATCACGGATAAGCTCCATAACCTCTCATCCCCTATATGTATTTTGATATGATTATATCATTTTATAGGTGTATTTGTTTTAAAATTTTGATTTTTCTTAACATATTTGTTAATTCTTTGTTAACAACTCATAATAATTGTTACAGATTTTCGAAATGATTGTAAACCCTGTACCAAATTTCCTTCGTGCAGTATACAATGAATACGGATTACAAAGAAAATATAAAAATACTTTTTTAGACGGACAACTATAGCAAAATACAGCATATAATCCATACTATCTATGTTTACAAATAAGTGATCATTACTTTAGTAGGAGGAAGATAAATATGGCGGGTACTACGCTTGTTTTAAAAGAAGAAAATTTGGTTGTTCTAGAAAATGTTGAAAAATCAGTATATGAAGAGTTACAGCATAAAGCGGGAGAAGAAAACTGCACATGTGCTGTGAACGAATCAGTTGTTCACCTTGGCAAGGTATCCTCTGTACTCTGGAATGAAGATGAAATAGATTGGGAATACGGATATTAAAAAGTCGCTTATAGCGGCTTTTTTTCTCTTTTCTCTCTCTTTCTAAATAACATATACAAAGCGTAATCATAGAAAATATGATAAAATGAACTTAATTTTCAAACGGAAGAAAGGGAGATACAATGGAACAATTCATTAACCCTAGAGTGAAGGATATCCAAATTTCTGGAATCCGTCAATTCTCTAACATGATTCAAAACTATGATAATTTGATTTCTTTAACAATTGGACAACCCGATTTCCCTACACCTTCTCTCGTGAAAGAAGCGGCAAAACGGGCTATTACAGAAAACTATACAAGCTATACACATAACGCTGGTTTACTAGAATTACGTAAGGCAGCTTGTAACTTCGTAAAAGATAACTACGATTTACATTACTCACCTGAAAACGAAACCATCGTTACAATCGGTGCTAGCGAAGCAATTGATGTTGCATTCCGAACGATTTTAGAGCCAGGAACAGAAGTAATTTTACCTGCTCCTATTTATCCAGGTTACGAACCCATTATTCGATTATGCGGTGCAACGCCTATTTTTGTAGATGTTCGTGAAACTGGATTTCGTTTAACAGCTGAAGCGCTTAAAAATGCTATTACAGAAAAAACAAGATGTATCGTACTACCGTATCCTTCTAATCCAACTGGTGTAACTTTATCCACAGAAGAATTAAAAGATATTGTAGATGTTTTAAAAGATAAAAATATTTTCGTCCTTTCAGATGAAATTTATAGTGAGCTTGTATATGAACAAAAGCATACATCTATCGCACATTTCCCAGAAATGCGTGAAAAGACAATTGTCATTAACGGTTTATCTAAATCACATTCTATGACTGGCTGGCGTGTTGGACTTTTATTTGCACCAAGCTATTTAGCAGGACACATATTAAAAGTTCATCAATACAATGTAACGTGTGCTACTTCAATCGCTCAATACGCTGCAATTGAAGCATTAACAGCAGCTAAAGACGCACCAAAAATGATGCGCCACCAATATAAAAAACGCCGTGATTACGTATATAATAGACTCACTCAAATGGAATTAACAGTTGAAAAGCCAACAGGTGCATTTTACTTATTCCCATATGTTGGTCATTTGACATCTTCATCATTTGATTTTGCACTTGATCTTGTCAAAGAAGCGGGACTAGCTGTAGTTCCTGGAACAGCATTCTCTGAATACGGTGAAGGCTACCTTCGCTTGTCCTATGCGTATAGTATCGAAACTTTAAAAGAAGGCTGCGACCGATTAGAAGCCTTTCTAATGAAAAAAGCTAAGAGTTAAACTCTTAGCTTTTTTATGCATAATGATCACAAGTTTGACGTTTTAGTAATTTATGAGGAATAATGATACACTTTGCAGTGGATTCTGCATTCTCTACTTTATCAACTAAAGCTTTTGCTGCCTCATATCCTAGCTGATAAATATTCACATCAACTGTCGAAAGTGGAGGGCTCGCAATTTCTGATAATAAAGCATTATTAAAGCTTACAATAGAAACATCTTTCGGTACAACGAATCCTTTTTTAGAAAGAGCACTTAACACACCAAGTCCAATTAAGTCATCGGTTGCCATAATTGCCGTTGGCGGTTGCTGCAGTCCCATTAATTCCTCAACAGCTTGTTGACCACTTTCCCTCGAAAAATCAAAATGTAAAATATATTCTTTTGGTAATACAATGTCTGCTAATTTCAAGGCATCACTCATACCAGCTAAACGATCTCTCGTTACAAGTAAATCTGATCCACCACCAATGAACGCGATTTGCTTATGCCCTAATGAAATTAAATATTCTGCCACTTCTCTTGCAGCTGTATAATTGTCATTATCTACATATGTAATTTCATCTTTTCGATCATATGGTTTTCCTATTAAAACAAACGGGAAATTTTGTTCATGTAAATATTGAATAATCCGATCATTCTCCCTTGAATATAAAAGAATAATGCCACCAATTTGGCGTCCCTGTACCATCTTTACGACACCATTAAAAATTTCCTCTTCCGTTTCACCTGTCGACATGTAAAGCGCATAACCTTCTACGTGTGCAAATGAACTAATCCCTCTTATAACTTCTGGGAAAAATGGATTTTGAAAAGCTTTACTTGCAGAACTTGGCATAACAAGACCAAGTGTTTTCGTCGTTTGGTTCGCAAGATTTCTCGCATTTAAATTGGGATGATACCCTAATTCACTCATCACTTTCCTAACACGGCGCTTTGTCTTTTCACTTATACTTGGATTATCAGCAATTACACGAGAAACTGTTGATGGTGCCACATTCGCTTGCTTCGCCACATCTTTAATTGTAACTGTCATAAAAATCCCCCTCCTCTCATTTCTCTGCCATTTTTCATATATTTTATCTCGCACTCATTGCAAGTCATAAACTTTCATTTCTTATATCTTGCAAAACTAATCCTATTCTCCCTCTTCATGTATTGTAAGGGATATAGCTATTTTTTCCTATACTATAATATACTATTTATTTCACTTCTTTTCACATGTGATGTCAAATCTCTTTTCATCTCCCTATAAACTTATTTATAGGGAGATGAAAAGAAAAATGGGACGTAATGTCCCATTTTTCATCCTTTTGTACCTCCAGCTGTTAAACCAGAAATAAAGTATTTTTGTAGTGATAGGAATAAAATTGAAATTGGGATCGCAATTAACACAGAACCCGCTGCAAACGTTGTAAATTCATTACCGAATTTCTTCGCAACCATTTCATATAATCCAACTGCTAAAGTATAATTTTCTGGTGTTCGCAAAATAATACTCGCTAAAATGAAATCTGTAAATGGACCAATGAAAGTAAAT
Source organism: Bacillus cereus group sp. MYBK220-1 (assembly GCF_051916445.1). Lineage (NCBI taxonomy): Bacteria > Bacillati > Bacillota > Bacilli > Caryophanales > Bacillaceae > Bacillus > Bacillus cereus group sp. MYBK220-1. Next base: position 461,072 of record NZ_JBQAGQ010000003.1, on the reverse strand, counting down.
AACGCTACAACCGCTACGATTGGCTTTGCAAGTGGCATAATGATTTGCCAAAAAATACGAAAATGCCCTGCTCCATCCATTCGAGCTGATTCATCTAGTTCTTTCGGAATCGTATCAAAATACCCTTTCATAAGCCATGTATTCATCGGAATAGCCCCACCTACATAAATTAAAATTAATGCAAGGTGTGTATCAATTAATCCTGTTAATTGAGCTAATACGTATAAAGCAATTAACGCTGCAAAGTTTGGAATCATTTGCAGAATTAAAAATGTTAATAAACCATTTTTTCTTCCAACAAAACGATATCTCGAAAATGCATAAGCAGTAAAGCTAATTGCTAACACTGAGAAAATCATCGTTAAAACACTTACTTTTAATGTGTTTTTATACCATAGTAAGTAATTACTATTCTCTAGATCTAATAACTTACGATAATGATCTAACGTTGCATTTTGTGGAATAATACTTGATCCAGATAAACTATCACCCGGATTAAACGATGAGCCAATAATCCATAATAACGGATAGAAAATGATGGCACACATTACGAAAATAACTAAATAACTTAATGAGAGACGTAACATCTTCTGTCTTTTAATATTCATTTACATCATATCCTCTTCTTGGAATGATTTTGTTCTCTTAAATTGCCATAACGCAACTGTAATAACAATTAACGATAATATCATTGTAAGAGCTGCTGCTTTTCCATACTGCGCTGAAGTCATCGTTAACTTATAAATCCATGAAATTAAAATATCCGTTCCACCTGCGTCTTGTCCAGCTACAGCAGGACCTCCACCGTTAAATAGATAGATGATACTAAAGTTATTAAAGTTAAACGTATATTGCGTAATTAATATTGGTGCTGTTGCATATAACACAAGTGGCAATGTAATTTTGCGAAACTGTTGCCAAGCTGTCGCTCCATCTACTGTAGCCGCTTCATATAATTCTCCCGGAATCGATTGCAGTATACCTGTTGTCATCGCAAAGATAAACGGGAACCCAAGCCACGTTTGAATCATAATTAAAGCAATCTTCGCCCAAAATGGATCTGTCATCCAAGCAATCTTTTCAATTCCGAATAAAGCTAATACTTGATTGTTAATCGCTCCGAATGTTTCATTAAACATACCAGAGAAAACAAGAATAGATACGAATGCTGGAACCGCCCACGGTAAAATGAAGATTGTTCGAATAATCGCCTTTCCTTTAATACCGGGCTGATTTACGATAATCGCTAAGAAAATACCAAGTGCAACTTGTAATGTTGTTGCAACGAATGTCCAAATAACAGTCCAAGAGAATACACTTACAAATGTCTCTCTCCACATCGGTAAAGTGAAAATATCAATAAAGTTTTTAAAGCCCACCCAATCTACTAATTTAGCTGGAGGAGAATGATATAAATCATAGTTTGTAAATCCAATTAAAATTACGAAGATGATTGGAAATACAACCACAAAGATAAGTAGTAGAAAACCTGGTGAAACCATTAAATAAGGAAAACCTTGATCTAACAAATTACGGTATTGCTCTTTTACAGAATTTAACGGTGTTCCGCTATCACGTTTCTTTCCATTTTGGTATGCATCATATAAGTTAAATGCATATATGCCGAGCCCAAAAGCGATAACGATAAGGGCCAAGATTCCTTCTACTAATAGAAAAACAGAATGGTCACGTGGAACTTCTGTACCAAGCGTTACAATACCCCATAATCCCATATTTAATAAATCAGCAAAGGCTACAATAAATGAACCTGTTAATACTAGAAAAATAAGACCTTTTACAAATTGTTTATTATACATTTGGCCCACGCCTGGAATGATTGATAACATGGTTGCCATTTTCCTATGCTTTGAATGGTTTAACCCATTTGCTGGTTCCATAGATGTTTGCATGTTCCTTCCCCCTTTTTTCTTCCTACATGGAAGGGAGAGAATTCGTGCCTCTCATATTCGAGGCACGAATTTCACCTTATTTTTTCTTGTTATGATTTGCCTCAATATTACCTTTAATTTGTTTCACTGCACTATCAAGCGCCGCTTTTGGTGCCTCTTTATCTGTAACAACTAATTGAAGCGCATCTCCAGCTGGTTTCCAAACTTCTTGCATTTCTGGAATGTTTGGCATTGGAATTCCATTTTCAGATTGCGTTGCAACTGCTTTTGCAGCTTCGTTATCTTTAATAATTGGATCTTCCATTACTGATTTTACTGGAGGAATTTCTTTTGTTTTCTCAAATCGAATTTTTGCGTTTTCTTCATTTGTTACCCACTCAGTGAATTTTGTAGCTAAATCATTTTGTTTAGAGAAACTTGTTACATGCCATCCTTTAACCCCAACAAACGTTTTCATTGGTTGACCATTTGGTAATTTCGGCATTGGAGCAACGCCATAATCAATCCCGTTCTTTTCCATTGCTTGGAACGCCCATGGGCCATTCATGATAGAAGCTGCTTTTCCTTCATTGAATAGTCCATCAGCAGCAGGCCCACCTGATTCACCGATAATACCTTTTGGGAATAATTTTTCCTTGTACCATTTTTGAAGATATTCAGCACCTTGTACTGCTCCGCTATTATTTAATCCAACATCACTTGCATTTGGCTTTCCATCTTTTTCACCAAATACATAACCGCCCATACCTGCCATGAATGCATTAGCAAAGTAGAAGTTATCTCCTAATGCTAAAAATCCGTACTTGCCATCTTTCGTAAATTCTTTTGAGAAGTTAAACAGCTCGTCCATCGTTTCTGGCGCTTTTGGCATTAGTTTTTTATTGTAAATAAAGACTGGTGTCTCAATTGCTTTTGGTAAACCATATAATTTCCCATTATATGTCTGTGCTTCTATTGATGAATTAGTAAATTTACTCTTTACAGCATCATCTGCTTTCACTTCAGAAAGTAAACCTTCTGTTACTGCATTTCCGATTTGATCGTGTGGCAATGTTACAACATCTGGTCCAGTCCCCGCTGGCCCATCAAGGCGTAACTTCTTCACTTGATCTGTCATTTGCATTTCAACAACTTTTACTTTTACTTTATATTTTTCCTCAAAGCTTTTCACTGCTGGTTCTAAACCAACACCTTTTTTATCATCTTCCCAAACAAGAAGATCATAGTCTTTTTTCGCTTTACTTTCCTCTTTTTTCCCTGAATCTTTCGGCCCACATGCAGATAACATACCAATAGATAATGCTGAAACCGTTAATAATGATAATGCTTTCTTCATCCCAAAAACCTCCCTAAATTGTCTATGTACCTCAGTAACTGAAAACGTTTGCATTTAATAGTTTAATTGAAGCGCAAACAATATCTCAATCTATGAAAACGTTTGCGCTATTTGTCTATCATTATACATTCTTTTATTCATTTTGCAAATATTAATTTAAAAATTATGTCATTATACTCTTTATACATTGACTTTATATGAAATGAATACTACTCTTATAAGCAATATTAAAGCTACGAGAAAGGCAATCGTTTGCAATATAGGCTTTATTATTACACTTAAGGGAATACTATGTATAGAGATATTGAAGGGGGATTTTCTATATGTTTAAAGAAGCCATTTATCATAGGCCGAAAGATAATTATGCATACGCTTATGATGAACAAACAATTCACATCCGAGTACGTACTAAGAGAGATGATATTCAAAGCGCCGATCTTATTTACGGTGATCCTTACGAATGGAAAGACGGGAAATGGATATCAGCAAGTACACCCATGAAAAAAACGGGTTCTACTGCATTATTTGATTATTGGTTCATTTCAATCGAACCAAAATTTAAGCGCTTACGTTATGGGTTTGAATTAAAATCTGAAACAGACACTCTTATTTATGCAGAGCGAGGATTCTTTTCTAGCATTCCAAATGATGATGTTGGTAACTTTTTCTGTTTTCCATTTATTCATGCAGATGATGTATTCAAAGCACCATCTTGGATTAAAGACACCATTTGGTATCAGATTTTCCCTGAGCGATTCGCTAATGGCGATAGTACGCTGAATCCAGAAAACACCCTCCCTTGGGGAAGTGCGAATCCAACTCCAACTAACTTTTTCGGCGGAGATTTTTCTGGTGTTATTCAAAACCTTGATTACCTTGTTAAGCTTGGCATTTCCGGAATATATTTCACACCTATTTTCAAAGCTCATTCAAACCATAAATATGACACAATTGACTATATGGAAATTGACCCACAATTTGGGACGAAAGAAACTTTTAAAGAGCTCGTTGAAGAATGTCATAAGCACGGTATAAAAGTAATGCTCGATGCTGTGTTTAATCATAGTGGATACTTTTTCGAGAAATTTCAAGACGTACTAGAGAATGGTGAGAAGTCCGCATATAAAGAGTGGTTCCACATTCATGAATTTCCGATTATAACAGAACCACTTCCAAATTATGATACTTTCGCCTTTACACCGTATATGCCAAAATTAAATACAGCTCATCCAGATGTAAAAGAATACTTACTTGAAGTAGGACGTTATTGGGTACGAGAATTCAATATAGATGGCTGGCGCCTTGATGTCGCCAATGAAGTCGATCACAACTTTTGGAGAGAATTCCGAACTGAAATAAAGACACTAAATCCTGAAGTATATATTTTGGGAGAAATTTGGCACGATGCCCTTCCGTGGCTACAAGGCGATCAATTTGATGCTGTCATGAGCTATCCTGTTACAAACGCTCTACTTTCTTACTTTGCTAACGATTCCATTAAAGCAAGTGAATTCATGAAGCAAATTACAGAATCTCTACATTCCTACTCTATGAATGTAAATGAAGCAGCATTTCATTTATTAGACAGCCATGATACTCCAAGAATTTTAACAACATGCAACGGAGATAAAAATAAGTTGAAATTGCTCTATGTATTCCATCTTTCTTTCATCGGCTCTCCTTGTATTTATTACGGAGATGAAATTGGTATGGATGGCGGCATGGACCCTGATTGCCGTAAATGTATGATTTGGGATACTAAAGAACAAGATCATGCATTATTTACCCATATACAAACATTGATTTTATTACGGAAACAACATAAAGCATTTGGAGGACATGGTACTTTTCAATTCATCGAAGCAAATGATGAACATAATTATATTTCTTATACGAAAACATATGAGGATGAAACTATCTTTTTCGTTTTAAACCCTACTAATAGTGAAGTTACAGTTTCACTCCCTCTTCATGTTACTGGTAAGAAAATAATTAACATTTATACAAACGAAGAATTTTCAGCAGAAGCAAGTGTATTACAAGTTACACTTCCTCCATATGGATTCTCCATATTAAAATGGTAATCCAAAAAAGCCTTATGCCAAGTTTGAAGTGGCATAAGGCTTTTTCTTATTTCAATTTGAACACTATCGCTTCATACGGACGTAATGGAATGTTATCTATTGATCCGATTTCTACATCGTAATTGTGTATAAATAACTCTGATTCACTATAACTAATATCCTTAGGCATTTCAAATACACTTTCATCCGCAGTAAAGTTTGCAATGACAAGTAGTTTTTCATCTCCATATGTTCTTACATAAGCAAAAATAGAAGGGTCATTATCTAATATTAAATCATATGATCCATACACAACTATTTCATTATTTTTGCGTAGTTCAATTAATTTCTTATAGTAATAAAAAATTGAACCTTCATCTTGGATTGCTTGTTTCACATTAATCTCTTTATAGTTAGGATTTACAGTAATCCAAGGTTCACCTTTTGTAAATCCAGCGTGATTCTGATCATTCCACTGCATCGGAGTTCTAGCATTATCACGACCCTTTATATAAATAGATTCCATTACTTTTTCTATATCTTCACCATGGTCTATCACTTTTTCTTTATACATATTTAACGTTTCAATATCTCGATATTCATCAATTGATTGGAACCGAACGTTCGTCATTCCGATTTCCTCTCCTTGATAAATATATGGCGTTCCTTTCATCATATGAAGAACTGTCGCTAACATTTTTGCTGATTCAATGCGATACATTCCATCATTACCAAAACGAGATACAACGCGAGGCTGATCATGATTATTCCAATAAAGGCTATTCCATCCGGTATGCTCTAATGCTTTTTGCCACTTTGTTAAATTCTCTTTTAAAGTAAGAAGTGAGCATGGTTTTACATCCCACTTTCCACCTTCTCCTGAATCTAAATCCATATGTTCAAATTGGAATACCATTTGCAATTCTTTTCGTTCTTCTCCAGTATACAATTTCGCTTCTTCTGTCGTTACACCAGGCATTTCACCAACCGTCATAATATCATAATGCGATAATACTTCCTCATTCATTTCATGTAAATATTTATGAATGTTTGGACCGTTCATAAAATGCTTATGACCTGAAACATACCCCTCTTCTTCTGTTTCAACAGCTGGTAATCCCTCTTCTTTAGAAATAAAATTAATAACATCCATACGGAAGCCATCAATTCCTTTTTCTAACCAAAACTTCATCATTTCATAAACATCTTGTCTTACCTTTTCATTATCCCAATTTAAATCTGGCTGTTTTTTAGAAAACAGATGTAAATAATATTCATCTGTCATTTCATCATACTGCCATGCTGATCCACTAAACGCTGCTCCCCAGTTATTCGGCTCTTTTCCTTCTTTTCCAGGGCGCCATATATAGTAATCTCTATATTTATTATCTTTTGATTTACGTGATTCAATAAACCAATTATGTTCATCCGAAGTATGATTAACAACTAAGTCCATCATAAGTTTCATATTACGTTCATGCATTTCATGTAATAGCTCATCCCAATCTTCCATTGTTCCGAACTCGTTCATAATTTTACAATAATCGCTTATATCATAACCATTATCATCATTTGGAGATTCATAGACTGGTGATAACCAAATCACATCAATCCCTAACTCTTTTAAGTAATCTAGCTTTGAAATAATCCCTTGAAGATCTCCTATACCATCACCATTACTATCCATAAAGCTACGAGGATAAATTTGATATACTACACTTTCTTTCCACCATTGTTTTTCCATTATGCTACCCCATTTCATTCATCATTCATTTTTCTCTTTTTTAAGGCGCAAACGTTTTCATTAATGAATGATAACAGATTCTATCTCAATTTAAAATAGCGCTTACAATTTTTATTGTTCTTTTTCTAAGAAAACATATGAAAACCACTAATAAATCTCCAATAAATGAAAACGTTTTATTTTTTTATTTATTTTTTGAATCTATTCGTTTATAATGAACTCAAAGAAAACGTTTGCATAATTATTTCTAGGGGGAAATACCATGGCAGAACTTAAATTAGAAAACATTTATAAAATATATGATAATAACGTAACAGCTGTAACTGATTTTAATTTACACATTCAAGATAAAGAATTTATTGTATTTGTCGGTCCTTCTGGATGCGGAAAATCTACAACATTACGAATGGTAGCTGGACTTGAAGATATTTCAAAAGGCGAGTTTTCAATTGATGGTAAACTAATGAATGATGTTCCTCCAAAAGATCGAGATATCGCTATGGTATTCCAAAACTACGCTCTTTATCCACATATGAGTGTATATGATAATATGGCATTTGGATTAAAACTTCGAAAAATACCAAAAGATGAAATCGATCGTCGTGTGAAAGATGCAGCAAAAATTTTAGGACTTGAACAATATTTAGATAGAAAACCGAAAGCATTATCAGGTGGACAGCGCCAACGTGTTGCGTTAGGTAGAGCAATCGTTCGAGATGCAAAAGTTTTCTTAATGGATGAACCATTATCAAACTTAGATGCTAAACTCCGTGTTGCAATGCGCTCAGAAATTTCTAAGCTACATCATCGTCTTGGAACAACAACAATTTATGTAACACATGATCAAACAGAAGCAATGACTATGGCTTCGCGTCTTGTCGTTATGAAGGATGGAAAAATCCAACAAATTGGAACTCCAAAAGAAGTATATGAAACACCAGAAAACATCTTCGTGGGTGGATTTATCGGCTCACCAGCTATGAACTTCTTCCGTGGTAAATTGACTGAAACCGATTTCGTTATAGACAATACTATAAAAATTAAAGTATCTGAAGGAAAAATGAAGATGCTACGTGAACAAGGCTATGTAAATAAGGAAATTGTTTTAGGTATTCGTCCAGAGGACATTCATGATGAACTACTATTTTTAGAAGCTTCACAATCTACTGCCTTCACAACAAAAATTGAAGTCGCTGAGTTATTAGGTGCTGAATCCATTTTATATATGAAACTTGGGAATCAAGATTTTGCGGCACGTGTAGATGCAAGACATACGTTTTCACCTGGTGACCAAATTAAATTAGCATTTGATATAAATAAAGCGCATTTCTTTGATAACCAAACTGAACAACGTATTCGCTAAAAAATTTATCTTTACTATACACATATAAAAAACCGTCCACATATATTGAGGGCGGTTTTCATTATTATACTAGGGCTTCTACTGTATGAAATGATTGTCCTTTCGTGTCAATAATACCGAAAATCGGTAAATCACTAAGCACCACTTCTTCTTGCTGTTTCATAAAAGATGACGTTAATTGTTTTATCTCTATCCAAACGTCATTAATACAAAGTACATTGGAATCGTTCTCTTGTTGGCGAGAAAAAATAGAATCTATTTTATATAAACCAGCATTTTGAAAAAGCATGTCAATGCGACTGAATGCATTCAAAGTAATGCTAATAACGCGTTGCCAATCTCCTTGCTTTTCCATATCATAGAATACAAAAAGGGCTTCTCCGCCTAGATTCGTAATTTCCTCCACTGTTGCTTGTCCACTCTCTTGATCAATGTCCGTTACAATAACTTTTGCGCCTTGTTTAGCCAACAAAAGAGCTGTATTACGTCCAATACCGATGCCACCGCCAGTTACGATAGCAACTTTTCCTGCAAGCTTCATTTTCATTACCCCTTCTATAAGTCTTACCGTCATTCAGTATACTCCTTTATGAGATTATTCTGCAAGCAAGAAAAATTGCCATTCGATTTGTAAACGTTTACTTTTTATCCTTCTTTTTTCTTACTCTTACGCTGATCAAGAACTAGACCGATAAAAATAAGAATGCCCCAAAAAATTATGCTACCTCCTGTCATCTCAACTTCCCCCTTATTATATAAAGTAAAACTTTAATCAGCCCCAAATGGTGAGATAAAGATATTATTTTTAATCATTATACCATTATCTTAATTTTCAATCTATTATAAATGGAAATGACACATTTTAGCTTTTCCTTACTGTAAATATTCACAATATACTTATAAAATAAAAGAAGACCCTTTTATATATAAAAAGGTCTTTTTTTATTTTATTATACAAGACTTATTATTTTCGTCTTTGTAATTAAGTCCTGAAAACCGCAATTGTCTTTGCGGAACAACATCATATATACGTTACATATTAATGGAATTCCTAATAGCAATACGTTCGGTAATAACACTACAAAAAATCTTATAATTAATGTTTGCAACGTTAGCTTTTCACTCTTCAATGAAATTAATTTTATTCTCGTTACCTTTTTGCCAAGTGTAACACCGTTCCAAATAAAGGGTAATACAATAAAATATATCGCCATTAATATGAAAACTACTGCGAAATCATATCTAAAATCACCTAAGCTTATATTAAAGCGCTTAAACATAGCACTATAGTTTCCGGTCATAATAGCTACTACTGCACCATACATAACCGAGATTAAAAACATGTCAATTAGGGAAGCACCTATGCGATTCATTACAAGCGCTGGACGATGCATCTTTAACTTCATTTTATGTCGACTCCTTCATATCCTTCTTTACCCGTCTCATCGTACCACTTCTAAAAAACATTGTAAACTAGCGTTTCTCTTACTTTTCTTGTACAATTTGTTACAATAGCATTATAAAGGAGGTTCCCATATTGAAAAAATGGATAATCCTATTCGTCGCCTTCCTATTAACTGGTTGTGCAGGAAACACAAGTCACTTAACTTATACGGTTAACGATGAATACGAACTCATACGTACTTCTGGAAATGCATTTGAACTTTTCCCCTCGCAAGATGCTGTATATGCCACACAATACATCCCTGCAAAAATTACAGACATTGCTTGGGATGATAAATACATTATTGCAAAACAAACTGAGGAAAAATCAGATCCAAATAACCCTGACGCAGCAATTGCAAATAAAAAAAGTGAACATTATTGGATTATTGATGTAAAGCACAATAAACGTTTCGGTCCCTACAATGAAAAGCAATTTAATGAACAAAAAGATGCGTTTAAAATTAAGGTGCCTTTTCAAAATGTAGATTCATACATAAAAGAAATAAAAAAACAGTCAGCATAATATTTGTATGCTGACTGTTTTGTCTTACATTATTTTAGTGAGATGTTAAACGTTTGTGGCTCTTTTACAACATCTTGTGTTTCTGAATCTCCTGCAAGTAAATCATCAGTTGTAAACTGAATATCCTTTACCTTGTCTTTTCCATCGTCAAGTATTAAACCAATAATACCATCTCTTATTTCACCAGGCTTATAGTCTTCTCTTGATACATTTTTTGTACCAACTAACGTATCTTCGTCATATAAAAAGTTTTGAGTGGCTACTTTAAAATGTTGCTTACCATTAATCATAACATCATTCATAGAGAAAAATTGCATATTTTTATTTCCGCTATTCTCCACTTTATATGTAATCTCAACGTAACGAATTGTATTACTAATCTCTGTTCCACTTAGCGATGCATATAATTCTGCATCTTCTTGGCTTACTTTATCCCCTAATCTACGTTTTACTTCTTCAGGAGTTAGTGCCGTGTATACTTTCAATGTATTTTTTGCCTTTTCACTCATTTGTGATAAAGAGATTACTTTCACATCTTGTACGTGAATTTTCATTGGCGCTACTTCAAATGTTTGATTCACAGAATGCATCTGCTCTAACTTGAAATTACCCCATCCTGTTTCTTTCACTTTTTGTCCTACTTTTTTCAGCTCACGCCCACCATATTCTTTCGTTTCAGGAATAGATTCTTTCTTCTTCGGTTCAGCTTTCTTTTCTTCTTGATGGAAGCAACCACTTAACATAAGAAGAAAACTACATAAAACAAAAATACTTTTCCATGCTTTCATCATTTCATTTCTCCTAACGCTATCATTCATGAATATAAAATTAGTCCCTTGCTTTGTAAACTATAGAAACAATGACAATTCCACAAAATGAACTTGTCAATCCAGATACTATTATACCTCCAATTTGGAAAATATGAAAATAGGGATCTAGGAACGCATGCACGATAAATATAAAAGCTGTCACAATGATTATCGAAACCCAATACTTTCTTTTTTCTAAAGCTACAATCATATCTTTCCCTGTTTCATCTTTATACTTCCATAGTACGTATAATAGCAATAATAAGCCAACACATGTACTCCCATGTTGCATATATTTATACAATGGAATACTGCGTAATTCAATTTGTAACAATGCTATTTTCATAACGAAATAGCCTGTATTATGAGTAAATGCATCCCAAACAACATGCGTGAGCATACCGAATAATGCAGAATAGCAAAATACAAAGAATTCTTTCCAGGTATGTAGCCCCCACCTCTCATCTATTGCATATGAATAATAACCAGCAAACGGTTTAGGCAAATGCGTTATAAACGGCTTTTTTAAAATGTAATGATATATGTATGCGATTAGAAATACAAGCGGTAAATTTAAATATAAGAACCCAAGCCATGTATGGCCAATAACACCATAGGGTCTAAAGTGCAAAAAATATTCAAAGTCAGGCGCCATACTACCTAATATAAGAGCCGTTACTGAAATATGTTTAGAATGCTTTTTCGCAAAAGGAAGAACTGCTGCTGGATGTGCAAATGTAAACGGCATACTTTAACTCCTTCTCACATTTTCAATAGAATACCATATATCATAACGAGAGAATGGATCTCCATGCAATATTTATTTTCACATTGGAATATGATAGTTTAAATGATATAATCCACATAAAATATTCAGAAAACAAGAAGGGATTCAGGTGTCATTAACACTTGTATTTGCTGCCTTTTTAAATTCAAAATCCGTTATGAATTGAGGTTTATATATTGATTGACGTACCCTTTTTACAAAATGTCACATTAAAAAAAGAAAATATCCCTAGTTTTTCCGCATATCCTTACTGCTTACCCGCTATTCGAACATTACAATCACTAGCTTTCCATCCAAATGTAACATTCATTATTGGAGAAAACGGAACAGGTAAATCAACATTACTTGAAGGAATTGCAATTGCGTTAGGTTTTAATGCAGAAGGTGGAACGAAGAACTTCCGCTTTAGCACAAACGATTCCCATTCATCTTTACATGAATACCTTCGCATTTCAAAAAGTTTCAATACACCAAACGACGGTTTCTTTCTTCGCGCTGAATCATTTTATAACGTTGCTTCTTATATTGATGAAATAGATGCTGATAGAGAAGCACGTGGGAATCCGGTTATCAACTCTTATGGTGGTATCTCACTACACAAACAATCACACGGTGAATCATTCTTCTCATTATTTATGAACCGTTTTTCAGGACAAGGTTTATACATTTTAGATGAGCCTGAGGCAGCTTTATCACCAATGAGACAACTTTCCATGCTCATTCGAATGCACGAACTAGCTGAACAAGGTTCACAATTTGTTATCGCGACGCATTCTCCTATTTTAATGGCTTATCCTGAATCCACTATATATTCTTTAACACAAGAGGGAATTCACGAATCCACATTAGAAGAAACTGAGCATTACCAAACGACGAAACTTTTCTTTGAAAATCGCGATCGATTATTCCATCATCTATTTGAGTCGTAAAAAAAGAAGCAGCAATAGCTGCTTCTTTTTTATAGTGCTTCTATAAATAAGGCAACCCCGATACCGCCACCGACGCATAAAGAGGCAATTCCTTTTTCTAACCCACGTCTTTTTAATTCGTGAATTAAACTTACTGTAATACGAGCCCCTGTACAACCAATTGGATGCCCAAGTCCTACGCCACTACCGTTTACGTTCACTTTTTCACGGTCTAAGCCTAACTCTTTCTCTACAGCTAAATATTGAGCCGCGAAAGCTTCATTAATTTCAAGTAAATCTGCATCTTCCAATGACCAATCTACTTTTTCTAAACCTTTACGAATTGCTGGTGCTGGTCCAATACCCATAATTTTTGGATCTACTCCAGCTACTGAATATCCAACAATTCTAGCTAACGGTTGTAAACCTTTTTCTTTCGCTTTTTCTTCGCTCATTAATACTAGAACTGCACTCCCGTCATTAAGGCCAGATGCATTTCCAGCAGTCACTGATCCATCTTTACGGAATGCCGGCTTCAATCCAGCTAATTTTTCAGCTGTAATATCTGCACGTGGATGTTCATCCTTCGAAAATACAACTTCTTTTCTACGCTCTTTTATTGTAATAGGAACAATTTGATCGTCAAAGTATCCAGACTCGATTGCCTTCAGTGCCAATGTATGACTGCGAAGAGCAACTTCATCTTGTTCCTCTCTTGTAATTTCATATTGTTCAACTAAATTTTCCGCTGTTTCACCCATCATAATATGGTGAATCGGATCTTCTAACACTTCCCACACCGTATCACGAATTTCTCCGTGCTGTAGACGTTGTCCCCAGCGGTGCTGTTTCAATGCATAAGGGCTCGAACTCATCGCTTCTACCCCACCTGCAACAACAACATCACTTACACCTAATTGGATTTGCATTGCAGCTGACATAATTGCTTGCATACCTGAAGAACATTGACGTTGGATTGTATATCCCGTAACTGTGTCAGGAAATCCTGCCGCTAATGCAGCTGTTCTCGCCGTATTTGCTTCATCAGTTCTTTGAATACAATGACCTAAAATTACTTCATCAACTTCATGTGGTTCTACCCCGCCTCGTTTTACAGCTTCCTGAAGTACAGGAACAGCTAATTCTACTGGCGTTACATTTTTTAGCGCTCCTCCAAAAGTTCCAATTGGCGAACGAACTGCAGCTGTAATAACAACATTATGCATTTTGCACTTGCCCCTCTCTTATGTACCCTAGTCAGTTTTTAGGTGAAATTCCATAAGATGTATATCTATAACTATCATACTATAAACATACTAAAAAATCAAAATATTTAATATAATAAAAATAGAAGGAATTAACCTTCTATTCTGTCAGCGCATATAAAAACTTTTGTAAAATTTTCTCTGTCGTTTCATTCAATTTTGGCAACTTATCTACTGGAAAATATTGAAGTTTTAACCCTTCATGATCGAGCTTTAATTCCCCGCTCACATGATGTGCCTGATACAGATGAATAACATTGAAAATTTCATCGCCATTCGGATAACGGAAATATACTTCTTTTCCAGATAGAACACCAAGAAATTGCATTATTTTTGCAGTTAACCCCGTTTCCTCAAATAACTCTCTACGTGCAGTTTCTTCTGTCGTTTCGCCCAGTTCCATCGCCCCACCAGGTACACCCCAATCATATGTATCTGAACGATATTGAAGCAATACTTCTTGATTATCGTTTAATATAATAATTGCTGATCCTACGAGAATGAGCGGCCTTGTACCAACGACTTTTCGTAACTCTTCAATATACCCCATATGTAAATTCCCCTTTCCCTAACCTCCCTTATCATAACAAAATTTTGCTCTTTTTGTTCATGTAATTTTAAAGAAAAAAAGAAGCTTTCGCCTCCTTTTTTTCACCTTTATTTCTTAAAACTTTCATATTTTACAGCTTCAAAAGCTTCCTCAATTTCATCATTACGATAATGGACATATGTAAAACGCCCCAATTCTACTAATCTTGCTATTTCCTGTAACGCTTTATGCTGCTCATATGTTTCTTTCAGCTTAATATGTACATAAAACTTCATTAACGGATGTTCATATAAAGGTTCTCCCACCTCTACATATACATCTTCCACCCCTTGTACAACTCTTACATAACTCGCAAATTGATAAAGTGCTTCTCTGTCTGAAACGATTTTTAATGTATACATATATTCTCCCCCTTTCCTTTACTATATCAAAAAGATGATCACACTACGTTATAGAACTATGAAATTTTTTCGACTTGTCATCTATATATTCAATAAAGAAGGCGTTTATCCATACATGACATCTTTTTCCCACATATATTATAGGAAGAACTTTTTTCATTTGAGGTGTTCCTTATGGATCCATACGTCAATATATGTATTTGTATTACTCCCGGCGCCGATATTTCTGATGACCGCATCGCAAAAGATTTAGCTGTTGCAGAATCAATTTGGCACCCCATTACATTTCAAATTCAAGAAGTAATTGTATTAAATGAACTTTTCCGTTTTTTTGACCGTGAAATCAGTTATAAAAATTCCATTCAAAGTCAAGAAAAGCTGGCATCCTTTTTCCAAACATGTGTAAATGAAGCTCCTGAATGCGACCTTTATATTTGTTATATTGGCAGTGATTATTTCAAAGAAACAGCAGTAATTGCCTGCGCTTACTCTTTAGCAAAACAGCAACAACTTACAGGATATATCGTTTTAACAAACTCAGCTGCTCCTATGAAAAATATATATACGCTCGCTCACGAAATCGGTCATATCTTATTTACAAGACGTATTCACGGAAAACTTACTCATGCAGATCCTCATTCCCCAACTGGCTCGGAGCACCATCCTTCTCCAACCAATCTTATGTATCCGATAGTCCCTCGTCCAGAAAACGTTCATATTCATTCCTTATTAACAGCAGAACAAAAAGCGCTCTCTTTACAAAGCTCTTTATTACAAAGAAAAAAACAGTAACCCTCATGTTACTGTTTAAAACGACTTATTCCAATCAACAAACCAAATCCCGGCTGCTAGAAATAAAAATAGACAACTAAATGTAAATGTAATCCCTCTAAAAATCCCTATATAATATTTCTTTGGAAATAATTTTTGGTGTATCCAGAGCAGCCCTTTTCCAATAAAACCGAAGAACAGAATATAACCCGATGTGTCATCTAATAAAGTATCGAAATAGTCATCATGTACCTTTTTCACAAAGGTAGTATAGAGCCCAAAAATCGTTAAACCTAAAAACACAATAGACAATATACCTAGAAATATACTTTGCATATTCGTTCCCCCCTTGATAAAAAATTCAGTTCGTTCACTTCACTATTAGTATAAAACTAGCTTATAGTTTTTTCCTCTTCATTTTTAAAAGACCATCTCATTAATACATATAAACTTCCGTACAGAAGTAAAGGCTCTAACATTCCCCAATATGGGTTTTGCTTCCCTAATTCTTTAAATACAAACATAATTAATAACGGTATGATAACAGCTAATATTCCAATCCATCCAAGTATGTACGCTTCACCAATTAGCAGTACTAATAAGATTATTCCAGCTAGTATATAACTTTGCATTGTAGTTAATTGCAATACAGGTGTCCCGTACCATTTATTCATAAACATTAATAACACTAATAATAAAATAGGTATCATTACTATTACATAAATAATTCCAAACTCTACTAATTTACTTTTAAAAGAAGACATTCTAAACGCAAAAACCGTTCCAATAATTGTAATAATTAAAACGATAGGATAACCAATTAACTGTACATTTGTTAACGTAAATTGTTGATTCGAATTTCCAAATAAAATATTGGTTAGTAACCAATACCAATAATCATTCCTAAAACACTCTTTATACTTCCGCTTTTATCCTTCTCCATCTCTTTCGCTAATTCTTCCGCATACTCTTTTGGTGAGTCACCAAATATGTCCCTTACCGTCTTTCCCTTTTTTTCACCTTCTATTAAATGAAGTTCTGCATCTTCTAGAAAGGCGTTCACCTCTTCTTCTTTAATCCCTTTTGTTATTAAATATACTTTCGTATCGATTAAAAACTTTTCTCCTTCTTTAGAAACATTCATTATAACCCCTCCCTTATTTAACCATTTCTCTTCTATTCGTCTTCATCATAATTTCAAGGAAAATTAAAATAAACAAACTTCCGTATAAACATATAATTTGAAATAGCATTGGCATAAGATCTTCCGATGTAAATGTTTTAAACAGTAACATAATAGAAAGTGGAATGATTAAATATAAGTTTTTAAACCATCCTTCAAAATATATATTTATCGCTACTGTGATCATAAAAATCCCACCAGCTACTATATAACTTTGGACTTCGGTGAATGTGAGCATTTTTGTAGGATATATCACATCTAATATCGTAACAGCTCCTAATAAAAACAATGGAGCAATCATAACTAAAGACCACATGGAAAACCATGTTTTTGTAAAGCTTGTGACGAAGGTCATTTTGCGAAGTAGAAAATTAGGACCTATAACAACTAAAATCAATGAAAAACTGTAACCGATACACTGAATAAGTGAAATCTGTAACATTCCATGATTCACTATTAAGATAGAAGCAATAATCCAAAACGATACGATATTCATTACTGTAAAACCAATTTGCTTCCACGTTTCCTGTCTATCTCTTTCCATTACTTTGACAAGTTCATTTGCATATTCTTTCGGTGAGCTTCCGAAAATATCTTCTACACTTTTCCCATCACTCTCCCCCTCAATTAAATGGAGTTCCGCATCTTCTATAAAATTTTCAATATCGCTTTCTTTCACACTCTTTGCCGTCAAAAATAATCTCATATCTAACAAAAACTTTCGCGCTTCACTTGATAGCATTATTTTCTCCTTCCCTTCCCTTCAAGTAGACGTTCTACACTACTTTGCATCGTTTCCCAGCGATCCATAAATTCATCAAGTGCTTCCTCGCCTTTTTCTGTTAATGTATAATATTTTCTCTTTGGACCAGATGGAGATTCCTTCATTACGCTTGTTATTAGTCCTTCTTTTTGCATTCGTATTAATAACGGATAAATACTTCCCTCACTCGCCATTGTAAAACCATACTTCGCTAGCTTTTCACTCATTTCATAACCGTATATTTCGCCTTCAGAAATAATAGCAAGTAAGCATCCTTCTAAAATCCCTTTCAGCATTTGACTTGTCGACATAATTCAAATCCTCCTACTATCTTGCTTTACAAGATAGATAAGCGTAAGTATCTTGCTTTACAAAATAGTATAGCAAAGACTATTTTGCAAAACAAGATAGCTAACGATATTTTTTCCAAATGTTTGCAGGAATTTCATTATAGCTTCTCTAAATAGAGCACTATGAAAACTTTATTATGAAGGGATGTTTTTCATCATGGTTACAAATCGAGTTGTCTTTTTAACAGGTGCTGCAAGTGGCATTGGTTATGAAATGGGAAAGGCTTTTGCAAAAGAAGGTGCAAAAGTTGTGATTACCGATCGGCTTGAAGAACGCGCAAAAGAAGCTGCTGAACAATTACAAAATGAAGGTTTTCAAGCTATCGGTTTAAAATGTGACGTTACATCTGAAGAGGAAATTACAGCAGCAATTTCTCAAACAGTTGATCATTTCGGTTCATTACATATATTAATTAACAACGCAGGAATGCAACACGTTTCACCCATTGAAGACTTTCCAACTGAAAAGTTCGAGCTACTAATTCAAATTATGCAAATTGCTCCGTTTATTGCAATTAAGCATGCCTTTCCGATTATGAAACAACAAAAATATGGTCGTATTATTAATATCGCTTCTATTAACGGCCTTGTCGGGTTTGCTGGAAAAGCTGCCTACAATAGTGCAAAACATGGCGTAATTGGATTAACAAAAGTTGCCGCTTTAGAAGGTGCTACGCATGGTATTACTGTTAATGCCCTTTGCCCTGGTTATGTTGATACCCCCCTTGTACGTAATCAACTACAAGACTTAGCTACTACACGAAATGTACCACTTGAAAATGTTTTAGAAGATGTTATTTATCCACTCGTTCCACAAAAGCGCTTATTACAAGTACAAGAAATTGCAGATTATGCGATGTTTTTAGCGAGTGAAAAAGCTAAAGGTATAACTGGTCAAGCTGTCGTTATCGATGGTGGTTATACCGCTCAATAAAAATAAAGTTTGCTCAAGAAGAGCAAACTTTATTTTTTATCCCGAGGATCTTCGTACTTTAGTAATTGCCGCGGGAGCTTCTCAATTGCAACAATTACCCCCTCTAATTTACTTTCAATACGGTGGAGTAAATATAATGTTACAACAATTGGAAACCCTACATTACCTATCATCTTGATCCACTCTTCCACCCTCTTCCCCTCCTTTCATTATATAAGTAAGAGAAAACACTGCATTTAGGCATAAAAAAACAAGCTATTATGTATTAGCTTGTTTTTCAAATAATGATGCAATTTCTCGTTTATAGTCCCCGCGTATAATACCTTTCTCAGTAATAATTCCTGTAATTAATTCATTCGGCGTTATGTCAAATGCTGGATTATAAACATCCGTTCCAATTGGTGCTACTTGTTTTCCAAAGATTTTCGTAACTTCTGTTTCATCTCTTTCTTCAATAATAATTTCGGCTCCAGTTTCTTTCGTAACATCAAATGTTGACAGTGGCGCAGCAACGTAAAATGGGATATTAAAGTACTTTGCTAAAATAGCTAAATTCATTGTCCCTATTTTATTGGCTGTATCTCCATTTGCGACAATTCGATCCGCCCCCACAATAATTGCGTTTATTTCTTTCGTTTGAATAGCATGAGCTGCAGTATTATCTGTTATAAGGGTCACATCAATATTTGCTTGCTTCAATTCCCACGTCGTTAAGCGACCACCTTGTAAAACTGGTCTCGTTTCACACGCATATGCATGTAAACGCACACCTTTCTCTTTTCCAATATAAAAGGGAGCTAATGCAGTTCCATATCTGGCAGTTGCGATACTTCCAGCGTTACAGATTGTTAAAATATTATCGCCATCTTTAAAACATGTTAACGCATATTCCCCAATATTTCGACACACCTCTTCATCTTCCTGTTGAATGCGAAGCGCTTCTTCTTCTAATATTTTTTGTGCTTCTTTTATTGTAGTAATCTCTCGAATAGATTCTCTCATACGATCAATTGCCCAAAATAAATTTACTGCCGTTGGGCGTGATGTCCCTAAATAGTTACAGTCTCTATTAAACTTCTTTTGAAATTCTTCGATATGTAAAGTATTATATTTTTTCGCTGCAAGCGCCAAGCCAAATGCAGCTACAATTCCAATTGCAGGCGCTCCACGTACTTCTAACATTATGATACTTTTCCAAACCCCTTCAATAGTCGTTAATGTTTTGTATTCTGTGCTATGTGGCAATTTCGTTTGATTTAATACTGCAATTGCATCACCTTTCCAACTTACAGATCTCGGAACAGTAACAATTGTACTCATGCTTTTACACCCCTTGAAACTGTCTGTTGAAATAATGTTCGAAACAGTTGAATATCAGCACTTTTAGATTCATATTTTATTAGTTCTTTTCCTAAGGATAGCGCTTGTTTCTTAGCTTGAATTCTTGTTTCTTTATTTTCTATTTCATCTAAATCTGCTACATGAGCTAAACCAATTGTTCTACGAATTAGTTCACATCCGGCAAATCCAACAGCATCAGTAAAGATATTTTGCAAAATAATTGGTAACCATTGTTTTTCTTTCGTATATGCTTCTACACCTTCCCCAATCCATAACTTTGTAAAAGTCTCTACAAAATAACTCCACGTCTTTTCTATATGAAAAAATAGTACACTTCTCTTTTCTTCTTCTCTAGATAAAGCATTTAATAATAGATTTGCAATAAATTGACCTATATCAAATCCAAATGGGCCATATGTCGCAAATTCTGGATCAATCACTTTCGTTTCAGAAGGTGACGAAAAAATACTACCAGTATGTAAATCACCATGAATAAGAGTTTCTTTTCTTGTTAAGAACTTATATTTATATTGTGCTACTTTTAGTTTTAAAGTTTTATCACTCCAAAGTTCATCAACCACGAGCTGTAAATCTGGCTCATAATCATTTGTATCATAATGCCCAAAAGGATCTGTAAACACTAAATCCTCTGTAATTTTACATAGGTCCGGATTTACAAAGGTACCTTCTAGTATCCTCTTCTCTTCTGACTGTAAACCAAAATCTGAAGTGTAAAATAAAACATGTGCTAGAAAACGACCAATATGCTGGGATAAAAGCGGATATTCTTCTCCGTCTATTAATCCTTTTCTTGTAATTGTTAGTCTTGATAAGTCTTCTATTACCGTTATCGCTAACTCTTCATCATGACTGTACACTACTGGAACATAATCCGGTACATACTGCGCAAAAATTTGTAATGCCTTGCTTTCAATCGTTGCTCTTTTTATAGACAATGGCCAGCTTTCACCAACTACTTTAGCATAAGGCAGTGCTTGTTTTATTATAATGGATTTCTCTCCATCATCTAATTTGAACACGTAATTTAAGTTTCCATCTCCAATTTCATGACAAATGACATTTGCCTTCTCTTCAAAATAACCATGATCTTTCGCATATTGTACAGCTGTTATTTCTGTTAATGAATAATATCCCATCGTCTTCTCCCCCTTTTTAAATTCAGAGGTTTTTCTAACACAGAAAAACCTCTTTCCACTAAGAAAGAGGTTTGAAGTTTATCTTCTCCCCTCTTATCTGCCAGAAAGTTTTACTTTCTGCTGGAATTAGCACCGTGCCTTTTGGCGTAATAAACGCCCCATTTCACAATGGTATTACGGTCGGTTGCTGGGCTTCATCGGGCCAAATCCCTCCACCTGCTCTTGATAAGAGTTGTATAATTTTTTGAATTTTTAACTTTATGTTGATGACTATACCAAGAATAAAAATCACTTGTCAACATTTTATTTGTATAATTCTGGACGACGATCCGCAAAAACTGGAATTCCTTTTCGTACTTCTCTAATTTTCTCGAATACAAGCTCTCCAAATAAAATTGATTCCTCTTCATTCGCCTCTACTACAACTTCACCCCAAGGATCCACAATTAAAGAATGACCTGCAAACACATTATTCGGATCCTTTCCTGCTCTATTACACGCAACAACATAACACTGATTTTCAACTGCTCTTGCTTGCAATAGCAAACGCCAATGTGCTAAACGAACTAATGGCCATTCTGCTACAACAAATAATACTTTTGCCCCTTTAGCAGTATGAACACGCATCCACTCTGGAAAACGAATATCATAACAAATTGTTCCAGCGCATTCAACATCATCTAGCTTAAATTCGCCCGTACCATTACCAGCTATTAAATATTTATGTTCATCCATAAGCTGAAATAAATGTACTTTACTATATTCGTTGACTAACTGTCCTTCATTATTTACAACATACATCGTATTTGTAACGCCTTGCTCTGTTTGCTTTGCTATGGACCCACCAACAATATGTACATCATATTGCTTCGCCCATTCTATTAACTTTTCTTTCGTTTCCACTCCATCCCTATCTGCAATTTCAGAAAGTCTCGTTAAATCATATCCTGTTGTCCATAGTTCTGGTAAGACGATAACATCTGGCCTTTCCTTCATAGCTTCACTTATTTTATTTTTAGCATTCTCAATATTTTTTTCTACATCTCCAAAAACAATATCCATTTGAATACATGCGACTTTCATTTTTTCAGCCCCATTCTTATTTTTCTCTTTACAAAATACTGGAAAGATTATATCATTTGTCACTAGAATTGTAACAACTTTCAAAAGAGGTGGAAAGTATGAAATTATTTCAACCTTCTGAGATAGTAACATCATTGCCAACACAATTTTTCGCTTCACTTGTTGCAAAAGTTAACAAAGTCGTTGCAGCTGGTCACGATGTTATTAATCTAGGTCAAGGTAATCCAGATCAACCAACACCGCAGCATATCGTAAAAGCTTTACAAGATGCTGCCGAAAAGACCATTCATCATAAATATCCGCCATTTCGCGGACATGAAAGCTTAAAGGAAGCCGTGGCTACATTCTATAAACATGAATACGGCGTGGAATTAAACCCAAAAACTGAAGTTGCTATTTTGTTTGGAGGGAAGGCTGGACTAGTAGAATTACCGATTTGTTTTACAAATCCCGGTGATACGATTCTCGTTCCGGATCCAGGTTATCCAGATTATTTATCCGGGGTTGCTTTAGCAAAAGCACACTTTGAAACAATGCCGCTTATTGCAGAAAATAACTTTTTGCCAGATTATACGAACATTGATGACTCTATTGCAGAGCGTGCAAAATTAATGTTTTTAAACTATCCAAATAATCCTACCGGTGCTACTGCATCAAAAGATTTTTTTGATGCAACCATTCACTTTGCTAATAAACATAATATATTAGTTGTTCACGATTTTGCTTATGGCGCTATCGGATTTGATGGTCAAAAACCTGTTAGTTTCTTGCAAGCAGATGGTGCGAAAGATATAGGAATTGAAATTTACACATTATCAAAAACTTTCAATATGGCTGGCTGGCGCATCGCTTTTGCTGTAGGGAATGAAAGTGTGATTGAAACAATTAACCTATTACAAGATCATATGTATGTTAGTATATTCGGTGCAGTTCAAGATGCTGCTCGAGAAGCGCTATTAAGTTCACAGTCTTGTGTAATAGACCTTGTAAATAGTTACGAATCTCGAAGAAACGCTCTTATTTCAGCCTGTCACTCAATTGGTTGGAATGTAGACATTCCAACAGGATCATTCTTTGCATGGCTTCCCGTTCCAACAGGATATACCTCTGAGCAATTTTCTAATATTTTACTAGAAAAAGCACATGTCGCAGTTGCTCCTGGTGTTGGATTTGGTGAGCATGGGGAAGGGTATGTCCGTGTTGGTCTCTTGCATACAGAAGATAGATTACGAGAAGCCATTAATCGAATTGATAAATTAAATTTTTTCAAAAAGTAATTGACAACACGAAAAATATCTGACAAAATTCAGTTATCTTAAAAATTTAAACATTTCTAAATACTTCTTATCAAGAGCAGGTGGAGGGACGAGCCCGACGAAACCCGGCAACCGATCTACAATTGTAGACACGGTGCTAATTCTCGCAGCATTACGCTGACAGATAAGGAGCTGGTTGTAAAAAAACCTCTCCTTAGCTGAGAGGTTTTTTTATTTAACTAGGAGGTTATAACAATGAGCGGAATTATAGCGACGTATTTAATCCATGATGATTCACATAACTTAGAAAAAAAAGCTGAGCAAATTGCACTCGGTTTAACAATTGGCTCTTGGACTCATTTGCCACACTTATTGCAAGAACAATTAAAGCAGCATAAAGGCAACGTCATTCATGTTGAGGAATTAGCTGAACATGAACATACCAATTCGTATTTACGTAAAAAAGTAAAACGCGGAATTATTAAAATCGAATATCCGCTATTAAACTTCAGTCCAGATTTACCAGCGATTTTAACGACTACATTTGGAAAGCTATCACTTGATGGCGAAGTAAAACTAATTGACTTAACTTTTTCAGACGAGTTAAAAAAACATTTTCCTGGTCCAAAATTCGGGATAGATGGTATTCGAAATCTTTTACAAGTGCATGATCGTCCCCTTTTAATGAGTATTTTTAAAGGAATGATTGGACGAAACATTGGGTATTTAAAAACGCAATTACGCGATCAAGCAATTGGTGGTGTAGATATAGTAAAAGATGATGAAATATTATTTGAAAATGCATTAACACCCCTTACGAAACGCATTGTATCTGGAAAAGAAGTTTTACAATCTGTCTACGAAACATACGGTCATAAAACGTTATATGCCGTAAATTTAACAGGGCGAACTTTTGATTTAAAAGAAAATGCTAAACGTGCAGTGCAAGCTGGAGCTGATATTCTATTATTTAACGTATTTGCTTACGGACTAGATGTACTACAATCACTTGCAGAAGATGATGAAATCCCAGTTCCTATTATGGCACATCCTGCTGTAAGTGGTGCTTATTCAGCATCCAAGTTATATGGAGTTTCATCTCCATTATTACTTGGAAAGCTACTACGTTATGCTGGGGCTGACTTTTCATTATTCCCATCTCCATACGGAAGTGTTGCGCTAGAAAAAGAGGAGGCTCTTGCTATCTCAAAATATTTAACTGAAGACGATGCATTTTTCAAGAAGAGCTTTTCTGTTCCGTCTGCTGGTATTCATCCTGGTTTCGTTCCCTTTATTGTACGAGATTTCGGTAAAGATGTTGTTATTAATGCTGGCGGCGGGATACACGGACATCCAAATGGAGCGCAAGGCGGCGGTAAAGCTTTTCGTACTGCAATTGATGCTACTTTGCAAAATAAACCACTCCATGAAGTAGACGACATAAATTTGCATAGTGCACTACAAATATGGGGAAATCCCTCTTATGAGGTGAAATTATGAGTATTCAAGTATTTTGTGATTTCGATGGCACGATTACAAATAATGATAACATTATGTCCATTATGGAAAAATTCGCACCACCAGAAGCCGAAGAAGTAAAGAATAAAATTTTATCACAAGAACTATCCATTCAAGAAGGTGTTTCTCAATTATTTCAATTAATACCTACTAATCTGCACGATGATATTATTCAATTTTTAATAGAAACTGCTGAAATCCGTAGTGGTTTTCATGAGTTTATACAATTCGTAAAGGAAAATAACATTTCTTTTTACGTGATATCAGGTGGAATGGATTTCTTCGTCTATCCACTCTTACAAGGAATCATTCCAAAAGAGCAAATTTATTGTAATGAAACAGACTTTTCAGCAGAGTTTATTACAGTTAAATGGCCTCATTCTTGTGATGATCATTGTCAAAATCATTGCGGATTATGTAAATCATCATTAATCCGTAAATTAAGTGATACAGATGACTTTCATATTGTAATTGGAGATTCTATTACTGATTTACAAGCCGCGAAACAAGCTGATAAAGTATTCGCTCGCGATTTTCTTATTACAAAGTGTGCAGAAAATCATATTGCTTATACACCGTTTGAAACATTTCAAGATGTGCAAGCTGAATTAAAACTTTTGTTGGAGGTGAAGGCATGAAACAACTTTTTCGTCAATGGTATGACTTAAGCGAGATAAAAAAAGAGTTAACAACACGAAATTGGTTCCCAGCAACAAGTGGTAATATTTCTATAAAGGTTAGTCATGAACCACTTACTTTTCTTATTACGGCAAGCGGTAAAGATAAAACAAAAACCACTCCAGATGATTTTCTATTAGTAGATCATGTAGGAGTTCCCGTTTTAGAGACTGAATTACGTCCTTCAGCAGAAACAATATTGCATACACACATTTATAACAATACGAATGCCGGTTGCGTACTTCATGTTCATACAACCGATAATAATGTCATCACAAATTTATATAGTGATGCAGTCACCCTTCAAAATCAAGAAATTATTAAAGCACTCGATATTTGGGAAGAAGGTGCAACAATTCACATTCCTATTATCGAAAACCATGCCCATATCCCAACGCTTGGAGAAAACTTCCGAAAGCATATACAAGGAGATTCGGGTGCAGTATTAATCCGTAACCACGGTATTACTGTATGGGGCCGAGATAGCTTTGATGCAAAGAAGAGATTAGAAGCTTATGAGTTTTTATTCCAATTTCATATAAAACTATTATCAATTCAGGGAGGCGTTTCTAATGGCGCAAATTCGTATTCATGAAGTAAATACTCGTATTGAAAATGAAGTGGAAGTATCTAAATTTCTACAAGAGGAAGGCGTTTTATATGAGAAATGGAATATTTCTAAACTTCCTACTCATTTAAATGAAAATTATTCGTTAACAGATGAAAACAAAGCTGAAATATTAGCTATTTTTTCAAAAGAAATCGCTGATGTTTCAGCACGCCGTGGTTATAAAGCACATGATGTAATTTCACTTTCAAATAGCACCCCTAACCTTGACGAATTATTAATTAATTTCCAAAAGGAACACCATCATACAGATGACGAAGTTCGCTTTATCGTCAGTGGTCATGGCATTTTCGCTATTGAAGGTAAAGATGGGAAATTCTTTGATGTTGAACTTGAGCCAGGCGATTTAATATCTGTTCCTGAAAATGCAAGACATTATTTTACCTTGCAAGATGATCGCCAAGTTGTAGCTATTCGTATTTTTGTGACAACTGAAGGCTGGGTTCCAATCTATTAAGGTAGTTAGTTGAATAAAAGGACTTGGACCCCCTTTTCCAAACTTTTATTCACTCTACATATATACATCCTCCTATGGAACAGGCTTATTTCATTTTGAAATAAGCCTGATTTTTTATTTACTTGAAAGTACCATTTCATCACAAATTTAACACCTTGATTTTTCAAGTGCATTTTTCGAACATTTTTTGAACATTTATTGAATTTTTTCTGAAAATTCTGTTTTATGTGTGATATACTACAATTAACTAAGAAGGAAAATAATATCGCAAACAGAGGGGGATAATCATGAGCTTACTTATCGCACTTATACTTGGAGTTACATGTGGAGCATTTCCTGTTATTTTAGGAGCTATTATGGAAGAGTTAGAAATTGGTGTTTTAGGATTTGTCGCATCTTGTGTAAGCGCTTTATTATTTGGTTTATTCGGCGCTATTCCTGTTTCAATTCTGTGTGCTTTTTATATAATACGCCATGCTCGTACAAAACAATTTGGTCCTAATCATATCGCACAAATTATCCCGTTCCCGGTTGAACGATGCCGCCGGGCTTCTAACTTATAATTATAAAAATTAAAGATGACTAAATAAATAAAAGTCCTCATTTGAGGACTTTTATTTATTTTCTTCTAGAAATTGAAACAATTCTTGTAGATGTAGGGCATCTTCACCATAGCTAATAGATACATAAAATATGCCGTCAATCTCAGCTTGCATATAAAGATCCACTCCATCACGATCATATTTCAATGCTAAATAAAACTCCATTTCTTCTAACATCTTTTTTGAGGTTCGAATTACATAATGCCCCTTCTCATCTCTTCCATATTCAAATTCTGGTTCAAAATCATATTTTTGTTTAAAAGCTTCTTTTTGTTTTTCATTAATTTGCATACAAGTAGCTCGCTGTACAGTATCAATCATCTCATCAAACTTTTGAAGGTCCACCTCGTTTACCCCCTTATATATTTTTTATATAGTACTTGTGTTCCACTATTTTCTTCGCCATCCTTAATTAACTCTTCATACAATTCTTTCGCCAAACTTAAGCCTGGGACTGGTAATTGTAATTTTTCTGCTTCCTCTAAAGCAATTTTCATATCTTTCATAAAATGCTTTACATAAAATCCTGGCTCAAAGTCTCCTTTTAACATTCGAGGAGCTAAATTACTTAATGACCAGCTACCTGCTGCCCCTGTTGAAATACTCTCTAACACTTTATCTGGATTCAGTCCAGCCTTCTTCGCGTAAGCAACAGCTTCACATACTCCAATCATATTGGAAGCAATCGCAATTTGATTGCACATTTTTGTATGTTGTCCACTCCCAGCTGGTCCTTGTAATTGAATGTTTGTTCCTAACTTTTCAAGTAAAGGTAAGCATCTATCATATATTTCTTTCTCCCCACCTACCATAATTGCGAGTTTTGCCTCTTTCGCACCAACATCTCCTCCTGAGACAGGTGCATCTAACGTATATATATTTTTGCTTTTTGCAACTTCATTAATCCGTTTTGCTAAAGTAGGTGTAGATGTCGTAAAGTCAATTGCTATCGTACCTTCTTTTGCATGTTCTATAATTCCTTCTATACCAAAATACACTT
Organism: Bacillus cereus group sp. MYBK220-1; assembly: GCF_051916445.1. Taxonomy (NCBI): domain Bacteria; kingdom Bacillati; phylum Bacillota; class Bacilli; order Caryophanales; family Bacillaceae; genus Bacillus; species Bacillus cereus group sp. MYBK220-1. The sequence continues at coordinate 432,246 of NZ_JBQAGQ010000003.1, read as the reverse complement.
CTTCTACATCATGTGGATATCCAACCATTGTCATTACAATATCAACTTGCTTCACTAACTCTTTTGGCGTATTACACCAATTTGCACCATCTTGCACTAAAGAATCTGTTTTTGCTTTCGTTCTATTATATACATATACTTTATGACCATCTTGCATTAAGTGATAAACCATACTTTTTCCCATTACGCCAATCCCAATGAAACCTATTGATAAAGTTTTATGTTCCATTTTCTCATCCCCTTTGTTCTAATAAATCATTTACCATCTTTCGGAACTCTTTATTAAAGTCATCATCCATACTATTTTTCACATTTGAAAATAAAATAACAAAAGTTCCTTTTTCTTTATTAAAATTATTGAAAGTGTTCCAACCAGATAATACACCATGATTATGAAAATAATCTGGATATATATATAAACTAAATGCATATTTCCGTTCTGCTGAAGGTGAAAACATTGCCTGTATACTTTGTTCAGAAAGAAGTTTTCCATTTATAATTGCTTCGTCTAATTTCTTCATATCTCCAACTGTCGTATACATCTCACCACAACCATATAGCCAATCCATGCCTAACTTCTGCGCTGGTACAAGCTCTTGATCTTTTTTCACATAACCCTTTGTAAAATTTTTATCTCCAGGTACCATATTTCCCATACCGGATTCATGCATATCTGCTTTTACAAATATGTTTTCTTTTATGTAATCTCCTAAAGGTTTTTTCGATATATGTTCTATTATATAAGCAAGCACCATATAATTATAATCTGTATATCTCCAACCTGTTCCTGCAGGAAATTCTAAATTTTGACGTCCAATCCAATTAATTAATTGTAAGCGGGAAGCCGCATTAATATTGCCTTTTGCGTGTTCAGGTAAACCAGAGGTATGCGTTAATAAATGATATAGCGTAATATTTTTATTCTCCGGAAATGAAGGAATATATTTATTTACATTATCTTGAATATTCAATTTCCCTTGTTCTTGCAGCTGTAAAATAGATGTGGCAACGACTGTTTTCGTAATAGAACCGATACGATATTTTGTTTGAGGCGTATTTTCTATTTTATTTTGAACATCAGCATACCCATATCCTTTATTCAATATAACATGCTCTTTATCTGTTACCAAAACTGTTCCATTGAATTGCTTTCCGACTAAATATTGATCTAATTTTTGAGATATGCTAGCATAATCAATTTGTTGCTCTTCTTTTTCTTCTATATTCCCTTGTACTTCCGATTCAATAGTAGGATTCACTTTCGTTGTTAATACAGTGTTTTCCTTTATATTGGGGCTAACAAGAAAATAGTATACTCCGCCGCCAACTATAGCAGACAGTGAAGCCACCACCATTACTTTTTTTATCATATTAATCCTCCATAATTCCTTCGCTAAAAATTGTCCCCCTATTCTATTATCAAACAATAAAAAAAAATCGCAACAATTTGTTGCGAAAAATCACATTTTTTCTTTTCTATACACACATACTTGATTCTTTCCATTTTTTTTCGCTTCATATAATGCAATATCCGCTCGTTGCATTAATTCTTCTCTTGTAGTTCCTTGTTCATATAACGCAACTCCAAAGCTAGCTGTTAACTTCGAAATTCCAGTGAATTGCTTTGTTTCAATGAAGAATCGTAATGATTCCGCAACTTGAAATGCTTCCTTTTCTACTGTATTTGTCACTAATATAATGAATTCTTCCCCTCCCCATCTTGCAAATACATGTTGCTGCTCCACTTTAGATTTCATAAGCTCTGCAAGTTGTATTAATGCCAAATCGCCAAAATCATGACCATATGTGTCATTAACTGTTTTAAAATTATCTATATCAAATAAAATAATTGCTATTTTCTCATCATTACGTATTACCTTTTCCCATTCTACCTCTAGTATTTGTTGAAACTTTAAACGATTATAAATCTCTGTCAATGAATCTATCATAGCAAGTCTTTCTTGTTCTTGATAGATTTCATCTAATTCTGTAATTTCCGTGCACTTTACAATAAATCTTGATAAATCTTCTGGCAATGGTGTCGCACGTAATAGAAAAGTAGATACTGCCCCTTCATAATTTGACATCTTAATTCTTCTACCGCTTGATAAAGTATCGTCTAGCCATGTTATATCATGCGTCGTCGAGTAGTATCCATTTTCTCTAATAAAATGTTCAGCAAATACTAAATGTTGCTCGCGATAGGCAAACAAATTTTCATATCCGAAAAACGTTAAAAAATTTGTATTACAATCAACAATTTCATCATCTTCTACTATAAATAATAAATCATTTTGAAAATCAAACATCGTTTGAAGCAGTTCCTGTTGTAAACTAACTTGCCTTACCAAAGAAAGTTGATACAAACTCTTATTCACTTCTTCTAACACTGCTTGCGGAGTTACAGGGGCTATTACAATATTACGTATTCCTAATGCAAGTACATCTGTAAATTCTTTTGTTATTTGTTGATCCCAAATGACAATGAATGTACTTTGCGAGGTATACATATTCTTTATATATTTTATTTGAGAATAATCTGTTACATACATAATTATAATGTGCGGTTTCGTTCTTTGAAATAATAGTTCACCCTCTTCAAAACTATTTGCTATAAACATACATTTTGGATGGATATTTTCTATCGTTTGTTGATGTTTACATCCATTTTCTATATAAAGGACATTTAACTGCAGATCTTGTAACACATTTTGGAAAACCGTATTCTCTAATAAAAAATGTAGTATGTTCATCACTAGTCTTCACTCACTTCATATATCTTGTTCTACTGAATTCCTCACAAATATTTTTAAAAGACTGTTCTCCAATAAACTTTAATTTGTGAGAAATACATATTAACAAGCTAATTGAGAATGTTATCTTCCCTTTTCACTCTATAAATTCCTTTTTTAGTGTATGATTATAGGAATTATATCGTTTGTATGAATGCCCTAGCTTATTTCTTAAAACTTGACAATTAAAATAAAGATATTATATTCTTAAATTCGATAACTTACAAAATGTAAGTAATATACATTGCGTTTTCCTGATAATTTTATATACAATTTGGAGGATATATTATGACAAACGACAACTTTTTTAACGTTCTATATGAACGCACATCTACACGTGCATTCAACCCAAATAAAGAAATCTCATCTACAGAATTACATGAGATTTTAAAAGCAGCAGCACAAGCACCTTCCGCTTGGAACTTACAACACTGGAAATTCCTTGTTTTTCAAGGTGAAGATGTACAAAAACGATTACATCCAATAGCTTATAACCAACAACAAATTCTTGATGCTTCTGCAGTAGTCGCTATTTTAGGTGATTTAGAAGCTTATAAAAATGTTGAGCCAGTATATGGTCCAATTGTAGAACAAGGATTTATGAAAGAAGAAGCAAAAGAACGCTTAGCTAAAAATATTGAATCTGCATATGCTCGTGAACAATTCCCAAGAGATGCTGCCTTTTCAAATGCATCTTTAGCAGCAATGCAACTTATGCTTGCAGCTAAAGCAACTGGTTGGGATACTTGTGCTATTGGTGGCTTCAATCCACAAGCACTGACAGACGAATTTAACGTTTCATCTCGTTACGTTCCAATTATGCTTATTACAATTGGTGAATCAACTTTAAAAGGCCACCCTGCACCTCGCATGAGCGTAGAGCAAGTGAGCGAGTGGGCAAAATAATAAAAAACGAAGGCAACTACATTGCCTTCGTTTTTTTATTCCCTGTCATACTTTTGTAATATTACTACAAATCATTCGACATTTATACTTATGGAAAAGTATATTCTATTCCCTTCTCATAAATAAACGTGACGTTTCGTGTCGAATTTTGTTAAGGCGTTGAAATATACCCGTGTATTTTTGTTACAATTGTGATACAATGATAACAAATAGATAACAAGAGAGGGATTTTCATTGAGTTCATACGGAAGCTTTATCGCACTTTTATGTTACATAGTAACTGTACTGCTTCTATATTTTATTGGTGATGCCGCAAACATCTCCATTTTACAATTTCCAAAAGAAGAAGCATTCCAATTAGAATCAGAAAAACATACTGCACGATCCATTGTACCACTACTCCTAGCTCTTCCTGTATATATCATCGTTTTATATAAAAGTAAAAAAGTGTAAAGGCTACCCATTTCATTTATTTCGGTGGTTTTTACATTTTTTTGTTATATTCCCCCTATTTTAAACATCATTCCATACTAAACACCCAGCTAGTCATTTAAAATGAGAAAATCCCCTAGAAAAAATTCCACTCTCTGTCCAGTCACTAACTACCGAACTTACATAGATTATAAGTGTGAAGGGGGTGATGAGGATTATGTTTGGATCATTTGGATGCTGTGATAACTTTAGAGAATGTCATCATCATGAAAGAGAGCGCGACCATCGCGAGAAAGAGAGAGAGAGAGAGGTTAGACCACAACAACCAGCTGTATGTAACGTACTTGCTAACATTTCAGTTGGAACAGAACTTTCTCTTTTAAGCATTAGAGGTAACGGCACATTCAACAATGTTATTTTTGAAGGTTTCGCTAACGGTGTTGCTCTTTTCTCTGCTTTAGCTCGTAATGACAAAGACAACAAAGATAACAATAAAGACGATAAGAACAATCAAAATCGAAATACTTTTACTGGTATTTTACGTGTATGCCCAACTGATATCGTTGCAATCGCTATCTAATTCTGTCTCTTATCCTCGATAGTAAGCAAATAAGATTTACTTTTCTCATAGAAAAAACCTGAGACCGATTTCAAATCGACTCAGGTTTTTTTATTAATTATATGCTTTTAACTAGTTCAACAACTTCTTCAGCAGTTGACATCATTAATGCTTTTTCTGCTAATGTTTCCATTTCTGCTTTTGACAACTTGCTTAGCTGTGTTCTTGCAGGAAGAATAGATGTTGCACTCATACTGAACTCATCTAAACCTAATCCTAATAATAATGGGATAGCAAGTGAATCGCCCGCCATCTCACCACACATACCAGCCCATTTGCCTTCTTTATGAGCAGCATCGATAACCATTTTTACAAGACGTAAAATAGATGGGTTATATGGTTGGTATAAGTATGATACTTGTTCGTTCATACGGTCTGCAGCCATTGTGTATTGGATTAAATCATTTGTTCCGATAGAGAAGAAGTCAACTTCTTTCGCGAATTGATCTGCTAATACTGCTGAAGCTGGAATTTCAACCATCATACCAACTTCAATAGAATCAGAAACAGTTGTACCCGCTTCTACAAGTTTCGCTTTCTCTTCTAATAAAATCGCTTTCGCTTGACGGAACTCATCAAGAGTTGCAATCATTGGGAACATAATTTTTAAGTTACCGTATACGCTAGCACGAAGTAATGCACGAAGTTGTGTACGGAACACATCTTGCTCATCAAGACATAAGCGAATTGCACGGTATCCTAAGAATGGGTTCATTTCTTTTGGTAAATGTAAGTATGGAAGCTCTTTATCTCCACCGATGTCAAGTGTACGAACAACGACTGGCTGACCTTCTTTTACACCTTCAAGAACTGCTTTATACGCTTCGAACTGCTCTTCTTCTGTTGGAAGATTGTCACGGCCCATGTATAAGAATTCTGTACGGTATAAGCCAACGCCTTCTCCGCCATTATCGATAATACCTTGTACATCATTTGGTGTTCCGATATTTGCAACAAGCTCAACGTGATGTCCGTCACTTGTTACAGTAGCTTGGTCTTTTAATTTAGCCCATTCAGCTTTTTGCTCTTCAAATTTCGCTTTCTTTTCTTCAAACGAACGAAGAGTTTCTTCTGATGGGTTTACAATTACTTCTCCATCTAAACCGTCAATGATAACGATATCGCCGTTTTGGATTTTCTCCATAACAACTTTCGTACCAACAACAGCTGGAATTTCCATAGAACGAGCCATAATTGCAGAGTGAGATGTACGTCCACCGATATCAGTAGTGAAACCTTTTGCATACTTACGGTTTAATTGAGCTGTATCAGATGGTGTTAAATCTTCAGCAATGATGATTACCTCTTCAGAAATTGTACCAGGATTTGAGAAGTTAATTCCTAGTAAATGTGCAAGAACGCGTTTTGTTACGTCACGAATGTCCGCAGCACGTTCTTTCATATATTCGTTATCCATGTTTTCAAACATAGAAATAAACATTGATGCAACTTCATCCATTGCAAATTCAGCATTTACTTTTTCGCTATTTACTTTATCTTTTACTGGATTTACTAGTTCTGGATCATTTAACACTAATAAATGTGCTTCAAAGATCGCAGCTTTGTCAGCACCTAGCTCAGCAAATGCGTGGTCCTTAATAGCTTCTAATTCAGTTTTTGCTTTCTCAAGCGCAGCGTCTAAGCGTGCAATTTCTGCAGCTTCGTTTGTAATTGATTTCTTTTCGATGTTAAATTCAGGATTTTCAAGTCTGAAAGCCTTTGCAATAGCAATCCCACTTGATGCAGCGATCCCTTGAATGTTAAGAGTCATTATTCTCCTAATCCTTCGTTTTTCATAGTTTCTTCGATAGCTGCTAGTGCTTGAGCTGCATCATCACCATTTGCAGTGATTTTAATTTCTGCGTTTTGTTGAATGCCTAAAGACATAACGCCCATGATTGATTTTAAGTTAACGTTCTTTCCGTTATACTCTAAGTTAATGTCAGAACCGAATTTGCTTGCAGTGTTTACAAGTAGAGTTGCTGGACGAGCATGAATTCCTGAGTCGCTAGTTACTTTAAAGATTTTTTCCATGATAATTTATCTCCTTTAAATTACAGTATTTTTTAGTTGTATAGACGTGAGTACTACATCATCTATTGTATATAATAGGCGATGTTCGGTCAACCACATCGCCTATTATAATTATAAACATTTTGCGTCAAATTCCTACTGAATGTCAATAATAGCGGTTTCGCCCTTCTTAACATTTCCATCTTTTTTCAATTCGACTTGTTGCCCTTGTTGTAAGTTTGTAAAGACAATTGGTGTAATGATAGATGGTGCATTTTCTTTTACAAATGCAAGATCTACTTTTAATAATGGTTGGCCTTGTTTCACCTTGTCGCCTTGTGCTACAAGCGCTTCAAAACCTTCACCATTTAATTTTACAGTATCAATACCGAAGTGGATTAAAATTTCTTTTCCGCCTTCAGATTGAATACCAATCGCATGTTTTGTAGGGAATACATTGACAATCTCACCGTTCACTGGAGAAACTACTGTTCCTTCAGTTGGCTCAATTGCAAATCCGTCTCCCATCATTTTTCCTGAGAATACTTGGTCAGGCACTTCTGTAATTGGTAAGATTTTCCCTTCGATTGGTGATACAATTGTTTCATTTTCATCAACTTTTTGAGGAGTTTCTTCCACTTTTACAGGTTCTTCTTTTTCAACATGAGGTGTACGACCTGACATAATATCATGAATTTGTGATTTTAATGTGTCAGATTTCGGTCCGAAAATAGCTTGAATGTTATTTCCAACTTCAAGTACACCAGCTGCTCCAAGTTCTTTTAAGCGGTCTTTGTTTACATTCTTTTGTTCGTTAACTTGAACACGTAAACGAGTAATACAAGCATCTAAAGAAGCAATGTTTTCTTTACCACCAAGTGCTACTAATACTTCACGAGGAAGTTCGCCTGCTTCTGCTTTTCCTGCGCCGTCATTTGCATTTGCCACTTCACGACCAGGTGTTTTTAGATTCCATTTACGAATTGCAAAGCGGAATCCGAAGTAGTAAATAACTGCTAGTACAAGACCAACAATAATTACCCACCACCATGCTGTACGGCCTGGTAGTACACCGAATAATAGGAAGTCAATTAAACCACCAGAGAATGTCATACCAATTTTAACACCTAAAATTTGCATTGTCATAAATGATAGACCAGCAAATACAGCGTGAATTCCGAATAATACTGGCGCTACGAATAAGAATGAAAATTCAAGTGGCTCTGTAATACCTGTTAAGAAAGATGTTAATGCTGCAGAACCTAAAATACCTGCTGCTAATTTTTTATTTTCTGGACGTGCTTCATGGTACATTGCTAAAGCTGCTGCTGGAAGACCGAACATCATGAACGGATACTTACCAGTTGTAAATGTACCTGCTGTTAATTCTACACCGTCTTTTAACTGTGCCATAAAGATTTTTTGGTCACCACGGATTAATTCGCCAGCTGCATTTGTATACTGACCGAATTCGAACCAGAACGGTGAATAGAAAATGTGATGTAATCCAAATGGAATTAATGAACGTTCAATTAAACCGAATATAAATGCTGCGATTGTTCTATTTGCATCAATCATTTGATGTGAGAACGTATTTAAGCCACCTTGAATGTATGGCCAAACGAAGCACATGATAATACCTACTATTAAAGAGAATGTTGCAGTTGCGATCGGTACGAAACGCTTACCTGCAAAGAAACCTAAGTATGATGGTAATTCAATGTTGAAGTATTTATTATAGCAATATGCCGCTACTATACCGACGATAATACCACCAAATACCCCTGTTTGTAGCGTTGGAATACCTAATACGTTCGCATACGCTGGATCTGCAAATCCAATTTTTACTGGGTCTGCTCCAGAACTTGTTACTTTCACTAGCTTATCTACTTCTAAGAACACACTCATCGTTTTGTTCATAATTAAGTAGCCGACGAATGCTGCTAAACCAGCTACTCCGTCTCCACCAGCTAAACCAATTGCTACCCCAACTGCGAATAATAATGCAAGGTTAGCGAAAATAATATCACCAGATTGTTCCATAATTTTTGCAACCATTACGAACCAATCTGCTTTTAAAGCAGGAATAACATTTGTTAACTGTGGATTTTGAAATGCATTACCAAATCCAAGTAAAATACCTGCCGCCGGTAAAATCGCTACTGGAAGCATTAACGCTTTTCCGACTTTTTGAAGAACACCAAAGATATTCTTAAACATGGAAACCCTTCCTCTCTTATCTATATTGATACCTTCCGACAAACGCCAAAAAGACATGAGGAAAAAAAGATAGAACGATAGCTATACAAAGGGTAGTATATCCCTTTCTCTAGCTTACATTCCTTACTTTTCTCCACTCATGCCTGATCGAATCAGTAACACGTGTCAAAAATAGGTTTACGTATAAGTTCACTATAATTAAGGCAAACGTTTTCGTTACTCACCTTAATGTGTTTGTCGAAATTTGTATAACTTTGCAATAGTTATTATACATAACTATTGTAAGCGATTCAATCATTTTTTTTAACGTTTTCATTTTAGACAAAAATATATGACTTTTTACACATGCTCTGCCTTTACTAAGCGTTGCAAGTGCATCGTTAAATAAATACTTTCAGCTTCATATACAGGTAGTTGCAACTCTTTTTGCATGACCTTAACTAGCTTCCAAGCCAAGTTATAGCAAACTGGATACTCCGCCTTTAATAAATCAGCAAAACTTTGCGATTCCTCTACTTTTTCTCCTTTTTTCACCCTCTCAATAGCATATTGAAGATGACGAATAAGACGTAAATAATGAATGCTCTCTTGATCTAATGTAATTTGTAAGTTTGTCTCAATTAAAGATACAAGTTGTGCAATAAGACGGGAGTTTTGATTAACTGAAGATAAATCAGAATTTGTAAGCGAACTGTAAATGTGCAGTGCAATAAAACCAATTTCTCCTTCAGGCAATGTAATTTGCAAACGAGAATTTAAAAGTTCTACAACACCTTCCGCAATTTCATATTCCTCTGGATAGAGCATTTTTGTTTCAACTAAAAAAGGGTTATCAATTGTAAGTCCTTGTTTTAACCTTTTAATCGCAAATGAAATATGATCTGTTAACGCAATATGAATATGTTCATTTAGTGGAGATTTCGCTTTTCCTTGAATGTACAGCATAATATCGTTCATCAATTCAATTAATTTTTCACTAATATGCGGCACTAATAATTTGTATTGTTCACGATCACGTTCATTTTTTAAGACAAACATTTTTTCGATTTGTTCTTGCTCCAATACATCTTTCGCTTTTTTCCCAAATCCAATTCCTTTACCAATCACTACTACTTCCTCGTGTTCCGGATGGCTAGCAATGATGACATTATTATTTAAAACTTTTTTAATTTCTAGATAATTACTCATATAACACCACCCTCGTACTTAAATAGCCTACTTTTATGTTACAGAATATTCTTCTTTGTCGTCAATGTAAAACATCTGCCATTTAATAAAAATTCATTTTTTAGACATGTTTATATATGATGCGTATAATGTAAGAGCAACTGTACATAGAAAGGAGATAACAGCATGATTAAAATGTTTGTAAGTGATATCGATGGTACAATGATGCAACACGGAGGTCTTATTGATGAACAAGATGTTGCGGCACTGCGCAGCCTTGCCGAACAAAATGTTATTCTTTGCTTCGCTTCCGGAAGACTTGATAATGAAATTGCAGACTTAATGAAAGCTGTGAATACAAATTTTCATCGTATTAGTGTAAATGGTGTTTTTGTATATACACATGAAAATAAACAACTATTATCTGCAACTTTTGATTCCAGCATACTTCCCGATTTGTTAGCTATGACGAATGAAGAGCCTTATTTCCGTTATGTAAGTGATGAGCATAATTATTACATTGAAGAGAAAACACCTTTTATTCAAGAACTTGAACAACAAGTAACTATGACTTCTGTTGAAGAACCAAACTTACTACAGAAGATTGATGATACAATTTTCCCAAATAAAATTTCTGTCGGCGGAACAAAGGAGAGCTTACAACTCCTTCAGAAAAAAATTGATGAAAAATTCCACGGGAAAGTTAGTACTTTCATCTCAGCAGAACAATGTTTAGATGTAATGCCACCGAATGTTAGTAAAGGCTCTGCCATTTCTGTTTTATTAAATGAGTTTCAAATAAAACCTGAGGAAATTGCTTGTATAGGGGATTCTTACAATGACATTCCTATGTTTTCTTTAACTCCTCACAGTTTTGCTATGTCACAAGCAGATGATGCAGTAAAAAATCACGCTCACTATGTAGTAAATCACGTCAAAGATGCTGTTAACCACGTAATTGCTCATAATAAAAATACGACTCATTCCTTATAAGGATGAGTCGTATTTTTATTTCTTTACATGTTAACCATTTTCAATTCCACTGTACTTCACAAACTGAAATATACTATTTGTTACGTGCGATATTCGTAATAAATTTATAACGATCTCCACGATAAATACATTTCACGTACTCTAGCGGTACCTCACCTTCTGAATATGACCATTGACGCATTACAAGTACAGGCGCCTTTTTAGGAATATGCAGATGTTCAGCTTCATTTTCCGTCGCAACGGAAGCTTCAATTGACTGAGTAGCGCTAACAAGTTTAAAGCCCAGTTTTTTCTCTAAATGTTCATATAAAGATTGTTGCAATATCTCTTCGTTAATATCTTTTACAAGAGCTGGCGACAAATATGTCGTCTCAAAAGCAATCGGTTCATCATCAGCTAAGCGAATACGCCTCACTTCATAAACCGATTCCCCCTCCTGTATTCTCAACCGGTCTGCTATTTTAGCAGTAGCTGGAACTAGGCGGAAACTAAGTAATTGACTACTTGGGTTCATCCCACGAGAAATCATGTCTTCTGTGAATCCCGTCATTCCTTGCAATTTTTGTTCCACTTTCGGAAGTTGGACAAATGTTCCAATTCCACGCTTCCGATATAAATAGCCTTGTTCCACTAAATTATTAATCGCCTGTCTGATTGTCATTCGACTCACTTCGAACTTATCACAAAGTTCATTCTCAGATGGGATTTTATCTCCCGGCTTCCATTCGCCGTCCTCAATTAGCTGTTTCACCCACTCTTGAATCTGATAATAGATCGGAAATGGTGAATACTTGTCGATGTTCATCAGCAATCGCCTCACTGCATAAAGATAGAGCTTCTTGATCAGCGATTACGGTTACATTCGGATGACGTTGTAAAACTGTAGCCGGACACTCTTCACTATATTCACCTTGCAATAATTCTTTAACAGCTTCTGCCTTTTTAGAACCCATAGCAACAAGTAGAACTTGTTTCGCTTTCATAATGCTTCCAATTCCCATTGTAATCGCATGAGTTGGCACATCTTCTTCTTTTTCGAAGAAGCGAAGGTTTGCTTGGCGTGTAGATTCTGTTAATTCAACAATGTTTGTTGGAGAATTAAACGGTGTTCCTGGCTCATTAAATCCGATGTGACCGTTTTCACCGATTCCAAGAATCTGTAGGTCAACTGGGTTAGCAGCTAGAATGCTCTCGTAACGTTTGCACTCTTCCTCTAAATCACTTGCCATCCCGTTTGGTACATAAGTTTGTTTAAATGGAAGATGATCAAACAACTGTTCTTGCATGAAATAGTGATAGCTGTTTTTATCTTCATGTGGTAAATTTACGTACTCATCTAAGTTTACAGTGGTTACACGGCTTGTATCAAGTTTATTTTTTCGCATTTCTGCATAAATACCTAATGGAGAGCTTCCTGTAGCCATTCCTAATGTTGGATTTTCTTTTGTTTTTACAACTTCTTCAATTAATTTATAACCTGCTTCTGCTAGTTCTTCTGGAGTTTTTACAACAAGAATATTCATTTAATTACTTCCCTTCCTTCATATGAATTCCTAAACGAACCGTATCATATACATGTAAATCTTCATTCATCACAACAAAGTCTGCATCTTTTCCTACCGCTAATGCACCTTTATTATTTAATCCAAACTCTTCTGCTTGGTTAACTGATGTCATCAGTACTGCATCTTCGATTGAACAACCTGTAAATTCAATTACATTTCGGAAAGCTTGATCCATTTTTAGAATACTACCAGCTAACGTTCCATCTTCTAATCGAGCACTACCATCTTTTACATGTACTGGCTGTCCGCCAAGCTCATATAATCCATCTTCAAGACCTTTTGCACGCATTGCGTCAGTAATAACACTTACTTTTTTTGGTCCTTTTAACTTATATGCTAATTTCACCATATCAGGGTGAATATGAATACCATCTGTAATTACTTCAACCATTACATCTGGATTTAATAACACATGACCAACAACTCCTGGTTCACGGTGATGTAATCCACGCATTTGATTGTATAAATGTGTTGCATGTGTAATTTTTCTATTTTTTAGTTGCCCATCAATTGCATCTGTATGCCCCATTGTGCCAACTACACCAGTTTCAGCAAGATATTGTTCAAACTCTAATGCTCCCTCTTCTTCTGGTGCATATGTTACTAATTTAATTAAATTCCCACTTGCTTCTTGCCATTGTTTAAATTGCTCAATATTTGCAGGAACGATATGTTCAAGTGGTTGTGCACCTGCACGTTTCTTTGAAACATAAGGTCCTTCTAAGTGAATATATTCGAAATGCGCTCCTTTTTCTTTTGCTTCTTTTGCAGCAGTTAACGCTGCTTCAATTGCCTCTGGAGCTTGTGTCATTGTTGTTGGGAAGTAAGTTGTAACCCCTTCTTTTAACATTTCTTTACCTAGAGTTACTAACCCATCGCTATTTGCATCCATCGCATCAATATCGTATCCACCATGAATATGAACATCGATCATACCTGGAATTACAATCTTCCCTGTAGCATCAAAAACAGTTTCATTTTCTTGTGGTACATATTGAGCCATCAAACCAATTTCTTTAATGGTTTCTGCGTAACGAATAAATCCGTTTTCCACTATTTCTTGACCTGTGTAAATTTTGGCATTGATGACAATTTGCGTTTTCATTTTCATCGATCCTTTCCCATGAATTACCTACTTGTTATTATTACCTTATTCGCCTAGTTCCATCTTAATATACACACGAGTAGTTGTCTATACATTCTAATGAAATTTCCTTTTTATTCAACAGAAAAGGAAATTTCTTACGTCTCTTATAATTATAATATATATTATTCATTTTTCCAAAAAGGGACAGTATCGCCCCCCTAATATAGAAATCACTTCAATAATGGCATTAACCCGCTAGACTCTAACATAATATGTTCACCATCTGTTTCCATTTCTACTGTACTTTTATTCGTTCTATATACCATTATACCGTGCCTTTTTAAGCGTTTCACTACACTTTGGTGAGGATGTCCATACGGATTACTACTCCCGTACGACAAAATAGCAAACTGCGGTTCCACTTTTTTTATAAACGTTTCACTTGTTGAAGTATATGAGCCGTGATGCCCCACTTTTAACACATCTGCATGGACATCAAATTGTTTTAATATTTCATGTTCTGTCCGTACATCCGCGTCACCCATTAATAAAAAATCCGCTTTTCCATATCGCACCTTTAAAACAATTGAGGATTCATTATTTTCATCTTTTGATTTCCCGTTGTTTAATACTTGTATAGAAACATGTGGATCCAGCGGTATATATTGTCCTTCCTTTACTGAAACGAAAGGTATCCCTCTTTTTTTTATATTATTCCGATACGTATGATAAGTAAGAGAACTATATGTTTTTCCGCTATCTAATATAAGCGATACCGGCATTTGCTCTACAATTGGAATTAACCCCCCTATATGATCCATATCGGGATGCGTACTGACAATTACATCTAAATGATTAATCCCTTTCTCAATTAATTTCTGAATAATAACCTCTCCTGCTTCATAAGGTCCTCCATCAATTAACATTGTTTGTCCATTTGGCATTATAATAAGTGTTGCGTCACCTTGCCCCACTTTTAAAAAGCTCACTTTCATTTTACTAAGATGTTGCCGATGCATATGTAAAGGAGACGTAGTATGAATGGACATCATATACCTTTTAGCTGATGCGCTATTTAAAGAAAAACATAATAAAACAGAAACTAATAATAAAATAATCCGCATACCTCTCATAACTCGTCTCCTTTTTTCATTTAGTATGGCACTGTAAATAATTGATATACAAAAAAAGCTTAGCAAAATGCTAAGCTTTTATTTCGATATCTCTTGTAAGGAACCGAAGAATAAATCTGCTTCATTCATTTGTTCATTCTCTTCAGAAAGCGGTGGTAAATCATCTAATGTTTTCAATCCAAATGTGTCTAAAAATTCTTTTGTTGTTCCGTATAAAATAGGACGCCCTGGTCCTTCTGCTCTTCCCATTTCTTTTATAAGTAAATGTGAAACCAACGTTTGTAACGCCTTATCAGTTTTAACTCCTCTAATCTCTTCCATTTCAGTCCTTGTGATTGGTTGGCGATATGCAACAATCGCTAACGTTTCGAGGGCAGCTTGTGAGAGTGAAGCAGCTGTTGGTGTATCTATTAATTTTTGATAATATGAAGCATGTTCTTTCTTTGTAGCAAAACGATATACTTTTGCATACTGTACAATTTGCAAACCACGGTTTGCACCTTCACATTCTTGTTGCATTTCTTCTAAAATATTAATTGCTTCATTCATTTCAATTTCAAGAACTTTCGCTATTTGTTCTGGATAAATCCCTTCATCACCAGAAACAAATAAAAGGCCTTCAATAATTGACTTTTGTTCTTTCCTATCCATTTCACGAGCTCCTTCCTTCTATTTTCTCATAAAAATACACATCAAAAAACCGAATCACAATTAATGCGTTCGGTTCAATATTTTTTCTCTTGTTCCAAACGATACATTAAAACATAGCATGAGATAAAATGTTGCTATCCCATTTTCACATACTTGCTCTATGCAGATTTATTAGAGCTTGATACGAAAATTTCATCAAAATTATGTTCTTGCTCAATTATGATTTGTTGATTTTTCATAAGTTCCAGAACTGCTAAAAATGTTACAACCATTATTTCACGTTCATCATCAACAAACAAATCATAAAAACTTTGGCGACCACCCTTTATTTTTAACTGTTTTAAAATATCAGTCATTCGCTGTTCAATTGGTATTTCTTGACGAGTAATACGTGTTGTTACAGGTTTTTTTGCCTTTTTACGGCGCATTAATTTTTGAAATGCTGCTAGCATATCATATAACGTAACATCAAGAGGTAAGCTTGTCTCCTCTTCTTGTTGCAACGATGTAAAGTCAATTGGTGGACGTGTATATAGCTGTGCTCTTTCTTGTTCTCTTTCTTTTAACTCAGTAGCAACTTGCTTATATTTCTTATATTCAATTAACCTCTCCATCAATTCTTGACGAGGATCATCTATAAAATCATCACCGTTATCAAGTACATCTTCTTCATGTTTCGGCAACAACATCTTACTTTTAATTTGTAATAACGTTGCAGCCATTACTAAATACTCACTTGCAACATCTAATTGAAGTTCTTTCATCGTATGCACATAAGATAAATATTGCTCTGTAATATCTGCTACAGGAATATTATATATATCAATTTCATAACGATGTATTAAATGTAACAATAGATCTAACGGCCCTTCAAAAGCCTCTACTTTAAAATTATATTGCACAAAGCATCCCACCACATTTTTTCTATAACAACATAAGTATAGAGCATACTCATGTTCTATCCAACCTTTTTAAGAAATTTAATTAAAAATAGACCGATGCCTATGTCATCATGCCCACCACTTCATATGATAACAGTGTAGTAAGAACAATGTAGGAGGTCAAAAAACTATGGGTCACGTTGATTGTGGTTTTAGCGGTGGGTTCGCATTACTTGTTGTACTGTTTATTTTACTAATTATTGTAGGAGCAGCTTGCTTCTGCTAATATGAACAATAACGGCTAGGGGGAAACCTCCTAGTCGTTTATTGTTCATATTTCTATGATACACTTATATGTATAACCGTTAGATAGGAGCGAGAAAACATGTATCCTACCGAATACATACAATTTTTAATTCATTTCCATGGAGATTATGACTATTTTGAATGCCACGAAATACTAGAAGAGTATTGGAAGACAAAACCAAGAGGTAATCGTGATCATTACTTAGTTGGTCTCATTCAAATTGCAGTTTCTTTATACCACCAAAGACGTGCTAATTGGAATGGTTCTACAAAAATGATGAAAAGCGCAATTACAATTTTAGAAAAAAGCGGTGTGCCTTTACAACGTTTAGGAATTAATCAAGTACAACTTCTTTCCTTGCTCAATGAAAGATTGCAATCTATCCATAAAAAAGAACGTTTTGTACCTTTATTTTTACCCTTATCAGATTCATCGTTAGAGAAGCAGTGCATAGAGTTATGTCAAAAACAAAACCTCCCTTGGAAAGACTTGAATGCTATCCCAGGTGAATATATTATAAACAAGCACACTTTGCGTGATCGCACAGAGGTCATTACTGAACGAAACGAACAATTACAAAAAAGAAAGCAGAGATAATAAACTACTTATCTCTGCTTTCACGAATGTATATTTTGTTCTAGCCCTTTACATTTTTCGCAAAAACTTGCTGTTTGCTCATTTCCGCAAATTGTAAACTCAAGAAATTTACTCTTTAACTCTTGAACCATCTTCGTCCCAATCCCCACATGACGGTGAGACGGGTTCACACTCAAATGCTGAATTTCTAATACTTGATTCTCTTTTTTTACAATCCCCATTATTCCAACAAAATCTTCATTTTCTTTCCACAAATACAATTGCCAATCATCTTTTGCTTCATATTCTTTCATTGTCAATTGTAATGTTTTCACATCTTTTTCAGTTGGCATAAACGAAAGAAGCCCCATTGCAATTTTTTCATAACTTTTTTTAAAACGAATTAACATAACCCTTATCCCTTCTTACAAAAGTTACAAACTAGTAATCCCCTCAATCACTCTTTTCATATCACATTCATTTTACAATATTTTCAACAGAGTGAGAAGAGTCTAAAACAACTTGATAATCATACAAAGCGAAAAGAAGAAAGTCAAATCTATGTTTCAGCACTATTCCTTTAATAAATAGAGTTAAAAAAAGAAAATTTTATATGGAATGGAAAGAAACATATCATTCAACAGCACTTCATTTATAGTTACTCTAAAGCAGCACAATTCTAGCAAAATTAATATAACAAAAAATATTTATTGAAACATATAATGTAATGTATTCTATGTAATTGGTTAAAGGTTTGTTCTCACAAGCAATATATTTTAGCAACAATACTACTTGTATGATGAGCTGTAGAAGTAGTACTCAATCTCATTAAAAATAAAAAAGAGAGCAAAAGCTCTCTTTTTCCTTACCTTATTCTTCCCAAACTTTAACTTCTTTCATTACATCGCCTTGACGCATTTTTAATACTGTTTCAATACCGCTTGTTGCTTTACCGAATACAGTATGAACACCATCTAAATGCGGCTGTGGCTCATGAACGATAAAGAATTGGCTACCGCCTGTGTTACGGCCAGCGTGAGCCATAGAAAGTGATCCTACAAGGTGTCTATGAGGGTTTCCATCAGTTTCACATGGAATAGAGTATCCTGGGCCACCTGCACCTGTACCTGTTGGGTCTCCACCTTGGCTTACGAAGCCAGGAATAACACGGTGGAATGTAACACCATCATAAAATCCTTGCTCTGCTAATTTTTTAAAGTTTTCTACTGTTTTCGGTGCTTCTTCTGGGAAAAATTCCAAGTCGATTTTTTCACCGTTTTCCATTAATATGTATCCTAAAGTTTTCATACGTATATGTCTCCTTTCAAGTATCTCAGCACTATATTACCACATTCATGACTAGAAACAAAAAGAATCCGACAATCTAGATACTTCTTTTTTGAAATGTGGAAAAAGCTAGGTGACAAATAAGAAATATATACTATAATAACTTTGTTGCCCGAAAATTTTAGAAAGAGAAAGGGAGCGATTTTTCGTGAAAACGAAATTACTAGCTCTGCTATTAGCTGTAACGGTATTTATGATGCCAACAGCTTCGTTTGCAGACATCATCGAGGGAGAATCAATTGTTACATTAGGAGAGAACTTATCTGAACAACAAAAACAAGATCTGTTAAAAGAAATGAAAGCACCGAAAGATGCTACAATTATTACTGTATCTAATGCGGAAGAACATAAATTTCTAGAAGGCATTGTTCCAAAAGCACAAATTGGTACGAGAGCAATTTCTTCTTCTATGATTACATACACAAAACCAGGATCTGGTCTTATTGTACGATCAAAGAACATTAACTGGGTAACAGATGCAATGTACACTAACGCTTTGATTACAGCAGGTGTAAAAGATGCAGAAATTCAAATTACTGCACCTTTTAAAGTTTCAGGAACTGCAGCTTTAACTGGATTAATGAA
The DNA here is from genome assembly GCF_051916445.1 of Bacillus cereus group sp. MYBK220-1. Taxonomy (NCBI): domain Bacteria; kingdom Bacillati; phylum Bacillota; class Bacilli; order Caryophanales; family Bacillaceae; genus Bacillus; species Bacillus cereus group sp. MYBK220-1. Next base: position 412,972 of record NZ_JBQAGQ010000003.1, on the reverse strand, counting down.
AGCATACGAAACTGCGTCCAATAAACAAATTCCTGAAGAAGTTAAAAAAGTAGCGAATGAAGAAATGGTACAAACAGCCCAGCTTGGTGATAAAATTGGTGAAGAAAAAGCAGTTCAACTTGTTGCAAAAATTAAAGAAGAAATTGCAAAAGAACAGCCAAAAACAACAGAAGATTTACGTTCATTAATTAAAAAAATTGCTGATCAACTCGGCATTACATTGACAGATGAACAGTTAGATAACTTAGTATCGTTATTTGATAAAATGAAAAATCTTAATATCGATTGGAATCAAGTTGGTAGTCAATTAAACAAAGCAAAAGAACACGTTTCTGCCTTCTTAGGTTCTGAAGAAGGACAAAGTTTTCTAGATAAAGTGAAAGATTTCTTCTCAAGTATCATTGATTTTGTTAAATCTTTATTCAAGTAAAAAAGAAGCCCGCCAGTGACGGGCTTCTTTTTTTATACAAGTAACGGTAATTTCATAACAGCCTCTTCAACCGAACGCACTATATGATTTGCTTTCTCCTTTACATATGGATGGGCATGATGAAGAGTAAATGAATGCGGGGTTACTTCAAACATAGAAATATCATTGAAAGAATCTCCAATACAAGCAACTTCATTTGCTTCAATTTGCAAATGGTCCATTAGTCGCTTTAGAGCACTCCCCTTACTCACGCCTCTTGGCATAATATCAACATAGCGTTTACCTGATATAAAAACTTCCGCTTCGCCTTGAAACATATCTCGTAGCTCTTGATCTAACGTCACAATTTTCTCTTCTTCTCCAAAAACAAACAATTTTGCAGGGTGTACAGTCTTACCAAACTCTTCTTCTAACGCTTCAATTTCAGCGATATGCACGCCCATATACGCTTCAAAATTATGGTGATGTTCATTCTTCCTTTTTGTATATCGCTGCTCATTTGCACAAACAATATCCGCTAGTCCTTTTTTATGTATATATCGATATATTTCCTGGGCAACCACATTTTCAAAACTCGATTCATGAAATAAATTTCCATCCGGAAGCAACATTGTCGCTCCATTTAAGCCAGTTGTGTAATATGGGAATGAAAACCTTTTTACAACTTCATCAATTCTGTGTGTAAAGCGGCCAGAGGCAAAACAAATATTTGTCCCTTTCTCAGCTAACCAACACAGCGCACGTTCATCTTCTTTTTGCATATGATTCACATCGTAAACGAGCGTGTCATCTAAATCACTTACAAATAATTTAATCATGTCCTCTTCCCCTTCCATACACAATATCTACTCTAAGTGTACACAAAAAATGTTTGATTTTTGTTAAAAAATAATAAATTTTTGCTAAAAAAAAATAAACGGGTGTATAATCCCGTTTATTTTTGTCTTTTTACATTTTGAGGTCTTACAATACTTGGTCGTACTTTTAAACTAGACATCGTTGGACGGAGTAAAATTTTTGTTAATGCGCCCCAATCAAATGGTAAAAACGGCCATAAATAAGGTGTTTGTAAACTTTTTATAGACGTTAAAAATAAAATTAATATCGTCATACCAATTACAAATCCCATCTCATGGAAGAGGCCTGTTAAAATAATAACAAACAATTTCCCAACCTTATTCCCTAATCCTAATTCATAACTCGGTGTTGCATATGCACCAATCATCGAAACTGCTACATACAAAATCACTTCTGGCACAAACAAACCTACATCAATTGCAATTTGACCAATTAATATAGCGGAAATCAACCCTGCTGCAGACGATAACGGCGTTGGAGTATGAATGGCTGCCATCCTTAAAAACTCAAGTCCGACCTCTGCCATTAACACCTGTAATAAAATTGGTAAATGCGTCATCTTAGTCGGTCCAATAAAAGCAAGATTTGCTGGCAAAAGAGTTGGATCAAATACAAACACTAACCAAAATGGTAATAAAAATAACGAGAATATAACACCTAAAAAGCGCACCCAGCGTAAAAATGTACCGACAGCTGGATTTTGTCTAAACTCTTCCGCGTGCTGTAAATGATGAAAATATGTTGTCGGTGTAATCATAGCACTTGGCGATGTGTCAACAAGTACTAACACATGTCCTTCTAGTAGATGATTTGCTGCTACATCTGGCCTTTCTGTATATCGAATAAGTGGGAATGGGTTATAGCTTTGCTTTACAACAAATTCTTCTACTGTTTTATCCGCCATCGTAATTCCATCTACATCGATGTTATTTAATTCTTGTTTTATAATCTTTACTAAATCTGGATTTGCAACATCTTGAACGTATGTAATACAAATATCCGTTTGTGATCTATCTCCTACTCGAACCATTTCATTTCGAAGACGTGGATCTCGAATTCTTCTACGGATTAATGCTGTATTTACAACGATATTTTCAACAAATCCATCCCTTGCACCGCGTACTACCTTTTCGGTATCTGGTTCTGTCGGCGTTCGCCCTGGATAACTACGAACATCGATTGCGAACGCTTCCGTTTCACCTTCCACAAATATCACGATGAGTCCTGATAATACTTGGAGCATTACCTCATCCATCGTTTTCACTTTACTTACTTGTTGATGGATTAAGCGATTCTCTAAAAGCTTCACTGTATCTTCTTCTACATCCCTTATCTCATTTGTATCCACCGCTTCTTCTAAAATAGGGATAATATAATTTGTATCACAAAGTCCGTTTACAAATAACACACCAATTTCTTTATTCAAAATTTGAAATTTACGAATACCAACATCGTATGTAACGCCTAGTCCAACTGTCTGCTTTAAATAATTTTCATTGTCACTTATGAAAGTTGATATAGGGATATCCACTTTTTTAGGCTTCGTCATAAAAACCACTCCTTTCCAAAATTAATTGAATTGCTTTCTTCGTAATAGGTGATCCCCTCTCCCATTCATCATTTCCACACATCTTACCAATGTCACCGACTCCAACGATGACAGGAACATTCAAGTCATCTAAACAATAAATTGTATCTCCGCTAATTCTGCCAATTTCACCATCTGGAAGTCCAAATTTATCAACACCGTATTCGGTTAAATTCCCGTTCCGATCTACACTTACATCTACACGTGCCCATTCCCAATGATGCGTATTAGACGCTACCGCTAAAATACCGAGCACATCAATTTGTTTATGGGTAGCCACATATTTTAAAGCCTTTTCACCAGATCCTTCTCCAATAAATCCACTGTCATCAAACATGACAAATACAGGGTCATATGGCGTTTGCATAATAAGCTCAACAACTTTTTTCCCTGTCAATTTGGTTGGATTACTTTGTGATGCTGAAATACACCTTCCCCCAAATTCCTTCGTTAAAAGCTCAATTGTCCGCTTTGCATATTCATCTCCATCTGTGACCAAAACAACCCTTCGTCTCATTTGATTTATCCTTTCGGTTTACATATAAGTGCTATAAAAAACGAAAACAATATCGCTGCGGAAATGCCCGCAGACGTTAAACTAAACATGCCAATACCAATTCCTAAATATCCATGTTTTTCTGCTGCATGCATTGCTCCGTGCAATAGTGAATGTCCAAAACTTGTAATAGGGACTGTTGCTCCAGCACCTGCAAACTTTATTAGTTTATCGTACAATCCAAATCCATCTAAAATTGCTCCGATGACTACAAAAGTTGCCATTAAATGAGCTGGTGTTAACTTTACGAAATCTAACAATAGTTGCCCAATTAAACAAATAACTCCACCTACAAGAAATGCATATATAAAATCCACAATTCACTCTCCTTTAACTCTCTCAAATACGACACCATGTGCAATTGTTGGAATCGTTTCCTTCTGTTGCATCATCATCGGGCTTAATAATGCACCAGTCGCAACGACAAAAATTCGTTGTAAATTCCCTTTTTGCATCTCGTGTAATAAATGACCATATGTGACAACTGCTGAACAAGCGCAACCACTACCACCTGCAAACACTTCTTCTTGACTTGATTCATAAATCATCAATCCACAATCATTGTATATATGCCCAAGATCATAACCTTCCTCAAGTAAAAGTTGTTTCGCAATCGGCGTCCCAACAGCTGATAAATCACCCGTAACAATCAAATCATAATCATCGGCACTTCTTCTTAAATCTTCAAAATGTTGTTGAATTGTATGAGCTGCTGCTGGAGCCATCGCTGCTCCCATATCCAAAGGATTTGTGATTCCTAAATCTTGCACTTTTCCAATTGTAGCCGACGTAATTTTAATTGCACTTTTTTCATTGCTAATTAATATAGACCCTGCACCAGTCACAGTTGAATTTGCTGTCCCTGGCTTTTGTCCACCGTACTCTGTTGGATAGCGAAATTGTCTTTCAGCCGTTGCATTATGACTACTTACTGTAGCTAAAACACGATTTGCAAATCCACCGTCTATAAAAGCTGAGCCAACTGCTAAAGTCTCCATAGACGTCGCACAAGCGCTAAACATTCCTAAAAAAGGAATGCCCCATTTACGCGCAACATAATTTGCTGTCACTGTTTGATTTAATAAATCTCCCGCTAAAAAGAAATCAATTTGCGATGTTTTTATATTCCCTTTTTGCACTGCTTGTTGAATTGAGTCTGACATTAATCTTCGTTCGGCAAGCTCCCAATTTTCTTCTCCACAATGCAAGTCATCATATGAAGTATCAAATTTTTTCCCAAGAGGGCCCTCAGCTTCTTTCGGACCGACAGCAGTACCCGTTGCATTCACATATATATCATTTTGAAATACCCACGTTTGTTTTCCGGTCAACCTCATACTAGCCCCTCCTTTAAGACATAAAAATTTTAAAGGTATACCTTATTAACCCAATGATATATGCACCAACAACCCCAAATACAATCACACTTCCTGCCAGTTTAAACATATTTGTAGCAATCCCTAGAACAACCCCTTCGCTCTTATGTTCTAAGGCAGCGCTCGCCATAGAATTTGCAAATCCTGTTACCGGTACCGCTGATCCTGCTCCAGCAAATTGACCGATTTTATCATATACACCACACCCTGTTAAAATCGCGGATAATAAAACAAGGGTTGCAACAGTTGGGTTTCCTGCCTCTTGTTCACTGAAGTGAAAATAATGTATATAAAATTTCATCAATACTTCTCCAACTGTGCAAATGAGTCCACCTACAAGAAATGCTTTGATACAATTTAGTAAATAGTTTGGCTTTGGATGATACTCCTTCACTTTATTTATGTAATCATCCTTCAATTTCTGACTTGTCATTTATATACTGCCTCCTACTTTACGAAATAAATCCAGTGAAACAACGATCCTATTACTTTCCCAAGTACAAGAGCAACGAGTAAAACAATAATCTTCCCCTCTACCCCTACTCGTTTCGCTAAAATAGGTAGAACATTTAACACCTCTGTTAATGCCGCAGCAAGCATTCCGATGAATGTGCCACAAAATATCCCTAATATAACGAGCCAATATTGCGACGTTTGAAATGTAATGTTTTTCAAACTGCACCAAGCCCCTGTTAAAGTACCTGCAATGACTGCCCACTCAAAATATTGAATATGCTTTCCACTTCTCGTTAATTGAGCTAAACGGGGGATTATACCAAGTACAGCTAAAAATGCGACATATCCGCTACCTACCGCAATCCCTCCAGCTAAACCAATTAAAATAACAAATCCAGACTCAATCATCGGCAAGTTGTTTCATATTATCCTTGTTTTCATTAACGATTACATACTGATCAAGTGACTGTTGGTATTGAAACATCTCAACTTCTAACGGACTCGGCTCTTCATTAATTCGCTTTTGAAATACATGATTAAAGAATAAAACCATCCCTAAGCCAAGACCTAAAGAATAAGGAATTTGAAATAAAAGTGGTTGTGCATTAAATTCTCCAGTAATCATGTAATATAACCGTTGATGTACTTGTTGCATACTTACATCTTCATGGAAATAAATGATCGCAAGGGCCGCTCCAATGAACAGTAACAGCCATACAAGCCCGAAAAAAATTGGGTGTGTCTTCTTTTTTTCGTATATAATTTCAACAAGAGTTTGTCCAGAACCGAGTAAATTAATTTGTACGTGAGATGCTTTCTGTTGAATAATCTCAATTACTTTCATAACATCAATTACAACATGCGTCTTATCATGCGCTGTTATTTTGTAAACTATCTCATTTTGTAACAACTCAACTACGGAAGAATCTCCGGCAAGTTGAGCAACATCGCCCAGCTTTACTTCATAAGTAGGAGAAACTTTTAAACGATTGCGCATTTTAATATAAATCGTTTGTTCCAACTTTCATTCACCCCTTCACTCTTCCTCGTAGTTGTAGTATGGTTATTGAATTTTTTTCTAATACAATTTTTTCATAAAAAAACATCTGCACCATTTCGGTACAGATGTTTTTTACTTATGCCTTTTTCTTAAATAAGTTTGCAATACTTAATGCAAGCCCTCCCCAAATGACTACTATTCCAATAACCATCATCATAATCGCTGATCCACTCATTATGAAACACCTCGATCTTTCCATTCTTTTTCAAGCTTGGCAGAATCCGAATGAATTTGTGCATCCCATTTTTTCAGGCCAATGATTATTGCAACTATGAGGAATGCTGCTGCTATCGACCAACCATACGTTACAACAAACTCAGTCGGATAATCTCCGTAGTTCTTTTTAATATTTTGGATTGTACCATCAATTAGCATATACCCTAACATAAGCGGAGTAATAACGAGTAAACTCACTCTCCAAAACGTTCCTAATTTAATATCAGATACAAAGTTTGCATGATTTTGATAAACTGGTAAACGGCGTAAAATGAGTCCTATCGTAACTACTTCCGCAAGTGCAATTGTAATTAATCCGAAATTATTAGCGAAATAGTCGACAACATCTAAGAACATAAGTCCACCACGTGTTGCAAAAACAAGAGAAACTAACACGAGAAGGGTTCCCATAATTCCAATAGTTTTTTCCCGACTTAAACTGAATTTTTCAGATACAGCGGCAAAGCATACTTCCGCGAGTGAAATAAGTGATGTAATTCCAGCAACCGTTAACGATAAGAAAAATAAAACACCAAACAACGGTGACATCGGCAATTCATTAATAATTTGGGGAAATACTACGAACGCAAGCCCAACGCCAGCACTTGCTACTTTATCAACCGGTACTCCCATATTATTTGCCATAAATCCAAGAGCTGCAAAGACCCCAATACCTGCTAATAATTCAAATCCTGAGTTTGCAAATCCAGTAATAAAGGCATTATTTGTTGTATCCGAGTTTTTCGGTAAATAACTAGAATACGTAATCATAATTCCAAATGCTAAAGATAAACTAAAGAATATTTGACCGTAAGCAGCAAGCCATACTTTCCCATCAAAAATACGACTCCAATCTGGTTTAAAGAATGCATCTAGTCCTTGCATAGCACCTTCCATCGTCACTGCACGAACAACGATAATAAGGAACATAACAACTAATAAAGGAATAAATATACGGTTAACAACTTCGATTCCTTTTTTAACTCCTTTAAATGCAACGCCAAGCACAATAATCCAAACGAGAGCTAACGGAATTAATACTTCTGGTACAAGTCCTCCAAATTGTCCTGGCTTATCTGCAACATGTAAGTACTCTTTAAATAAAAATGATTGCGTGTCTTTTCCCCATGCTCCAGTAATTGCAAAGTATGTATACGATATAGACCAAGCAATAATCACTGCATAATATGTTGAAACAATAAATGTTACGCACATTTGCCACCATCCAATAAATTCTGCACGCGGGCTAATACGGAAAAATGTAAGTGGTGCTGAGCCACGATGACGATGACCAAGGGCAAACTCAAACGCTAACAATGAAATACCAGTCGTTAATAATGCAAATAAATACGGTAAAAAGAATGCTCCTCCTCCATTTTCATACGCTGTATAAGGAAAACGCCATATGTTTCCTAATCCAACGGCAGATCCGACCGCTGCGAAAATAAATCCAGCTCTCGTTCCCCACTGTTGCCTCGTTTCCATGTTTCCTTCCCCCTTTATGACAAGTTCATACTTGGATTATATTTTAAATTTACTAAATTATCAATAAATTCTGTTAATTTTTGCGAAAATTAACATCTCTCTCCTATTAACGGCATAAAAAAATCGAATAGACAATTATTCGTCTATTCGATCTTTCATCTGTTTTAATATTTTCTTTTCAAGTCTTGAAACTTGTACTTGCGAAATGCCTATGCGCTCGGCTACTTCTGACTGTGTTTGATCTTTATAGTAACGCAAGTATACAATTAAGCGCTCTCGTTCATCTAGTTCTCTAATCGCTTCTTTTAAAGCAATTTTATCGAACCATTTCGTTTCAGATTGATCTGCAATTTGATCTAAAATAGTGATTGGATCTCCATCGTTTTCATATACAGTTTCATGTATAGATGAAGGGGCCCGGCTCGCTTCTTGTGCTAGAACAACTTCCTCTGGCGTTAGTTCTAGTGCCTCTGCCACTTCATTAATCGTTGGAGCCCTTCCGAATTCTTTCGAAAGCTCATCTCTCATCTTTCGAATTTTGTTTCCTGTTTCTTTTAAAGACCTACTAACTTTCACTGATCCATCATCACGTAAGAAACGTTGTATTTCACCAATAATCATTGGAACTGCATATGTTGAAAATTTCACGTCGAAAGATAAATCAAATTTATCTACCGATTTCAAGAGCCCAATACATCCAATTTGAAATAGGTCGTCTGGTTCGTATCCTCGATTAAGAAACCGCTGTACAACCGACCAAACGAGGCGCATATTACTTTGAACGATTGTATCTCTCGCTTGTTGATCTCCATCTTGACTTTTTTGAATTAACGCTTTTAGCTCGTGGTCCTTTAACTGAGGTTTCTTCTTCTCATTTTTGACCTCTATGTCCATAGGCTATTCTCCTTAATTGCATAGAGCGTTACTATTTGATAAGTATTTTGTCAAATGGATTGTTGTCCCGAAAGATTCGTTTGAAATAACTTCTACTTCATCCATAAAATTTTCCATGATAGTAAATCCCATTCCGGAACGCTCTAATTCAGGTTTAGTTGTAAAAAGGGGTTGTCTCGCTTCATCTAAGTTAAAGATTCCAATCCCTTCATCTCGAATCGTGAGTTTCACCATTGCTTCTTCCAAAATTACAGAAATATAAACAATACCTTCTGCATTTCCTTCGTATCCATGAATAATTGCATTTGTAACCGCTTCTGACACAACTGTTTTAATCTCCGTTAATTCTTCCATCGTTGGATCTAGTTGTGCAATGAAAGCCGCCACAGTAACGCGAGCGAACGATTCATTTTGACTTAATGCTGAAAATTGAAGGTTCATTTCATTTCTCATCTATGCCACCCCCAACGTCGCGAGCGCGTGCGCTTCACTTTCTTCTAAGCGAACGATTTTGAATAAGCCCGACATTTCAAATAAACGCTTAACAGGCGGTGAAATTGCACAAACAACCATTTCTCCACCTAATCCCTTTACGTGTTTATATCGGCCTAATATAACACCTAGACCAGAACTATCCATAAAAGATAAGTTCTCTAGGCTCAAAACAATATGATGAACACCATGTGTCTCAATCATATCTGTTACTTTCGTTCGCAACTCTTCAGCCGTATGATGATCTAATTCACCCTCTAGTCTCACACATAGGACGTCACGTTTTACTTCTAATTGCATGGAAAGACTCACACGATTTCCTCCTTATGCTCAAACTTTACTTATTCACATACATAAAGATTTTCGTGATACAAAATAAGAATCCTTCCTGCTGACAAAAGAAGAACTATTTCGTCATAAAGTGAAACCTTTCAGCATTATTCACTTATATACGAATAGAAAAGCGGCAAAATATTTGCCGCTATTTTGATGTTGAAAACATCCCAAAACTTCTTTTAAATAACTCCCACCAGCTCGCTGCAGCAACATCTTCTTTTGCTACAATTGTTTGTTTTAATAAAACATCTTTATCTTTTTTTATAACAAGTGTACCAAGCGCGTCACCTTTTTTAATCGGTGCTTTTACTTTCTTTTCAGCAATTACTTCTTGTTTTACCTTGTCCATATTCTCGCCCTTCTTCATAAGAAGAGAAACATTATCTGATGCAACTAAATCTACTTTTTCTTTTTTCCCTTTCCCTACTTGAACTGTCTTAATTTTTTCGCCACGCGTATACAATTTCTTTGTCATATATTGTCCAAATGCATAGTCAAGAAGCTTCGTCACTTGGTTGTTCCGTTCTTTTGATGTTGGTGCTCCCATGACAACTGAAATGACACGCATGCCATTTTTTTCAGCCGATGCTGTTAAACAATATTTCGCTTCTGTCGTAAAACCTGTTTTTACTCCATCTACGCCAGGATAAAAACGTACTAGCTTATTCGTATTAACGAGCCAAAATTTTTTATCCGTATCTTCACGTAAATAATCTTCGTACTTACCTGTGTATTTACGAATAAGTGGATACTTCATCAATTCTCTCGCCATTATAGCCATATCATTTGCTGTCGAATAATGGTCTTTGGCCGGAAGACCTGTTGGGTTTTGAAAATGTGTATTTTTCAGCCCTAAATCTTTCGCCTTTTTGTTCATCATATTTACAAATCCTTCTTCTGAACCTGCGATATGCTCGGCTACTGCAACAGATGCGTCATTTCCAGATGCAATTGCAATACCCTTTAACATCTCATTTACAGTCATCTCTTCCCCAGGTTCTAAAAAGATTTGCGATCCACCCATTGAAGCTGCATGTTCACTCGCTCTAACTTTATCGGTCAGTTTTAGTTTTCCTTTTTCAACTTGTTCCATAATTAAAAGCATTGTCATAATCTTTGTCATACTAGCAGGTGGTAATTTTTCATTTGGGTTTTTATCAAATAAAACTTTACCTGTATCTTGCTCAATTACGATTGCTGACGACGCTTGTTCCGCTAACTTCGGCGTTGTTTCTTCTGTTTTCTCCTGCTTCGTTTTTTCAGATTGCGCAAAACTCACTGAAGTTCCAGAAAGCAATAACATGAAACAAACAAGTATTCCAAAAACTCGCTTCATGACTAACCCTCCATTCTATATCAGACCTATTTTTTCCAATTCTCCTTTTTTTAATACCAATTTTTTCTATTATTTTCAGTTGACAAATACATTCGTTCCTTATATTGTATTAAGTGTATTACACATAGTAGTACACTTAATACATATGAGGAAGGAGACATTGCTCTTGCATATTCAACTTGACCCAAGAAGCAACACTCCGATATGGGAACAAATTGTTCAAAATATAAAAGAACTCGTATTGAAAAGCATGTTGGCTCCAAGTGATAAACTTCCTTCTGTACGCGAACTCGCTTCTTTACTCGTTATAAATCCAAATACAGTGAGTAAAGCGTATCAAGAGTTAGAGCGACAAGGAATTATTGAAACGTTACGAGGAAAAGGAACATTTGTATCCCAATCGATTACCCCAACATTAGACGAAAGGAAAATCGCTATGGTTGAAAAGCAATTTCATCAATTACTATTAGAAGCCTCTTATCTTGGTATTACGAAAGATAAAATTCATGATTGGATAGATTCATACTATAAAGAGATTGGAGGGAATACGGATGTTGAAAGTGACAAGCTTGAAGAAAACAATTGATAATCAAACAATTTTAGACGATGTTTCTTTCACATTACAAAAAGGTAGTATCGTCGGATTACTTGGAAGAAATGGTGCGGGGAAAACAACTTTATTACGAACGATAGTCGGCATTTTAGACCCAGATGAGGGAACTGTTACATATGAGGATATCGACATTCATAAGAATCCTGAAACGAAACAAAAAATCGTATATGTCCCGGATTCTACTAACATACTGAACGGTTATACAGTAAAAGAAATCGTGAAGTTTTATAAAGCAGTTTATACCGCATTTGATGAACCATATTTCTACGAACTACTAGAACGTTTCAACTTACCAAACAAACGAATTCGTAGTTATTCAAAAGGAATGAAGGCACAGCTTGCTATCATTTTAGCTGTTGCTGCACAGGCAGAATATATTATTTTAGATGAACCAACAAACGGACTTGATCCTATCGTTAAAAGACAGATTTTACAGTTTCTCGTTGGAGAAGTTGCAGAAAAAGAAATTACCATTTTCATCTCAACTCACCATTTAGATGAAGTGGAACAAATTGCAGATACAATCATTATATTAAAAGGCCATACTATCTCGTCTATTACATCACTAGACGATGCAAAATCACGATTCGCAAAAATACAAGTAGCTTACGAGCGTTCATTACCTCAAAAACTAGAAAACTTAAGCAATATTAAAATATTAAATCAAACAGGAAAAGTGTATACGATTTTAATTGAGGGAAATGTGGCTACAACACTGGAGAAGTTTTATAAAGAGCAACCTATACTCATTGAAGAATTAACAATGTCACTTGAAGATGTCTTCGTTACGACACTGGAGGAGGATGGGTATGTTTCATAAGGCATTGTGGATGTGGAATTGGAAGCGTGGGAAATATGCTGCGTTACTTTTTCTCTTCAGTTCACTTTATTTTTTATCTTTCGAATACTATCAAGCAGCAGAAACTCAACAGTCTCTCTTTCTCCATCCAGAAAAAATAGGTGAAGAAAAGTTCTACTATCATTATTCTTTTTATTCTTCTAATAGCTTTTGGTTAAGTATTATTACAATTATCCTATCCTGTATATTAATTGGCTGGGAGCGAAGTAATCAAAATGGAGATTCACTTATGACATTTCCATTTAAAAGACGTGATATGTTCTTATCGAAGTGGGTTTTCGGTGGATTTTTCATTTTACTATCATTTCTAATCAATTGGGGTCTTATGTATTTTATTTATAAATCTACGATTCACTTTGAATATCAATCTTTCGAACCGTTTCATCGATATTTCTTGTATGCAATTTTCACATATATCGCTATCTATACTGTCTCTTTATGTATAGGTACATTTACTGGCAGTATTATTTCACAAAGCATCTTCAGCATTACTTTTTGCATAATGGGAATGGGAATCTTTTCACTCTTACTCCTTTTCTTTACAGCTCATGCTGAAGCAATACACGAAAATAAAAGTTATACAAGTTTCGAAAACGTTTATAAATTCAATAAAAAAACCAACATTTCAAGCGCTATATTAGACTTTTCAATTAGTTATAATTACCACCCTACTGCCCAATCAGATGAAGATCATGGAAAAGTAATACAAAGGGGACCTACTTTTCATAGTTATTACTCTGCAAAAATAATACTTGTTCCTATCTTCTATACAATTTTCAGTTTGCTTATTGGGATGTTTCTCTATGCAAGGTCACCTAATGAACATAATAAGAAAATTTTCCTTTTTCCAAAATACAACTCACTCTGGATGTGGTGTACTACCTTTTATTTTGCATTAATAGGTGGGCAAATGTTAAAACGTTTTGATTTATTATTTAGTTACTATGTTGGATTCTTTTTATTTGGAATCGTCACTTATTTTATATTATCACGTCTTACAAACTATAAAGTTTTTTAAAGGAGAGATCCTATGTTTCAAAAAGCATTATGGGTGCATACCTACAAACAAAGTAAATATATTGTTTGGCTATTTTGGTTAGTAAGTTTTTATGTACTATCATATAAATACTATTTAGCAGCTGCCGAGCAATTAAAATATTTTCATGAACATAATGAATGGAAATATATATACCGATACTATTATCAACTTTCACTTCCCGATGCTATCATGGTTCAAGGAGGACTCCTTATTATATTAGCCTGCATTCTTATTGGATGGGAACGTCAAAATCAATCCAGTGACATTTTATGGTCTATGCCATTTAAACGAAAACATCTCTTCATAACGAAATGGCTTTTTGGTGTGTGTAATATTGTAGCTATCGTTATACTAAATTGGGGACTTTTTGCTATTATGAAAAAGACAACCTTTCATAATAAGTATCAAATATTTTCACCATTTCATACTTACTTCTTGTACATGGTTATCATCTTAATTGCTATCTATACACTTGCATTATGCATAGGAACAATTGCTGGTAATATGATTTCACAAGGATTCTTCAGTGTTGCTATACTTGGATTCCCTTTTATTTTGCCGACTCTAATTGCCGGAGCTATTTCTATTCATACGGTTGGACTTACTTCCAATCATACCGTCTATACGGAGGAAAATGTAGATCGTTACGGTTCAGTAATAGAAAAAATGAGTATTTTAGCGCCCGTTCGTGGATTTAATATTAATTTTAATTACGATCCTCAACGTGCTTATACTGATCAACAAGGCGTACGTCATGATGAACCTAATTTTACGTATATTCCTTCAGCAACAAAACTTACCGGTCCAATTGCAAATATACTTATTCTATTCCCTTTAGGAATGTACTTATATACAAGATCACCTAATGAACAAAACGGAAACTTTCTATTATACCCGAAGCTTAAAACACTATGTATGATATGTTGTGTAATCTTTATTGGAATGTTTGGAGGAATGGCAGCGGGCGGAAGTCGTTCTATCTTAAATTATTATATTGGTTTTATAGGGACCAGTACGATAGTCTACCTACTATTATCTCGCTTATTAAAATTAAAATTTTCTTGGCGTGTGAAATAACCTCCTTTAAAAGGAGGTTATTTCACATTCTCTCTCCTATCCCCATACACCATCTCTTCTTTCATCCCAAATCCATCACCATTTTGCACAATTTGCTCTGTCGGGGCAACTACACTTTCGGCAATTTTCCATTCCCCACGCTCTTTTACGAATACTTGTAGAAAATAGTTCATGCCATCTAATTGATATGCATTTTCTTTTTTTACATTATAGTGAATCGCAATGTAGTACACTTGAATATTTTCTTTTCCTATTTTTGATACGTATTGCGATAGTCTCGGTATATAGAGTGCTGCTTTCTGAAAAGATAGTTGCTTCGCTTTAACAAGCGATGAACTTGTTACATTACGTAATGTGTCCTGATTACGAATATTATCGCTATGGTGGAATAATACTGCGTTTTGCATAGAACGAACCCATAATTTCGAATATAAAACTGTATTATCATTTTCAATGTACTTCACTTCTTTTCGCACCACTTGGATAGGCGTATTTGCGTACGTGAATGTTTGAAAACAGAAAAAACCACCAAATAAAATGGTAAGTGCAGCAATATATTTCATAATCTTTCCTCCGATCTTTTAATTAAAGTATCGGAGTTTCAAAATATTTTTATTCAAAAGAAAAAGGATAGGAATGCTTTCGCTTCCTATCCTCATTTATTATAATACGCGGCCAAATAGTTCTAAGACCATTTCTATTTCTTGGTCGCTCCAACCTTTAAATCTCTCTTTATAATATTCTTTACGCACAGCTTCAAGTTTTTCAGTTACTTCTCTTCCGTGCTCTGTAATTTCTAAGTACACGATTCGACGATCTGAATTAGAACGTTTTCTTTCTACTAATCCTTTTCGTACGAGACGATCTGTAACAGCTGTAATATGACTGGAGGTTACGTTTACTTCACTCGCAATTTGCGAAGCCATCTGTGGACTCTTTAAAAATAACGCACGTAATACAGAAAATTCATTATATGGCATATGTTCTGCAAAACGTGTATTAATATCATTTTGTAATAAACGTATCATTTTTCGAAATGATGCAGATAAATCTAAAATCAGTGTTTCTCTTTTTTCGTTCAATAGCCTCGTCCCTTTTTTATCATATTTACACATATTATAATCTATAAATACCTATGTTGTATATGCTTTCTTTCCTCAACATTCTCATTTATGTAACTTTTTTCATATAAATTTCTTTTTTGTTCACACATATACATATAAAAAGGATGGTGATGGAAAATGCAGGGTGGAATGAATCCTTATTTACACAACGTACGCACAGCTAATACTGGTAAAGAAGCTACTATTACTGTACAAGGGGAAGGCGTCGTTAAAGCAAAACCGAATGTTGTTATATTAACGCTTGGCATTCGAACAGATGATAAAAATGTAAAACAGGCTCAAGAAGAAAATGCAGTGCAATCCAAACAATTGCTGGATGCACTTAAACAGCTTGGTATTGCCGATAAAGATATAGAAACGATTTCTTATACGATCACTCCTCAATACGAATATGTAAATGATAAAGCATTGCTACAAGGATACCGCGTGGAGCATTTGTATGAAATTACCGTTTTAAATGTACAAAAAGCTGGGGAAGTATATGATATAGCCGTTTCAAATGGTGCAAATGTAGCAAAAGGTTTACGTTTCCGAGTATCTCATCCAAATAAATATTATGAGCAAGCTCTCATTCAAGCTCTGCACCAAGCAGTAGAAAAAGCTCGTGCTATTGCGAGTACATATAATTTAAATATTAATCCTGTTCCCCTCTCATTCGTTGAAGAATCTGCCCAATTACCAAGGGAGGTTACGTCTTATGCTACTTTACATGCACAAGCAGCCCCGCCTATTCAATCGGGTGAATTAGAAATCATTTCATCCATACGGGCTATTTTTACGTATTTATAACGAATTCTCTTTACAAGTAAACGTTATCATTTTACTTGTTGTAAAAACATGATGTTCTGATATAATAAAGAACGGTGAGCTCTTACAAAAGAGATATCACGGGTGGGAGAGGGATATGAAAAAGAAGGTTTAACATGAAAGGAATACTTGAAAGAACATTTAAATTAGGTTTACACGAAACATCACCAAAACAAGAAGTTTTAGCTGGAGTTACGTCATTTTTCACAATCGTATATATTATGATTGTAAATGCGTCAATCTTATCAGATGCTGGCATTCCTCTTGAAGCTGGAATTTTAGCAACTGTTTTTAGTTCATTTGTCGGATGTCTACTCATGGCATTTTGGGCAAATGCACCTGCTATTCTTGTCCCGGGTATGGGTGTAAATGCATTCTTCACGTACACAGCTGTGCATACGCTTGGACTAACTTGGCAAGAAGCATTGGCTGCTGTCTTTATCTCTGGTATTATTTTTGCAATTGCCGCTTTTACACCAATCGCTCGCGTGCTATCAATATCAATTCCAAAGTCATTAAAGGAAGCGATTACTGTCGGCATCGGATTATTTTTAGCGTTTATCGGATTGCAAAAAGGTGGTTTAGTCGTTTCGAACCCAAATACTGCTGTGGCAATGGGGAAATTAAGTAATCCTGTCGTTCTTGCGACATTACTTACTCTTATCATTGCACTTGTATTATTTATTCGTAACGTACGTGGAAACTTTTTATGGACGATTGCAATAGGAACTGGTATCGCATGGTTATTTGGTCTTGTGGATACGAGTCAAGTGGGAAATAGTTCATTCTCATTCGCTAATTACGGTGATGTGTTTGGAGCTATGTCATTTGGGAAACTTTCTTCCTTACCGTTTTGGATTGCAACATTCTCTTTAAGCATGGTGCTTATCTTTGAGAACATGGGACTTCTGCACGGTTTATTAGAAGATGATCGTAAATTCCCACGTGCTTACCAAGCCAATGCAATTTCAGCAATGACATGTGGTCTATTTGGCACAAGTCCTACCGTTTCAACAGTAGAAAGTGCCGCAGGTATTACTGCAGGTGGTAAGACAGGTCTGACGTCTATCGTTACTGGGTTGCTATTCTTTGCATCACTGTTTGCTCTTCCATTTGTCAAATTAATTCCTGATAGTGCCATTGCACCAATCTTAATTATTATTGGCGGGCTGATGATTACAAGCATCCAACAAATTCCTCTGAATGACTTTTCAGAAGGATTTCCAGCATTCTTAATTATCGTTATGATCCCGCTCACATATAGTATCGCTGATGGCATTGCGTTCGGATTTATTGCTTACCCTATCTTAAAAGTTGCTCTTGGAAAGCGTAAAGAAGTCGCACCATCTATGTATATCATTACATGCTTATTCTTAGCTATGTTTGTATTACATGCTATTGGTTAAAAAAACACCGAGGAAATCCTCGGTGTTTTTTTACTTAAACCATCCTTTTTTATAAAACCAGGCCATCATTCCGCCGCCAATTAGTGCCATGATAAGTAGACAAATAAAATAACTATATTGTCCACCAAGCTCTGGCATATGCGTAAAGTTCATTCCATATACTCCCGCAATAAATGTTAATGGCATGAAAATAGTCGAGAATACAGTTAATGTTTTCATAATGTTATTCATATGATGTGAGTTTAATGAAAAATAACTATCCCGAATATCTGCTGTTAACTCTCGACTTGCCTCAATCATTTCTGTTAGTTTAAGCAAATGATCATGTATATCTTTAAAGTAAATTTCATGATCGCTTATACCATAAAAACGAGTCGAATTTAAAATACGATATAATAAATCACGCATTGGAATGATTGTACGCCTTAGCTTTGATAAATCTGCACGTATATCAAATACCTCTTCTAATACGCTTCCTGCTGTCTCCCCGGTTAAATTATCATCAATTGCATTTAAATGATCCTCAATGTAATATACAGGCGCAAAATAGTCATCTACAATTTGGTCAATAATTGTATGAGCTACGTGTAAAGGACTATTTTTAATACGCTTCTTTTCTCCAAGTGTTTTCCATACTCTTTCGATTGCATTGTTATGAGAAAAGTGGAAAGAAACAATATAACGATCACTAATAAATAAATCGATTTCGTGCGGTTCTAGTCCATCTTCCCCAAATGCATGAAGAACTAAAAAGTTATATCCATCATAAAAATCAACTTTTGGCCTCTGTACGTATTCTATACAGTCTTCAATTGCAAGGGGATGGAACTTAAAATGGTCCTGCAGAATATATGTATACTCTTCTTTCGTTGGCTTATATAAATCTAGCCAATACCATACAATATGGTCTTTCTTTGTTTCTTCTAGAGAAACATCATATAATACTTCATTTGTTTTTGTTACTGCACAAATTCTAATCATAATTTCACCCATTATTATTATAAACAAAAAATAGTAAAAAAAGCCAAGGAGAAACCTCCTCAGCTTTTTTTATTACTTCGTTACGATACCGTGTACTAAAGTTGGTGCATCTACGTGTTCTTTAGAGATCTTCATGTTCTCATAAATTTTCGCTTTTACATCTTCAACATTTTCGCGGTTTGCGTAAATTGTAACGAGAGATTCACCTTGCTTCACGCTATCGCCTACTTTTTTGCGCAGCATTAGACCAACTGCTAAATCAATTTCAGACTCTTTCGTTGCACGTCCTGCTCCTAAAAGCATTGCTGCTGTTCCGATTTCGTCTGCAACGATTTCTGATACATATCCGTCTTCTTTCGCTTCCACTTCAATTTTAAATTGTGCTTGTGGCAATTTAGAAGGGTCATCAACAACAGATGCGTCACCGCCTTGCGCTGATAAGAACGTTTTAAATGATTCTAGCGCTTTTCCGTTGTTCATTACTTCAATTAGCTTTTCACGTGCATCTTCTAAAGATGAAGCTTGTCCAGCAAGGTACACCATTTGACTTCCAAGTGTTAAACATAGCTCTTCTAAATCTTTCGGCCCTTTACCTTGTAATGTATCAATTGCTTCTTGAACTTCTAATGCGTTACCGATAGCTTCACCGAGTGGTTGACTCATATCAGAAATAACTGCCATCGTATTACGACCAACGTTATTACCGATACGTACCATTGCTTCTGCTAAACGTTTTGCATCTTCATCCGTTTTCATAAATGCACCTGCTCCAGTTTTTACATCAAGAACAATTGCATCTGCACCAGCAGCAATTTTTTTACTCATAATCGAACTTGCAATAAGCGGAATTGAGTTTACTGTTGCTGTTACATCACGAAGTGCATATAGCTTTTTATCAGCAGGTGTTAAGTTACCACTTTGACCGATAACAGCGATTTTGTTTTCATTTACAAGACGCATGAATTCATCGTTTTCAATTTCCACATGGAATCCTGGAACTGCTTCTAATTTATCAATTGTACCACCAGTATGTCCTAAACCGCGTCCAGACATTTTCGCTACTGGTACATCTAAAGCAGCTACTAATGGACCTAATACAAGTGTCGTTGTATCACCAACACCACCTGTTGAATGCTTATCTACTTTTACACCTTCAATAGCCGATAAGTCGATTGTATCACCGCTATTTACCATTGCCATCGTTAAATCAGCACGCTCTTGATCGTTCATATCTTGGAAGAAAATTGCCATTGCAAGTGAACTTACTTGATAATCAGGAATATCACCATTCGTATATCCTTCAACAATAAAGTTAATTTCTTCTGTCGTTAATGCATGTCCGTCACGTTTTTTTGCAATTAGGTCCACCATTCTCATTGTGAAGTCACCCCTTCATTTGTTTTACGATTGCTTTTACTAATGCTAAGAAGTTAGCTTTAACACGTTCTGTCGTTTCAATTACTTCATCGTGATGAAGTGGTTGATCTAAAATACCAGCTGCCATATTTGAAATACAAGAAATACCTAATACTTTCATACCAGCATGACGCGCTACAATTACTTCAGGTACTGTTGACATACCAACTGCATCTCCGCCAAGTGTACGAAGCATACGAATTTCAGCAGGTGTTTCATATACAGGACCTGTCATTCCCACGTATACACCTTCTTGTACTTTAATATTTAAGTCTGCTGCAACTTGTTTCGCCATTTCGCGAAGTTCTACTGTATATGATGTAGACATATCAGGGAAACGTACGCCCATTTCAGAATCATTCGGTCCGATTAATGGATTCGTACCCATGAAGTTAATGTGGTCTGAAATTAACATAAGATCGCCTGGCTCAAATGATGTATTTACACCACCAGCTGCGTTTGTTACAACTACTGTTTCTACACCTAGTTCTTTCATAACACGAACTGGGAATGTTACTTTTTGCATGTCGTATCCTTCATAGAAGTGGAAACGTCCTTGCATTGCTACTACTGTTACACCTTGAAGTGTACCAAATACTAGTTGACCTGCATGGCCTTCTACAGTTGATACTGGGAATTCAGGGATTTCACTGTACGGTACTGTTACTGCGTTCTCAATTTCGTCTGCTAATACACCTAGTCCTGATCCAAGGATTAGTCCTACTTGTGGTGTCTCTTGAAATTTCTCTTTTAAGTATGAAGCTGATTTTGTAATAAGTTCACGATTCATTTGTTTATCCCCCTATTTCTTTAGCTCATTTAAGAAGCTTGTTCCGTATTCTGGCATTTTCACACCGAAGTTTTCTGCTACTGTTGCACCAATATCAGCAAATGTTTGACGAAGTGGTAACTCTTGTCCGCCTTCTTTCATGCTTGGGCTATATGCTAATAATGGTACATATTCACGTGTATGGTCAGTACCAGGGTGAATTGGATCATTACCGTGGTCTGCTGTAATTAATAATAGATCATCTTCTTTTAGTTTTGCGAATACTTCTGGAAGACGTGCATCATATTCTTGCAGAGCTTCTCCGTATCCTTGTGGATCACGGCGGTGGCCGAATAATGCATCAAAGTCAACTAAGTTTAAGAAGCTAAGACCTGTAAAGTCCATATTTAATGTATCTACAAGCTTATCCATTCCATCCATGTTAGACTTCGTACGAAGTGATTCCGTTACCCCTTCGCCATCATAAATATCAGAGATTTTACCGATAGCAATTACATCGTAGTCACTATCTTTTAATTCGTTCATTACTGTACGGCCGAATGGTTTTAATGCATAGTCATGACGATTTGGTGTACGTGTAAAGTTTCCAGGTTCACCAACGAATGGACGAGCAATAACACGACCTACCATGTATTTCTCATCTAATGTTAATTCACGTGCAATTTTACAGATTTTATATAACTCATCAAGTGGCACTACTTCTTCGTGTGCTGCAATTTGCAATACGCTATCAGCAGAAGTATAAACGATTAAAGAACCTGTTTCCATTTGCTCTTGACCAAGTTCATCAAGAATCTCAGTTCCAGAAGCTGGCTTATTACCGATAATTTTACGGCCTGTTTTTTCTTCTAATTCATCAAGTAATTCTTTCGGGAATCCTTCCGGGAACACTTGGAATGGTGTATCAATGTAAAGGCCCATGATTTCCCAGTGACCTGTCATTGTATCTTTACCAGTAGATTTCTCTTGCATTTTTGTGTAATATCCAAGTGGTTTCTCTACTTTAGAGATACCTTTCATTTCTCGAATGTTACCAAGACCTAATTTCACCATGTTAGGCATTTGTAACCCATTCATATGTTCAGCAATGTGACCAATTGTGTCAGATCCTAAATCACCAAATTGCTCAGCATCTGGTGCTTCACCGATTCCCACAGAGTCCATTACGACTAGGAATATACGTTTATATTTATTCATAACTGCGACCTCCTATAAGTTCAGTTCTACTTCTTGTAGTATGTTCAAAACGCTATAAAGTGAAACTGTTATCCAAAAGAATTCTCATTGTCAAACAGTACTTCTTTAAATCATTTTCTAACCTATTTCGTTTACTTGAAACGATTCAAAAACATTTCTAGTTTTTTCTAAGTCAGATGTCAGACATCTGATACTGATATCATAACATGTTTACGCTTTCTTTTTAATACATTTTCGTAGAATTTCTCATTTTCTTCACACTTCTATTGTAATCCATTCTGCAACGAAGTGCTAATTTTTTTATGATTTATTTCTTCATAAAAAATAAAAAGTAGCTCTAAAGAGCTACTTTTTATTTTACTTCTATTGTTTCCTCTTTATGTTCATGCAATTCGCCTTTTCTTACATGTACTTTCACTTTGTAAGCACCGTTCTCTTTGAAAGTATGTTTCGTTTCATACTCTCCTTTATTCCCTTCTTTCGCTGGAATAAATTCGTGTTTTTCAACACCATCTTTCCAAATCTCTAGTTGTACTTCAGCACCAGTTAGGGCTTCTTCTTTTTGTTTTAAATGAACTTTCATTGTAGATTCAGCATTTGCCTTTATGTCTCCAGCCATAAGATGGATCATTGTGTCACTTTTATGATCTCCATGTCCTGCACTGTGATCACTATTTTCTTTTTTCGCATCTTCTACTTTCGCATTTCCTACAGCAACTTTCACTTCTGGCATAACGTGCATTTCACGTGCATTTGTGTGAGCGATAATATGGTATACTCCATCCGTTTCGAATGTTTTCTCTACTGCATAAACACCTTTTCCTTTATGCTTACCATCTAACATCTCGTGCTTTTCGTCGCCATCTTTCCAAATTTCAAACTTTACATCATCGGCATCCGTTACTTTTTCTTTCCCTTGTGTAACAAGTGCTTGTACTTCTGTTTTTTCACCTGGTTTAATTTCTTTCGGATTTGTTTGGACTGCTACTTTTACAGCTTCAAGTTTCTGTTCTTTTTTCGGTTCTTCTTTGTTTGTATTACAGCCAGCCAACGCTAGCATCGCGATAAATAAAGTTATAATCAGTTTTTTCATCATCATTTCCTCCTTTATACTTTATTTAGTATAGATGAAATACATTGTAATATTCCAGTCTTCTGCTGAAAACAATATACGAAATGTTTGTGAAGTTTCTGTGAAACTGTCTTTCCCTCTTAATCTATGAAAAAAAGAGCATAGTAACTATGCTCTCGGATGAAACTGTTTATATACATCTTTTAATCTAGTTTTTGAAACGTGCGTATAGATTTGCGTCGTTGAAATATCTGCATGTCCAAGCATTTCTTGTACAGCACGTAAATCTGCTCCATTTTCTAATAAGTGCGTAGCAAACGAATGACGCAACGTATGAGGTGTAAGCTCTTTTTCAATGTTTGCTTCTTTCGCTAATCGTTTTAATATTTTCCAAAATCCTTGTCTTGATAATCGATTACCATGATGGTTTAAAAAGAGTGCATCTACTACTTTTTTCCCCATTAATTCTCTTCTTCCTTTTTCAATATACTTTTGAATCGCTTCCGTTGCTAAACTTCCTAGTGGAATAATTCTTTCTTTATTCCCTTTCCCTATGCAACGAACAAATCCCATCGTTAAATGTACATCTTCTAAATTGAGTGCAATCAATTCTGAAACACGAAGTCCTGTCGCATACAGTAACTCTAGCATCGCCTTATCACGAATACCAAAAGCACTTGTCATTTTTGGTGTTTGAAGTAACGCCTCTACTTCATCAACTGATAATACTTTTGGTAATTTCCGTTCCCCTTGTGGCGTTTCAATATGTACGGATGGGTCGTGTTCTACCGCTCGTTCACGAAGTAAAAATTGGTGGAACGAACGAATTGATGCGATATGACGCGCCAATGTTTTCGAAGATTTTCCGTTCTCTTTTAAATACTGCAAAAAGTTAACAATGTGTAAACGGGTCACTTCATGAAAAGTTTTCGTCTGTTCCACATTTTGCAAATACTTTACGTAGCTTTTTAAATCCCGTTCATACGATACTACTGTATTCTTTGCTAATCCTTTTTCGACAACCATATAATGAATAAAATCTTTTAATTGATCTTCCACTCTACACTACTCCCCATTTTCATAGAAAAACATCATTCTATTTACGAAAGCATCCTTTGCCGGTTCTTCATTCCCTGATACTTTTTCTACAGTCTCTTCTTTAGGTTTTTCATAACGATGATAGCTTTCATATTCTTCATTTATCCATAGTATAGCGAAATAAAACAAAATCGTACAACTTGTAAATAATAAAAATACTTTTATTCCATCAAAAGTTAATTTTAAAGCTCGGCGCATTGTAAATTCCTCCAAAATATAAGTTATTACAACATATGCCAAGCTTTCACCAATTTATACCTTATTCAAATAAAAAACCTCTTCCTAGATAAATAGGAAAAGGTTATTTTTCATCCGTTTCATTTTCTTGACAATTTTTACAAATCCCATGGAATGTTAAACGATGATCTTTCACCTTAAAGCTCCAGTCTCGTTCTACTTTCCTTTCCACTTCACCAAGTAAATCTTCTTGTATTTCTTGTACAGCACCACATTGTGTACAAATCAAATGATGGTGGAAACGCTGCGCACCTTCTTGGCGTAAGTCATAGCGTGAAACACCGTCTCCGAAGTTAATCTTATCGACAACTTTTAACTCAGATAATAGTTCTAAAGTTCGATAGACGGTTGCTAATCCGATCTCTGGCGACTTTTCTTTTACAAGGAGGTAAACATCTTCTGCGCTTAAATGATCTTCTTCATTTTCTAGCAGCACACGAACTGTTGCTTCACGTTGCGGTGTTAATTTGTAGCTCGCTGCATGTAATTGCTTCTTAATTCGTTCAATTCTTTCTTCCATTCGGTACTACTCCCTCCTCGCCACTCTTACACCATTATATCAGAAGAAGGGCTTCTGTCAAAAGAAAAAACAATAAAAACAAATTGATAATTATTCTCAAAAAGTATTTATTTTTTATTAATAGTCTCAACGACTTCTTTCATTAAAACTGGTGATGCGTAAGCCTCCACACTAGAAGCAAGTGCTAACACCACTCCAATTACGAGAAAGAAGCATGTATAACGGATTAATAATGGTAATAGTGGCTCGGTTATTTTTCTAATAAATTGATGCCTAATCATCCGTAAAGAAAAACTTGCAGCAATGGTTGTCATAACGAGAAAGACTGGAATGATAATTAAATTTTGTGGCAAAACAGATACAAATGCTAATAATAGTCCATTCCATCCATGCTGACTTACTAAAAAACCAACTGTAAATCCAACGACAACTCCTTTTACAAATAATAAAATAAAAATAAGTGGTAATCCAATAATTGAAATTCCTAAAATCCAAATAAATCCGATGTATTTTAATTGCGAAAAGTAACTTTCTTGAAACATTTCGCCCGCAATGGCAAATTCTCCTTTAGAGACTTGTCCAAAAAAACGTTGTAAATAAAATGATAAATCTTGTTTTTGATTGATTTGTAAACTATTCACGAGAATGGCTCCGAATATTACTCCCATCAATAATAAAACAGCGTTAAATATATATAATGAAGAGTTTTCCTGTATGTGAGACATTACACGGTCTTGCCAATTTTTTCGCCACATTTTTCTTCCCTCCGTTCACACTCTTATTAAAAATGTATGAAAGAAAGAAAAAAGTATGACGAATTAACATTGAAATTCCGCTCTACTTTGCTAAACTAAAAAGTAGAGAATAGGAGGGATTTCTCTTGAAACCATTATTATTAGATTTTCCAACATTATTTCAAACTGAACGCTTGCAAGTTCGTAAACCATTTCCAGGTGATGGTGCAGAAGTATATGAAGCAATCCAAGCTTCTCTAGAAGACTTAGTACCGTGGATACCAATTAACGCTGAAACAGAAGAGAGTGCTGAAGAAATTGTTCGCGAAGCTCACGGACTGTTTTTACTTCGTGAAACACTTGATTTTCACTTATACGATAAAGTATCTGGTACATTCATCGGAGCAATTACACTAAAGCCTGAAAACTGGGATATTCCAAAGTTTTCACTTCACTTCTGGCTACATAGTGCCTATACAAAACAAGGCTATATGACCGAAGCTGTTAAAGGTGCAATTCAGTTCGCCTTTGATAAACTAGGCGCTAGAAGAATTGAAATTCGTACTGATGCAACAAATATAAATGCATGTAGCTTAGCAGAACGTCTAGAATTCATTCTAGAAGGGACAATGGAAAATGATTTCCTAGCACCAGATGGTAGCTTACGTGATGCACGTGTATATGCAAAAATCAATTAAAAAACACTCGCCTTTGGCGAGTGTTTATTTTTGTAGTTGTAAATATTGTACTGCAAACATCGTCTTCGCATCATGAATACGAAGATCTTTCATAAGAGTAATCGCTTCTTCTAACGATACTTCCATTAATTCCACAAACTCATCTTCATCTAACTCAGCTTTATTTTCTTTTCTTGTCAAACCTGTCGCTTTATATACATATAAAATTTCATCTGCGAATCCTGGAGATGTATAGAAAGAAGTAATGAGCTCCATATTTTCACATACATATCCTGTTTCCTCTTCTAATTCACGAACTGCTGTTACCTCAGGTTTTTCACCAGGTTCTAACTTGCCAGCCGGAATTTCTATAATCGCCTTTTCAAGTGCTTTACGATACTGCTCAACAAGCACAATTTTCCCCTCATCAGTAATAGCAATAATAGCAACTGCACCAGGGTGATTTACAATTTCACGTTTACTCATTGCTCCATTTGGTAATACTACATCATCAACACGAACTTTTATAACTCTACCATCAAAAATTGGCTCAGTTTTTACTGTTCTCTCTGCAAGATTACTCATACTACTTCATCTCCCTGTTCTATTTCCTATTCTTTCCTCATACATTTTACCACATTGAAAGGAGCGTGATAGAAATGAAAGTTTATATTTTACCAAATCGCGTCACTTTAGTCGGAAAAGCATGGCAAATTCGCCATAAGCTAAAGCAATATAGCAAAGAGTATACAACTGTACAAGAGTGGATTACAGCAAATAAAGTGAAACATTAATCATGCTTTTACGGGCAGTTAATGCGAAGCGGAAAGTAAACGTTTGTCAACCTCTTTTCCCTCTCGTACAATAAAGGTAAGGAGGTTGACCTATGAAAAAACGTCAATTAGGAAACTCAGATTTGTTTGTTACAGAAATGGGCCTTGGCTGTATGTCTCTCGGTACATCTGAAACAGAAGCTATGCATATTATCGATGAAGCGATCGATTTAGGAATTAATTTTTTTGATACAGCAGATTTATATGATTACGGATTAAATGAAGAATTTGTTGGAAAAGCCTTGAAGGGAAGAAGAGACCAAATTGTACTTACAACGAAGGTTGGAAATCGTTGGACAGAAGAAAAAAATGGCTGGTCTTGGGATCCTTCTAAAGCTTACATAAAGACTGAAGTAAAGGAAAGTTTACGTAGACTTCAAACTGATTATATTGACCTTTACCAACTTCATGGCGGAACAATTGAAGATCCAATAGATGAAACAATTGAAGCTTTTGAAGAATTGAAAAAGGAAGGTATTATTCGCCATTACGGTATTTCTTCTATACGCCCAAATGTCGTTCGTGAATATGCAAAACGCTCAAACATCGTTAGTGTACTAATGGAATATAACCTTTTAAATCGTCGTCCAGAAGAATGGTTCCCCCTTCTAAATGAACACCAAATTAGCGTCATTGCCCGCGGGCCACTTGCAAAAGGAATTTTAACTGACAATAATGCAAGAAAGATAGAAAGAGTAAAGGAAAAGGATTATCTCTCTTATTCTTACGATGAATTACATGCAACTCTAGCAAGTGTAAAAGAAATAATTGGAGAACGCTCTTTAACAGGAACAGCTATTCAATATTGCTTACATAATAAGACTGTTGCAGCTATTATACCTGGTGCAAGCTCTCTTCAACAATTACAGGAAAATATACGAGCTAGTCAACAGTTACCTTTAACGAAAGAAGAATATATACAACTTCAAAAGATTGTTAAATATGACACATATGCTTTGCATCGTTAAAAATATCGAATTACCGATAAAACAGAAGACTGTCTCCAGTATTAGGAGACAGTCTTTTTTATAACGTATCATATTTATCAGGATTCGTTCCTACATGTAAATCACGATTCAACGTGTTAATTTGACGTATCTCTTCTTCAGTTAGTGCAAAATCAAAAATAGTAAAGTTTTCTTTAATACGAGATGGTGTAACAGATTTAGGAATTGTAACAATCCCGCTTTGAATATCCCACCTTAATATAACTTGTGCAGGTGTTTTTTCATATTTGTTAGCAATAGCCTGAATGATTGGATGCTGGAATACTTCTCCGCCCCTCATTAACGGACTCCATGCTTCCATTTGAATTTGCTCATCTTGACAATAATTTCGCAACTCAAATTGCGTCAACATCGGATGAAGTTCCACTTGGTTTACCATCGGCTTCACTTTGCAATTTGGTAATAATAGTTCTAAATGATGTTTATGAAAATTAGAAACACCAATCGCACGCACTTTACCTTCTTCATACAATTTCTCTAAAGCTCGGTACGTATCAACATACTTCCCTCTTACCGGCCAATGTATTAAATATAAATCTACATAGTCCATTTGTAATTTTTTCAAACTCTTTTCAAACGCCTCGAGTGTCTCCTCATATCCTTGATCGTCGTTCCATACTTTTGTTGTAATAAATATATCTTCTCTTGGAATTCCTGATTCACGTATCGCCTCTCCGACACCGCTTTCATTTTCATATACAGTTGCTGTATCAATCGAACGGTATCCAACTTCTAACGCTGTTTTTACTGCTTGCTTTACTTCGTCTCCTTCTTTCGCTTTATATACGCCTAGACCAATCATCGGCATTTTCACGCCATTATGAAGTGTAGTTGTTGGAATATGCACAGTCGTCTCCCTTTCATTGTTACATTTTTTATAAGCCACAATTTTATTTCAACAAGATTCATCCCAAAAGTCAAAACATACGTACAGTTTACATAACACTTTTATATAGCTAAAAAATAGCGTGAACTCATTCATTCACGTTATTTTTTCTCCATTCTTTCGCTTTTTCATCCACATTGCGCACAAACTCATTTTTTCCTTCCGTATATAACGCGCCATCATATGTATACTTTTCGGCTAATTCTTTCTTTAAGGTTGCATATGCCTCTGCTTCTTCACAATGAGCCATCATATAATCACGAAATGCTAAATGCCTTACTATCTCTGGATTTCCTTTTTCAAACACGTGTAAATGATACGAGCGTTTTTCTTCAGTTCCATGAATAAAATATCGGCGTCTTGAAATACCATTTTCCCCTTTTACGATGTAACCAAGCTCTATAAATCGTTCATTCCACCCATCTACTCTTTCGATATTTTCTACTTCCATGATCATATCAATAATAGGTTTAGCTGCCAGTCCGGGAACTGACGTACTTCCAATATGATGAATTTTTACCGTTTCTGGCATCGCTGATTTTAATCTTTTAGCCTCCATTTGAAATTTTTCACTCCAATGGTTTTCATGTGGAACAACGACAATTTTTCTCATTCTAACTCCCCTTTTCTTACAAGCTCGTCAAAAAATGATCAGTGGTATTTCACTGATCATTTTTTTATTATTTAAAGTCTTTCCAAGTAAGGTTACTTTCACTTAGCAGTTCTTCAAATGATTTATTCTTTTCACGTTCTTTTTGTTCTTGGCGCTTTCTTTCCAGTTCAGCTGCCTCTTTTTCCTCTTCCCTCACTTGCAACTCTTTCTTCTTACTCTTTAATTGTTGCATGAGTGAATCATTTAATTGATCGCCTAATGTAAGTGTTTCTTTCTTTGGTTGATTCACTTGTGATTGTCTTTGCATTTGTCTTTGTTTCTTTTTCTTCATGCTACTCACCTTTTACTTTTTTCTCCATTATAGTAGATACACAATGAAATCGACAATAAAAAAGGGTCTTTACTCTATTATTCACTTTTTGTAAATATGTTAATTTTTCGAAAAGACTAAATTTTTATGTAGCTATAATCCTATGAATCTATTAAAATTATGTCGTATGATGTCAGATTATAAAAAAGGAGAATTATATTATGTGGAAAAAAATTATTCCTGCCGTTGCTGTTTTAAGCACCATTACTTTTTCAAGCGTATTTGCCGCTCCCCCATCTCAGAATCCAGCTGAACAAAACCGCTACATAGACGTACAAATGCTTGGTATTAATGATCTCCATGGACAACTAGATACTGTTAAAAAAATCAATAATAAAGAAGCTGGTGGCGCTGATTACTTAGCTACTTATTTAAAAGAACATAAAAAACAAAACCCTAATACACTTCTCTTACATGCTGGTGATATCGTCGGAGCTAGTCCACCAGTTTCAGCATTATTACAAGATGAACCGACGATTGAATTTTTAAATGACTTAAAATTTGATGTCGGTACAATCGGGAACCATGAATTTGATGAAGGCATTGATGAAATGAAACGCCTCATTTACGGTGGATATCATGAAAAAACAGGAAATTTCAAAGGGGCTAACTTCCCCTATGTAGCTGCTAATTTCTATAACAAATCAACTGGCCGCTTATTTTTACCACCATTTACTGTAAAAATGGTAGATGGTGTTCCTGTAGGATTCATTGGGGTTGTTACAACTGATACACCAAATGTTGTTATGCCTACGATGCTTAACAATGTACAAATTACTGATGAAGTAGAAGCAATTAATAAATCAACACAACAATTAAAACGCCTCGGCGTTAAATCTATCGTCGTTCTTGCTCATGTCGGTGGAACAACCGATGAGTCTGGGGTAACAAATGGCGACCTTACTCGAATTGCAAATGAAACAGACCCAGAAGTTGATGTTATCTTCGGTGGACATAGTCATACGTATGTAAATGGTACAGTAAATAATAAACTAATTGTCCAAGCAAATTCATACGGAATGGCTTTCTCAGACGTCGATGTAACAATTGATCGTAAAACAAAGGATATTGTAAAGAAAAAAGCTGAAGTTGTTACAACGTATCATGAAGGTGTAGAACCTGATAAACAAGTAAAGAAAAAACTAGATCAATATAAAGAAAAAATCGCACCACTTGTAAATGAAGTGGTCGGAAAATCTACAGCACCTATCGACCGTAAACAAAATGATGCTGGTGAGTCCACTCTTGGAAATTTAGTTGCCGATGCTCAGCGTCAAACGATGCAAACTCAAATCTCCCTCATGAATCCTGGTGGCATTCGTAATGACTTAGATGCTGGTGATATTACGTGGGGTGAGTTATACGGCATTCAACCTTTTGGAAATCAATTGATTAAAGTAAATTTAACAGGTCAAGACATTCGCGATATTTTAAATCAGCAATGGCAAAAGGGAACAACAAGAATGCTTCAAATTTCAGGTATTCAATATACGTGGGATGCAAATAAACCAAACGGTGAAAAAGTTACAAATATACGTTTAACAAACGGAGAAGAATTATCTCCATCTACAACGTATAGCGTAGTTGCAAATGCCTTCTTAGCTTCTGGCGGTGATGGATTCGTATCATTTAAAAATGGTAAAAATGCAGAAACTGGGCCAAACGACTTTGAAGCGTTAGTCAATTACGTAAAACAATTAAAAGAACCAATTCAGCCAGTTATTGATGGAAGAATTCAAAAAGTAAATTAAGTGTTTCTCTAATAATAAATTTCATTTTTCACGCATAAAGGATTTGTACTGATCCTCTATTTTATACGTAATATACATCATAAAAAGGATACTCGTTCTTCTAATGAACACAGTATCCTTTTCTTTAGTTATCAAAATGTGATGTTTTGTCAACTTCATATTGCTGTAAAAATTGTTGCAACGCCTCTTCTACAAGTTTAGATTTTTGAATTCCTTTCGATTCTGATATAAGGTCCAATCTTGCTAATATTTCTGTATTAATAGAAAAGGTCCGTCTCTTTTTCTCTGTACTTTTACTCACAATTGGTGCAATTACTTCTTCTCTTTTTCTTAATAACTCATAAATGCTTTGTAATTGCTCATAAATTAATAATTGATAATCTGTTTTCTCATATTGAAGGGCGGTCGCTTCTTGGAGTTGTAAGTGACGTGGTTCTTCTCCATCTCCTACAAAAATACGTTTCTTCTGCTCTCCATCATATTCGTATCCAATCAATCTTAATTTCTTCGATAATGTATACGGGCTTATTTCAAGACGTTTTGCTATAATAGCGATGGATTCACGTCTATTTAAACCATCTATAATTTCTCCAATCGTCACAATTTCCCTCCTCCCGTGTTGAAATGACACTAGTATGGTATGTTACAATGATTTTCTAACAGTATATGCAAAATGAATAGCCTGTGCGATTCATACGATTTCACAAAAGGAGGTTTTCAATATGCTTTTTCGTAGCTACACCCCTCAGTTCTATAACGAAAACAAACAACTCATTCCTAATAGTATCGCTACGATAGAAAGCGTTATGATTAATAATCGAAAACAAACTCTCCTTATGCGTGGACAAAACGTAGAGCAACCTATTTTATTATGCTGTCACGGCGGACCTGGGATGGCACAAATCGGATTTATTCGCCATTTTCAAAAAGAATTAGAGAAGCAATTTATTGTTATTAATTGGGATCAGCGCGGGGCTGGTAAATCCTTTTCAATGAAAGATTTCGGAGCAAATTTCACAATCGAACAATTCGTTTCCGATGCAAAAGAAGTGATTCAATATGTACTTAAAAAGTTCAACAAACAAAAACTATTTCTCGCTGGTCATTCTTGGGGAAGTATTATTGGGCTTAACATAGCACATCAATATCCAAAGTATATCGAGGCTTACATCGGTATTGGGCAAATTGTACATATGAAACAAAATGAAGAATTGCTATATCAACATTTAATTCATTCTGCAAAAAAACATGATCATAAAAAAGCATTAGCTTCCCTTTTAAAATTAGGCAAACCACCATTTTTAGATACGAGACGTCTCATTATTCAAAGAAAGTGGCTTGGCACATTTGGAGGCGCAATCCAAAACGGATCTTCCTTTTCTTTCATACGAAAAGGTTTCTTTTCTCCTGAATATACGCTATTAGATTGGTTCAAGTTTCTCGCAGGAAATTTAAAATCTGGTGTTTTATGGGAAGAAATGCTGACAATCGATTTCTTTTCTTCTATTTCAAGTTTATCTATTCCAGTTTATTTTTGTTCTGGTCGCTATGATTATCAAACTCCTTATGCACTCGTTCAGGAATATTGCGATATTATTGAAGCGCCTATAAAAAAGATGATTTGGTTCCCAAATTCAGCACATTCTCCTGATTTAGAAGAACCAGAATTATTCGCTAATTCTTTACAATCAATTAAACAAGAGCTAGCTTTTCAGCATTAGTAACAAAAGGCTCTTTTACATTTCATAGAAAACATTTTATAATAATATGTCGCAAGCATGTATAAACATAGCAAAATGTTTCATATTTACTTGTCTTAACAGAATAAAAATTTAGGGAGATTACATTTATTATGAACGCTGTACTCGTCGCAGTAGCAATTATGCTATTGCTTAGTTTGTTACGTGTCCAGGTCATTGTCGCCATCATTGTTGGAGCTTTAACAGGCGGACTTATCGGCGGACTCGGTATTTCAGAAACGATTAACACTTTTACAACTGGTCTTGGAAACAGTGCTCCAATCGCTTTAAGTTATGCAATGCTTGGTGGTTTCGCTATTTCCCTTTCCAAAACAGGACTTCCAGATGCTATGATTCAAACTGCATTAAAATGGATTGGCCATGAACAAGACACGAAAAAACAAGTTTATTCTAAAATACTTATTTTATTCATTATTTTAACGATGGCTTGTTTCTCACAAAATGTGATTCCTGTTCACATTGCTTTCATCCCCATCTTAATTCCAGCACTTTTAAAAGTATTAAATGAGCTGAAAGTGGATCGCAGACTTGTCACATGTATTATTACATTTGGATTGATTACTCCTTATATGTGGATCCCTGCAGGATTCGGAAAAATTTATCATGACGTATTACAAACCAACGCTGCGCAAAGCGGCCTTACATTTGATGTCACACTTATTCCAAAAGCAATGACTATTCCAGCAATTGGTATGATTATTGGATTATGTGTAGCGGTATTCA
Source organism: Bacillus cereus group sp. MYBK220-1 (assembly GCF_051916445.1). Classification (NCBI taxonomy): domain Bacteria; kingdom Bacillati; phylum Bacillota; class Bacilli; order Caryophanales; family Bacillaceae; genus Bacillus; species Bacillus cereus group sp. MYBK220-1. The sequence goes on along the minus strand of NZ_JBQAGQ010000003.1, from coordinate 378,299 downwards.
TTACGTACCGAAAACCTCGTACGTATGAAACAGAACAAATTCATACTACCGAAAATGAAATCGTTCCCTATACAAAACGTAGCATTACTTTCGGGTTATTATCTATCATTGCTACATTAACTGTTCAATTAACAACAGAATCAATGATTTTCGGTGCTTTAGCAGGTATTATCGTCTTATCAGTTAGTGGCAGTCTACCACTTAAAGAAGCAGATGCGATATTAACAAGCGGAATGCGTATGATGTCCTTTATTGGCTTTGTTATGATTGCTGCCGCTGGATTCGGCGCTGTTCTTCGAAAAACAGGACATGTTGAATCTCTGGTGCAAACGAGTGCACATATAATTGGAAATAACAAACCACTCGCTGCATTTCTTATGCTCGTTATTGGACTTCTCGTTACGATGGGAATTGGTTCATCCTTTTCAACCATCCCTATCTTAACAACCATTTTTGTACCTCTTTGCATTCAGCTTGGATTTAGTCCAATGGCCACAATTGCAATTATCGGTACAGCCGGAGCACTAGGTGACGCAGGATCTCCAGCATCGGATAGTACCCTTGGACCAACATCCGGTTTAAATGCTGATGGTCAGCACCATCATATATGGGATACATGTGTACCCACTTTTCTACATTACAATATACCGTTACTTATATTTGGCTTTATTGCCGCAATTACATTATAAAAAGGTGCGTATAAAACGCACCTTTTACTTTTTTATTTTTCCTTTTAATTGTTGAAAAGCTACTTTTCCGTTATCTTTGACATAGCTTTCAATTGTCGGTAGTGATGAACCTATCCATTCACACTCTATACTCCCATTCGGTCCAACAATTTTTAATTTATCTGGTATATGTATATTTAGAAATCTCGCTGACCGAATTAACTCAATAGCAATCTGATCACTTGAGGCTACAATTCCATCTATATACGGATTGTTTTGCAATAATGTAATAAATTGTTTATTTGTATACCCTTGTACACATTCTTCTCGATAAGAGATTCCTTCATCCCAAACAGCGTCTAAAAACCCTGCTATATGATCTTCCATTTCTTCACTTTCTTCTCCCTCACCGAAATATGCAAGAAAATGACACCCTTTCTCTTTTAATAAAGAAACAGCTCTCTGTCCACTTTCATAATAATTTCCATGTGATTGTTGCTCATCGATCACAACAAACGGAAATGGAATTTCTCCTACACTTTTAAAAACTGCTCTCGTCAAAATAACACCTGCAATGTTATTTTGCTTCAGCATATGTATGTATCTATCTTTATTCTCTATATTACAAATAATGATTTGATAGCCTTCTTTATATGCTATTTCCTCAATACAATGTAGCAAAGTGATGTTTGATTGGTTACATAAATTATCTACAAGTAATGCAATTATCGTTGAATTCTCTTTAAATAGTGGCTTCGCTGCACTGTTTGGCCTATAACGTAATTCTTCAATTGCTTCCTTTACTTGTTTTACTGTGTCCTCATGAACGTATCCTTTTTCATTAATAACTCGTGAAACGGTTGCGACTGAAACACCTGCCAATTTTGCAACATCACGTATAGTTGCCACATCGTCACCCCTTAATATGGTAATAGATTACAATTTTACGGTAACCTAAATTACACTATCCGTCAAGATTAATAACTCACATTTCTGAAAATTGTTACATCATTTCACTAAACGATACTCCAACTGAATTTCATGTAAAATTGGGATATTATCATATCCCATACGTGGAATTTCTTTCTTTATTTTTCGTGCCTCCTCTACCGCATTCACATATAAATTAGTCATTACAAAATTGCGCTTTTGGTAAAATCGTAACGCATTCATATTATCATTTGTTGTAATAAGCCAAACCTGTCTGCACCGTTCTTCTTCTGCAACTTGTAATACACAATCCACAAGTTTCGTCCCTATTCCTTTTCTTTCTTCAAAGCTATCTAGCGATACAATTTCGCATATATTTCCGGTCACTTCATACGTTATAATTCCGATTATTCTGTCATCTGAGAGCGCAACAAATCCTGGCAACTCTTCTAACTGATGTCCCTTACCACGTGAAACCATCAATGAACTTCCCCAGTTCTCACACATGAACATTCGGATTGTTTCTTTCATCGCTGGCGTAATTTTTTGTATATGCAGCATTTCCTATTTCTCCCCTTTTATATCATTGTGATACAATATAAGTGTATCACATGTAACGGTATTTGGAGGATGAGGTAAAGTATGAAACGTTTTTTTGCAGCATTGTTTACTATACTAGGTGCAATAACTGCCCTTGGGATTTTCTTTACAAATAAAGTGATGTACTTAAAGAAAAAAACAGAGGAAGAAGTACTCGAAAGAGAAACGAAAAAACATTTTCGTATAGAGGATTTTGATGCTCTTCATAAAGAAGAAATTCATATCCCTTCACAATTCGGATACGACCTTCACGGATATTACATTCCTGCTGGCCATTCCACCAATAAGTTTATGGTTTTTTGCCACGGTGTAACTGTAAATAAAATAAACTCTGTAAAATATGCAAACTTATTCTTAAAAAGGGGATATAACGTCCTCATTTACGATCATCGTCGTCATGGTAAAACTGGCGGAAAAACAACAAGCTATGGATACTATGAAAAACATGATTTAAAATCCGTAGTTGACTGGCTAAAAAACCGTTTTGGCACCAATATTACACTTGGTATTCATGGTGAATCTATGGGAGCTGCAACACTTCTTCAATACGCAGGACTTGTAGAAGATGGTGCTGATTTCTATATTGCAGATTGTCCTTTCTCTGATTTTCACGGACAATTACAGCACCGTTTAAAGGTTGAATTCCATCTACCAAAATGGCCTTTATTACCTTTAGCAAACGCATTTTTAAAAGTTCGTGACGGTTATACAATTCGTGAAGTTTCACCAATCGACTGTATAAAAAACATTAACAATCCCGTTCTCTTTATTCATAGTAAAGATGACGACTATATTTTAGCTGATATGACAAAAGCGTTATATGAAGCGAAAGAAAATAATAAGCAGCTTTATATTGCAGAACACGGTGCACACGCTTGCTCTTATAACGAAAATAAAGAAGAGTACGAAGCAGCCGTCGATCAATTTTTAAACACATATGTGAAAGAAACAAAAAACAGGCTTGCATAAGCCTGTTTTTTATTGCGCTAAAACGTCTGTAACTTGTTCCATATTTTCAGAAATCCATTGCATTGCATCATCTAACGTTGGGAATTCTGTCGTTTGAAATGTTACTTCATCTTGAAGTAACCAAACATCCTTTGCCTCTTGCCCTACACCTGCAATGGACCAATGTAACAAACTATATGGATGATTATCATTCAAAAATGATGCCCACGTGCGCTCATTTGCAATGTTTCGTAATGTATGTAATTGTTTATCCATCTCTCGTCACCTTACTCTAGTCAGTTATGAAAACTATTATAACACTCTCTTCTTTCTCAAACAAAGTGCTCTTTTTATATTGTCAAGCACTTCCCTTGATTATATGATGAAATTAAGCGTTTGGGAAGGAGGGATAACGTTGGCAAAAGTACAAATTAAAGTAAATGATAATGGCTCTTTTCGCGTTACAGGGGACGTGGAATTAGTCGACTCACAAGGGAATGTATTCCCAGCAAAACCGGCATTTTCTTTATGCCGTTGTGGTTTATCAAAAAATATGCCTTATTGCGACGCTTCGCATAAAGGTAAATTCGAGTCTGTTGTTAGAGCACCAGAGGCAGAATAATTTTACATGTGACATGCACATTTTTTTGTGCATGTTTTTTCTTTTTAGCAACTCCGTTATATCCCTTCTCCTTACAACATTTCTAATACTTTTATTTCCATTCCAGCCTGCATATATTTTCACACAATTCTTCACATTCGAATATTTTTTACTAGCCTTTTATTTTTTTTGTGCTATAATTTGAGCAAACAGCATCCTTCGGGGTCGGGTGAAATTCCCAACCGGCGGTGATGAAGTGAAAACTTCTAAGTCCGTGACCCGTTTTCAACTCGAAAACGGTGGATCTAGTGAAACTCTAGGGCCGACAGTATAGTCTGGATGGGAGAAGGATATGTTTCTAGTTTTTTATATAGTGAATACACTTTTATTTCAGTATGCATATTTTTAAAGATTCATTTTGATTCTTTATATATGTTTAATTTTCTATACTTATTTTTTATACTGAAATAAAAAGAGACAACTAGCGTTTAAAAATTCGATATTTTGCTAGGTTTTTTCCTTATGCAGAAATATCAATTATCGTTAGGTTTCTTTCCTATGCTTTCGTATTCAAACTATATTTCTAGAAATCACGTCTCCCAAACCCCAAGGATATTAAATCCTTGGGGTTTTTTGATTTTTTTAGGAGAGGTGAAGAAAATGACAGATCAAGAATATATGAGGATTGCCCTGCAGTTAGCAGAAGGGACATCAGGACAAACAAGTCCAAATCCTATGGTTGGTGCTGTTGTTGTAAAAGATGGAAACATCGTTGGTATGGGGGCTCATTTACGAGCTGGTGAAGAACACGCAGAAGTTCATGCCCTTCAAATGGCTGGTCAGAACGCCAAAGACGCTACCGTTTATGTAACACTGGAACCGTGTAGCCACTTTGGAAAAACACCACCTTGTTGTGAATTGCTCATCGAAAAAGGAGTTAAGCGTGTTGTAATTGCTACTCTCGATTGTAATCCGCTCGTTTCTGGTAACGGAAAAAGAAGATTAGAGGAAGCTAGAATTGAAGTAACTACCGGTGTTCTTGAAGCAGAAGCAGTTTTATTAAATCGCTACTTTTTTCACTACATGAAAACGAAGCGCCCTTTTGTAACAATCAAAACAGCGATGAGCTTAGATGGAAAAACAGCAACTGTAACTGGTGAAAGTAAGTGGATTACAGGTGAAGAAGCACGTGCTGATGTTCACCAATATCGCCATACACATGATGCAATTCTTGTTGGAGTGAATACAGTTATAGCTGATAATCCTCATTTAACAACAAGAATTCCAAATGGTGGGAAACATCCTATTCGCGTTGTTTTAGATACCCATTTACGAACGCCACCATCTTCTCATGTTATAACAGATGGTTTAGCACCGACATGGATTATTGTCGGTAAGGATGTAAAGAAAGAGAAGATATCTTCTTATGAATCTAAAAATATAGCTATATTCCAAATGGAAACGAAGCATATAGAAATCGAGGACCTTCTTTCCTTTCTTGGAGAGAAACAAATTCTTTCTCTATTCGTTGAAGGTGGCCAATCGATTCATGCAAGTTTCTTAAAAACAAACAATTTTAATGAAATTGTAACCTATATAAGCCCGAAATTAATTGGTGGGAAAGATGCTCCTACTTTATTTGGAGGAAATGGTTTTTCAAAATTACAAGATGCGCTTTCCTTGAAAATTCAAGAGATGAAACAAATTGGTGATGATATAAAAATCGTTGCGAATGCCCGAAACGAGGTGACGAAATGTTTACAGGAATTGTAGAAGAATTAGGAACGATAGCAAACATGCAACAAAGCGGAGAAGCGATGAAATTAACGATTCATGCAAAGAAAATTTTATCAGATGTTCACTTAGGTGATAGTATCGCGGTTAACGGTATTTGCTTAACTGTAACAAACTTTACAACTACTTCATTTACAGTTGATGCAATGCCTGAAACGATGCAGTCGACATCACTTCGCATGCTTAAACCGCACTCTAAAGTAAATTTAGAGCGAGCAATGGCTGCAAACGGACGATTCGGTGGACATTTCGTTTCAGGACATATTGATGGAATCGGAACGATTTTAAATAAAAAACAACATTACAATGCCGTCTATTACAAAATAGCAATTTCTGATGACCTGCTGCGCTATTGTTTGCAGAAAGGGTCCATTGCTGTTGATGGAACGAGTTTAACGATATTTGATATAGACGAATCTTCCATAACGATTTCACTCATCCCGCACACAGTAAGCGAATCTGTCATTGGAGAAAAAAATGCCGGAGATATCGTAAACATTGAGTGTGACATGATTGGTAAATATATCGAACGCTTTATTACTAAACCTACAAAACGAGTAGGTTCAATGACCGAAAGCTTTTTACAAGAAAACGGATTTCTATAAGGGGGAAGCACAATGTTTCATCGTATTGAAGAAGCTCTAGAAGATTTAAAAAAAGGTAAAGTCGTTATCGTATGTGATGATGAAAACCGAGAAAATGAAGGCGATTTTATTGCTTTAGCAGAGTACATTACACCAGAAACAATTAATTTTATGATTACACATGGCCGTGGTCTCGTTTGTGTACCGATTACGGAAGGGTACGCAGAACGTCTACAATTAGAACCAATGGTATCTCATAATACAGATTCACATCATACTGCGTTTACAGTGAGCATTGACCATGTCTCTACAACAACAGGGATTAGCGCTCACGAACGTGCAACTACGATACAAGAATTGTTAAACCCCGCATCAAAAGGCGCTGATTTCAATCGACCTGGACATATCTTTCCATTAATTGCGAAAGAAGGCGGTGTCCTGCGTCGTGCAGGTCATACAGAAGCTGCTGTTGATTTAGCAAAGCTATGCGGTGCCGAACCAGCTGGAGTTATTTGCGAGATTATAAATGAGGACGGCACGATGGCACGTGTACCTGATTTAATAGAATGCGCAAAACAATTTGATATAAAAATGATTACAATAGAAGATTTAATTGCTTACCGCCGCCATCATGAAACACTTGTGACGAGAGAAGTGGAAATTACATTACCTACAGATTTCGGTACTTTCCACGCAATTGGCTATTCTAACTCATTAGATACGAAAGAACATATCGCACTTGTAAAAGGTGATATTTCAACAGGTGAACCGGTACTTGTGCGTGTTCATTCTGAATGCTTAACAGGAGATGTATTCGGTTCACATCGCTGCGATTGCGGACCACAACTCCATGCAGCACTTGCTCAAATTGAGCGTGAAGGAAAAGGTGTTCTTCTTTATATGAGGCAAGAAGGAAGAGGCATTGGGCTTCTTAATAAGCTTCGTGCTTATAAATTACAAGAAGAAGGATTCGATACTGTAGAAGCAAATGAAAAACTCGGCTTCCCTGCTGATCTTCGTGATTACGGTATCGGTGCTCAAATATTAAAAGATTTAGGTTTACAGAGTTTACGATTATTAACGAATAACCCAAGAAAAATTGCTGGCTTACAAGGTTACGATTTAGAAGTAATCGAGCGTGTACCGTTGCAAATGCCAGCAAAAGAAGAGAATAAATCGTATTTACAAACGAAAGTAAACAAATTAGGACACTTACTAAACTTATAATTAAAGGAGAGATTTATTATGGTATTCGAAGGTCATTTAGTTGGTACAGGATTAAAAGTTGGAGTTGTTGTTGGACGTTTTAACGAATTTATTACAAGTAAGTTACTTGGCGGCGCTTTAGACGGATTAAAGCGTCACGGTGTAGAAGAAAGTGATATTGATGTTGCTTGGGTTCCTGGTGCATTTGAAATTCCTTTAATCGCTAAAAAGATGGCTAGTAGCGGAAAGTATGATGCTGTTATTACATTAGGTACTGTAATCCGAGGTGCTACAACTCACTACGATTACGTTTGTAATGAAGTAGCAAAAGGTGTTGCGTCTTTATCACTACAAATGGACATCCCAGTTATTTTCGGCGTATTAACGACAGAAACAATTGAACAAGCGATTGAACGCGCAGGTACGAAAGCTGGTAATAAAGGATATGAATCAGCTGTTGCTGCAATTGAAATGGCTCACTTATCAAAACAATGGGCATAAAAAAAGAGGCTACGGCCTCTTTTTATTTTTTCACCTTTTTTTGTACATCTTTTATTAATTCATTCATCGTTTTTCCTTCTGTTTTTATATGAAGAGCTTGTGCTGTTCTCCATACATTCTCTCTTTTTTTCGCTTCTTCTATAATAGTAATTTCTTTTCTAACTTCCTTTAAATCTTTTCCTTCCGTTTTCAATCCAAAATGTTCAGCTTTCGTTCGAAAGTGTTGTTCGATTCTTTGTTGCATCTCTTTTTGTTCAGGATTTTCAGCAGCCTTAACTGGATCAGAACTTATTGCTTTTATTAAAATTAAACAAGTCATAATCGCTAATATGTATTTGTACATGTAAAATCCTCCAACCCAATATAAATTACATATTTACTATGTACAACTAGGGCTTGGAAAATTCGTCCACAAAAATTCTTTTTTTCGTTCAAAAACCAATAGTAACAGGCGTTCACAACTATTTATTACATTTTATTTACAAAAAAAGCAAACCCTTTTACAAGTTTGCTTTTTCATCTATCTTATAATGCACACTCTTCAATCTCAAATCCTAAATCTGCAATCATACCCCAGTCTGCAGTCGGCTCTTGTCCAGCTGTCGTTAAGTAGTCCCCGACAAAAATAGAATTCGCTGCAAATAAACCGATTGGCTGTACAGAACGTAAATTGATTTCACGTCCTCCTGAAATACGAATTTCTTTTGTCGGGTTTACAAAACGCATCATTGCCAGTACTTTTAAACATTCTACTGGCGTTAACTCTTTTTGCCCTTCAAGAGGTGTCCCCTTTACAGCAACAAGGAAATTACAAGGGATAGAATCTGCATCTATACGTTGTAATTCAAATGCAATTTCAGCACGCTCTTCAATTGTTTCTCCCATGCCAAAAATCGCTCCAGAGCATGGGGAAATGCCCGCTTGTTTTGCTTTTTGAACTGTATCAACACGATCATCATACGTATGAGTTGAACAAATACTATCGTAATTATTTGCATGTGTATTTAAGTTGTGGTTATAACGGTGCACGCCTGCTTCCGCTAAACGTCCTGCTTGATCTTCATTTAAGAAACCTAAACAACAACAAATCTTCAAGTCTGTCGTTTCACGAATTTCCTTAACTGCTCCAATTACGTGATTTACCTCTTTATCCGTCGGACGACGACCAGACGCTACAATACAATATGTACCTGCTTTACGGCGTATTGCTTCATGTGCCCCTTCTACAATCTTCTCCTGCGTTAACCATGCATATTTATCAATCGGTGCTTCTGAAATAATAGACTGTGAGCAATATCCACAATCTTCAGGACATAATCCAGATTTCGTATTAATAATCATATTCAATTTTACTTTCTTACCAAAGTGATGATGGCGAATAATGTAAGCTGCATTCATAATTTCTAAAACTTCTGTATCATCAGCTTCTAATATCGCTATTGCATCTTCTTTCGTAATCATTTTCTCTTCCACTACGTCGTATGCAAGTTTTTTCCAATCCCTTTTTGTTTGTACTTGTTTCATTTCATCTCTTCCCCTCTTTTGTTATATGTATAAATAAAGCATGATACGTTGCCATTATCCCTTCATTTCCCGTGAAGTCTCTTTCGTATATGCGTAGCATCGCACGAAAGAGTGAGGGACTTTGACAATATGATCCTTCATTGCTATTAGTTGCTCCTACTTTTCGAATAGAATGCAGAAACTCCTTAACTTCTGTAAAACTCTCTATGTAACATGTTTCAGAAACATGCACATCTCCTGTTTCTATCTTACATATATGAAGCAACTGATCTTTTGAATAAAAACGTTGACCAATCGATGTTTCATTTTTTATATTTCTTTCTTCTTTCGCACGTTGGAACGAAGCATGCAATTCTTGAAATGTTTCATGTCCAAACGTTGAAAAGAGTAATATCCCATCTATAGACAAATGTTGAAATAAATTTCTTAACACTTGTTGTAAATTATTTAACCATTGAAATGTAGCATTTGAAATAATGACATCATATGATTCTTCTAATCGTAATCGCTCAATATCTTCACAGTGAAACGTTACATTTTTTACATTTTGTCTAGTTTGCGCAATCGCAATCATACTTTCAGCAAAATCAACTGCTGTAATATGTGATTTCGGAAATAACTTTGATAATTGCTCTGTTACATACCCCGTCCCGCATCCTAGTTCTAAAATACGTATTGATGCCGTTTCACTATATCGTTCCTTTAAGATTGAAAGTAATGAATGTGCCATCTTTTTTTGTACATTTGCATATCGATCGTAAGATACGGCTGCCCCATTAAACCGTTTTTGTAGTAACGTTTTGTTGATCATGTCGTATCCCCTCTACAAATTGAATTATTTCATTTGCGCAATATTCAAAATTCGTCACACATAATGCATGCCCTGCTTCACTTACTACTTTCAGCTCGCTGCTGCTATTTTCCGTCATACTACGTGCCGCAGACAATGGGCATATTACATCCTGTTCTCCGTGAATAAGTAGTATAGGTACTTTAATTTCTTTTAGTTCTTCTCTCATATCTGTTTCTATTAAATAATCTAAACCTAGTTGTAAAGACTGAATAGAATCACCTTTAAAACGGTCTACAATGTCTTCAAAGTTTTTATTCTCTTTTAGCTCATCTTTCGTAAACATATTTTCATAAAACCGCTTGAGCGTATCTTCTTTCCTTCTCGCCAAATTCCTTTTCAGCCGTTCTACATGCAAAGCATTCCATCCGTTACTGTAATCGCTCGTATTTGTAAATTTAGCAGTACCACCAATTAATACGATGCCTTTTGCCTGAATCTTTTTATAAGCTTCAACTGCTGCTAACGCTCCTAGTGACCATCCAACCAATATTACGTTGTCATTATGCGCTACATCTATAATTCGGTCCGCAAATTCACTTCGTTCTTTCACATTACGCCAATCTATGCATTGAACAGAATATCCTTTAAAATACGGAAGTACTAAATCCCAAATATTCTCTTCCATTCCCCATCCGGGGATAAAAATAATCTTTAGCTCATTCATACGAAAAGCTCCTCTTCTTTCGCAATGTGGATAATTCGGTCAATAGCCCATTTTAAATCAGCTATTGTATGTTGCGATGTAACTGCAAAGCGAATTCGAGAACTATGAACCGGCACAGTTGGCGGACGAATTGCAATAGCCGCAATCCCTGCCCCTTGCAACCTTTTACTAAACCGTAAAGCATGTTCATTTGAACCGACTACAATCGGTACAATATGAGTTGAACTATTTCCAATATCAAAACCAGCATCCCTTAATTTAGTTCTGAAGTATTCTCCGTTTGCTATAAGGTTCTCTCTTCTTTCGTTATCTTCTTTTACAATTTCAATTGCTTTTTGCACTGCTCCTAACGTACTTGGTGGTAAGGCTGTAGTAAAAATAAAGCTTCTCATCATATTTTGTAAATACTCTATATAAATTTCATCACCTGTCAAATACGCACCATAACACCCTAAAGCCTTGCTAAACGTCCCCATATGTATATCAATTTTTTGAGAAAGATTTTTTTCTATATGAGATAACCCAGCTCCGCCGATTCCATATATTCCACTCGCATGTGCTTCATCGACTATAATGATTGCCCCGTATTTCTCTTTCAGCTGTACTAAATCTCTCAAATACGCAGTATCACCGTCCATACTAAAAACGGTATCTGTTACGATTAATTTCCTTTTTTCAGGCGAAGCCATTTTCAACAACTTCTCTAAATGATCCAAATCATTATGACGATACCTTTTATGCTCTGCCCCGCTTAATATGATTCCATCAACAATACTTGCGTGATTTAACTTATCACTAAAAACAATATCGTGCCGAGAGGCTAAAGAAGATATGGCACCTATATTTGCCGTATACCCACTATTTACAATTAAAGCTCTTTCAGTACCTTTCCAGTCACATATGCTTCTCTCAACCTCTTCATATAATAGATGATTTCCTACAACGAGACGAGAGGCAGTCGCTCCAGTTCCATATCTTTTTGTACAGGCAATAGCAGCTTCTTTTAACCTTTCATCTCCAGCTAACCCTAAATAATTATTTGACGCTAAATTTAACATCCTTTTTTTATCTCGAATAAGCCAAGTCTCTTCTGCCTTCTCTGTTACATGCAAATCACGATACTGCCCTTGCTCATGTAATTGTTGTAATTTACATTGAAGGTGCGCCCGCCACCTTTGATTCATTTTGGATAAACTCCTCTAATTTTGAAATCATAATATGTTCTTTTGCAGATTCTAATACTTCTTCTTTCGTAAACTCACCTGCAAAGAATGGTAATAATCCTAAAACTGGTACCCCGCTCAGCTCTTCAATCATCTCTTTATTTTCTTGCACTCTTTCCATTTCACATTCTTTGCAACCTGATAAAATGACACCCGCTACGGTTAAGCCATGCGCCTTTGCGTAAGCAATCGTTAACACTGTATGATTTACTGTTCCTAATGTAGGACGAGCTACTACAATAAGAGGCAACTGTAATTCTTTTGCAAAATCAATTACTAAAGCATCTTCTGTATATGGGACAGCAAGCCCACCTGCTCCTTCTACAAATAAGCTATTAAACTCTTTTAATAGTCCATTATAGTAATCAGTAATTTCTTTTAACTTTACTACTCTTCCAGCTCTTTTCATGGCAAGTCTCGGAGCAAGTGGTTCTTCAATAGAATAAGGGCAAATTTCATTTTCTTGTGTCGGTACACCTGATAATGATTTTAACCTTGCCGCATCTCCCTCAGGGTTTGATGCAACATGCCCACTTTGCAACGGTTTATATACCCCTACGTTATATCCTAATTCTCTAAATACACCTGCTATAGCACCTGCAACTACTGTTTTTCCAACTTCAGTATCAGTTGCTGTTATGAAAAAACCACTCATTATTCTCCCTCCGTAACATCCGAGATTGCCTTATATAAAATGCGTAACATATCATCAATCTCTTCAAAAGTAGAAGCAAGTGGCGGCATAAATACAATCGTGTTACCTAGCGGTCGTAAAATCATACCCAGCTCTCTTGAGCGTTTACATACTTGAACACCGACTCTCTCTGTCCAGTCAAACGCTTCTTTCGTTTCCTTATTCTTCACAAGCTCAATACCAACCATTAATCCGCACTGACGAATATCACCTACATGTTTATAAGCAAAGAGCTTTTCTAATTGCGCTGCCACATAATCCGTTTTACGTGCCACTTCTTCTATTAAATTTGTTTTTTCATATAGTTCTAGATTCGCGATTGCTACGGCACACCCTAACGGATTGCCTGTGTAGCTATGTCCATGGAAAAATGTTTTTTGTTCTTCATATTCTCCTAAGAAGGCATTATATATTTCATCTGTCGTTACCGTAACTGCAATTGGTAAATATCCACCTGTTAAACCTTTCCCAGCAGTTAAAATGTCTGGCGTCACATTTTCATGTTCACAAGCAAACATTTTCCCTGTACGCCCAAATCCAGTTGCTACCTCATCTGTAATAAATAATACATTGTACTTAGTACATAAATCGCGCAGTCCTTTTAAATATCCTTTTGGCATTGTAATCATCCCGCCAGCACCTTGCATTAATGGCTCTACAATGATGGCAGCTACTTCTTCATGCTTTTCTTTCAACAATTCTTCCATTTCTTCTAAATGGCTTTTTACAATTTCCTCCTTATTATTTCCGTAAGGAGAACGATATGTATATGGATACGGCATTTTAATCGCATCAAATAAGAGCGAACTATACACTTGGTGAAACAAGTCTATTGCTCCTACTGAAACAGCTCCAATTGTATCACCGTGATATGCTTCTTTTAATGTAACGAATCTTTGTTTCTTTGGTTTCCCTTTATGCTGCCAATATTGGAAAGCCATCTTAATTGCAATTTCAACAGCGGTAGAACCTGAATCAGAATAGAATACCTTCTTCAATCCATCTGGTACAACCTCAATAATTTTTTCTGCTAATAAAATAGATGGAACGTTAGCAAGTCCTAGCATAGTAGAATGAGCAATTTTATTTAATTGCTCACGAATTGCTTCATCTAATTCCGGTACTTGATGTCCGTGAACATTTAACCATATAGATGAAACACCATCCCAATATTCATTACCATTTACATCGTATAGCTTTCTTCCCTCTCCACGTTCAATAATGACAGGATCTTCTTCTAAATAATCTTTCATTTGTGTAAATGGGTGCCATACGTAAGCTTTATTTTTCTCTGCTAATTCTTCATATGTATAAGATGATTTTTCAATCGTTTTACTATTTATTGTCACAATTGTCACCCCTAATGTTAACTTGTTTACAAATAAAGTTAACATTAAATCTGAATGACTGTCAATTATTTTAAAATCAAATAGTTCTTAAAAAAGAACAACTTATCATACGATAAGTTGTTCTACTTTCCATGCTGTATCTTTCCAATTTCTAAAATAATTTCTTCATCTTTTTTCCCTCTGTATTAATTCCAAGCTGCTTCGCATGCTCAATTAATAAATCATGACGCTGCTCAAATCTAGCCTTATTTACTTCTTTCGTAATTTCTTCTTTTGTTTTTCCATCACTAGAAACCCCTAGTTTCGTAGCTGCTTTCTCCATCGACTTCTTCTCTTCCGCTTCTTTCGCTTTCTTCACTTCTGACTGCTGTACTTGCTTTTGCTTCGCTTGCTCTGATTCAGCTGCAAAAGCTGTGTAAATGCCAGCACTTCCGCCAATGACTAGTAAGGTGGTAAAAAGAATTATTTTTTTCTTCACTCTTTCCTCCCCTTTCAAATTCATTATAACGCACATTTTTTAGTGTTAAAACCTATCTCCTTTATTTCCCTAAAAAAATATCACATATTTTTATTGACATGTATGATGAATATATGATAAAAATTTAACTAACATCATATGAATCGGCGTTGATAGGATTTAGTAGTATTTCGATTTCTGATTTCAGAGAGCTGGTGGTCGGTGCGAACCAGTACAGAGCGAATTATGAATTACCCCCTGGAGCTTCTTTTACGAAACGTAAGGAGTAGTGAAAGACGGTTATAGACCGTTATGTCTAAAGAGTGGTGAAACGAAACTGTTTCACAATTTAGGGTGGTACCGCGAATTTTTCGTCCCTGCATATATTGCAGGGGCGTTTTTATTTTATAAGCGCATATCATATGACCCTTTATTTTGTGATACATTCATTTCACAAGCTAGGGTGGTACCGCGATTTCTTCGTCCCTGCATAATTATATGCAGGGACGTTTTTTTATCCAATCATTTCCGTATCATATAGAAGGACTAACAATTACCGGTAATTTGTCACAAAATTCTAAATTTTAGAAGGAAATATACAATATTGGCGAATTTTATATAAAAAAGAGCTATTTCACATTACTTAGGAGGGGAAAACAATGGTTTCAAAAATTGAGTCTGTTCTTTTAACAATTTTTATCTTTTTCTGTATTGGTTTTAGTGTTATTCAATTAGAAGTTTCACCACACATCCCAATTTTATTTGGTATCGTTCTTTTATTAGCATTTGGATTCTTGAAGAAAATCTCTTGGTCTACTATGGAGAAAGGGATGATTAGTAGTATTTCAGCTGGCATTCCATCTATATTTATTTTCTTACTTGTAGGCGTATTAATTAGCGTTTGGATCGCAGCTGGAACTATTCCCACTTTAATGGTATACGGCTTCCAACTTGTATCTCCAAAAATTTTCGTTCCAACTGTTTTTGTTGTTTGTGCAATTGTTGGAACGAGTATCGGTAGTGCATTTACAACTGCTGCAACTGTAGGACTTGCCTTTATGGGAATGGGTACTGCCCTTGGATACGATCCAGCTCTTATTGCTGGTGCAATTATTTCTGGTGCATTCTTCGGAGATAAAATGTCTCCTTTATCTGATACAACAAACTTAGCGCCTGCTGTAACAGGTGTAGATTTATTTGAACATATTCGTAACATGCTTTGGACAACAGTGCCAGCTTTCATTATTGCTTTTATCGCATTTTTCATTTTAGGAAGCGGATCTGGTGGAAACGTTGATTTCTCAGCATTTATTAACACACTAGAAAAAAATGCAACGATTTCTATCGTTACACTGATTCCTATTTTATTACTGTTCCTATTCGCATTTAAAAAGGTACCCGCAGTTCCAACATTACTTGCAGGAATTGTGGTAGGGATTATTATTCTCTTTATTTTTAAACCTAGCACTTCTTTAGCTGATTTAATAAAAATTATGCAAGACGGTTACGTTTCTAAAACTGGTATCAAAGACATTGACAGCTTATTATCTCGCGGTGGCCTGCAAAGTATGATGATGTCAATTGCTCTTATTTTCCTAGCTCTTTGTATGGGAGGATTATTACAAGGAATGGGTATTATAGCGCAGCTGATGAATATTATCTCTAGCTTCGTAAAAACTAGTACACGCTTAATTATTTCTACTGCTTCAACTGCAATTGGTGTAAACTTCTTACTTGGTGAGCAATACTTATCTATCGTTTTAACAGGACAAGCATTCGCTAATAAATACGATGAAGTCGGTTTAGAACGTCGTAATTTATCACGAGTATTAGAAGATGCTGGTACAGTAATTAATCCACTCGTACCATGGGGTGTCAGTGGCGTATTCTTAACAAACGTTCTTAGCGTTCCAACATTCGATTACTTGCCATACGCAATCTTCTGTTTAGCGTGTCCAGTCGTAACCATTATCGTCGGCTTTACTGGATTCGGTCTTTCATGGAAAAAAGAAAAAGCAGTACCAGTTTCATAATATAACAAAAAGGATTACCAAATCGGTAATCCTTTTTATATTTCTCGACTATCTATTCGCTTTCTTTCTTCTAAATAACATAAGTAATCCCGCTCCAACAAACGCAAGACCAGCTCCAATTGTAGAAGCAATACTTGCACCTGTTTTCGGTAAATCACGTTCATCTTTTTCAGCTTCTTTATTTTCACTTACAGTTGTTGTTGTTTCTTTTGTATTTTGATCATCTGTTGTAGTTTGTCCAGATCCAGTATTGTTTCCATCTTGCTTTGGTTCATTACCATTATTACCTTCTTCTGTTGGTGGTGTTGGGTTTTCTCCATTACCTGTTGGCGGTGTCGTCGGATTTTCTCCACCACCTGTTGGCGGTGTCGTTGGATTTTCTCCACCAGTTTCTTTATCATCATTCTTCTTCGTTATATCAATTGCATATTTAGCAAATTCATTTTCAGATGGTCCAACATATGATATCTTCCCATCTTTCTTTATATAATTTTGTGCATTTGGTGAAGAATCAAATGTTGTAATTAACTTATCTGCAACAATCGGTTTAAATGTCCAATTTTTATCTGCTGTCGGATTAATAACCGGTGTTTCTTGCATATATTTCACTATGATTTGACGTGTTTCATCTTGTGATTGGTAAATAACTTCTCCTTCACTTACACCAGGGAACGTTTTACTGCTACCGCGATAATTATTTGTAGCAACGATGAACTCTTGATTGTCAGCTACTGGCTTACCTTCATATGTCATATTTACAATACGATTAGCATTTGCATTTACAACTTTTCCATCTTTATCGTATTTCGCCGGTTGTGTTACATCAATTTCGTATTTTAAGCCATCTAAAATATCGAAGTTATATGTAGGATAGCCTATATTTACTAACGGCTGTTCTTCTGTTTTCGTTGGATCAATTTGATTAAACTGACCTGCAGACATTTCAAGCCATTCTTTCACTTGTGCCCCATTTACTTTTACAGCATATAACGTATTTGGATACACGTATAAATCTGCAACGTTTTTAATTGCTAACGTTCCAGCTGGAATATCCGTATAATATGTAGCACCGTTTCGGCCACCTGCTTTAAATGGTGCACCTGCAGATAAAACCGGAATATCTTTAATCTTTTCGTACTCTGGTTTTTTAAGTTCTTGTTCTACATACCATTTTTGCGCATTTGTCACAATTTGTACGGAAGGATCATCTTGTACTAATGAAAAATAACTATTAATTGGTGCTTTCGTTTCACCTACAGGTGTATTTACATAGTCGATTGTCGCTTGATGCTCATCTTTAATTTCATTAACTAATTTTTGATCAGATTCTACTAATGGGGTACCTTTACTATTAGCAATCGGACGAAGTTGCGGCTTAGATTGATCTTTTTGTACTTCCCATTTTCCGTTTACCTTTTTCAATTGCATATCAATAATACCTAAGTTACTACCAAAAACACCAGGCATTACAACCGGAACACCATTAAATACGTCCTTCACTTCAGTATGTGAATGTCCCATTAATACTGCATCTACGCCAGGAACTTGTGTTGCTAAATGATATGATGCATTTTCCATTTTATTCGCTTCTTTATATTCGCTCTTATCGACCCCTGAATGAGCCAATGCAACGATAATATCTGCACCCTCATCTTGCATTTTCTTCACCATTATTCTTGCTGTTGCGACGATGTCTTTCGCTTTTACTTTTCCTTCTAAGTTCGCTTTATCCCAGTTCATGATTTGTGGTGGAACAAATCCCATTACACCAATTTTCACTATTTGTTTTTGGCCTGCTTCATCCACTACTTCTTTCTTTAAAATATGATATGGTTTAAAATAATTTTCATCGTTCTCTTCCTTATCATCATGGTCATCTTTATATACATTCGAGTTAATAACCGGGAAATCCGTTTTTTCAATCACTTTGTTTAAATAATCTAAGCCGTAGTTAAATTCATGATTCCCAAGAGAGATGACGTCATACTTCATTAAATTCATTACACGATATAATGGATGTGTATAACTAGGATCCACAGGATTCTTCGGATCTTTTATTTTATTTGCTACATAATCTCCAAGCGGTGTCCCTTGTAATGCATCTCCATCATCAAATAGGACAGAGTTTTTCGCTTCTTCACGTGCTTTATTAACGAGTGTTGCAGTTTGCACGAGACCTACTTTATTATCTGTTTTCGTTTGATAATAATCGTAATTCATTAAGTTAACGTGAATATCTGATGTTTCTAGAATTCGTAAGTTAACTGTACTCTCCCCAGTGTTCTCATCTGCATGAGCTGTTGTTGGCATTACTTGCGGTGCTATAACACCAATCGCAAGAGTTGCTCCAGCTAGCATTTTTTTTGACTTTTTCACAAAAAATCCCCCTTATACAATTACCAGAAATAATGAAATGAATCCCTATCTGTCTCTAACCACATACCTTTTTTCTTCTATTAGAGACACAATTTTCATTTCACCCTGCGCTAACGAGTAGTCCCCTTAAACGCCCGATTGATGAAGACTATTAATTAATAGGAAATAAAGCTCCCACTCATTAAAGTTTCACCTTATCTGACATTATCATATATAAAGTTCTTTCCTATCGTCAATATTTTTTGACAAACTTCAACAAATTTTCTGTAAAGTTATTATAAACTTTTCATAAACATATAATATGCCCTTACATTGCTAATACTGCTGAATATGATACAATTACCAATTACAAGGAGGATGAATTTATGAAAAAAGTCATCTTAACAATTGTTTGTCTCCTCCTTCTGATCATTTCTTATTCTTATTTTGAAAAGAACGACGAGACAAAACAAAATGAATCTGAAGAAAAAACAGAAAAAACATCTGCCCCAAATTGGATTGATAAGCAAACAAACGAATCTTTTTATCATCTTGTATTAGGTGATTCACTCGCTAAAGGATATGGATCGACACAAGGTGGATTTGCCGAATTAGCTTCTAAGCAAATAGAAGCACAAATTCATAAACCAATTACAGTAGAAAACCTTGGGGTAAACGGTCTTACAACAGATCGTCTCGCTAAAAAAGTTCAATCAGAAGATGTAAAGGAAAAAATTAGAGCAGCAAATATAATTACAATTAATATTGGAGGAAATAATTTATTTCGTTTAAATCGTGATGTTGGTGTTATAGATGGTATAAAAATGTTAAATAAAGAAAAAGCCCATTTTGAAGCGGATATAAAAAGTATTGTAAAGACAGTTCGAGATCAAAATCCGGACGCTTTACTCATTCTCTCAGAACTCTATAACCCGTTACAACTCGATGACTCCATCGCAAGTTATGCAGATATGTTTTTAGATGGCTGGAATGAATCTGTTTATTCCATTTCCAAAGCAAATCAACCATCTATCGTTTTACCAATTCGCAAATTAATATCGAATGATAAAAAAGAGTTATTATTTGACCAAGTACACCCAAATGATAACGGCTATGCAATTATTGCCAATACATTTACAAAGCAAGTGTTATCCTACAAATATTAAAGCGACCATGAAACAATTCTATTTTTATAACATGTCTTTTTTGTTACAATGATAGTGGAAGGGGGCCTTTATATGGAATCACGCGAGTGGGAACGTATTGTTGATCATCTTCTTTCGCTAGTGCCTCTTTTTTATCGCAAATTTATGCTTCCTGGAGAATTTTCTTCTCAAAGACATATGCCGCCATCACATACACAAGTATTACTGCTTTTGCATGAAAACGGCACATTAGCAGTTTCCGAAATCGGCAAGCGGCTAGCGATTTCACGGCCTAACATGACACCTCTATTAAACAAACTTATTCAAGAAGAACTAATAGAGCGTCATTATAGCGAAAAAGATCGACGGGTCATTTTAATTTCCCTAACAGCTGAAGGGAAATTATTAGTAAATCAGTATCAGCAATTCATTTTAGACAAACTAAAAGAAAATTTCCAAACATTATCTGAGGAAGAGCGCGAAAAGCTCATTCATTCTCTTCAAACCATTCAAAATTTAATTTTGAAAACAAACGTATAAAGCTGCTTCTAAATAGAAGCAGCTTTATGATTCGTAATAGTTACCATAGTATACATTGGAATATGGCCATGTTGTTAAATATGGTTTTTTTTCCTGTGTAGGCTGTTGTGTTGGTAATTGTGGTATTTGTGATAATTGCTGTAATTGTTGTTGCCGATATAATTCGTATTGTCTACTCGTATCATAAACCGGATAATAATTTACATATGGATATACTTGAGGTACGTAATAATAATACATTATCCTATCCTCCTTTTTCTTAAACATATTCAAAGGAGAAAATGAATGTGACATTGTTTATAATTGTACAAGTGGTTCTCTCACTCGTTTCTTCCTTTTCTTCAAGCGTAACTTACGGTTCTTTTCGTATAAATAATGCACAACGAAATATGAAATGAGACCAAACACAACTCCTAAAATCGTCATTCCAATTAATACATACACTTCACTTTGTAATAAGCTCTTTAATATCGTAAAAATGTGACTTGAAAACAAGTCCGATATCTTAAATGGTTCATGATGAATTTTCTGTACATGAAATGGATAAATCATTTTTCCTAGCGCATACGCAAGCGGAAATAAAAATACTGGGAGAAACGATATTTTCCCAATAATATTGCCAATAACTGCCGCAGGAAAAGATCCCTTTGCTAACCTGACGATTGGATAAAATATTACATATACGAGCGATGCCGTATAAATGACTAACATTTCTAAGCCGAATCCTATAGCAAACCCTAACGATACTTTCTTTGCGCCTTCTGGCGATCGAAGCAACTTATAATATTGAAACTTTAATATTCTCCACATCCGCTGAAAAAACGAATATGTTTTCTTAGTTGTTTTCACCCTCATCATCTCTTTAACTATATTTTTATATGTAGTATGTCCTTACACACTCTGAAAAACAAATTTAGTTTTCTCTTTTATTATAAATGATATCGAAATGGTTAACCAAATATACATCCGACATTTTAATATAAAAAAACCTCCCTTTTAGGAAGGCTCTTCTACATTTCTAAATAAACTCACTAATAACGCTTTTTGAGCATGCAATCGATTACCAGCTTGCTCAAAGACGATAGACTGCGGTCCATCTATAATTTCTCCTGTTACTTCTTCTTCACGATGGGCAGGTAAACAGTGTAAGAAACGATATGTTTGCTTCGCATGCTTAACAAGTTCGTTATTGATTTGGTAAGGTTGAAATAAAGTATACTTCTCTTCTTCGCCCTCTTGCCCCATGCTCATCCAAACGTCAGTATAAATGAAATCTGCTTCATTCACCGCTAATTCAGGATCATGCAAAACTTCAATTTCAGCTCCTGTTTCCTTGGCAATTGCTAACGCTTTTTTTACAATCTCTTCATTCGGTTCATACCCTACAGGCGTTGCCACAGTCATATGCATTCCAACTTTTGCACTCGCTAGCAACAATGAATGACATACATTATTTCCGTCACCTACGTAAGCCAATTTTATTCCTTTAAATGTATTTGTTTCTTCGTATATCGTCATAAGGTCTGCCAATGCTTGACAAGGATGATGATCATCCGTTAAACCGTTAATAACAGGAATACTCGATTCTTTTGCAAGCTCTTCTACATCCGCGTGTGAGAATGTACGTATCATGATCCCGTCAATATACTGCGATAATACTTTCGCAGTATCTGAAACGCTTTCTCCTCTTCCCATTTGCATCTCTTTCCCACTTAAAAACATACCATGTCCCCCGAGCTGTACCATTCCTGCTTCAAAAGATACACGAGTACGAGTTGAATGCTTATCAAAAATAAGCCCTAATATTTTGCCTTGTAATAAAGGCTCTTGCTTATTCTTTTTTAAATATATAGCGAACTCAATTAAAGAAATAATTTCTTCTTTCGTTAATTCTTCTAGTGTTAAAAGATCTTTCGTATTTAATTTCGGTACTTGTACAGTTGACATGAAACTTCCCCCTTATATGATTGATACGTTTTTTGTACAAACTACTTTTTTTATTATATATACTGCCTGTTCTAACTCTTCATTCATGACAATGAGTGGCGGTAATAGTCTTATCACATTAGGACCTGCTTGTAATACGAGAAGTCCTTCGTTTTCTAGTTGTTCTATAAAACTTGCAACTTCATGCTTACACTCAATCCCAATCATAAGCCCCTTACCACGTATATTTTGAATACATTCGACATGCTGTAATTCCTCTTGCAACTTCTCTAATACGTACTCGCCTTTTTCTTGTACTTCTTTTAAAAACGATGTTTTTTTACTCACTTGCAATACTTCTTTCGCTGCAGCCATCGCGATGTAATTCCCGCCAAAAGTTGAACCGTGTGATCCTGCAGTAAACGATGTTCCTAGCTCTTTCCGGCCAAGCATCGCTCCGACAGGAACTCCATTCCCAAGTGCCTTTGCAACGGTAACGATATCAGGCTCTATTCGCACTTGTTCATAAGCGAATAGTGTTCCAGTTCTTCCTATCCCCGTTTGTACTTCGTCTATAATAAATAAGGAACCGAACTTATTACATAATGTTTCAATCTCTTTCAAAAAAGATAGATCAGCAGGTATTACTCCTCCCTCTCCTTGAACAACTTCTACCATTACCGCCGCAACTTCTTCATTCATTACTTCCTCTAATGCTTTAATATCGTTAAAAGGGATATGTAAAAAAGATGGAAGTAATGGACCAAATCCTTCTTTCACCTTATCTTGGCCCGTTGCACTCATCGTTCCAAATGTTCTACCGTGAAAAGACTGCTGGCATGTTACGACGAGAGATTTTCCAGTATGCTTACGTGCTAACTTTAAAGCCGCTTCATTTGCCTCTGCCCCACTATTACAGAAAAACACATAATCTAATGCTCTATTTTCTGTTAATAATGACGCAACTTCTTCTTGTAAGCTGTTTGTAAACAGGTTAGATATATGCCATATATCATCAAGTTGCTCTTGTACACCTTTGAGAACAGTAGGGTGACAATGTCCTAAATTACATACGCCAATTCCTGATGTGAAATCTAAATATTCCTTACCGTTATTATCAATAACTTTCGTTCCAGTTCCTTTTACAAACTCAATAGTTCTTCTGCCATACGTTTGAAAAAGATGACTCGTCATGCAATACTCACGCCTTTCGTTACCGTCGTTCCAATACACTCTCCCGTAACCTCAGTAAAATCTTTTGTACCATTCACAATACTTATCTTTTGCACTCCCATTTTTAATGATGCTAGTGCCGCCTGTACTTTCGGAATCATCCCACCTGTAATAACACCTGTTTCTATAAAAGTAGCAATTTCAGACTCATCCGTTTCCTTTACCAAATTCCCTTCATGTAATATTCCATCTACATCCGTAATAAAAATCAGCTCTTTTGCCCCTAACGTGGCCGCAATCCCAGCTGCAGCATTGTCCGCATTTATGTTATAAATTTCATTACCATTTACCCCGATTGGAGCAATAACAGGAATATACCCCATATTTATTAATCCTTTTAATAAGGCTGTTTCTACATAACTTACTTCCCCTACATATCCTATCTCCTCGCTGACAGGTTGAACTTGAAGTAAATTGCCGTCACACCCTGAACAACCTACCGCAAGTAAATTATGCTTTTGTAAATTCATTACGAGTTTTTTATTCGTACTTCCGCATAGCACCATTTGAACAACATCCATAACTTCTTTTGGTGTTATCCGTAATCCATCTCTTTTTTCTACGTTGATGTTACAATCTTTTAATTTGGCATCAATTTCTGGTCCACCACCATGGACAATCACTACTTTATACTTCTGCTGTAATTTCTTTATACAATCAAAAAACACATCATTTAATTGATTCAACATACTACCGCCGCATTTCACTACAATATAATCGCTCATCTTCTCTCTCCTTATGTACGATAACAAGCGTTTATTTTCACATATTCATAGCTTAAGTCACAGCCCCAAGCTGATCCTGTCTCTTCACCTAAGTGTAAGTACACATTAATGACTATTTCATCTTCTTGTAATCTCTCTTTCATTTTTTCTTCAGAAAATATTTGAGGCTCACTATTTTTTAATACCGATATAGATTGAAGAGTAATGTCAATTGTGTTCGGATTAATAGCTACTTCACTTTGTCCAATACTGCTAATAATTCGCCCCCAGTTTGGGTCTTCACCATGTATTGCTGTTTTCACAAGACTCGAACCGACTATTTGCTTTGCAATTTTTTTTGCCTCTTCATTCGTTTGAGCTCCTAGCACATTTACTTCTATTAACTTCGTAGCGCCTTCACCATCTTGCGCAATTTTTTTTGCTAAATCTTCACATACCTTCTGTAAAGTACATACGAAAGTTTCCCAATCTGTATGTTCCATATTTATCGGGCTTGTTTCTGATAATCCACTTGCCATAACGATGACCATATCATTCGTAGAAGTATCTCCATCTACCGTAATTTGATTAAATGTATGATTCGTAATTTGGGATAATGCTGTTTGCAATACGTCATGCTCTATATGAGCATCTGTCGTAATAAAACTAAGCATCGTTGCCATATTCGGATGAATCATCCCTGAACCCTTTGCAACACCCGCAATCGCCACTTTCTTCCCATCAATAATCATTTCATAGCAAGTTTCTTTCGTGATAAGATCTGTCGTTAAAATTGCTTCAGAAAAAGAATATGCTTCACTTTCTTCCTTCGTCGGTATAAGAGTTGCAATCCCCTTTCGGATTATATCCATCGGCAGTGGAACACCAATTACACCTGTTGAAGCTACTGCAACGTAATTTTCTTTCACTCCAAAATGTTCCGCCCCTAACGCGCGCATCTCGTATGCGTCTTGTAATCCTTGCATTCCAGTACAAGCATTTGCATTTCCACTATTAACGATAATTGCTTGTAACTTCCCTTCTGCCGTTATACTATCCTTCGTTACTTGCAAAGGGGCTGCTTGTATTTGATTCGTTGTATACACAGCGGCACATGATGCTGGTACGTCACAAACGATTGCCCCTAAATCCTTTTTCTCCTTTTTCAGACCATTTACAGTACCAATTGCCGAAAAGCCTTTTGGCGTTACAATTGAACCATTTTCTAATTTTGTAATAGACGCTACTTTAATCATCATGTCCCCCTTATAGATAAAGCGGCATATGTTGTAAACCTGTTGTCTCTTCTAGTCCCGCTATTATGTTTGCATTTTGAATCGCTTGCCCAGCCGCACCTTTCATCATATTGTCTATAACAGAAACGACCGTAACTCTTTCAGTTCTTTCATCGTAAGCTATGCCAATATCACAATAATTTGAGCCTCTCACTTCTTTTGGACTTGGAAATTTCCCTTGCGTACAAATTCGGATGAAAGGAGATTGTTCATACGTTTCTTCATACAATTTTTGAAGTTGCTTTATTTCCATCTTTTGTTTTACTTTTGCATAAAGTGTAATCATAATTCCTCGTGATATCGGTATTAAATGTGTGCTAAATGTAATTGGCTGTGATTCACTATTCCATTCTGTAAGCATTTGCTCAATCTCTGGAACGTGCTGATGCTGGTTTACTTTATAGATATGTAAGTTATCGTATAGCTCAGGAAAATGAGTCATTGTTGTTGGTGTTTTTCCTGCTCCTGATACCCCAGATTTCGCATCAATAATAATCGAATCTTCTTCAATCATGCCGCTACGTATTAACGGCGCTATCGCTAGCAATGTGGCTGTAGCAAAACATCCTGGGTTTGCAATTAAATTTGCCTTTTGAATCTCAGTCCTTTTCCATTCACTTAACCCATACACTGCTTTTCTAAGAATTTCTTCTTTCGCTGCTGGCCTTTTATACCACAGTTCATATGACGAAGGATCTATCATACGAAAGTCTCCAGATAGGTCAATTACTTTTAAACCTTCTGCTACTAACTTGGGAGTTAACTCCGCCGATACTCCTGCTGGTGTTGCTAGAAATACGATTTCTGCTTCTTTCCCTATTGTCTTCACATCAATTTCTTGTAACGTATGAACGAGAACATTTCGAAGATGCGGATATACATTTGTTATACACTCACCAACTTGCGAAAAAGAATGAAGAGATGCTATCGAAAAATATGGATGTTGTTCTAATAAACGAATTAATTCAATGCCCCCATATCCAGTGGCTCCAATAATTGCGACTTTCATAAGTTCCTCCTCAAATCGATTCTTTAAATTAAGTATGATTATAATATTGTATATTTATAGAGTCAATTAAATATTTATAAATTTTAAAATCTAAAAAAACTTAATTTTATTAGAAAAATAATATACTCAACCGAATTTTTATACAAAAATAGTGCATAGTAGTTTTTTTATTTCACTTCAAGTACAATAAAACAATACATACGTACATACAGGCGGGAAAAAATATGAACGAAAAATTAATTGAGAAAATGATTATAAAAAGTTTTCAGCAATATCAATGCAGTCCAATATCAAAAGAAGATCAGGAAATGCTAGTGAAACATATTCAAACGGTGACTCATTCAAATATTGAAATTGATTTATACGAGGAGATTGAGGATATTGTTTATGATTATGTGACTGGAAAACAATAAAAAATAGGAGATTTCCATGTGGAAATCTCCTATTTTTTACTTAATGATTTACCTGCTACACGTTCAAATAAACCTGGGAATAAAGCATAAAGTTTTGGACCAATTCCCATCCACTTCGGTAAGTTTACTTCACGTTTTTTCGTGTGCATCGACTTTACGATTTGTTCTGCTACGTATGTTGGTTTTAACATGTAACGTCCCATATTCTTTACATATGTACCAGATTGATCCGCTATTTCAAAAAAGTTTGTATCTATCGGACCTGGATTAATTGCTGTAACATAAATATCTGTATTCGCTAATTCCATGCGTAAACTATTCGTAAATCCTAATACAGCATGTTTCGTTGCTGCATACGCACTTGATTTCGGAGTTGCAATTTTTCCGGCAAGTGAAGCAATATTAATAATATGTCCTTCGTTCTTGTTTACCATATAAGGTAGTACCGCTTTCGTACATGCTACTAATCCAAATACATTTACTTGGAACATATCTTTTACTTCACCCATTGACGCATCTTCAAACGTTTTAAAAATACCAAATCCCGCATTGTTTACTAATATATCAATACGTCCCACTTCTTGTAATACCTTTGAAAAAACAGACTGTACTTCCATCTCTTCACTTACATCTAATACATAATAATAGCAAGGCGTATTATAAGTTTCTTTAATTTTGTCTACTAACGCTTGTAGTTTCTCTTCTGTTCGAGCCATTAATACTGGAGTCGCTCCCTGTGCTGCAACTTGCATTGCAACTTGCTCACCAATCCCACTAGAAGCACCTGTAATGACGATTACTTTATTTTGTAAACGTCCTGTCATTGCTGTCACCTACTTTGCATAATAAATCAATTGTTGCGATGACTCATCAATCATCACTTGTTGATTATATGCTAAATAGTCCAATTGTCCAACCGTTTCTGAAATAGTAAGTGGTAATTGTTCTTTATATAATACCGGAAATAGTTTTACACATACTTCAAATGCTGTCATTGGTTTTTCCTTTAATAACTCAAGCACTTTAAAAGCACGTGTTTCTTGCTTTTGTAATCTCGTTTCAATAAGTTGTTTCACATTTAGAACATCTTCCCCATGCCCTGATAAAATGCGTGAAATATTCATTTCGCTTAAACGCTGTAATGTTTGATTATATTGTAGTAATGGGCGTGCCCGCTCTGTTTGCCCTTCATATGGCGGTTCTAGTATTGGATTCGAAGAAATATGACTAATGAGAGCATCTCCACCAATTAATATTCCATCAGATTCTCTATATAAAGAAATATGAGTAGAAGCATGACCTGGTGTTTCAAGTACTGTAAATCCAGGCAAAGAATCAATACGATCTCCTTCTCTCACAGTATGCGTTAACGATCTATTACAAGAATATTTAAGTGTCCTCGTCGTCAATAACGACTCGTCTTTCAAAAATGCTGCTGGCACACCAAACTGTAAGGCCGTCTCTCTAAAAAATTCATGATACCGCTTTAAAAATTCTGGATTTTGTGTAATCCAAGGCTCATTCCAAGGATGTCCAATAATATTCGTCTTCTCAGAAAATATATTTAAAAGTCCACAATGATCTGCATGATGATGCGTAATGACTACTGTTTCAATATCTTCTATCGTATGTCCTAATGCACCTAATTGACTTTCTAACGCATTCCTTGCCTCTTCTGTATTCGTCCCTGTATCAATTAATGTTAATGTCTCCCCCTCAACTAAAAACACATTCACAGTTTCCACTGCAAATGGTACAGGAATCTCCATTCGGTGAATCGCCGTCATGCTTAGCCCCCCTGTCTCTTTCCGGTTCAAAAATGAATACTTCTTCAGTTTACAACTTCTATATATATTTGTCATTATTTTCAGATAAAAAGAGGTGTTTCCTATAAAAAAACGAATGTATGTACATTTATAAGAATTTCTAACCAAAATTAAAGGAGGAACATCATGTCTATTCAAAACATTTCCTTTCTCGGTGCAGGCTCTATTGCCGAAGCTATTATTGGTGGCTTGTTACATGCAAATGTCGTTAAAGGTGAACAAATTACTGTAAGTAATCGTTCTAACGAGACAAGATTACAAGAGCTACATAAAAAATACGGTGTCAAAGGTACTCATAATAAAAAAGAATTACTTACTGATGCAAATATTCTTTTTCTAGCAATGAAACCAAAGGATGTTGCAGAGGCGCTTACCCCTTTTAAAGAATACATAAATAATAACGTGCTTATTATTTCATTACTAGCAGGTGTTTCTACTGACTCAATTAGAAAACTACTTCAAAAAGACGTTCCAATTATTCGTGCAATGCCAAATACCTCCGCAGCCATTTTAAAATCAGCTACCGCTATCTCCCCTTCAAAACATGCAACAGCGGAGCATATTCGCACTGCAACATCTTTATTTGAAACGATTGGTCTCGTCTCTGTTGTAGAGGAAGAAGATATGCATGCTGTCACTGCATTATCCGGAAGTGGACCTGCTTATATTTATTACGTAGTGGAAGCTATGGAAGAAGCTGCAAAAAAAATTGGTTTAAAAGAAGATGTTGCAAAATCACTTATTCTTCAAACGATGATTGGTGCTGCTGAAATGCTAAAAGCAAGTGACAAACACCCTTCTATTTTGAGAAAGGAAATTACTTCTCCTGGTGGAACTACCGAAGCAGGTATTGAAGTATTACAAGAACATAAATTTCAACAAGCACTTATTTCTTGTATTACACAGGCAACGAAACGATCACATAATCTTGGAAAAACATTAGAACAACTAACAAAAGAAAAATAGAAAAAGGAGCTCAAGTTTATTTGAGCTCCTTTTTCTATAATTACACTTAGTTATTGTTCTTCCCAAAAATCTCTTCTTGCAGGCGACGACCAGTCGGCGTTGCTGCAAGTCCACCTTCTGCTGTTTCACGAAGTGCTACTGGCATCGTTTGTCCGATTCTAAACATTGCCTCAATTACTTCATCACATGGAATTGTACTCGTTACACCAGCTAATGCTAAATCTGCTGAAATCATCGCATTCGCAGCTCCTGCTGCATTACGTTTTACACAAGGTACTTCTACAAGTCCTGCAACAGGATCACACACTAAACCAAGCATGTTCTTTAATGAAATTGCCATCGCTGTAGCTGCTTGATCTTGTGTTCCACCAGCCATCTCAACTGCAGCTGCAGCCGCCATTCCACTTGCTGAACCAACTTCAGCTTGGCATCCTCCCGCTGCACCAGAAATACAAGCGTTATTCGCAACAACCATACCGAAAGCTCCTGCTGTAAATAAGAATTCAATCATTTCTTCACGTGTAGGCTGCAATTTTTCTCTTAGTGCAAATAGTACACCTGGCACTGTTCCAGCAGAACCTGCTGTTGGTGTTGCACAAATAATTCCCATCGCTGCGTTTACTTCATTTGTTGCAACAGCTTTGCTTACTGCATCCAAAATCGTATCTCCAGATAAGCCTTTTCCGCTCTTCATATACGCTTGAACTTTTACAGCATCTCCACCAGTTAAACCAGTTGGTGATTTCACGCCGCGAATACCACGTTCTACTGCTTGCTCCATCACGACTAAGTTCTTTTCCATACCAGCAATTACTTCTTCACGTGAAATACTTCTTGTTTCCATTTCACATTGAATCATAATTTCTGCGATTTTTACATTTTGTTCTTTAGCTTGCGCCACTAGTTCCGCTGCGTTCCGAAACATGGTGTGTCCCCCCTGCAATTATTCCATAATAGTTACTTGACAAATATTTTGTTGCGCTTTTATTTCTTCAATTACTTCATCTGCTAATAATTCATCTGTTTCAATGACCATAAGCGCTCTTCTTCCTTTTTCTTTACGAGAAACACTCATTGTGCTAATGTTAATCTCATGTTTCGCAAGGATTGAAGCTACCGCTGCAATAGCACCGAAGCGATCGTTATTTACAATAAGTAGTGCTGGGCTCGTGCCTGATAATTGAAGATCGAATCCGTTTAATTCTACAACTTCAATTTTACCGCCACCAATTGAGCAAGCAACAACTTCAATTTCATCTTCACCTTTATACAAACGAATTCTCGCTGTATTTGGGTGAGGTGCATTGGCATCTTCTTCAATGAATTCCACTTCAATTTCGCGCTCTTTTGCTATTTCTAGCGCCTCTGGAATACGTAAGTCATCTGTTTCAAATCCTAATATTCCACCGATTAGTGCTACATCCGTACCATGCCCTCGATACGTCTTTGCAAATGATCCATATAACGAAATGCTTACTCTTTCTGGTTCATGACGAAACAGCTGGCGAGCAACTTGCCCCATTCTTGCTGCGCCTGCTGTATGTGAACTTGATGGTCCAATCATAACTGGACCGATAATATCAAATACTGAGCGATACTTCATCATAACTCCCCCTAAACCTCTATGAAAAAATTTATTCTACTATTCTATTAAGCTGCTACATCTGTCGCTTTTCCAGTTGTACCACGAATTTGTTCTGCTGTACGAATTGGATAGTTTTTGAATAAAAGTAATCCAATATAACCTGAAATAATACCAGTTATCATAATACATAAGAATCTTAGCATTATTTTCATTTAAAAATGATACAAGATAATCCAGAATAAAGTCTGGTAGCAATCCAAAGTTTAACACAGAAGCCATTGCAAGCATAGCATAAACAAGTGATATAACCATTGCTAATGCAACTAAATTTGCACCCGCTATTCCGCCTAGACTACCTGCTGATGTTCTGAACTCTTTTAAAGAGTGGTGTACCAATTAAATCTCCACCACCTTATTAATAAAAAGCTTCTACTAAGGAACTCGCAATAGCTACACTTGCTAATCATATCGTTTAGCTAAAAAGTGAAAAAGACTTATGACAAATAATAGTAATATCTTTCCTATTATAATTCTCGTGTTACTCTCTCATGATTTAGTCAACTTCACTTGTTACGATAATGACTAAAATACATGCGACTTATCATAAATTATAATCTGCCCTCATTATAGCTTGTTTTTTATAAAACGCTTACTTTTGTTGAATTTTAAAAGTTCTGAATAAAAGTCCATTTCTGCTATTTGTATCACTTGTATGTCATCTGACTTATATAACAGTTTTTCTAAATAATCATTATTTCGTATTTTTATCCTATATATTCAAACCATCCTAATTTTCTGTATCATCCAAGTATAAGTATAAAATAATAACAGTTTTATTTTTAAATTTTTTTAGACATAAAAAAATGGTAACCCGCTGTTACCATTTTTTACAAAATAATTATTTTTCTACTGGGAATGATTTCAAATCTGTCGCTATTTCTGTATTAGAAAACAACTCTCTAGCCTCTTTCAATAATTCCTTATATGTATCTCCTTGATAGCGAGAACTAATGTGAGTTAATATTAGTCGCTTCGCATTTGCCTGAAGTGCAATGCTCGCAGCTTGCTTAGATGTAGAATGAAAATAATCATACGCTTGTTGCTCATCTTCTGCTGCGAAAGTCGCTTCATGGACAAGTACATCTGCATCTTGCGCAAGCTCCCTACTCGCTTCGCAATATCGCGTATCACCTAAGATAGTAATAATTCTTCCTTTTTGAGGTGGGCCGATAAACTCATTTCCATTTAATATCGTGCCATCCTCTAATTCAACTACTTCACCATCTTTTAAACGTTTAAAGATTGGACCTGGTTTCACACCCATCTCAAGCAACTTATCAACTAAAAGAGCACCTTGTATATCTTTCTCTACAATACGATATCCAAAGCATTCTATACCGTGTGACAATCTTTTCGTTTCTACATAAAATTCATTATCTTCAAATACGGTACCTTCTTCTGTTATCTCCACAACTTCAAGTGGATATTTCACATGTGTCGTACTTACCGATAATGCCACTTCAATAAATTGTTTAATTCCTTTCGGTCCATACACCGTTAAAGGCGTAGTTCCTCCTTGAAATGAACGGCTACCTAATAAACCAGGCAATCCAAAAATATGATCGCCATGTAAATGCGTAATAAATATTTTTTCAATGCGGCGCGGACGTACAGATGTATGTAATATTTGATGTTGCGTGGCCTCACCACAATCAAATAACCAAGTTTGTCCTCGTTCTTCTAACAATTGTAAAGCAATTGCTGAAACGTTCCTTCCTTTTGAAGGAACACCTGCACCAGTTCCTAAAAATACAAATTCCACTTTCTTTCCTCCAGCTCTAAATATACTCTATCTCTCATCTTACGGAATGTTATTTCAAATGGCAAATTGAATTTACATAACCAAACATCTAGACAACTATATAACACGAACGTTATACTCAAAAAATTTAGCTATCGTTCGTGTTTTGTGTTAAAATAATTATACTACATTTTAAGGGAGCGTTTTATTATGAAAGAAGTATTTCGTTTACAAACTGATTTTTCATCTTCATTTGATCGCTGGGTAAGTTCTTTCGTGTCTGATCACCCAGCACAATTAGAATGGACAACTTTAAAGGAATTAATCCATGAATATACAACATCACATACAAATGATACGTTACCAGCATATATTTCTTCAGCTTTAACATATTACGCCCAACGTGTTTCAACTACAAACAGTTCAGAGATTGTTATTTTTGAAAACCCTACAATCTCGTAATCTATAATAAAAAAGCACTGGTTACAGTGCTTTTTTATTTATACTTATTTAACAAATGATCATATTCCGTCCAAAAGTCTGTATACATACTTTGATCAAACTCATCTAAAATTATCTTTTCACTTGATTTATTGAATAATTCTTTTGCCTGTAGCGCAAAAGAAACAATTTGTTTTCTATATTCATTTTCATTTACTTCTATATGAAGCCCTTCATAGTATATAGCCTTTTGATCAGTAGAAATAACTTTGACAAAATCCTTTAAAACCACATTTTCACCTATATGGTTTATAGTCCAATGAATTGAAATTGGGCATCCTAACATGAGCATAGTGCCACATCCGTGCAAAATAAGCCCCTCTTCATTTTCAATATCACAAATATATTCTTTATCTAAAGTTCGTAACAGAGCTAAAGCTGATTCACTTATTCCCCATTCCTCATCCATACCTGTTTGTGTAATAATCGTTCCATCCACATTTAAATAAATTTCCCCGTGAGAACATAAATCTTCCTGCTCATTAAACAACCACTTTTGATTCTCAATATTTATAATAAAATTTTGTGGTACCATTACAAATTCCCCTTTTATAAAAATATTTATTTTCCATATTATTCATAATCAATATCATGCATTTCATCCCACATATCTATTATAAATCCGTTTAATATTTTAAAAAACACAGATAAAAAGATATTGACACTACAATTTTACAGTGCTAACATTCAACATGTAATTGAATATGGTCTCTGTTAGGTGAGGCTCCTGTATAGAGAAACGCTGCTGCCCAAAAATGTCGAGAGACGCCAATGGGTCAACAGGAAAGGTCGGAATGAAGGCCTTTTTTAATGTAGCTGGTTTCAGTACCTATGCTATACAGTGCTAAAACTCAACGAGGGAGAGGTGCATGTATTTTGTCATACACAAAAACTGTTTTTATTTATGTCTACTAACAGTCTTTGTTGTGGACTCTTTTAGCTGCGAATTCAGACCTTTACTCGTTTTGAGTAAAGGTCTTTTTACGTCTATATGCACCTTACTATGAAACAAACATAGCATATTCAGAAACTACTAAATTGTACGGAGGTGAGGAACAGTTGGCAATTGATGATTCGGCCCATATACCCATACGTTTTACATTCATATTTCATCATGTAGGTAGGAAAGAAACTGTTCCTCACCATTTCAAATAGTTAGGTAACAGATTGTTTCCTCCTTCATGACAGAGGAGGAACTACCGATGTTTAATTTACAAAGACAAGAAACAAAGCATGCTTATGAGCAAGATAGCATGAAAACAAATAACGAATTATTAGTGGAGGTTGCAACACAAGATGTAAGCTCTGCGTTAAAACTTTTAGAAACAACACAAGATGGATTATCTAAACAAGAAGCGTCTCGTAGACTTTCTTTATGTGGTCCGAACGAAATAGCTCATAATAAAATGGCGCCGTGGTACATTCAATTTCTGTCGGCATTTAAAAATCCATTTATTTTCGTTTTATTAGCTCTTGGAGCACTCTCCTTTTTCACGGATGATATGCAAGGAACAATTGTCGTATCTGCAATGGTACTACTTAGTGCAACAATTCGGTTTTCCCAAGAATTTCGTTCTCAAAAAGCTGCCGATAAGTTAAAGGCTATGGTTCGAACAACTGCGAGCGTATTTAGAATAAATGGATTTGTACATGAAACAAAAAATGTAACGAATTTAAATCGAAATTACACAACAGAAATTCCAATTGAGGAACTTGTACCTGGCGATATCATTTCCCTTTCAGCCGGTGATATCGTTCCAGCTGATGTGCGTATTGTATCCGCTAAAGATTTATTTGTTAATCAATCTTCTTTAACAGGGGAAGCACTTCCTGTAGAAAAATACGAACACTGCTACCATACAGAAAATAAGCATATCTTACCGACAAACATGAAAAAAAATTACAATCCACTCGATATGGAAAACCTTTGTTTCATGGGAACAAATATTGTAAGTGGTAGCGCAAAAGCTGTTGTCATCTCAACAAGTACCGATACGTATTTCGGCTCTTTAGCCAATAAGGTAATTGGAAAGCGTGTAGAAACAAGCTTTGATAAAGGTGTAAACAAAGTAAGCTGGCTCTTAATTACATTCATGCTTATTATGGCACCTATTGTCCTTCTCATTAATGGATTCACAAAAGGTGATTGGCAAGAAGCTTTCTTCTTCGCTATTGCCGTCGCTGTCGGCCTTACACCTGAAATGTTACCGATGATTGTAACTGCTAATTTAGCTAAAGGTGCCGTTAACATGTCTAAACAAAAAGTAATTGTAAAACAGCTAAATTCTATTCAAAACTTAGGTGCTATGAACATTCTTTGTACAGATAAAACCGGAACTTTAACAGAAGATAAAGTTGTCCTTGTTCGTCACTTAGATCCCAAGGGAAATGAATGCAATCGCGTCTTGCAATTTGCCTATTTAAATAGTTTCTATCAAACTGGATTGAAAAATTTAATAGATAAAGCTGTTATTAAGCATACAGAGGAAAACAATACATTTAATCCATCAGCTTTTCAAAAGCTAGATGAAATTCCATTCGATTTCGCCCGCCGGCGTATGTCAGTCATCGTAAAGGATATTTCAGGTGAACATACAATGGTTTGTAAAGGTGCCGTAGAAGAAATTTTATCAATTTGTAACTACACTGAAGTGGATGAAAAAATCGTTCCACTCACCGAGGAAATACGTTCAAATGTCAAAAAACTAAGTGAGACACTAAATAGTGAAGGTATGCGGGTTATTGCTGTTGCTTATAAAAAAGATAGAAGAATAAATGATACAGAGTACGCAGTAAAAGACGAAACTGATATGATTCTCGCTGGATATATCGGCTTTTTAGATCCACCGAAACCATCTGCAGCAGCTGCAATTCAAGCATTACAAAAACATGGTGTACAAGTGAAAATTTTAACTGGCGATAACGAAATTGTTACAAGAAAGGTTTGTATAGAAGTTGGATTAGATATCTGCGAACCAATCCTCGGTTACGAGATTGATTCTTTACCAGATAAAGCATTAGCAAAACTTGCCGAAGAAACGACTGTATTTGCGAAGCTTAATCCCATGCAAAAATCTCGTATTATACACGCATTACAAGGAAATGGAGACACTGTAGGTTACATGGGAGACGGCATTAACGATGCTGTAGCATTACGTGAAGCTGATGTCGGAATATCTGTTGATACTGCTACTGATATTGCGAAAGAAGCTTCCGATATTATTCTACTCGAAAAAAGTTTAACTATATTAGAAGCAGGGATTTTAGAAGGACGTACTACATTCGGAAATATTTTAAAATATATTAAGATGACAGCTAGCTCTAACTTCGGTAATGTGTTTAGCGTGTTAGTAGCAAGTGCTTTCATTCCTTTTTTACCGATGCTTGCCATTCATCTTTTAATTCAAAACTTACTTTATGATATTTCACAACTTTCTATTCCATGGGACAAAATGGATAAAGAGTTTCTAGAAAAACCACGAAAATGGGATACTGCAAACTTACGAAACTTCATTATTTGTATCGGCCCAATTAGTTCTATATTTGATATTATCACATACGTAGTCATGTGGAATGTATTTGGTGCAAATACACCGAGCGAGCAATCATTATTCCAGTCCGGTTGGTTTGTCGTTGGGTTGTTAACACAAACTTTAATTGTTCACATGATAAGAACACAAAAGATTCCATTTATTCAAAGCACTGCATCAACACCAGTCGTTTTATTAACCGCTCTTATTATGGCAATCGGGATTTATATTCCATTCTCACCACTTGGTGCAGCCGTTGGTTTACAAGCATTGCCACTTAACTATTTCCCTTGGTTAGTAGGAATACTATTAGGCTACGCTTTTTTAACACAATTCCTGAAAAAGCTTTATATTAAAAAGTTTCATAGCTGGTTGTAAAAATAAGAATGAGTGGGTATCCCCCGCTCATTCTAAAAAACATAACACATATTATATATGGAGGTGACCATGATGGTATGGTACGACATTGTATTCAGGTTAGTTATAGCAATTATTGTAGGAGCTTGCATTGGAATGGAAAGACAATGGAGACACCGAATGGCTGGGTTACGGACAAATGCTCTCGTATCACTTGGTGCCTGTATAATAGGAAAGGTGTCATGATTTTACTACTTCATGACACCTTCTACATAAACTTATTTTCTAACTTTTGTTGAAACGACTTCTCTTGCTTACGTAGTAGTTGACTACCTCGTTGTAAAATCGGTGTTCCATACTTATCGTTAATTTGATCAATGACAGCAAGTAGTGGTTCTTTTTTCGCATCCTCTTCAAATGAAAATAAATCTAATTGTTTCACCGATTCTGTCTTCCACTCTATTTCAGTAGCTGTAACACCTAGTAAACGAACGGAATCACCATCCCAATGTTGCTTCCATAAACGGGATGCTGCTTGAAAAATATCGCGTTCTTCCCAAATTGCATTTTTCAATTGCTTACTCCGTGTTACTGTTCGCCTATCATGGTATTTAATCATAATTTGAATATTATAGCTGACAAGGGTTCGCTTTTGTAATCTTTTACTCACTGATTTTGATAACCGTTCTAACATATCAAGTAATTCTTTCTCTTCATCCATATCCTTTGAAAAAGTCATCGAGTTACCGACACTTTTATGTTGGCCCATTTGACTCGGATCCACTTCCCTATCATCCGTACCTTTTGCACGCTTTTGTAAATCAATACCGTGCTTGCCAATTTTAGCGCGAATGATATGCTCGTCTCCCTTCGCTAACTGTTCAATTGTATGTATATGAATTTCATTTAATTTTTCAGCTGTTTTTTCTCCAATCCCATGCATTGCTTCAACTGAAAGTGGCCAAATCATTTCTGGAATATCACGTTTTCGAAGTACGGTAATACCGAGAGGTTTTTTCATATCAGAAGCTGTTTTTGCTAGGAAAAGATTTGGAGCGATTCCGATACTACACGGAAGCTGCAACTCTGTTAATAGTGCTTGTTGAATCATCTTTGCTATTTCAAGAGGCGAACCAAGTGCGTAGCAATCTGTAATATCTAAATATCCTTCATCTATTGAGACTGGTTGTATCTTTTCTGTAAAACGAGAAAGGACTTGAAACATTTGAAATGAAGCTTCGCGATATAATGTGAAATTAGGACGCCTTACAACTAATTGCGGGCATAACCTTTTCGCTTCCCAAAGGGGCATCGTCGTACGTATTCCGTATTCCCTCGCCTCATAACTACATGTTATAATAATTCCTTTTCTCTCTTTTTCATTTCCAGCAACCGCTAATGGCTTTCCTTGTAATGATGGATCATGAGCAATTTCAACAGATGCGAAAAAGCAATTCATATCTACATGTAAAATAACACGACCATTTTTCGGATACATTTCTCGCATAGTACTCACTCCCTAATCAGAACGTTCGTTCTTTTATTATATCAAATTTTGCACAATAGTTATAATAATTACTTGTTCTTTTTTATAATCGATATAAATCGAAACTTTAATCAACTCTCACTAATCGGACTTTTACGGGCAGCAGGGCCCCCACCTAACTTCTTTACTTTCGCTGAATTTTGAGGTGGGGGTCTTACTGTCCGGCAAATAGCGGGATAAACTCAACTATACATTCCTTGTAGTTATATTAATCATTGCAATTAATTATTTACTACTTCCGATTTTCAATATGAATACGTTAGGGTTATTCCCTCGTCTAGTACATGTAGCAACAACGTATATACTTCCATAGTTTTTCTTATATTCGCTTATACGTCTTGTCAAAGCAATCGAATCAAAATAAAAAGCGTGTAAATCATAATTGATTTACACGCTTTTTCTATTCCATTACTTCGCTACTTCTTCAATAATTGCAACAACTAATTCTGCTGTTTTTGCTAATTCTTCAACAGGAATCTTCTCGTTTGTTGTATGAATTTCTTCATAACCAACCGCTAAGTTAACTGTTGGGATACCATGTCCTGCAATTACGTTTGCATCACTTCCGCCACCACTTTGGTGAAGAGAAGGTGTACGACCAATTTTTTCAGCT
Organism: Bacillus cereus group sp. MYBK220-1; assembly: GCF_051916445.1. Classification (NCBI taxonomy): domain Bacteria; kingdom Bacillati; phylum Bacillota; class Bacilli; order Caryophanales; family Bacillaceae; genus Bacillus; species Bacillus cereus group sp. MYBK220-1. Next base: position 338,325 of record NZ_JBQAGQ010000003.1, on the reverse strand, counting down.
GCACGTTTTGCAACTTCTACAACGTGATCGCCATCAGCAAATTTAAATCCTGGGTACATAACGTTTACTTCAACGTCTGCATGACCGCCCATTTCTTTTGCAGTTGTTTCAAATGCTTCTTTCATTTTCGCAACTTGTGCTTCCATTTTCTCATTAATTAAAGAACGAGCTTCTGCAAAGATTTGTACATGATCGCAAACGATATTCGTTTGTGTACCACCTTCAAAACGTCCAATATTTGCAGTCGTTTCAGAGTCAATGCGACCAAGTGGCATCTTCGCAATTGCTTTCGCTGCGATAGTAATTGCAGATACACCTTTCTCCGGCGCTACACCAGCGTGAGCTGTTTTCCCGCGAATAATTGCGTTCACTTTCGCTTGTGTTGGAGCTGCAACAACGATTTCACCAACTTTTCCATCGCTATCTAATGCGTAGCCATATTTCGCTGTAATACGCTCACGGTCTAATGCTTTTGCACCAACAAGACCTGATTCTTCTCCGACTGTAATAATAAATTCTATTTTACCATGAGGGATATTTTTCTCTTTTAAAACACGGATTGCTTCGAACATTGATGCTAATCCAGCTTTATCATCCGCACCTAAAATTGTTGTACCATCTGATACGATATATCCATCTTTAATAGAAGGCTTAATTCCATTACCAGGAACTACTGTATCCATATGAGAAGTAAAGTAAATTGTATCAACACCATCTTTTGTTGCTGGTAAAGTACAAATTAAGTTACCTGCACCATGACCAGTTACAGCCATTGTGTCATCTTCAAATACTTCTACACCTAAATCTGTAAATTTCTTCGTTAATACTTTGCAGATTTCTGCTTCAAATTTCGTTTCAGAATCTACTTGTACTAATTCCATAAATTCATTTACTAAACGTTCTTGATTAATCATAAGACTGCGCCTCCTGCACTACCATTATGTATGTAACACTATTAATTATAACAGAATTTCGCAAAAGTTTCGAAATACAAGACAAAAAACAGATGGTTTACATGTCTAGATAACCATCTGCTTTCTATTACTCATTTAACAATACCCAGCGCATATGATCTTCCCACACGCCATTTACCATTAACATCTTCCTAGACACGCCTTCATATTGAAAACCTATCTTCGTTACTACTTGTATAGATGCTAAATTACGAGGCATAATCGGAGCTTCTATACGATGTAACTGAAATTCCCCAAAAGCAACTTGAATTGCTTTTCTAAGCGCTTCTGTCGTATACCCTTTGTTTAACTCTGCTTTATCTAATTTATAACTGAGTACACAAGATTGATAAATGCCACGAACGATTAAATTAAATGAAATACACCCAATTATTTTCGTATCATCACCCTTTTTAAAAATCCATAGTCTGATGATTTTCCCTTCTTCGAACTCTTTTCTATCCTTTTGCAACTTTTTCTTTTGATAATCTAGCGTAAAAAAATCATCCGGTCTATACTCTTCCCAAGCTTTTAAAAATTCACGATTTCTGTCGTAATATTGAAGAACTGTTTCAGCATACGACTCATCAATTTCCCTTAAGTATAAACGATCTGTTTCGTATATTTTCATCATCGTATCTCCATTCTTCAGCTTGCCCAACTAAAAATTAACAATATACCCTTTTACTATATTCTCTATACACACTCAAATTTCCTGTTATATTTTGCAATCCCCTCCCGAATTTTGTCCTCACTCTCCCCTTGTCCATAATTTCATTTCTCGTTACAATGAAATTGTACTGATTTGCAAGGAGGTATAACGATGCATAAAAAAGCTCAAAAAGTTATGGTTTATGTGATGCTGATTTCTATGCTTGTAACAACATTACTTGCTGGCGCGAGTATGTTTTGGTAAAAAGGGCGATGTGTTCGTCCTTTTTTTACTTTTTACACATGACAAAATAAACCATCTCGACATCGAGATGGTTTATTTTATATAAAACACAATCGCTACAATACTAAAGGAAAATGACATTACAAGTGCTATTACAAAACTTGTATATTGTTTCTGCTGAAATGCTCCAATAACAAAAGTTAGATTAAGTAATGCCATACATACAATCGCTACCAGATAAGAACATATATTAAAAGTTGCCAATATGAATGTAATAACAAATAGAAATCCCATAAAAAACTGCATATACGAAAGTTTTGGATTCAAGTACATATGAGCAACCCCTTTATCTAATTTTATCTTTCTATATTCTCATTAACGCACGGTTATGTACACATGTCAAGACAACTTATTATAATAGAAAAAGCCAACCTTTTCGTTGGCTTTTTCATATGCAACGGCTCCTTTTTCTTTTGCCAATTGCTGAAATGATTTTTTCGATTTCACAATCCATACTTTCGTTCCAATTGGAATGCGATCAAACAAATATTCCACATCGTTTTTCTTCATTCTTATACACCCTTGTGAAATATACTTTCCAATTGAACTCGGTTGGTTTGTTCCATGTATTCCATATTTACTTCCATCAGTTCCTCTTGCATTAAATCCAATCCACCTTGACCCAAGTGGATTTTTTGGCGACCCACCTGGAATATCCTTCGCAATATAATACGGATCCTTCGCTTTCATTACAACATCAAAAGTTCCTTCTGGAGTTAATTCATTCGTTTTCCCTGTCGCTACTGGAAAAACCTTTTGAATCTTTCCATCGTCAATGTAAGCTAATTTATTCGTTGCTTTATTTACAATAATAAAAGGATCTCCGGCACGTGGATTATCCCCAAGAGGCCAAATCGGCGATAAAGAAAGACATAATATGATAGAGAGAAGATACGGCATAGATAATTCCTACCTTCTATATAAGTTCTTTTATATTATCCTTTCCCTTAAAGCGACTTTTAATGAGTAAATATTGTTCCATTTCATACACAAGTTGAACAAGTTTCGCACGTATCTCAAATTCTTCGCGTGTAGCTGGTAATGGCATGTCTCTAAATAATCCCCTCATTTCTTGAAGCTGCCTTAAGGAAATAACGCCAGTACTCTCAGGGCTAATAGCATTACCAATGTTTTCAACAACATCTGCAATCATATCAGCTTGTTCATATGTCCATGATAAAGAAGCTGCTAGTGGTATCATTCGCTCTAAAATTTCGAATTGTTGCATACGCATATTAAAATAACGATAGTAATAATCATCTTCTCGCATAAATGCATTCTCAAGTTTTTTAAACGATAAATCTCTTGCTTCATTTAACATATTCTCGGTTTCAATGAGTTCTGCCCCACTCCAACTACTTTCTCGATTTCGTAAATACACAACCATTTCAAACAAAATCGTTTTAAAATTGCTCTCTATTTTATCCTGATACTCTTTTAGCTTATTTTCACTACTCGGCATATACATATTTACTAATAACGCCACGCTAATCCCTATCGTTAATATAGCAATTTCATTTCCAACTATAAGCCATGTAATTTGCTTCAATGAATATAGATGCATAACAATAACTGAACTCGTGACAATGCCTTCTTGAATTTTAAGCATTACTGCAGTCGGAATAAATGTAAGTAACAATATGCTAATTGCAAGTGGTGTATAGCCGATCGTTTCAAAAATACAAAACGCGAATACCATTGATAATACACAAGCTAGAAAACGATGTAACGACACTTGAAGCGATTTGCGCTTCGTATTTTGTACACATAAAATAACTAAAATACCTGCTGAACTATAAAATTCCAACCCTAATAACTGAGCAATAAAAACTGCCGCGCCTGTCCCTATTGCTGTTTTTACTGTACGGTATCCAATTTTAAACATATCATTACTCCTATATGTATAAACGTATTTACAGCTAGTATAAAAAAAGGATGACACAATGTCATCCTTTTCTACTTATTATTCACATAACCTTTTCATATTACAATATTTTTTGTAAAAATTGTTGCGCACGTTCACTTTTCGGTGCTGCAAAAAATTCTTCTGGCGCACTATCTTCTACAAGCTTTCCTCCGTCCAAGAAAAGAACACGATCTGCCACTTCTTTTGCAAAGCCCATTTCATGTGTAACGATAGCCATCGTCATTCCTGTCGTAACTAACGATTTCATAACTTCTAACACTTCTTTCACCATCTCTGGATCTAGCGCCGATGTCGGTTCATCAAATAACATAACTTCGGGTTCCATTGCTAACGCTCTTGCAATTGCTACACGTTGCTTTTGTCCTCCCGAAAGACGATTTGGATACGTATCTTTTTTATCTACTAGTCCAACCTTTTCTAAAAGTTTCTCAGCTTTCTTTTCAGCTTCTTGCTTCGTTACCCCTTTTACATTGGTAGGAGCATACGTAATATTTTCTAATACAGTCATATGAGGAAATAAGTGAAAATGTTGAAATACCATACCGACATTTTCACGAACATGCATAACATTCGTTTTCGGATTCGTTACTTCTTCCGTTCCAATCCAAATGTGACCATCCGTTGGTGCTTCTAACATATTCATACAACGTAAAAATGTTGATTTTCCTGATCCAGAAGGTCCTATAATTGCAACTACTTCCCCTTTTTCAATCGTTGTTGTAATTCCTTTTAATACTTCGTTTTTACCAAATGATTTATGAAGGTTTTCAATTTTAATCACTTTTCTTCATTCTCCCTTCAATTGCCTTCCCGACTAATGTAAGAATAATGACTAACATATAATAAATCAGTCCAACAAAAAGTAATGGTTCAAGATATTTAAATGTCTCACCGCCTACGATGTAAGCACGACGCATTAAATCAGTCGCGCCTATTACTGTTACTACAGCCGATTCTTTCGTAAGTGTCGCAAATTCGTTCACAAGCGCTGGTAATATATTTTTTAATGCTTGAGGGAAAATAATATTTCTCATCATTTTTCCGTATGGTACCCCTAAAGCCATTGCTGCTTCTGTTTGTCCTTTATCCACCGCTTGAATACCAGCACGAATTACTTCTGACATGTATGCACCTGAATTCAAGCTAAATGCAAGTACAGCAGCTAAGAATGCTGGTATTTCATAACCAATTATTTGCGGGACACCAAAATAAATAATCATTAATTGCAATACAAGGGGTGTACCACGAAAAATTGATGTATAAAAATCTGCTGCTATATTTAATGCTCGTATTCTAGCAATTTTACAAAGTGCTAATAGCGTTCCTAAAATAAATCCTGCTAAAGCTGATACTGCTACAATTTTCAAAGTAACTTCTAAACCTTTTAGTATATATGGTATCGAAGGCGTAATCGCCGAAAAATCTAAGTTCATTCTTTTCATTCCCCTCACAGAAAAGTGAAAGGCAGCTTATTTTCCGCTGCCAAACCATTTCTTCACTAATTTATCCATTTCTCCATTTTCTTGCATTTTTTTAATTACTTTATTAAATTCTGCTGTTTTATCACTGTTTTTCGGAAGGGCAATTGCTGCTCCAACTTCTTCTGGTGCTTCTTTAATTTCAATTCCTTGTAAATCTTTCATTTTCTCTAAATAATTTTTAGCAACTGTGTCTTCTATAATTGCAGCGTCAAAACGACCAGCTTTAATTTCTTGTACGATTTCTGGTATACGGTCACGTCCCTCAACTTGGAAATCTACTTGTTTTTTAAATTCTGCTGCTTTCTCTTCTTGAATAGACCCTGTTTGTACCCCTACTTTTTTCCCTTTTAAACCCTCTACAGATTGAATGTTAGAATCCTTTTTAGAAACGACCATATTTTTCGCAACAAAATAAATATCTGTAAAATCAACATTATTTTTACGCTCTGCAGTTGGCGTCATGCCTGCCATTACGAAATCAACTTTTCCTGAACTAAGAGATGCTAATAAACCACCAAAATCCATATCTTTCACTTTCACTTCATACCCAAGTTCTTTTCCGATATATTTAGCAACATCAACATCAAAGCCGATAATTTCATCACTTTTTGAAGCTTCTACGTATTCATATGGTTTATAATCTGCTGAAGTTCCCATTACGAGTACTTTCTTATTTCCTTTTGTTTCTTTCGATTCCCCATTACTACAAGCGCTGAACATACTTAAAATTAAAATAAGTGCAAACGATATTGATACTAACTTCTTCATCTTTCTTCCCCCTAATAATGTATATTTAAAAGTTTAATAGAATATTTATTCGATGTTTGTATTGTATCAGCACTTTTATTTTTATGCAATATATAAAATAAAAATAAATAAACAAACAATATAAACGCTGTTTTTTATGTATAAAAAAATGCATAAAATAACACAACTATGCATATCTCAGAAATTTTAATAATAAATAAAAAAGGCGGCACATCCACTTGATTGTGGACGTGCCGCCTTTTCTCTTATTTTTTATAGTTCTTCACAATTCTCTTCGAAATATGATTGTAGTTTGGCAATAACTTGCATCGGTTCATGACCTTCAATTTCATGACGCTCTACCATCGTTACAATTTTTCCATCTTTTAATAAAGCAAATGATGGAGAAGAAGGTGGGTACCCTTCGAAATATTCACGCGCTCTTGCTGTCGCTTCTTTATCTTGCCCTGCAAACACCGTTACAAGGTGGTTAGGACGTTTATCATAATGTACGGAATGCGCAGCAGCAGGACGAGCAATACCACCTGCACAACCACATACAGAGTTTACCATTACAAGTGTTGTTCCATTTCTTTTAAACGCTTCTTCTACCGCTTCTGGCGTCGTCAATTCTGTATATCCAGCAGAGACAATCTCTTCACGCGCTTGGCGGACAACATCATTCATAAAAAAGTTAAAATTAATCACTCTTTTCCCTCCTCTAAAACTACCTATTTGTATCTTACCAGTTAATGTTTATGAAATACAAGTAAGTTTACTTGTATTTAAGTATAGAAAAGGTGTTAGAGCTCTTGCTCTAACACCTTTTCTTTAATGACCACGATGTTTTTGCTTTGCTTTTTGTACTTTCATTAAACGTCTTCTTTCTTTTTCAGCTTCTCGCTTCTCTTTAGACTGCACTTTCTTTTCTTGTTTATGCAATTCATAAGATAAACTAATCGCCTCTTGCGCCTTAGTAAAACGTTTAATATTTATTTCTTTTGCTGCTTGTCGTATGGTACGCTTTATGTTTTTAGGACGCTGTTTTTCTTTAATTTCTACACCACATTTTGCAAAGTGCTGAAAATGCTCTAAAAGTGAACTATTCACAAACATAAGCACTTCTTCATCTGACGGTTCCGCCCCAAAAATATACCTCGCTCCATACAATTTCCCTTTTTCTTTGCATGTAATGATTCCAACAAAAAATTGGCCATCGTGATATACTGTCAAATCCATTGACAGCCCCTCCTTTAAAAGATTAGAAATACGGGACATCCCGGAGGGGAAGGTTACTGACATGAAATCATGCGTCTGGACTACCAACCAGAACTGTGTTTTTGTATTTCTTTCACTATGATTATATCTTTTTTTCCATAATCTTCATATATTCAGCAATCATTTTTTTATGCGATCCTACAATATAGTCAGGTAGTTCTGTTACTGAAAAGAATTTAAGCTGAACTGCTTCTTCTTTATTCATAACAAAATCCCCTTCGTATTCATCTGTATAATAGGCGGTTGTTACAGATTGAAATTCATCACCGTTTGCTAATTTTGTAAAGTAGTTCGCTCCAGAAAATACATTGATTAGTTGCAAGTTCTTCACTTTTATTCCTGTCTCTTCATATACTTCACGATAAGCTGTTTCTTCTGGTGATTCACTAAGCTCCATTAGCCCACCAGGTAGTCCCCATTTTCCGTACGGCTCTGTCCGCTGCTGCAATAAAACATATCCATTTTCATTTATAACGAGTACAACAGCACCAACTAAAATTAAAGGGCGATGACCAACTATTTTTCGTAATTCTTCTACATATCCCACCGTATCGCCTCCTTTTTCGTTGTCCACACTATTGTATCATATGTACGAAACGACAAAATGCGTATATTTTTCATTTTTTTAACAAAATATTTATTTTATGTGATTCATCTACTGTAGCTAACATAATGGATTCGACTTCTGTACTCTCCTCTAGAAATTTTCTCGCCCACGCTTCTGTTTTTCCTAATAATGCAAGAACATCTTTCTGTATCCTCCCATCCTTTACTAATACAAAAGAAACTGGAGATTTTTTTCCCGCCACTTTAAGATCAAGCCGTGAAACTGCTTCATATTCTGGATACCGAAATATAGAAACGACACCGTTCGCTTCCCATAATGCTAATTTAATCGTTTGAATATCGCTCACATTTCGCATACGAAGTTCCGAAAACAAATATTCCACGGTAATTCTCGCCTTTTTCAAATTGCTAAAATCAATGGAACCATTATGTATAAGAATGATAGGTGCTGGCTCTAAAAAACGTCTCCATCTATCCCATTTCAGCATTAAAACTGAGCTTATAATATGAAGTACAACGAGTATGAACGTTGTAATCATCGAGCCCAGTAACCCTACTTTTTCATCAGACAATGCGTTAGAAATATTCCCACCAAGCAATAACACTAATACAACATCTAAAAAACGAAGTTGTGCGATAGACCTTTGCCCCATCGCTTTCGCAACTAATATTAAAAATATGTATGCTATAATAGCCCGAATAACCCATTCACTATTAGAAAGATGCCGTGCTCCTTCAAAAATATGCATATGCATCACTTTGCACTCCTTACCCGTCTCAAACTGCTATCCTGTTTTAGTTTGCAACGTTTATGAGCATATATGTAAAAAAGCTGGTTCGTTTAAAAACGAACCAGCTTTTTTTACTTAACTGAAAACATATATTTTTTATACGTTTTCCGTACCGATAGTATGAGCCCCATCATAATCATATTCGAGAATAAGGAACTTCCCCCATACGATAAGAAAGGTAATGCAATACCTTTTACAGGCATTAATCCAACGATCATACCGATGTTTTGGAATATTTGAACTGTTAATATACCGATCGATCCAGCGCATAATAATGTACCAAATAAATTATCAGCGGAATAACCAATAATAATTGTTCGATATAGTAGTAATAGGAACAAGAAGACAACTAAGGCTGCTACGATAAATCCACCTTCTTCGGCAATTGTAGCGAAAATAAAGTCAGTATGCTTCTCTGGGATATAGACGCTTCCTCCCCCAAACCCTTTACCTTCCATTCCTCCACTACCTACAGCTAAAATCGATTGTTGCGTTTGATAACCTTGATCTGCATTTTCAAATGGATTTAACCAACCTACAATACGCGACTGTTGGTGAGGTTTTAGTAAAGTAACTAAATTATTATAGAAAAAATCTTGATACTTAAAGAAAATAAATATTAAAGCAGATAATATGGTCAACGGAATAACTGTACATAATGCTATCAATTTCTTTTGAATACCTGACATAAATAAAATACATGCAATAGCAGCAGCATATAAGAACACCATACCTGTATCAGGTTGACTATATACAACCGCCATAGGTGGAAGTGACACTAGCATAATTTTACCTACTAGCTTTAAATCTGTTTGGAATGTCCTTGCCATATACTGTGCATTATGTTTTACTGCTATACTCGCTACTACAAGTAGCAATGCAATTTTGAAAAACTCAGACGGCTGAATTTGTCCAAATACTGGGAAAACAAACCATCTTTTTGCACCTAATTTTTCAGGTGTAAAACCTGATGGTGGTAATACTTTCAAAAGAATAAGTGAAGCAAACCCGGCAATATAAAGTGGCCAAGACAATTTTTGCAATTGATCTAAGTCGATGCTTGCAACAAGAAGTAACAATACAACCCCAATTATGTAGTTAACACCTTGTTTCATAGCAAAGTTTGCAGCTCCATACTGTCCCGTTTGCTGACTGCTATATATAGCAGCTATACTCGTCACACATAGTGCACACAAAATTAAAATTAATTTTACATCTAAACTTTTTAGAAACTCGGTACTTCTTTTCATGACATCCTCCTGAAACATTGTTACGGCAAAAATAAAAAACCAGGAGTCAACATTCTTCATGTTTTGACGACTGATTACACATTATCTATAAAACACTTATATAGAATAACTCTCTTTTTCATACAATACAATATATTATACTACAGTTTCATCAGTAAGATTTGCCAAAAAAATTATTCTTTTCTTATTTTATATCCATATACCATATATCAGCAATGTATTTTCGTAAATTCCTAATACATAATCGTTTATTGTAAGATTACTGGGAAAGGTATTTATACATATAGTAGGATGTAGATGAAGAAATAAGATAATAAAAAGCTCGCATAAGCGAGCTTTTTATTAATATACAGATGTATTGTTTTCTGACATGTTTTCTAAAATTTCTTTAACACGTCCTAAGAACTTACCACAAATTAAACCATCAAGTACTCGGTGATCAAGTGATAAACATAAGTTAACCATATCACGAGCACCGAACATACCGTTATCCATAATTACTGGGCGTTTTACAATTGATTCAACTTGTAGAATAGCCGCTTGTGGGTAATTAATAATACCCATAGATTGAACAGAACCGAATGATCCTGTGTTATTAATTGTAAATGTTCCACCTTGCATTTCGTCTGCTTTTAACGATTTCGTACGTACTTTTCCTGCAAGTTCTGTAATTTCACGAGCGATACCTTTAATTGTTTTCTCGTCCGCTTGCTTAATTACTGGTACAAATAGTTCTTCCTCTGTTGCAACAGCGATAGAAAGGTTAATATCTTTCTTCTGAACAATTTTATCGCCAGCCCACATTGAATTAATTTGAGGATACTCTTTTAACGCTTGTGCTACTGCTTTTACGAAGAAAGCAAAGAACGTTAAGTTAAAGCCTTCACGCTTCTTAAAGTCACCTTTAATTGAGTTACGGTATGACACAAGGTTTGTCACATCTACTTCAATCATCATCCAAGCATGTGGTGCTTCATGTTTACTACGTAACATGTTTGCTGCGATTGCTTTACGCACACCTGTTACTGGAATTTCGATATCTCCAGGCATTGTAGGTACAGAAACTGGTTTCGCAGCTTCTACTTTTTGCGCTACTGGTGCTGCTTTTGGTGCTTCTGGGCGAGCTTCTACTACTGCCGCTACAGCTTCCTCTTTCTTCGCTGCACCTGCTTGCGGAATATTTCCAGATTCCACTAGCTTTAAAATATCTTTACGAGTGATACGGCCGTTTGCTCCCGTACCTTCTACTAGATCTAAATCAACGTTATGCTCACCCGCAAGTTTTAACACAGCTGGTGAAAAACGTGGTTTTCCATCAGTTGGTTGTTTTACTTTCGGTGCTTTTTCAGACGTAGCTACTTCTGCCTTTGGTTCTTCTTTCGTTTTTTCTTCAACAGCTGTTGCTGCTACTTCATCTGCGCCTTCTACTTGAATCACACAAACTACTTCACCTACAGCTAACGTATCACCTTCACCAGCGATTAACTCTTTTACAATCCCCGTGAAAGAAGATGGTACTTCAGCATTTACTTTATCAGTCATTACTTCTGCAAGCGGATCATACTTGTTTACGTGATCGCCAACATTAACGAGCCATTTACTAATTGTGCCCTCTGTAACGCTCTCCCCGAGCTGAGGCATTGTAATATTTTCTACAGCCATGTATAGTCCCCCCGATTAAAATTCCGCAAGTTCACGCATTGCTTTTTCAACTTTATCTGGATTTACCATAAAGAATTTTTCCATTGTTGGTGCATATGGCATTGCTGGAACGTCTGGACCTGCAAGACGTGCGATTGGCGCATCTAAATCAAATAGACAGTTTTCAGCAATAATTGCTGCCACTTCACTCATAATGCTTCCTTCTTTATTGTCTTCTGTTACAAGAAGAACTTTACCTGTTTTAGAAGCTGCTTCAATGATTGCTTCTTTATCTAATGGATATACAGTACGTAAATCAAGAATGTGTGCAGAGATGCCATCTTGTGCTAACTTTTCAGCCGCTTGAAGAGCAAAATGAACACATAATCCGTACGTGATAACTGTAATATCATCACCTTCACGTTTTACATCTGCTTTTCCGATTGGTAATACGTAGTCATCCTCCGGCACTTCACCTTTAATTAAACGATATGCACGTTTATGTTCGAAGAATAATACTGGATCTTCATCACGAATGGCTGCTTTTAATAAGCCTTTTGCATCATATGGTGTAGAAGGGATAACGATTTTTAAACCTGGTTGGTTTGCAAACATCGCTTCTACAGATTGTGAATGATACAATGCACCGTGAACACCCCCGCCAAATGGTGCACGAATTGTAACTGGACAAGTCCAATCATTATTAGAACGATAACGAATTTTTGCTGCCTCAGAAACAATTTGGTTTACTGCTGGCATGATGAAATCAGCAAACTGCATTTCAGCGATTGGACGCATACCATACATTGCCGCACCAATTGCTACCCCAGCAATTGCAGATTCTGCAAGCGGTGCATCAAGCGCACGATCTTCACCAAATTGATCATACAAACCGTGTGTCGCTTTAAACACGCCACCTTTTTTACCAACATCTTCTCCTAAAACGAATACTTTCTCATCGCGTTCCATTTCTTCGCGCATTGCTAATGTAATAGCATCAATATAAGACATTACAGCCATGAAACGTTCCCCCCTATTCTGCGTATACGTGCTTCAATGCATCTTCAGGTGCTGCATACGGAGCATTTTCTGCATATTCTGTTGCTTCATTTACGATATGCATAATTTCGTCTAACATTTGTTTTTCCGATTCCTCAGTTAATACACCAGCTTCTTTTAAATAAGCCGCGAATGTTATAATTGAATCTTTTTTCTTTGCTTCTTCTACTTCTTCTTTATCACGATAAACACGATCATCATCGTCACTAGAATGTGCTGTTAAACGATATGATACTGTTTCAATTAAAGTTGGGCCTTCACCACGACGACCGCGATCTGCTGCTTCTTTTACAGCTTTATATACTGCAAGCGGATCGTTTCCGTCTATTGTATATCCAGGCATACCGTAACCAATCGCACGATCTGATACGTTTTTACATGCTAATTGTTTTTCAACTGGAATAGAGATTGCATATTTGTTATTTTCACACATAAAAATAACAGGTAGTTTGTGTACACCAGCAAAGTTTGCCCCTTCATGGAAGTCACCTTGGTTTGAAGAACCTTCTCCAAATGTAACGAACGTTACTAAATCTTTCTTCTCCATTTTTCCAGCTAATGCAATACCAACTGCATGTGGTACTTGCGTTGTTACTGGAGATGAACCTGTAACAATACGATTTTTCTTTTGACCGAAGTGACCAGGCATTTGACGACCACCAGAGTTTGGATCTCCAGCTTTCGCGAAAGCAGACAACATAAGCTCTTTAGCTGTCATACCAAATGCTAGTACAACACCCATATCACGGTAGTATGGTAATGCATAATCTTTCTCTCTATCAAGAGCGAACGCCGCTCCAACTTGTGCAGCCTCTTGTCCTTGACAAGAAATTACGAATGGAATTTTACCAGCACGGTTTAATAACCACATACGTTCGTCTATTTTACGTGCAAGTAACATCGTACGGAACATTTCTAATACTTGCTCATCACTTAAGCCAAGCTCTTCATGGCGCTTTTCTTTTACTTCTGCCATTTTTCATAACCTCCTAAATCCACATTTTTATGCGTGTAACGCTCTTCCATCTACAGCAAGTGCTGCTTCACCAATCGCCTCAGATAATGATGGATGCGGATGAATTGTATGTGCTACTTCCCAAGGTGTTGCATCAAGTACTCTTGCAAGACCCGCTTCAGAAATCATATCTGTTACATGCGGTCCAATCATATGAACACCAAGAATGTCATTTGTCTCTTCATCAACTACAAGTTTTACGAAACCATCTGATTCTCCGTATACAAGTGCTTTTCCGATTGCGCGGAATGAGAACTTACCTACTTTTAACTTATAGCCTTTTTCTTTCGCTTCTTGTTCTGTTAAACCGACAGAAGCAACTTCCGGACTGCTATATACGCATTTTGATACCATAGAGTAATCGATTGGTGTAACTTCTTTCCCTGCAATATGTTCTACTGCAGCAATTCCTTCGTGAGAAGCAACGTGAGCGAGTTGCAGGCCACCGATTACATCTCCAATTGCGTAAATATGCGATTCTTTCGTTTGATAAAACTCATTTGTTTGAATGTATCCTTTTTCCACAACGATATCTGTGTTCTCTAAGCCAATATTTTGCGTATTCGCTTGTCTTCCTACAGATACAAGCATTTTTTCTGCTTTAAATTCTTTATTTTCACCGTTGTGTTCAGCTTGGATTGTTACTCCATTATCTTTTACCAATGTTTCTGGTAATACTTTTGCACCAGTTACCACTTTAATACCTTTTTTCTTGAATAGACGTTGCATTTCTTTTGAAACGTCTTGATCTTCTAGTGGTAATATCGTTTTCGCATACTCTAATACTGTAACTTCTACACCGAAGTCAGCAAGCATAGATGCCCACTCAATACCGATTACACCGCCACCAACGATAATAATCGAACTAGGAAGCGTTTCCATTTTTAGAGCATGATCTGAAGACATTACGTACTCTCCGTCTAATTCTAAACCTGGTAATGAATTTGGACGAGAACCTGTTGCAATAAGTACATTTTTTGGAATTAACATTTCATTCTCTTCTCCACTTGCAAGTTCAACTGAAATTGTCCCTGGCATCGGAGAGAAAATAGATGGGCCAAGAATACGGCCAATACCTTCAAACACATCAATTTTACCTTGTTTCATTAAATGTTGAACGCCTTTATGAAGCTGCGTTACTATCTTCTCTTTACGCTCTTGTACTTTCGCAAAGTTTAGTTCTACATTGCTTGCAATAACTCCGAACTCTTCGCTTTTTTTAGCAGTTGCATATACTTCCGCACTACGTAAAAGAGCTTTACTAGGAATACATCCTTTGTGTAAACAAGTACCACCAAGATTTTCTTTTTCGACTAGTGCAGTTTTTAACCCTAGTTGTGATGCACGAATTGCAGCAACATATCCACCAGTACCGCCGCCAACGATGACTAAATCATATTCTTTTGCCATTATCTCAACCCCTAGCTACCGTTTCTTTTTCACGTACAACGTATTCTTTTGGAGCTTCTTCTTCACGTAATACACGAAGTGCTCCTTCTGCTAACGCTTCTAACTCATCTTCGCCTGGATGTACGATAACATCTGCAATCCAGTCCACTCGCTCTTTTATTTCATCGACAAGAATTTTACTGTATGCCAGTCCACCAGTTAATACGATTGCATCGATTTTCCCGTGAAGTACAGCGCTAGCTCCGCCAATCTCTTTTGCAACTTGATATGCCATTGCTTTATAAATAAGAGTTGCTTCAGGATCACCTTTTTCAACCATTTGCTCTACTTTAATCGCATCATTTGTACCGATTAAACTTACAAGTCCACCTTGTCCGACAAGTTTTTTAATCATTTCATCACGGTAATACTCACCAGAGAAACACATTTCTACTAGTTGCCCTACTGGTACTGTACCAGCGCGCTCTGGACTAAATGGTCCTTCTCCGTTTAAACCGTTATTCACATCGATTACTCTTCCTTTTTTATGAGCACCAACTGTAATACCGCCACCCATATGTGTAACTAATAAATTTAAATCCTCGTATTTGTGATTTAACTGTTCAGCTACTTTACGAGCAACTGCTTTTTGATTTAATGCATGGAAGATACTTTTGCGTTCCATACCAGCAATGCCACTTATACGAGCAACCGGCTCCATCTCATCTACAACGACAGGATCTACAATGAATGCAGGAATGTTTAATCCAGAAGCAATTTCATATGCTAAAATGCCTCCAAGGTTTGAAGCGTGATGACCGCTAAAGCCATTTTTCAAATCTTCTAACATCGCATCGTTTACTGTATACGTACCGCCTTCGATTGGACGAAGTAATCCACCACGCCCACAAACAGCGTTTAATTTTGAAATGTTAATACCATGAGAATGTAGAACTTCTAAAATCGTTTCTTTTCGAAACTCATATTGGTCGATAATTCTCTTATATTTTCCAATCTGTTCTACGTCATGACGAATCGTTTCTTCTAGAACGGGTCTTTCATTATCAAAAACACCAATTTTTGTGGATGTACTACCTGGGTTAATAACAAGAATTCGATTTACAGACAATGTTGCTACCTCCACTAATAAATTCAAAAGGAAGTGGAAACCTCATAAGAGGTAACCACACCTTTTGTAAAAGTTATATATGAATGATTAGCGACGGCTAATAATATCGTGACCGTTGCGTAAGTAAGTGCTACGAGAATTCTTCAAGCTTGCAATGCGCTCTTCAGCTAGACGATCTGCCGCTACATAAGTTGCTATGCCATCGCGTTTTGAAATTTCGATTACTTTTGCAATCGTGTCATAAATAGACTCAACACGTTTTAGTGCACGTTCTCTATTGTATCCATATAATTCGTCTGCTACGTTAATTACGCCACCTGCATTAATTACATAATCTGGTGCGTATACAATACCCATTTCATGAATGATGTCACCATGACGATCTTCTTTTAATTGGTTATTTGCAGAACCTGCGATTACTTTTGCTTTAAGTTGTGGAATAGTTTCATCATTAACTGTTGCGCCTAGTGCACATGGTGCGTAAATATCGCATTCAACACCGTAAATTTCATTTGGTTCAACTGCTGATGCACCGAATTCTTCTACAGCACGTTGTACAGCTTCTTTATTAATATCTGTAACAATTAATTTTGCTCCTTCAGCGTGTAAATGTTTGCATAGGTGATATGCTACGTTACCAACGCCTTGAACAGCAATTACTTTTCCTTCTAAATTGTCAGTACCGAAAGCTTCTTTTGCAGCTGCTTTCATACCACGGTAAACACCGTATGCCGTTACCGGAGATGGGTTACCAGAAGAACCGAATGATGGTGAGATACCTGTTACAAAGTCAGTTTCTTCATGGATAATATCCATATCATCTACTGTTGTACCAACATCTTCAGCTGTAATGTAACGTCCGTTTAGTCCTTGGATATAACGTCCTAGTGCACGGAACATTGCTTCGCTCTTATCTTTACGAGGATCACCGATAATTACTGTTTTCGCACCACCTAAGTTTAAACCAGCTGCTGCGTTTTTGTATGTCATCCCTTTTGCAAGACGCAATGCATCTTCAATCGCCGCTTCTTCAGAATCATATGTCCACATTCTTGTTCCACCAAGAGCCGGTCCAAGTGTTGTATCATGAATTGCAATAATTGCTTTTAAACCAGATTCTTTATCTTGACAAAATACTACTTGCTCATAATCATATTTTTCTAAGTATTCGAAGATTTCTAATGTCATTGTCGTTTCCCCCTAATGTTTTACCCTTTTTGGTTTATTTTGAAGCAGTCGCAACTGCCAATGCTAATGAATATACTTTTGTTTCTGCTGAATCAGCACGAGATGTTAAAACAATCGGTGCTTTTGCGCCAGCAATCATTGCTCCTACTTTTGCATCCGCAAAGTATACGAGTGATTTATATAGCACATTTCCAGCTTCAATCGTTGGGACGAGTAAAATATCTGCCTTACCTGCTACATCACTTACTATGCCTTTATGCTCTGCTGCAATTTGTGATACTGCATTATCTAAAGCAAGTGGTCCATCAACGATACAATCTTTAATTTGTCCGCGGCGATTCATTTGTGTTAACATCGCTGCATCAATTGTCGCCTGCATCGCTGGATTCACAACTTCTACTGCTGCAATTGGTGCCACTTTTGGCAAGTCGATTCCTATTGCCCGGGCAACTTCTACAGTATTTTGTATAATAGCAGCTTTTTGTGTTACATCAGGTGCGATGTTCATCGCTGCATCTGTAACGAAAATAAGACGATCGTAATTTGGAACTTCAAATGCTGCTACATGTGAAAGTACGCTACCTTTACGTAGGCCCCACTCTTTGTTTAACACAGCCTTCAAAATATTCGCTGTTGGGATGTTCCCCTTCATAAGCACGTCTGCTTCACCATTTCTCACAGCTTTAACAGAAAGTTCTGCAGCCTCTGCACTAGACATTGCTGCAATCACTTCAACATGTTCTGAAGTTTGTAAACCATGTTCTTGTAGCATCCCCATTATTTTTTCTTGATTTCCATATAGACGAAATTGAGCTAACTGTAATTTAATTGCTTTCGCTACAGCTTCAATTACTTCATGATCTTCAGCTACTGCTACAGCTACAGTTTTTTTAGGCTGCCCTGCTGCTTGATCAATTAAGTATTCTAACTTCATATTTTGTAATCAACCCTTTCCGTCGTCCCTCGTCTATTTATAAAGCAAATACCGTGCCAACTTTTAAAAGTGGTCTTACCAATAATGAAAACGCATTCAAAATGCAGTAAAATCAATGCTTTGGAAAATAACAAAAGATTCTGTCTTATTTTGTCGCTTTTTGTATACCATGCAATAAATTGCACGGTACGCAATTTATTGCATGCTATTTTTTGCATGGTCATACTTTTCTAGCTTGTAATATAAATTTCGAACGGAAATTCCTAACGCTTTTGCAGTTTGCGTTTTATTCCCATCAAATCTCTCCAAATATTCATGAATAATATTCCCTTCAAACTCTGTCACTAAATGTTCAAGTGGCTTTTCTTCTAATTCAGGTAATAAATGAGATTGCTTTGACTCCACCTGCTCTTCGTTATGTAATGGCGGTAAATGGTGTACATCAATATAGGTCTCGTTATAATTCATAAAGATAATAGCTCTTCCCAGAATATTTTCAAGTTCCCTCACATTCCCTGGCCATTCGTATGATTGTAAATATAAAATGGCTGAATCAGTGAGCCCTTCTACATTACGACCGTAATCTTGATTAATTTTTTGAATCAATCTGTCCGCAATTGTCGGTATATCTCCTTTACGTTGACGAAGAGATGGAATTTGAATTGGGATTTTATTTAATCGATAATATAAATCCTCCCTAAACTTCCCTTCTAGAATAGCCTTTTCTAAATTCACATGCGTCGCTGCAATTACTCGAACATTAATAGGTATCGCTTTCGTTCCACCAACTTTTACAATTTCTTTTTCCTGCAGTACACGAAGGAGTTTCGCTTGTGTATTTGCAGATAACTCCCCTATTTCATCTAAAAAAATACTACCGTTATTTGCTTCCTCAAAGAACCCACGTTTCCCGCCTCTTTTCGCTCCAGAAAACGCCCCTTCCTCATAACCAAATAATTCACTTTCTAACAACGTCTCCGAAATGGCCGCACAGTTTACACGGACGAACTTATTGTATTTTCGATTACTTCCATTATGGATTGCATGTGCAAACAATTCTTTACCAGTCCCAGATTCACCGCGTAACAGTACTGTTGCTGGTGTATTTGCTCCTAGCTTCGCCTGTTCGATAGCTGCCGTTGTTTCATCTGAATTCCCGACAATATCATCAAATGAATATTTCGCTTCTAATGTGCGAATAATTTGCCTTGCTCTATTCAATTCATTTGTTAACTTTTGAATTTCCGACACGTCACGGATAACGCCGACGCTTCCTTTCAATATTCCATCCACAATGACTGGTGCCACGTTTACAATTACATCGCGCTTTTTTTGCCCAATCTTCATATGTATTCCGCGCACCGCACGACGCGTTCGAAGTACTTTCATATGCATACTTTCGCCTTCTACAATATCAGTTGTAGCAGGCTTCCCAATAATATCTTCTTCTGTTAAACCCGTTAATTTCGTATATGCCGGGTTAATGACTAAACCTCTTCCTTTTTCATCCACAACCGAAATTGCTTCTTCAGATGAGTTAATAATTGCCTCTAATAGTGTTTGAATTTCCTTTAAATCTGTAACTTCTTCCGCTAAATCTACAACTTCTGTTATATCTTTAAAAATTGCAAATGCCCCTTGTACCTCTCCGCCCTCTTTTAATATCGGTATACGCGTTGTAATAATTTTCTTTCCATTCTCTAATGTTAGTTCATAATTTACTTCTATTTGTTTCGTACGTATAATGCGAAGTAATTTACTAGTTGGAATGACTTCTAAAATATATTTTCCTATCGCCTCTTCTTTTTTATATCCGATAATACGCTCTGCACTTTTATTAAAAAGACGAACTTGTCCCTCTCGATCAATTACGATCATGCCATCATGTGTAGAATTTAAAATTAATTCTCCTTGTTGCGTTTGTTCCTCTAATCGCCCAATTAGCCCTTCCTTCTCATGCGCTAATCCTGTAACAATTTTTGCGATATCACCTGGTATAAGAAGAGTGTCTTTTTTCTTTTTTTCCAATAAAACCTTATGCACATCATCTTCACCTGTCATATCAAATATTACATCGATATGCATAGAAAGAAATGGAGTTACACTTTCTCCAATTGCAATCCCGTATTCCTTAGCAATTTGTAGTCCTTTTGCCAACGGATTTATATCAATAATCCCTATAATTTGAAATATATTCGAACTTTGTAACAGATTCAGCAGTGCGCTCCCGCCTTCACCTGCACCAACAATTAATACTTTTTGTTTCATATATCCCACTTCCTCTCGAAGTAACTCTGCAAATTTTTTCACACTTTTATCTTACTCGTTCAGCACCCTCTTGACAAACCCCCTTTCCCTATAACATCATTAAAATATACGAAATAATCTGAAAAGGAGCGTTATGTATGCAGCGTTACGTTGCTCTACTATTAGCACTCATCCCTATTTCATTAGCTGTGTTTGGTATAAAGTTAATGAGAGATACTGTATTCGGGATTCTATTTCCACCAATCTCTATACTGTGGTTACAATTTTTAATCGGCGCTCTCTGCTTCGGGCTCGGGTTTTATATCTTCGGTGGCTTCGTCTTGCACCGAGACCGTAAACGAAATAAAGTACAAGCTCGCTTTAGAAGATAGGAATGCCCCACTATTTATAAATAAAAAAATGAGACCGTTACACGCGGTCTCATTTTTTTATTGGCATTAACGTTCTTGCCGTTTCAGGGTAATCAGTAATAATCGCCGATATATTCATATCAAAATATTTACGCATAAGCGTTTCTTCATTAATTGTATAAGGGCGAACCTCTACACCACTTTCCATCGTTAGTTCGGCAATAGCATCTTGAAGGTAACGATAATTCGGATGTACTGCTGTAGCCCCCATTTTTTTCGCGTATGCCCACGGACTATGCAAACCTTCGCGATATAAAATTGCTGTTTGAATATCAGGAGCCATCATATGGCACCGTTTCATACTGTAGTGATTAAACGAAGAAAATATAACACGATCCTCTAGACTAAATTTCCGCACAAGCGTTATAACTTCTTCCTCTAAACCTCTGTATGGAATTTTATTATTTTTAAGTTCAATATTAAGTAGCAAACTCGTTTGTTCAAGCCATTCTAATACCTCTTCTAAAAGTGGTATTTTACAAAAACCTACTTTATCACCAAATTTATAACTTGCATCTAACTTGCATAAGTCCTCATATACATAATTCCGAACCGCGCCTTTTCCATTTGTTGTCCGGTCCACCGTTTCATCATGAATGACGACAACTTTTCCATCTTTCGTTAATTGAACATCAAGTTCAATTCCATCCGCTCTAAAAGACTCAGCCGCTTCAAATGAAATCATTGTATTTTCTGGGTACGTTCCAGCCGCACCACGATGTGCAAATATAAGAGTCATCCTCACTCCCCCAATCTTATGCTATACTATACGAAAAAGGAGGTACTTCTATGAGACCATTACAAATCTCTCCAGATACTGCAGTCCGCTTATCAAAAGCACTAGGTGTTCCACTTGAACAACTCATGCATATGCCGCAGCACATTTTAATTCAAAAGCTAGTTGAATTAGAAAAACAAAATAAAGACGAAGAATAATACAGTCCTGTTTTGCAGGACTTTTTATTATTTTCTATTATATCACGGATGCCTTTCCTACTAAAATCCTTTAACAGATGTACTACGATGTGATTTAGCCGTTCCTTCATCATTTAATAATGAATCACATCTTTTCTTTTTTTGTTACACGTCATAAAGAAAGCAGACTATTTATTTATAAGTCCCCATTGCGTTCTAAAAACACGATCATAAAAAAACTAGAAGCCCTTTATATTATTTTTTATTGAACGTGCGGAGCATCCCCTGATTCGTATAGTTCTTTCGCTTTTCCCTCCCCGAATGTAGTTAAAATATAATGTTGCTCTTCTAACGCATCCATTGCTCTAGTTACTTTACAAACGCTATCTTCTTGAGCATCCGAGAAATAATTGTGATCTTCTACAATTTTACTAAAATCTTTTTTCGCCCATCTATCAGCAATTGCTAAAAGTTCATTTTTCTTCGTAAAGCTACTCTTATTTATAATTTCTTTTAATTTTTTAGCATTACTTTGAATCATTGGGATAGAGCCCGATTTTCGTTCTGCCACCACTTTTTGATGAGTCATGCGATGCATCGCTGTAATGACTTCGCTTTCAGTAGAATTTTCAGTAACATACACATCAACAAAGACCCCATCCACCTCTCTACCTACTATTGTTTGGTCTTCTTTTTTATCTATTTGAGCGCTCACTTCTTTATCTACTGGATTATCTGCAAGTTCTAACATTCCAAATGTAACTGCAATAGCAAGAACTCCCATAGCTGCTACTATTCCTAGCCAAGTTGAAATTTTATTTTCCATTCCCCTTCTCCCTATCTATATCTATTTTATTGCCTTATAAAAAACTCACTTACATGTAATATTACTGAAAATAGGTTTTATTTTCCACACTATCAAATAATCTCTTTTTCTCAACAAAATAAAAAGACCAACGAATTATAACATTCATTGGTCTTTCATTAAAAAGTTTATTGGCTTTAAATTTGATATCGAGTATCAATTTCAAGAATTATTAAGCTTTACTAAAGCTTAAATCCCTTACTACTTTTACTCTCAACTAGCTTTATGTTCAAGTCTCAGCTTATCCGCAACCATTGCGATAAACTCAGAGTTCGTAGGTTTTGCTTTTGACATGGATACTGTATAACCGAATAAGGACGAAATAGAATCAATATTCCCACGGCTCCAAGCTACTTCAATTGCGTGACGAATTGCGCGCTCCACACGGCTTGCTGTGGTATTATATTTCTTTGCGATATCTGGATACAATACTTTCGTAATCGATCCTAATAATTCGATATCATTGTATACCATGGAGATTGCTTCTCGTAAATACATATATCCTTTAATATGAGCGGGTACACCAATTTCATGAATGATACTCGTAATACTCGCATCTAAGTTTTTCGGTTTTCCATCTACTGTTGTTGCTGATCGGAATGATGGTAGTGGACGCTTAATCATAGCGTTTGCTTTACCACTCACTTGACGAATATGACTCGTTAAATTCTCCATATCAAATGGTTTTAATATGAAATATGAGGCACCTAAGTCAACTGCTTTTTTCGTCACATCTTCTTGCCCGAATGCTGTCAACATAATTACGCTAGGCTGTTTTAACCTTTCAATATGTCGCATTTTTTCCAATACAGCTAAACCATCTAAGTGTGGCATAATAATGTCTAAAACGAGTACATCAGGTTGCTTATCTGTTAATAAGTTTAAACACTCTTGACCATTATAAGCAGTACCGATTACTTCCATATCATCTTGAGCGGCTACATAGCTCTCTAACATTGATACTAATTCTTTATTATCATCCACAAGACATACTTTAATTTTCTCCACAGCTTTTCCTCCCTTACCGAATCGATTCTCCGACATGTGTATCCTTCTAGGCTACATGAATTGTTCGACAATTGTGTGAAAATTCCCTTTTAAAGTTTCTTACTTTCCGATAAAATCACAAAAAAATATGTTTATCGTTCATTTATTCCCTTTCGCAACACATTCCATCATAGAAATACAACGAAACGTTCAACCCTTTCCTTTTATTTTACAACAAAAAACACCTCTTGCGGAGCTTTTACAAAATTTCAACGAATTTTTCAACAGAAAAAGCGAGCTAATAATATATATTAGCTCGCTTTTTTCTCTTGATCATAAATATTAATTCCAGCTTGATGTAACATCCATTCAATATGAACACCATATCCTGATGTTGGATCATTTACAAATACGTGTGTAACAGCACCAATTACTTTTCCATTTTGTACAATTGGACTTCCACTCATTCCCTGTACGATACCGCCCGTTTTCGCTAATAGACGTTTATCTGTTACTTTTATTACCATACCCTTTGTGGCTGGGAATTTTTGTTGCACTGTACTAACAACTTCAATATCAAACGCTTCTACTTTATCTTGATCAATAACTGTTAATATTTTTGCCGGTCCTTCTTTTACTTGATGAGATAATGCGATAGGCATCGCTTTATCCATTATACCGTTTTTCATATTCGTATTTAATTTTCCAAAAATACCATATGGACTATTAATTGTAATATTGCCAATCACTTCACGGTCTGGTGAGAATCTTGCTAATTTCTCCCCTGGATTCCCATGACTACCTCTTTCAATTGATGTAACTGTCGAGCGCATAATTTGTCCATCTTCGACTTGAATCGGCTTTTTCGTATCATTATCAGAAATAACATGACCAAGTGCCCCATATTTCATAGAATCTGGATGAACAAATGTCATCGTTCCAATTCCAGCTGCCGAATCACGGATATACAAGCCAATTCGATAAGACGATTCACCGTTGTCTTTTTGTGGAGTTAGCTTCGTACGAATATATTTTCCATCTCTTAACAATACAAGATTAAGCGGTTCACCTGTTTCTCCACTATTATGAATAAACGGTGCTACATCACTCATTCTTTCAATTGTTTTACCATTAATTTCAGTAATCATATCTCCAATTTGTACACCTGCTATTTCACCAGGAGATATTTTACCTTTTTCAGTTTGAATTAAATGATGGCCTACAACAAGTACACCTTTTGTATTTAATTTCACACCAATTGATTGTCCACCTGGAATCACTTTAAAATCTTTTAACACTTTCACATTTACTTTTTTCACTGGAAAACCAGCAAGCTGAAATACCATATCAGCTTCACCATTTTGATGAGAATTTACCATAAGTCCTTGTTTTTGTTCATTCGAACTCACTGTAAATACATGACGATTTGTGGATGAAGCTTTGAAAACTGGTAATGATGATATTTCTGATTGTTGTCCTTCAAAAACAACAAGTTGTTTCGGTGATGAAATAAACGTTCGAAGCGGTTTAAAACATCCAATAAAAACTAAAGAAACAAGGAGACAAAGACCTATTATTTTTCGAAATTTTTCTAATTTCAACTTGTTCACTCTCCTCGCTCCTACCCCACATTCAGCCTCTTGGCTTCACTTTTTAATCTCTCCTTGCAGTGCTTTATTTATAACCGGAAGAATTAAGAAATCGTCATTTGAGAAAAAAAGCTATCCATTACTGGATAGCCTCTGCTGTCTGTTTAAAATGATGTGCTTGCGTAAGTAATTCTTTCGCATGCTCCGTCGTTAAATCTGTGATTTCCACACCAGAAATCATTCGAGCTATTTCTGTTACTTTATCCTCCATAGTTAAAACAGTAACTGATGTAATTGTCCGATCATTCGCTACTTGTTTTCGAATAAATAAATGTGAATCTGCCATTGAAGCTACTTGAGGTAAGTGCGTAATACAAAGTACTTGCGAGTTTACTGATACTCGATAAATTTTTTCCGCAATAGCCTGCGCGACCCGGCCACTTACACCCGTATCCACTTCATCAAAAATAACAGATGCAACTCCTTGATGCTTAGAAAAAATGCTTTTTAAAGCTAAAATGATACGAGATAACTCTCCGCCAGAAGCAACCTTTGAAAGTGGTTTTAGCGGCTCTCCTGGGTTCGTTGAAATATAAAATTCCACATGATCGTAACCATCCGCCGTAAGTCTTACCGGCGCACCTTCCACAAGGGGCTCTTCTGCATTTCCTTCTCTCTTCATAATTCTCACTTCAAATTTCGTTTTTTCCATATATAATTCTTTTAATTCCTGATGAATTGCATTTGTAAGGTGTTCTGCAAGTTCATGACGCATATTACTTAACAACGTTGCTTCTTTCAGAATAACACTTTCTAATTCCTTCAACTGTTTCTTCGTCGTTTCAATATGAACGTCTTTATTTTCAATCGTAAAAATTTCCTGTTCAATTTTATCAGCATACGCTAAAATCTCTTCTACAGTATTTCCATATTTTCTCTTTAGCATACGAATTTCATTCAAACGTGTTTCGATTTCATCTAAACGATTTGGATCATATTCCATCATATCGAGCTTTTCTCTCAGTTGATAGGCAACCTCTTCTAATAAGTAATAGCTATTTGCAATTGAATCATGATTTTCCTGATACACTTCATCTAAATGTGTAATACTTTCCATTTGCCCCATTGCACTTCTTACATTATCTAACCCTTGTCCGTCGGCACTTAACGAACGATATGCATCACCTAACGCTTTATAAATCTTTTCAAAATTAGAAATTTGCAATCGTTCCTCAGTTAATTCATTTTCTTCATCCATCTTTAAATCCGCCTTGCGAATTTCTTCATGCTGAAATTGAATTAAATCTAAGCGATGTGCCATTTGTTGCTCATTTTCACTTAACGATTTCAATTGTTTTTTTAATTTTTCATAGTCAGCGTATACGTTTTGATATATGTCTAATTGTTTAACGATTCGATCCCCATCAAAGTGATCAAGCATAAACAGATGTCGTTCTTCATTCATTAAATCTTGCGTTTCGTGCTGTCCATGAATATCAACAAGTGTTTTCCCAATTTCTTTTAATATGCTAAGTGTAACAAGCTTCCCATTTACACGACATACACTCTTCCCGTTCGCAGCAATATCACGCTTTAAAATAATCATGCCATCTTCTATTTCTATATCTAACTCTTCTGCCTTTTCAATACATGGATGCTTCTCATCTTCAACATAAAATAGCCCTTCAATCTCAGCCTTTTCTGTTCCATATCGAACAAATTCTGCTGACCCACGGCCACCTACAAGTAAACTAATTGCATCAATAATAATCGATTTTCCGGCCCCTGTTTCACCGCTTAAAACCGTTAAACCTTTTTGAAAAGAAATATTTAATGCTTCAATAATAGCAAAGTTTCTAATCGATAATTCCGATAACAATGCCCCATTCACCTCGTTATAAAATAATCCCTTACTAAAGGATTTTCTCAGTTCTTCATTCAAATAATCATGCTATATATTTGTATGTATATACTCTTCTAACCCGCTTCATTGTACCAAACATTTGTTTTACGGGTCAATCCATCTATTTTCTAACTTTATGCAAACAAAATATTATATTACAATTGAAAATTCATATTTTTAACCAATAAAAATATCTTGTTCACTTTCCACTTTACGATGGAAAGCAAACAAGATTTTTTGTTACAACATATTTAAGAAACGATCAGAGACAACACCTGTATCGTCAGGTGTACGGCAAATAATTAAGCAAGTATCATCACCACAGATGGTTCCGATGATCTCATCCCACTCTAAATGATCAATAAGTGCTCCAAGTGAATGAGCGTTACCAGGCAATGTTTTTAGCACAAGCATATGTCCTGCCGTGTCTAATTTTACAAATGAATCCACTAGATTTCGTTTTAATTTTTGTAACGGGTTAAATCGTTGATCTGCTGGCAAGCTATATTTATAGCGCCCATCATGTAATGGCACCTTCACTAAGTGCAGTTCTTTAATATCGCGCGATACTGTTGCTTGCGTTACATTAAATCCCTCATTACGTAAAATATCAACTAATTCATCTTGTGTTTCAATTTCTTTGTTTGCAATAATTTCCCTGATTTTAATATGGCGCTGACCTTTATTCATACATTTGCACCTCACACTATCTCTTACCATAGTTTAAACATTGGTATACTTCACTTATTTATGTTAACTTATAATTCGTTTCTTGTACACAATTGTTTTTACAATCATTATACAATTACAGCAAAAAGAGGAACAACATATGTTATTCCCCTTTCCCTTTTTGTTTTAGAACTTCATGCGCTTCTGTAACAACTTGCTCTATAGAAATCGGAGAATGATTTTCGCCATTCTCACGTTCACCATGCCATTTCAGATGAATTAAAAATTCAATATTACCATCCCCACCCGTAATTGGTGAGAATGTTAAACCTTCCACATCATAGCCTTCTTTTAAAGCAAACTCGACAATCATTTCTACAACAGCTTCATGTACTTTTCTATCGCGAACGATACCTTTTTTCCCAACTTGCTCTCTTCCAGCTTCAAACTGCGGTTTAATTAACGCTGCTACATCTCCGTTAGGCATAAGCATTGTTTTTAAAACTGGCAGTATAAGCTTTAATGATATAAATGAAACATCAATACTTGCAAATTGAGGTAAACCACGTTCTAAGTCTGCTGGTGTCACGTAACGGAAGTTTGTTCGTTCCATTACAACAACACGCTCATCTTGACGTAATTTCCACGCTAGTTGATTGTATCCTACATCTAATGCATAAGATAATTTCGCTCCATTTTGAAGCGCGCAATCTGTAAAGCCACCAGTTGATGAACCAATATCTATCATAACTTTATCTTGTAAATCAAGATGAAATGTCTCTAATGCCTTTTCAAGTTTATAACCACCACGACTTACATACGGCATAACTTGTCCCTTCACCGTAATCTCAGTATCTTGCGAGATTTTCTCTCCTGGCTTATCAAGTCTCATCTCATTCGCATATACGAGTCCGGCCATAATGGCGCGCTTTGCTTTCTCACGCGTTTCTATAAGTCCTCGCTCTACTAATAGTACATCTACTCTTTCTTTTTTTACGCTCATTTGTTACGCCCTTTTTTGTTTTGATGGAATCATTGTATGAATACGGTCTACAACAGCATCTGTCGTTAAACCAATTTCTTCTAATAATTTTGTTACACTCCCGTGCTCTATGAAGCGATCTGGAATACCCATTCGTTCAACTAATGCACTATGGTAACCATTTTCAGATGCAAATTCAACTACTCCTGTTCCAAAACCACCGATTAAACAAGCTTCTTCAATCGTTAAAATCGGTATATTCTTTCCTAGAAGATCATGTAAATATGCTTCATCCATTGGTTTAATAAAGCGAGCATTCACTACTTTCACTGAAACCCCAGCTTTTTCAAGACGCTCAGCTGCTTCCATTGCCATTGGTATTGTCGTACCAAACGTTAAAATAGCTGCTTGTGTACCCTCTTTTAACGTCTCCCACGTACCGATTGGAATCGCCTTTAATTCTTCATCCATATGAACGCCAAGTCCATTACCGCGCGCATAACGCAATGCGATTGGTCCATCTTCATATTGCATCGCCGTATAAACTAAATGTTGCCCTTCATTTTCATCTTTCGGCATCATAAGCACCATATTCGGCAAGTGACGTAAGAATGAGATATCAAATACGCCTTGATGCGTTTCACCATCTGCTCCTACTAATCCCGAACGATCTATTCCGATGAAAACATTTAAATTTTGGCGGCATATATCATGAACAACTTGGTCATATGCTCTTTGTAAAAATGTTGAATAAATCGCTAAGAATGGCTTCATTCCTTGCGTTGCCATACCTGCTGCCATTGTTGTAGCATGCTGTTCTGCAATACCTACATCAATCATACGATCTGGGAATTCTTTTTGGAATTTCTCAAGTTTTGATCCAACAGGCATTGCAGGTGTAATTGCTACGATACGCTCATCTGCTCTCGCTAGCTTAAGTACTGTTTCACTAACGACAGCACTCCATGCTGGTGCAACTTCTTTCGGCTTAACGAAGTCACCTGATTCAATTTTATAAGGTCCTGTTCCATGCCAAGTTCCAATAACGTCACTCTCAGCCGGTTTATAACCTTTTCCTTTTTTCGTAATAACGTGAACGAGTACTGGGCCTTTTGTTTTCTTTGCATATTGCAACGTTTCGAATAACTTTTCATAATCATGCCCATCGACTGGACCTAAATATGTAAAGCCTAACTCTTCGAAAAAGACACCAGATACTAGTAAATATTTAAGACTATCTTTTATTTTCTCTGCTGTCGCAGCCACTTTCCCGCCAACTGCTGGGATTTTCTTTAATATATACTCTAATTCATCTTTTACCCAGTGATATTTTCCTGCGGTACGTAAACGACCGAGCACATTATGAAGCGCACCAACGTTTGGTGCAATTGACATTTCATTATCATTCAAAATAACAATCATGTCTGTTTTTTCATGTCCAATATGGTTCAATGCCTCTAAAGCCATTCCGCCTGTTAAAGCACCATCTCCAATAATTGGTATAACATATTCTTTCGTTTTCTTTAAATCACGTGCCAGAGCCATTCCCATTGCAGCCGATAACGAAGTCGAGCTATGACCAGTTTCCCATACATCGTGCTCACTCTCACAACGTTTCGGGAAACCACATAGACCTTGATATTGCCTTAATGTACCAAACTCTTTCGCGCGTCCAGTTAAAATTTTATGTACATAGGATTGATGTCCTACATCCCATAAAAATTTATCTTGCGGGCTATCAAATAATTTGTGCAGAGCAATTGTGAGTTCTACTACACCTAAATTAGGTGCAATATGTCCACCTGTTTGAGAGAGCTCTTCAATTAAAAACTTACGAATATCCTCACTCAATCCCTCTAGTTCACTGATAGACATATCTTTCAAAAAACTAGGGTTTTGAATTTGCGTTAGATCCACATGGATCACTCACTTTCATTTCATAATCTGTCAACATGTCAAATATTATAAAAAACATTTACACAAAACAAGAAATTCTCTTTTCTATTTTTCGTCTTGTCCCGCTATTAACCAGTCTATTGCGCCTTAATCCTATTATAAACCATATTTCTTCAGGCGATGAAAAAAATAGCCGCTAACACGAAGTGATAACGGCAATGTAATCTACATATATTTTTGCCAATAACAAGAAAAGAAAAACCTTTTCCTACATTTATATCATAAAATGATGAATGACTCAACAAATGAAAACGCTGTTATATTAGTTATTACGTTTTGCAATCAAATCGCAAATAGATAGTAAATATTCATCTTGTAATTGCAAGGAGCTAATCGCACCTTTTGCTTCTGCAATTGTTTCTTCTAAAATATCCTTTGCTCTATCTACAGTAAACAACGTCGTATATGTGCTCTTTTCATTCGAAAGATCACTACCAATCGGTTTTCCAATCTCTTCTTCAGTTCCTTCGACATCTAAAATATCATCTCGAATTTGGAAAGCTAGACCGATATATTTGGCAAACGTAAGCAACTTTTCTTCTTGCTCTTCTGTCGCATCAGAAAGTATCGCACCCGCAAGTACAGCAAATTCAAGTAGTTTTCCGGTCTTATGTTTATGGATGTACTCCAATTCATCAATCGTAAGGCGTTTCCCTTCCGCTTCCATATCTGCCACTTGTCCGCCAACCATTCCTTCTGGTCCTGCTGCTTTTGCGAGTTCAAGTACAAGTCTTACTTTTTTTTCAGCAGAAATTTCTTTTTGCTCATATGCCATAATAACTTGAAAAGCGTATGTCAATAAGCCATCTCCTGCTAAAACTGCCATCGCTTCACCAAATACTTTGTGATTTGTGGGCTTTCCTCTTCTTAAATCATCATCATCCATACAAGGTAAATCATCATGAACTAACGAATATGTATGAATCATTTCAAGAGCACAAGCTGCACCTACTCCAAGATTTCTTTCTTTCCCAAACGCTTGTAATGTTGCAAACAAAAGTAACGGGCGGAGACGTTTTCCACCCGCTTCCAAAGAATATGCCATCGCTTCACGAAGTACATTTGGACATTGTAATCCATTTGCATAGCTTACAAGTTTTTCTTCTACGAAAGTTTTACTTTCTTTCAAAAAAGTATCAAAAGCAATCGTCACTATGCTTCATCTCCTAAAGCAGTAAACGGTTCAAGCTCTCCATCTTCCCCAAGAATAACTGCCATTTGTTCTTGTACATTCTTCAGCTTCTCATCACAAAGCTTAGATAATTCCATACCTTCTTTAAAATAAGAAATCGCTTCTTCTAAAGGTACGTCACCTTGTTCTAGCTTAGAAACAAGATGCTCAAGTTGCGAAATTGCCTCTTCAAAGCTTAATTTATTTTCCATTATTCAATTCACGCTCCTCTATGCCTGATACGCTACAATCTAGTATTCCATCTTGTAATTGAACTGAAACAGCATCTCCAAGGCTTACATCTTTCACACTTTTTAACACTTGCTTCTCTTCATCATATACAAGCCCGTACCCTCTCATCATTACTTTAAGCGGACTTAACGCTTCAAGTTTTTGAGCAGCTCTTACAAAGGCAAATTCTTTCGTTTGAAGTAACGTTTGCATTTCACGTTGTAATTGCTTTTGCAACGTTTCCACAGCTACCTTCGTTTGCATAATTTTTTGAGATGGGTGGTGCTTCTCTAAATAAAATGAAAGTTGCTTTAACTGATTCACCTTTTTATCAATATAGCGCTCTTTCGCTAAAACAAGCTGTTCTAGCGCTCTATCTAATTGCTCTTCCTTTTGCTCATATACTTGTCTTGGATAACGGAACGCATACGATTTTTGCAACACTTGTAGTTTTTCTTCTTTTTTATGTACTAACTCTCTCATTGCTCTTTGCAATCTCAGAGTTCTTTGTAATACCTTTTCTTGTAACTCTATAATGTTAGGTGCTGCCAACTCAGCTGCTGCGGTCGGTGTTGGCGCGCGTAAATCTGCAACAAAATCTGCAATTGTAAAATCTGTTTCATGGCCTACTGCCGAAATAATAGGAATTTCACTCTTAAAGATTGCTCTTGCAACCATTTCCTCATTGAAAGCCCATAATTCCTCAATAGAACCTCCACCACGACCAACGATTAGTACATCTATCTCTCCCATTTCATTCGCTGTACGAATCGCTTGTACAATCGAGGGAGCCGCTGACTCCCCTTGTACAAGTACCGGAAATACAATAACATTCCCAATTGGATAACGACGTTTAATCGTTGTTATAATATCACGAATCGCTGCTCCTGTTGGCGACGTAATCACACCTATTGTTTTAGCGTAAGGAGGAATCGCTTTTTTATAAACTTGAGAAAAAAGTCCTTCCTCTTCTAAACGAACTTTTAACTGTTCGTACGCTAAATGTAAATTTCCGACTCCGTCAGGCTGCATGTCTTGAATATAAATTTGATAAGAACCACTCGCCTCGTAAACAGAGATTTTTCCTTTCACGAGTACCTTCATCCCATTTTCAGGTTTGAATTTAATATTACGATTATGGCCCGCAAACATAACCGCTGCGATTCTTGCATTTTCATCTTTCAATGTAAAATACATGTGGCCACGGCTATGATTTTTAAAGTTGGAAATTTCACCTTTTAACCAAACAGACTGCAAATGCGGATCATATTCTATTTTTGTTTTTATATAGCGTGTTAACGCTGTAACGGTTAAATATTGCTTCTCCATTTCTCTCTCCTCATAGCCGAATCAAATTATTTACAAACGACACCTGCACGTTTGGCAGATTCAACAGTATTATGAAGAAGCATTGTGATTGTCATTGGACCAACACCCTTTGGAACAGGTGTAATGTAACCCGCAACATCTAACACGTTGTCAAAGTCAACATCACCACAAAGTTTTCCTGTTTCTAAACGGTTAACACCAACGTCAATTACAACCGCTCCTTCTTTAATATAATCCGCTGTTATCATTTTAGGTCGTCCAACAGCTACGATTAAAATATCAGCTAACTTCGATAACTCTTTCATATTTTGCGTCTTAGAATGACAATATGTGACAGTTGCATTTTCATTTAAAAACAATTGCCCCACTGGTTTACCGACAATATTACTTCTTCCAATTACTACTACATGTTTTCCAGAAATATCAAGATTTGTTTCTTTTACTAATTCTACAATACCATGCGGTGTACATGGAAGGAATGTATCTTGTCCCGTCATCATGCGTCCCACGCTGATTGGGTGAAATCCGTCTACATCCTTTTCTGGTGAAATTCTTTCAATGATAGCTTTTTCTTCAATATGTTTTGGTAAAGGTAATTGCACTAATATACCATTAATACGGTCATCGCCATTTAAGCGATCGATTTCAGCAAGCAAACGTTCCTCAGTAATTGTTTCAGGAAGTTCAATTAGCTCTGAGTAAATCCCTACTTGTTCACAGCCTTTTTCTTTTCCTTTCACATAAGAACGAGATGCTGGATCTTCTCCAACTAAAATAACTGCTAATCCTGGTACAATACCTTGCTCTTTCAACTTCACAACTTCTTCTGTTAATTGTGCTCGTTTTTTCTCCGCAACTTCATTTCCTTTGATGATTACTGCTACCATTTTAAGATTCCCCCTTAAAGAATTTACAGTGTATCTTTTATATTAGATAAAACGCCGTTAATAAAACGACGAGATTCCTCATCCCCAAATGTTTTAGCAATTTCAATTGCTTCGTTAATTGTTACGTTGTGTGGAATTTCTTCCATGTATTTCATTTCATACACAGCTACACGTAAAATACTGCGATCAACAATACTAATACGCTCAAGCTTCCACTTTTTTAAATTTTGACGAATCGCTTCATCGATTGCTTCTTTATTTTCTACAAAACCTACTACAAGTGACTCTAGAAACTCATTTGTTTCTTCGCCTTCATCTAGCGTGTTTTCCACTGCTACTTTCGGTTCTAATTCACCTGTAATATCCATTTGGTATAATGCTTGCATTGCTCTTTCTCTAGCCGTCCTACGTTTCATTGTAACTCTCCTTTATGCTTCAAGTCTTTCCTTATACTTTGTTATATTATTATAATTTATAAGCCGTCAATTCACTTACTCTTACAGTTTTCATTGATTTTCCAACCTTATAATACAATGATAATAACACAATTTATCGTTTCACACACGGGTTACAAGGCTGAAAAATAATAAAAAGATTAACTTCAAGTTCCATATCTTATCACAATGTACGTTTTTTGGAAAAACGACACATTTTCTTGTTTATTTCTTATTTTTTGAAATAGTATAATAATTAGAGGGTTGTAATTTGTGAAGAAATGAAACGATAAAAAAGATGCCTATGTTACTAGGCACCTTTTCATTCTTACACTGGTTCGATTTCTGTTTTTTGTGTTTCGAATGTTACGCCAACGATGTGAACATTCACTTCTTTTGGCTCAAGTCCTGTCATTGTAAAGAGTGCTTGGCGAATATTGTCTTGAATCTTTTGTGCAACAACTGGAATTGCTACACCAAAATACATTACAACATAAAGGTCAACGATAATATCTTCGTTTGCTAATTCAACCTTTACACCTTTACCATGATTTTTCTTACCTAACTTCTCAACAACATCTGTAGCAAAATTACCGCGCATTGCCGCTACACCTTCTACTTCAGCAGCTGCAATACCTGCAATTACTTCAATTACTTCTGGTGCAATTTCTACTTTACCAAGAGTTGTATCTTGACCCATATCTAACATATGTTCAGCCATGAAAAAAACCTCCTTTAATGTATCACTGCGTCACAAGTTCATGCTCTTCCAAAAATTTCGTATTAAACTCACCTTTTACAAAATCAGGATGATCTAGCAATTGCAAATGGAACGGGATTGTTGTATGTACGCCTTCAATGACAAATTCACTAAGTGCGCGCTTCATTTTTGCAATTGCCTCTTCACGTGTTTTTCCGTGAACAATTAATTTAGCAACCATCGAATCATAGAAAGGTGGGATTGAATATCCCGGATATACAGCTGAATCGACGCGAATACCAAATCCTCCTGGTGGTAAATACATTTCTACTTTACCTGGAGATGGCATAAATTTTTTGGCAGGGTTTTCCGCATTAATTCGACATTCAATTGCCCAACCATTAAATTGTACTTCTTCTTGCTGTAACGATAACTTTTCTCCTGAAGCAACAAGAATTTGCTCTTTAATTAAGTCCATTCCCGTTACCATTTCAGTAACCGGATGCTCAACCTGAATTCTCGTATTCATCTCCATGAAATAAAAGGTTTTCGTTTTATATTCATAAATAAACTCAACCGTACCAGCACCTGTATAATCAACCGCTACCGCCGCTTTAACTGCCGCTTCACCCATCTGCTTGCGAATATCTTCATCAAGTGCAGGTGATGGACTTTCTTCTAATAGTTTTTGCAAACGGCGCTGAATTGTACAATCACGCTCTCCTAAATGAATGGCATTTCCGTGTGTATCTGCCATTATTTGAATCTCAACATGGCGGAAATCTTCAACGTACTTTTCTAAGTATACACCAGGGTTCCCAAAAGCGGTACTAGCTTCTTGCTGTGTAATTTGAATTCCTTTTATAAGCTCTTCTTCATGGCGTGCAACACGAATACCTTTTCCGCCGCCACCTGCAGTCGCTTTAATAATAACTGGATATCCAATTTGATTAGCAAGCTCGATCGCTTCTTCGGTATTTTTAATAATCCCTTGTGAACCTGGTACAATCGGAACCCCTGCTTCTTTCATTGTATCACGAGCAACGTCTTTTGTGCCCATCTTTGAAATAGCTTCTGGACTTGGACCGATAAAAATCAAGTTACATTCACGGCATAACTCTGCGAAATCTGCATTCTCTGCTAAAAATCCGTATCCCGGATGAATAGCATCGCAGCCTGTTAACTTCGCAACGCTAATAATGTTTGTCAAATTTAAATAGCTTTCTTTCGAAATCGTTGGTCCTACACAATACGCCTCGTCTGCAATCTGTACGTGAAGTGACTCTTTATCTGCTTCTGAATAAATTGCAACTGTTTCAATATCCATTTCTTTACAAGCACGAATAATTCGTACAGCAATTTCCCCACGATTGGCTATTAATACTTTTTTTATCATCACAAAGACTCCCTTATTACGCTTTTACAAGAAATAGCGGTTGTCCATACTCAACAAGTTGTCCGTTATTAACAAGAATTTCAACAATTTCGCCCTCTACATCAGCATCAATTTCGTTAAATAACTTCATAGCCTCGACAATACATACGATAGAATCTTTCGATACTCTATCCCCAACACTTACATATGGAGGGGTATCAGGCGAAGAAGAAGAATAGAATGTACCTACCATCGGTGATGTGATTTTATGTAGGTTTTCATTTTGAACAGCCTTCTTCTCTTCTTGTTTTGGTGCTTCTGCTTGTGCTGCTGCTACTTTCGTTTCAACTTCAACAGGCGCTACTGGTTGCATAGCTTGTTTTGCTGCAGGTGCTTGCACAGCAACAACTTCATTACCACGCTTTTTCATTTTGATTGTTGTACCGTCTTTTTTGTATTCAAATTCATCAATATTAGAGCTATCAATTAATTTAATTAATTCGCGAACTTCTTGAATTTTAAACATGTAAAATCCACTCCCATACTCTTGTTTGTCCCGTTTTTACAGATTCTCGTCACGAAAACTAGATTGACTGTAAAAATACGATGTACTCTATTAGAAAATATATTTCATTAACTAATAGAAATATTTACTATTTCCATCTTACGATAAATTTTTTAAACATTCCAATTTATATTTCTTTATAATAAATCGAAATTCCTGTAAAAATATTATTCCAATAAAAAATTTAATACCTAGTAATAATACCAAGTTTCACATGAAATTGGCAAGACCACTTCTAAAAAAACATTCACTACTTTTTCAAAACGTTACACAGCAAACATGCCATTCCCTCTCCACTCTTCACCACACCTATAGTCAATAACATATTTTTACCAAATATTATTTTTTTGTTTACACGCCGTTCATCATTCCTTCATATAAGAATAGTATGTTCAAAGTGTAGAAAATATATTGTGTCGAGGTGTGGAAATATGATATGGCTCATTCTCTTTTTACCTGCTGTAATCGTTTGGGCATGCGTTCTTTTCATCCACGTCAAATCCGGAAAAAGTAATCATCAGTACCATGAACCACTAATCTTTTACTCACAACGTATTTCTCCGTTCCGAGTTGAACATAGTAAAAATAATTACAAAGACGAAATAGAAAAAAGCTATCGAAAATGATAGCTTTTTTCTATTCACACGTACTTACATACTCTTTTTACTATTTGCATACCCTTTGCTTAGTAAAAGATAATAATCCGCAGGGAAATCCCTACGGATTAAAGTTTCACTTATTTCGCTGGTGGATCAAATTTCACACCTACATCTTTTGATCCGCCTTCACTTCTTACAAGTTGAATAATTTTATTTGCTTCTTTCTGTGAATGTTTTGCCGCTTTAACCGTTACTCTAATATCAGTGCCATCAGCTCTTACAAGAGCATCTGGATATCCTCCTTGAGATTTAATTACTGTCTCAAGTAATTCTTGCTTCGTTTCCATTGTAGTGATTGCATCAAAGTTATCTTTCGCTTTACTCTTTTCTGTCGCTGAAGATTTCGAAGAATTCATCACTTCTTGTAATTTTGCTTTCTCTTCACTACGCTGATCTTCCATTTGCATACGTAAAGCTGTGAAATTCTCATCACTTGATTGAACTGATACATTGCCCTCTTTTTTACTTGTTTCTTTTTTTGCATTTTCTTTTTTGTCTGTTTCTTTATTTGTTGTTTCTTTGCTTGTATTTTCTTTTTTCGGAGTTTCTTTAGGCGCTTCGTTTGTTACTGCTTTATCAGTACCTTGTTTTTCTTGTCCAATCTTTTCACCTGTTGCTGGCGATGCTGTATTCATTTTGTCAGGAGTTGTCACGTAATACACAGATAGTACAACAACTAAACTTAACATCGTTAATAGCCAAACTGTTTGTTTTTTTAACACTTTATTTCCTCCCTATCAATTTTTCGGTGAAACTGAAACGCGATGGGCCGGTACATCTAGCAGCCTTATCACAGCTTCTTTTACCATTGCTTTAACTTGTATATTATCCACTCCCTTTGCTACGACAAGAACACCACGTACTTTCGGCTTCTCTGTTCGTAAAACAACAGGAGTTTCTTTATCCCCTTCACGTATAATGACAGTCTTTTCATCAAGAGACTCGTCCTCTACTTCTCTCTTACCGCCTGTTTTATCTGTTTCACCTGTTGTTTGTGAGCGTTTCACTGTATTTTTTTCTAAAATTTTTTCTTCAGATGAATCCAAATTCACTTTAATTGTTACGTCTTTTACTCCTGCTATTTCTTCTAAAGCAGTTTTTAATTCTTGTTCATACGCTTTTTCATATTTTTCTACATTTGACATATTATCATTATTTTTTTGTCCAAAAGTTGGTACATCTTTTTCCTGGTTTTGAGTTTTTTGTTCTTTAAATACAGGTACTTCTTCTTTTTCACTTGAAAAAAAACTACTAGAAAA
Source organism: Bacillus cereus group sp. MYBK220-1 (assembly GCF_051916445.1). Taxonomy (NCBI): domain Bacteria; kingdom Bacillati; phylum Bacillota; class Bacilli; order Caryophanales; family Bacillaceae; genus Bacillus; species Bacillus cereus group sp. MYBK220-1. The sequence continues at coordinate 298,867 of NZ_JBQAGQ010000003.1, read as the reverse complement.
CATAAGCAACATTCCAAGTATGAGTAGGACAAGTAAGAACTTAGGTGTTACCTTTCTTCCCTTCTCATTACTTTCTTTTTCATCTCCATTCAATAAGTTTCGAAAAAATGAGAACTTCGAATTTTTATCTTTATTGTCCATTTACTCTACCTGTCCTCCCTTCCATTTGAACTTGGATTTGTTTATTCTCTAGTTGCCACCTGCTTGAAAAGAAGTCTTTCATTTCTACATTCGTTTCCTCTACTTTTTTCGGTGGTTCTTTCGTGTTAATTTCAACTGGTTTTACTGTTTCGATTGCATCATTTTTACTACGTTCTTTTTCTTTTAACGTCACAACAACAGATTGAATATCTTTCGCTGACTTTACTTCCGCTGTGCTTTCCGCTGCGACTATTTGTATTTCAGAGACTGACATACCATACTGTTTCTCAAACTCTTTTCCTACTTCTTTTTTCATTTTGGTAGCCATCTCTTCTAAACTATATGCACGTGTTAGAGCTTGTATTTCTTTTTTCTTCGAATCTATTGAATTTTTTACAGATCCTTCTGCTACGTACTTTTCTTCATTAAAATTTGCAATTACTTCATTTACATCTGTCTGCAATAGTTTAAAAAGAGGTGTTAAAATTAATACGACTAACAAAAGACTTACAACGAATTTAACGTATTTTTGCAAATTCGAATTTGGAAGAATAAGATGAAGCATTGTCGCTAAGAGCAAAAAAACGATAATATTTCTGATCCACTCTGTAACAAATTGCATACTCTTCACCTCCTACCGCATCATAAGTGTAATATTCCCCGCAGCAATAATAATTGTAATACTTAAAAAGAACATAAATGATACGATAGCTAAGCAAGCAAATACGTAAATGATGCTTCGTCCAATAATGTCTAAGCATTGAATAATTGCTCCGCCGCCAACCGGTTGCAATACTGCTGCTGCGAATTTATAAATAAATGCGATACAGAAAATTTGAATCGCTGGAAAAGCAACAATTAAACATAAAATGACGAGCCCAATAATTCCGACTGTGTTTTTCAATAATCCTGATGCGCTAATAACAGTATCTGCCGCTTCTGTAAACATCCTTCCGACTACTGGAATGAAGTTCCCTGTTACAAATTTAGCAGTTTTCACAGCTATTCCATCAGCAACGGCTGTTGCTGTTCCTTGTACAGATAATACCCCTAAAAAAATCGTTAAAAAGATACCGATAATCCCAACGCTAACGTTTTGCAGAAGCTTGGACAATTTCGTCACTTTATATTGATCACTCATTGTACTTACAATACTTAATATCGTTGCCAGTAATAAAAGCGGTAGAACGATATAATTCATAAGAAGCCCGCTTGTATTCATTAAGAAAATGATAATCGGATGAAAGAAAGATACAGATACAACCCCGCCACCAGTCGCTATAAGCGCCAATAAAATTGGCAATAGCGCTAATATGAAATCTACCATTGTTTGTATCGTTTCTCTTGCATATGTCATAACGACATAAAAACTATTTAAAGCAAAAATAATAAGTACCATATATACAACAGCATCAGCAATTTTACTTACACTACTTTTTGAAAAAGCGGATTGCAGTGATTGCAACAATGCACTAAAGATTGTGAGCATAATGAGTGTGCCAAGCAGTTTTCCATTAGCTGCAAGCTCATGAAATAAATATTTTAATAACCCTATCATCCACTCTTTTAGAGAGAATTCTTTTTCTCCCTTTACAAACTCCATAAAACTCCCTTTTTGACTCTCTGGCAAATAGCCTCCATATTTTGTAACAAGCCCGTCCCAAAATTGCTTCACATCTTCAATTCCGAGCTTATCCAATTGTTGATCAACGACGTTTGTTTCTACAGGAGAAGCTTGTACAACAACTGGTAAAGAAAAGAAAAGGAAGCAAGCAAATAGCAGCTTAGCTCCAAACCTCCTCAACATTCACTCCCCCTTATCCCGTCGGTAAAAATCCGAGAATAGTTTCAATTACAACCGTCAAAATAGGAATTGCCATAACGAGAATTAAGATTTTCCCAGCAAGTTCAATTTTCGAAGCGATGGCACCTTGACCAGCATCTTTTGTAATTTGAGCTCCAAACTCGGCAATATAAGCAATTCCAATAATCTTTAGTAACGTTTCCACGTAGACGTTACTAACTTTCGCTTCACTCGCAACTCTCTCAATCATTTGTAAAATAGAATGAATTTGATCGATTAAAATAAGAAACATCACGCTACCTACGAACACAATAAATAAAGATGTAATACTAGATTTATGCTGGTTCAAAACAGCAGCTAAAAACGTAGCAACGAGGCCTAATCCGACAATTTGTATAATTTCGATTCGAACCGCCTCCTTTACTGGAAGAGAAAGACACTTTTAATCTTGTCGAATAGCGTATTAATTAAAAATGCAACATGAAATAAAATGACGACAAAACCGACAAGGATAACCCAATTTGCAATATCCTCACGCTTCAATTCTTTTAGTACAGTATGAATGAAAGCTAAAACAATGCCGATTCCGGCGATTTGAAATATTAATCCAACATCAATGGACATCGCCTTTCTCCCCCCTATAGCAGTAAAATTACAATAAGTAGCCCTGCTAGTACCCCTAAGCTCTTAATCATTTTTTCGTATTGCAGTTGTAAAGCTTTCGCTTCCTCTTCTTCTCTCTCCAAATGTGTAATACATAAGCGAATATGTTTTTGTTGTGATTCACGATCATGTTGCCCTAGCGTTTCACCAAATTGCTGCAGTATTTCATACTCGGTTTGTTGAAAAGCCGTCAACTTCCAATTCTCTTTCAAACTATCTATCCAAGCTTCCCTTACTGTTTGTTCTCCACTTTCTAGTTTTTTAGCGAAACTTTGAAATATCCAATTTAATGGCTTTGGCATTTGTTTAACTAATCGCTCGGCAGCCTCAGATAAAGGTGTGTGTCCATACATAATTTCTGCCTCTAATGATTGAAGTGCTGATTTTAATAACCTAAGTTGCCTCGGTCTCTCACTGTATCTTTTAGCGTACGAAAACCCGAAAAAGGTGCTGACCGCAACGATTAACACTGCACCAAATATTTTCACCATACGCCCTCAGCCTTTCTATTTGATAACACTGGTTTTCCATATTTATCTTTCACCTGCATAACCGTTCCTGGACCCCTCGCTTTTGACAACTCCACAAACCTATCAAATATACCAAGCTCTAGCACTGCCTTGAGCGATGGACGTCTCACAACATCCTCATAGGAAAATCCGTGTGCGCTTATAAAAAGCTGGACACCTGCATGCACTGCCTCCATAATTGCTTCACTATCTTCTTTACGGCCAATTTCATCTACGATCAAAATATCAGGACTCATAGAACGAATCATCATCATCATTCCTTCTGCCTTTGGACATGCGTCTAACACATCGACTCGGGTACCAAAATCATATTGCGGGATCCCTTTCACACAACCAGCAATTTCTGACCGTTCATCAACGATCCCCACTTTACAGGAAGGAATTTCCGAAGCACTTACCCCTTGACTCATGCAACGTGCTACATCTCTTAAGAGTGTCGTTTTTCCCGTTTGGGGAGGGCCAATTACCATCGTGTTTAACCACCTTTTTTCATACAAATATGGCAAAAGCGGTTCAGCAATCCCTATTTTTTGACGAGCAATACGAATATTAAAGGAAGAGACATCACGAATCATTTTCACTGCGCTTTTTTCTGTAATGACTTTTCCTGCTAACCCGATTCTATGCCCTCCGCGAAGCGTCACATACCCACGTTTTAATTCCTCTTCCATCGTATAAATTGAGAATTGACTTAACTTATTCAATAAGTAAATAGCATCCTCTGCAGTAGTGATATAGTCATAAAAAAACACCTTTCCGTGTGCAATACACTCTAGCGGCCTTCCAATTCGAACACGAATTTCCTCTAAAGCATCGTATTGCTTACATTCTTCAATTAAGTACTTCATCGTTTTTGGTAAAACTTCTAATACCTCTTTCATCGGCTTCTCCCCACTATACTCGACTTACTATTTCAGTAATGCGATAAAAATACAGCAAATTCCAAGCGCTAGAAAAAAGAGCTTCAAGAAAGAAATTTCACTTGCTACACTCGCTATCCCAATTGTCATTGTTAAAATTAATACGGTAGGTCCAACAAACGCCAACATACCATTTATAAACAACGCTTTCTTCGCATCATTCACATAAAGCATAAGCAAAGCAGCAAATATCTCCGCACTACCTGAAAATAATCGAAGTGCCCCCATAACAAGCACGGATGTTTCCATTGCCGCTAGCCACTGTTTCATTCTTCCACCTTCTCCCGTAACAGTTACTAACTTCGTATTCTAAAAAAGAATATATTTGTACAACCATATGCAGAGGTTGTCTATTTCAGAAGTAAAAACATAATTTTTCTCTAAATTCCGAATTACAATCTGAATATTCATATTATTTCATGGTATATTATGGTATATTTAGTTTAAAAGAGGTTTAAACCATGCAACACGTCACTTTATTACCACTAGATTTATGCCATACAAATGTGATTTTCGAGCTATCAAGTGATCCACATATAAAAAATGCATTGGGAATAACGGTAGAAAACATCGAAGACACGAAAACATTTCTTCTTTTCGCAATAGAAGAAGAGCGTCAAAAGAAATCCTTATCGAGAATGATTGTGAATGAAGAAAATGAAATAATTGGCCTCACCACACTTAAACATATTAATAATGAAAAAAAGCAATCTCACATTGGTAGTTGGCTCGGCTATCCGTACTGGGGAAAAGGCTATAACGAGGCTGCTAAAAAAGAAATCTTTAAAATCGCCTTTTTAGACTTACAACTTTCCTACGTATTTGCTGGTGCTAAAACGAATAATATCCGCTCACTAAAAGCACAAGAAAAACTACCTTATATTTCATTGCATGTGGAAAACAAGTTTCCAGACGAACACGCTGCACTAGAGAAAGAAGTAAAGTCACCTTGCTCTCTGCATGTCGTGTCACGTAAAAATTTTTTAAACTGGTTGAAATTACAAAATGAGGAGGAAAAATATGAAGGCATTGAAAATTAGTTTAACCGTTGTAGTAGAATTAGCTCTTATTTATCTTTTTTCATTATTAGTCGGTTGGTCATTTATAGAGACCTTTTTCCTTGGTAGTTTAGCAATATTTGCAATTATGTGGTTAATTATTATGAGTAACCATAGAAATAACATTACAGATCACGCAATAAGTAAAACATTAACTGGCGTTGAGACTGGCGAAATAAAACCATTTCAAATTGTTTTGACTCCATCTATTATGGGTACTCTTTCACTTGTTTTAGTCAGTTTTATAATAACAGCTATTTACTATCTACCCTATTTCCTATAAAAAAAGCACTCGTGAATTATCACGAGTGCTTTTTTACTATGCACGAGAAACGTATTTACCTTCACCAGTGTTGATGATAAGCATTTCGCCTTCGTTAATGAAGATTGGTACTTGTACAACAAGACCAGTTTCTAATGTAGCTGGTTTTGTTACGTTAGAAGCAGTATCACCTTTAATACCAGGCTCTGTTTCTGTAACTTGTAATTCAACTGTGTTTGGAAGTTCAACACCAAGTACTTCGCCTTGGTAAGTCATAATTGCTACTTCCATGTTTTCTTTTAGGAATTTAAGCTCGCGCTCGATTTGTTTTTCACCAAGTTCGATTTGCTCATAAGTTCCGTTATCCATAAATACATGAGCCTCACCGCTTGCGTATAAGTATTGCATACGACGGTTTTCGATGTGTGCTTTTTCTACTTTCTCACCTGCACGGAATGTTTTCTCTTGAACAGAACCTGTGCGAAGATTACGTAGTTTAGAACGAACGAATGCAGCACCTTTACCTGGCTTTACGTGTTGGAAATCAAGTACTTGCCAAAGGGCATTGTCCACTGAAATTGTTAAACCTGTACGAAAATCGTTTACTGAAATCATGTAAAAAAATCCTCCTGTGTATTACAAAATAATAAGTTCTTTTGGTGATTTCGTAATTACTTCATTACCTTCACTTGTCACAATGATATCATCTTCAATACGTACGCCGCCAATACCTGGAATATAAATACCTGGCTCTACTGTTACAGCCATACCTGGTTCAAGTACTGTATCAGAACGGAACGCTAAACCTGGTGCTTCATGGATTTCAAGACCTATTCCATGACCAGTAGAGTGTCCAAAGTATTCACCATATCCTTTTTCCGTTATGTAGTCACGCGTTAGCGCATCAGCCTCGCGACCTGTTAAACCAGCTTTAATACCGTTCACACCACGTAATTGTGCTTCTAAAACGATATTATAAATTTCTTTTAATTTATCAGATGGTTCACCGACTGCAATCGTACGAGTAATATCAGAACAATATCCTTTGTAATAAGCGCCGAAGTCTAATGTAACGAAATCTCCTGTTTCTATCACTTTTTCAGATGCCACGCCGTGCGGTAATGCCGAACGAAGACCTGAAGCAACGATAATATCAAACGAAGAAGATGTTGCTCCTTGTTTTCTCATGAAAAATTCAAGTTCATTTGACACTTCAATTTCAGATACTCCCGGGCGAATGAATGATAGAATATGCTCAAAGGCAGCATCTGCAATCTGTGCAGCTTCCTTTAATATCTTAATCTCTGAATCAGTCTTTATCAAGCGTAACTTTTCTACAAGTCCAGAAGTCGGGATAAATTCAGCATCAATCGCTTCCTTATGCACTGAATAAGAACTATATGTAAGAGTATCTTGCTCAAAACCAAGTTTTTGAATTCCAAGCTCTTTCACTTGCTTTGCCACTTCATCAATGATCAATCCTGCGTGCTGTACAACCTCATATCCAACCGCTTGTTTACTTGCCTGCTCGACGTAACGGAAATCTGTAATAAATTGAGCACGATCTTTTGAAATAAGAACAACGCCTGCTGTTCCTGTGAAGTTAGCCATATATCTACGACTATGTTCATTTGTTAACAAAATACCGTCAATGCCAGCCTCATCAAATGCACTTCGTAATCTTTCAATTTTCTCCATTACTTTATGCCTCCCTCAATTTCTCCATTAATGCAAATAACGCTAACTTATAGCCATAAAAACCAAATCCTACAATTTGACCTGCACAAACAGCTGCCGTCACAGATTCATGACGGAACGATTCACGCTGATGAATGTTAGAAATATGTACTTCAATAACAGGAATCGAAATGCTCGCAATGGCATCACGAATCGCATAGCTATAATGCGTAAATGCTCCCGGATTTAAAATGATCCCTTCATATATATCTTCCGCTTCATGAATAATGTCGATAATGGCACCTTCATGATTCGATTGGAAACATTCTAACTCCACTCCCATTGTTTCTGCTTCTTGCTTCATATCTGCTTCAAGTGTCGCTAGCGTGCCCTTTCCATATACATTTACCTCACGAACACCGAGGCGATTTAGGTTAGGACCGTTTACGAGGAGTAACTTTTTCATATTCTTAAAACTCCTTAATATTAAATATCTATACAATATTTTAACATAGGAGTTACTTATTTGAATAGTTCGTCTTCTCTTGCCCTTCTTGTTCTGCTTTATTGCTATTTACTGCGTAAGAAACAGAATATGCTATAAACACACCATACAATATAAAAATACATATTGTCGTCACAATTGTCTCTTTTGGTAAATGGAGCGCACTTTTAATAACAGGAGCCATTAAACCCATCCCCAAAAACAGTAGTGCCCACCAAAATAGCCCATAAATAATTCCCGCTATAATCCCTTCAAACTTCGCAAAAAATGCTTTATACAAAAAGGCGATCAAAATTGAAAGAAGTCCCATACACACTATTCCGAACACATTGCCCCATACACCCTCTTTCCAACTTCCAAACGCAAATGGTAAAAGGAAATAATTCGGTCCCGCCTCCGTGAATGAAAATATATGAAGGAAATACCAGATCCCGCCCCAAAAGATTCCACCAAACAAACCAATCTGCACAAAATTCCTTGTTCCTAATTGTTCTTGACTCACATCGACACCTCCGCTCAATAGTATGCCCGAAACTATTTTGAAGCATGTTTAAATCCTGCGAAATTTGTCTATAAAAAGAATAAGAAATGTCCGACTCTCATAACATTTTCCCTTGTCATCTACTTGTATTTGCCGATAAAATAAAGGAAACTCGGTGATTGTCTTATTTCAAAACGACAGAACCCAGTATGACAATTGCCTCTTTTTCTACATAAGAGAGAAACAAATACAGGTTGGTGTTAACATGGCAGAAGAGTCAAAACAAATATATGGCGGGCAAGCGGTCATAGAAGGAGTTATGTTTGGCGGTAGAGAATATACTGTTACAGCGGTTCGTCGTAAAGATAAATCGATTGAATTTTATCGATTACCACGCGTTCGTAATAAAGTACTATCTACCCTAAAAAAAATTCCATTTTTACGAGGGATTGCCGCTATTGTGGATGCAAGTGCGAATGGAGCAAAGCATTTAAACTTCGCTTCAGAACGATTTGACGTCCACCCAGAAGATGATGAACAAATTGCAAATAAAAAAGAAGAACAATCAAAATTAACGATGGTATTAGGAGTTGCAGCTGTTGGCGTTTTATCTTTTATATTCGGTAAAGTCATTTTCACAGCAGTTCCTGCACTATTAGCTGAATTAACGAGACCGATTTTCCCATCTCATACTGGGCAAATCATTGTCGAAAGTGTCATTAAGCTCATGCTATTATTGAGCTATATATACTTTATTTCTTTAACCCCACTTATTAAGCGGGTATTTCAGTATCACGGTGCAGAGCATAAGGTAATCAATGCTTACGAGAATAACCTTCCTCTGACTGTAGAAAACGTTCAAAAGCAAACTCGTCTCCATTATAGATGCGGCAGTAGCTTTATTATATTTACAGTCATTATTGGAATGTTCGTTTATTTCCTAGTCCCTACAGATCCTCTTTGGGCACGAGTTATAAACAGGATTTTATTAATTCCAGTTGTACTTGGTATTTCTTTTGAAGTATTGCAATTTACAAATCGATTACGAGATATTCCCGTATTACGCGTACTTGGATATCCTGGATTATGGCTACAACTATTAACAACGAAAGAACCAACAGATGATCAAGTGGAAGTAGCAATTGCATCGTTTGAAGAATTATTACGTTTAGAGAACAAACAATAATTATTTAAAAATGGTGTTCAACTCCTTTCCTCATCGTTAATATACTAATTTCAATATATGTTTTTAGGAGGTGTCCCTTATGAACGGTCGTTCGTTTACTTTCGCTATATTTGTGCTTATTATCGGATTGGCAATATTCGGCCTTGTTTCATCTGTTATTACAAATCCCATGGGTGTATTAAGAAATATCGGGTACATGTTACTTGTTGTCGGTATCTTTTACTTGCTATACAAGATGTTTACAAATTCCAGTGGTTCCGCAAATTCGCAAAGCTCATATAAGCGTGCGGCAAAACAATCGAACCGCAAACATGGGAAACAAAATGTAGCACCCCTAGGCAATTCTTTCTTTAAGTCAAATACTTCTAATGACAAAAGTAAAAAAGGGAATTCTTCCACTTTGAAACGAAAAAGAAAACAGTCTCATTTAACTGTCATTGAAGGCAAAAAAAGCAAAAAGAAAGACCGTGCTTCCTTTTAGGAAATACGGTCTTTTTTTATACTTTGAAGCACTTCTTTTAAACTTTTCTCTCTCATACTTTCAATTCGAAGATGATGATTTTCAAACGGTAAATTCCGTGTCACATCATTAGGTACCACAACGCACGTTAATCCCGCTGCAACTGCTGCTCTCAATCCATTTAATGAGTCTTCAAATACAACAGCTTCAGATGGCTTAATTCCTAATTCTTCTATTGCAACTCGATAAAGAGCTGGATCTGGTTTTACCTTCTCAACATCTTCTCTCGTTTTAATTACTTCAAAATATTCTCGAATTTGTAGCTCTTCTAAAAAATGAATAACCCATTCTCTAGAAGAACTAGAAGCTAGTGCGATTTTTAATCCCATTTCTTTCGCTTCTTCTAAATATTCTTTTACCCCGTCACGAGCTTCTGGTATTCTCATTTTCTCTTTATGTAAAGTTGCCACTTTTTCTTTTAATACACTTTTGTTAAACTTCTCTTTTAATTGATCATTTAAATATGTATAAAGTACCTCATCTGTTGTTCCAATGCATTTCGCAAATTCCTCTAAAGGTAGTTCCCCGCCGTATTCACGAACAGCATCTCTGAAAGAGTGAAACCATATCGTTTCTGTGTCCACAATTAATCCATCAAAATCAAAAATAATTGCTTTCATAATTCTCCCATCCTTTTCGAATTGAAATAAAAAAGGAAACGCCATACGTTCCCCTTAATTACTTTTCTCTTCATTTGCTCTTTGAACACCGCGAAGCGTTTCCACTCGGACTGCATCTTGTTCAAAGTATTGCACTAAATCACCAATGCGATCAATCGCTTCCCAACTTAAATGATGTTCAATTCCTTCTACATCATTGTAAATTTTACTTTCATCCACACCGATAATACGCATAAATTGCTCTAGCAAGTCATGACGATATACGAGACGTTCTCCGATTTTTTTACCTTTTGTTGTTAATACAAGCCCTCTATATTTTTCATAAATTAGATATTCATCTTTGTCTAATTTTTGCACCATTTTTGTTACAGAGGATGGATGTACACTAAGCGCTTCAGCAATATCAGATACGCGGGCGTAACCCTTTTCATCAATCAACAAATAAATTTGTTCAATATAATCTTCCATACTAGGGGTAGGCATCGGTTTCCTCCATCCAAGTTCATTTTGCTTATTCCGTACGAAGCAATCAATAAAATGATACACCAGAAAGAATAACGTGACAAGTTGAAAACGAGCCTAAATATATAAAACAAAAAAGAATCTGTATTTGCATACAGACCCCCCTTAAGTAAAATATTGTATTTCTGCATTAGGAAAAAACTCATTTATATAACCTCTTATCGTTTCTTCCAATACTGCTGCATCATCCTTTTTATATACATATTTTCCGATGCCATATCGTCCCCATTTATACTTCCGCTTCTCTTCATCCATTTCAAGCTTCGTATTTGGATAACGCTCTTGAATAACCTTTTTCGCTGGTTTTGTAAAACGATGCTGAATTAATTCAAACGTTAAATTTGGTATCGTCATATCCTTCAGCGCATTGTACAGTCGCTCAAATAGTTCACGGTATCCTTCTTCCCATCCTTCATGCATATAAAGTGGCGCAACTATAAAACCAAGTGGATAACCCGCGCCTGCTACTTTACGAGCAGCTTCAATTCTTTCTTCAAACGGTGATGTCCCTGGTTCAAAATTTTTAATTACATACCGTGAATTAATACTAAACCTGAAACGCGTTTTCCCATTATGTTTTGCATCTAACAAATGATCAACGTGCGAATATTTCGTAACGAAACGCAAACGCCCATGCTCACTTTCTCCAATAAATTCAATCGCCCTCTTTAATGCATGTGTTAAATGATCAATCCCAACGATATCTGATGTACAAGCAGCTTCAAACCTTGTGATTTCAGGTGCTCTTTCATCCATATATTGCTGTGCCTTCTCAAATATTTCATCAAGATTCACATACACGCGAACGTAAGGCTTACTCCCAAGTGTCGTTTGCAAATAACAATAATGACAATGTCCCATACATCCTGTTGCAAGCGGAATTGCATATTCAGCTGACGGTTTTGAAGTATCAAACTTTAATGTCTTCCTCACCCCAACGACAAGCGTTGCTTTTGCATTACGATACTTTTGTAAATCATTTTCACCCGGCAAATTCCGAATTTGATTATGGGATGTCGTTTCACGAATTTCTAATCCCATCTTCGTAAACTTCTCATAAAGCTCTTTTCCAAGTGGATATTCAAGTGCCTTCGGTTCAAAGTACACGAGTTTTGGCATAAATGGTTTCATACGCTTCCCTCCTCTCGTTAGTATGGGAAACATTGAAAAATTAACACTCATTAAAGTTTTCCACTTCAGTAACTTGCGTTGCAAGTTACTGAATGTTATAATCCGGATAACAGCTACCTTGCAACGCAAGTTACCTGAGTAAAAGGTGGTGAAATCATGCACAGCCAAATGTTAAAAGGTGTACTAGAAGGTTGTATCCTATACATCATTTCACAAGAAGAAGTGTACGGATATGAACTGAGCACAAAATTAAATAAACATGGCTTTACATTCGTAAGCGAAGGAAGCATCTATCCGTTATTATTACGTATGCAAAAAGAAAAATTGATCGAAGGCACATTAAAAGCTTCCTCACTCGGTCCAAAGCGAAAATATTATCACATAACCGATAAAGGATTAGAACAACTTAAAGAATTTAAACAAAGCTGGGGAATGGTTTCTACTACGGTAAATAACTTATTACAGAGGGAGTGATAGGGATGAATGCACAAGACATGATTGAATTGAATAATAAAAAACGTGAGCTTCTAACTTCCGAAAACGAGGCTGCTTATGGTGATATGTTAGTATATCTTCGAATATCAAACGTACCCGAGCAACAAATAGAAGAACTGTTACTAGAAATATTAGATCACCTCATCGAAGCACAAGCAGAAAATAAAAACGCTTATGACATCTTCGGAGATAATTTACAATCTTATTGCGATGAACTTATATCAGCTTTACCAACTCAAACAAAGTTAGAAAAAGCCTCTTTAATTGGATTTTCTATTAGCTTACTTCTTGCTATACAGTTTGGCATAAATGCAATTATTTCATTTTTTATGTTTTTCTTTGAAAAAAACAATACATTATCAAGTCCGCCTTTTAGCATCCTTGGAACTACTTTGTCCGTTTCAATAATTATACTAGGTATACTATTTATTTTATATTTATTAAAGCGTTACTCCTTTAATCAGAAAATGAATTGGAAAAGAAGAATTCTATTTGGATTCGCATTTGCTACTCCATTTTGTTCCGCTGTATTCTTAAATATTTATTTCCAAAAGCAACCTTACCTCATTTATCATCTAAACTTTTGGCAAAATGCTTTAATTGCTATCTTATTTTTTATTTTATATAAATTACTATATAAAAAATCAAATTTTTAACAGCCCTTCAAAAGGCTGTTTTTTCTTCTGTCTAATTTTACAAATTGAAAAATTTCATAAAGAAAATAAGAAAAATGCAAAATAATTAAAGTTAATTGTTGACGTGATGCTTTTATTATCGGTATCATAAATCTTCGTGAGCAATTATTTTTCGTTATACGATTTTTTTATTATTACTGAATTTTTGAGAGGAGAAATTAGATGTCAGTTAAGAAGAAAACGCAAGTACGCACCGGCAAAATGGTACGTGAACTAATGTTAGCAGACGAAGATGTAAATGCTTCGCTAATTATGGTATATAGTGAAAACGGTGTAAACGCAGAAATTAAAATCGAGGGCTTAACGCCGAAATGTAACGAAGAATTATTTTTGAGCGGAAACGTGGATTGGAACAAGAGTGTTATTTATAAAATTGTTGATTTCACTGGAAACGCTGAAGTTGGTAAAGTTACATTAACAGCGATGAACAAAAACAATGTGTCTCTAGAAATTGAACGCGTTATGTGGAGTAAAGAAAATAAAGAAGCTGCCGAGCAAGAAGAAACACAGGTAGAAGCAGCACCGAAAAAAGAAGTAGTTGTAGAAGCTCCAAAAGCAATTACACCTGCTCCTAAGCCTGTTACGCGTGTGGAAACACCTGCTATGGCACCTAAGCCTACTCCGGTACCGACACCGAAGCCAGTAAGCGTAGAAGCAGCTGTAGAACTAGTTACTCCAGCGCCTGTGAAAAAAGCAGTCCCTACTCCAGTTACAAAGCAAGAGACAGCACCGGTTGCTCCTGCAAAACCGAAGCAGCCTGCTTTGACTGAAACAAATTCAAAACTACAAGAAAATTATGTTAAACTCGTGAAAAAGACAATTGAAGTTTGTCAAGATTACGAGCTTGGCATCGACATAGATGATTCTATTGAAAGCTTAAAAGAAGAACTACAAAGCCAAGGTATTAGCGTTACATTTGACAAAGAAATTATGGACGTTGTAAGTCGCCTTCGTTCTTTACAAGATAAAGGAATCAAAGTAGAAAAAGTACTTAATTTACTATAAAAAAATAAGAGGTGGCAATTGCCATCTCTTATTTTTTATAATTCCACTCATTACTTTCATACTTTTCTTTCGCTAACGTTTGAACTTCATGTAACTGTTCTTCTGTTAATTCATATGGAACAAGTTCTACATCCAATCCTTTTTCAAAGCCAACTTCAAACGCTTTAATTAACTGTTCTATCGTAAATGTACGGTCTGTTAATTCATTAATTGCTACTGCTTTAGAAGAGAACATACTCTTCATACGTTCCTTCACACGTTCATTTGGGAATAAAAATAGATCATATAGTTCATCTAAATCAATTTCTAATGGAATCGATCCATGCTGTAAAATAACACCTTTTTGACGTGTTTGAGCACTACCAGCAATTTTTCGTCCTTCCACTACAATTTCATACCAAGATGGTGCATCAAAACATACGCCTGAACGTGGATTTTTTAAATTTTCACGATCTGCTTCTGTTTTTGGAACTGCATAATAGGCTTCTAACCCTAATGCCTTAAAACCATCTAATAAACCTTGCGAGATAACACGATACGCTTCTGTAACTGTTTTCGGCATATTCGGATGATCTTCAGACACAATAACACTATACGTTAACTCTTTGTCATGTAGTACACCCCTGCCGCCTGTTTGACGACGAACGAATCCATATTTCTTTTCGTTAACTACATCCATATTAATATCTTTTTCAACACGTTGAAAATACCCAACTGTTAATGTTGGTACTTCCCATTCATAAAAACGAATTGTTGGTGGCATTTTCTTTTCACTTTGCCAATTTAATAAACATTCATCTAACGCCATATTAAATGCCGGTGAACATTGACCAGAGTTAATATAACACCATTTTTCTTTTCCCATCCTGCACCTCATATAACCAATTATTTTTCACATTCTCTAGTCTACCAAATTCGACAAAATTTGTGAAAGAATACGAAATTTCTTCTTATATGCAAATGAATCTGTTGCATAAATACATAAGGGCATTATAATATTGAAAGTAGGATAAGAAAAAAGGGAGCGATAGAATCGTGTCAACAACTTGGATTATTTTATTAGCCGTAATCGTAGCATTTATCGGCTACACTGTATGGATGTACTTCTATCAGAAAAAATTAATTAAAACTCTTACAGAAGAAGAATTTCGCGCTGGCTACCGTAAAGCACAGCTTATCGATATTCGTGAAGCAGACGAATATAACGCAGGGCATATTTTAGGTGCACGTAACATTCCGTTATCACAAATTCGCCTTCGCCATAAAGAACTTCGTCAAGATCAACCTGTTTACTTATATTGCCAAAGCGGATTCCGTACAGGTCGTGCAGCGCAATACTTAAAAAAACAAGGCTACAAAGATTTCTACCAATTACAAGGTGGATTTAAATCTTGGACAGGCAAAATTAAAAAGAAATAATAACATACAAAAAACTAGCTGAATAAATCAGCTAGTTTTTTCATTTCATCTTATTCGCAATGTATAATAAATTCTGCTTGATTACCTTTTCATCGTTCTCTTCTACATTCCGATACAGCAGCTGATATTCAATTCCTTTCTCTTTCCATATAAGCGTAGCAAATTCGTCACCACGTTCATAATCATCTTTATTTTTAAAATAAGCAGACGTTCCATTATTCAGTTTCATTTGTTCTTGAAATCGCTTCTCTTCCATAAGATCCGGAAAACTATAAGGAAAGTTCGCGACATTTAACTCAATATACTCATTTCTACCTGGCTCCTTCTGTTTATATTTAATCGTTAAGACAGCGTTCTTTTTCCCAAGCGTTCTTACTTCACCCTTCACATCACTTGTAATGTCGTACGGTAAAAACGTTGGAACTTTAAACTTCACCGGAAAATATTTTGGAAGTTCCTTTAGCGGAATAGGATCCGTAACACGATCCATAGCTCCTCCCGTTGTTCCCACAAAGTGTTTTTCTTCTTGCATCGTTTGCTGAAACGAACACGAACTAAGTACGAAACTAGAAAACACGAAACAAATGATTCTTTTTTTCAATTTGTTTCCGCCCTTTCATACCGCTCTCTTAACGAACGAAGCGTTGATATTCTCTTCATATTCGCTTTGTCACCAAACTCCACCTTTGAAAACTTTCCACGTTATTCTCACACATTTTGACAACACTTTTTGCAAACAAAAAAGACCCCTATCATTCTTACGCCCAAATGAAAAGGTTACGCGAATAAAAAGAAGTCTTATTAATACCATAGTTTGTGAAAAGCTTTTCAGGTCAAGATTTTTTCTTTCTTATTATTTTCCCTTTATAATAAGGGAAAGAGGTGATACATATGGCCAATATAAAACAAATTGCTAAAACTGCTGGTGTATCGATATCAACTGTTTCTCGTGTCCTGAATAATCACCCTTACGTAAAAGAAGAAAAGCGTAAGCGTGTTCTAGATGCTGTTGAAGAATTAAACTACGCAAAAAATATAAATGCTGTCCATTTAATAAGAGGGAAAACATATACAATTGGCGTTATGCTTCCTTTCATTAACCTCCCCTACTTCAGTACGATTATTGAAGGAATCGGAAACGAAGCGTTATTAGCTGGGTATCATATTAATTTATGTCAAACGAATTACGATAGCATTGAAGAAATTCGTGTTCTTGAAATGATGAAAATGAAACAATTTGATGGGATGATTATTTGCTCCCGAACGAGCTCTTGGGAACAAATCGAACCTTTTGCAAAATTTGCCCCTATTATTTCATGTGAAAAAATGAAGCATCCCCTCATTTCATCCATCTACGTAGATCATTATGAAGGTTTCCGTCTTGGTACTGCCTATTTACTAAGTAGAGGCCATGAAAAAATCGGAATTTGTTTAGCAAGAAAAACAAGTGTAAATTCCATGGAGCGCGAAAAAGCGTTCGCCGATACACTTCGTAACGAAGGCAAAACGTTGCATCCTGAATGGATTTTCCACCAATGCTATACAATGCAGGACGGAGCACAAATACTCCATCGTATTTTAAATATGAAAGATCGTCCAACGGCTATTTTCACAGCGAACGATCAAGTTGCAGCTGGTTTATTAACAGAGGCTCGAAAACATGGTATTCGAGTACCTGAAGACCTTGCTATCCTTGGATTTGATAATCATGAAATTTCAAAGGCATTAGAAATTTCCACAATTGAACATCCCGGTCTCGCAATGGGCTCACATGCTTTTTCTTTATTCCATAAGCAGATCCAAAGCGAGCAAATTGTCGGCAGTGCAAAAGAACTTTCATTCCATTTAATTGAGCGAGAGACTGTCTAAAAAGAGCGTTACTTATAACGCTCTTTCTCAGCTCTTCACCTATTGACTTTATATTTCCCATCTCATATAATGAACCTAACGAACGGTAGGTAGGGGATGAAAATGACAGCAAACCGCATTAAAGCTGTAGCACTTTCTCATTTCGCACGCTACGGCTATGAAGGAACTTCATTGGCAAATATTGCTCAAGAAGTTGGGATTAAAAAACCATCGATTTACGCACACTTTAAAGGAAAAGAAGAGCTATATTTCATATGCTTAGAATCTGCTCTTCAAAAAGATTTGCAGAGCTTCACAGGCGATATCGAAAGCTTTTCCAATTCGTCCACTGAAGAATTGCTTTTAAAATTATTAAAAGGGTATGCAAAACGATTTGGTGAAAGTGAAGAATCAATGTTTTGGTTACGAACTTCTTATTTTCCGCCTGATGCATTTCGCGAACAAATTATTAATAAAGCAAATGTACACATTGAAAACGTCGGAAAACTTTTATTCCCTGTATTTAAAAGAGCAAGCGAACAAGATGAGCTGCATAACATTGAAGTAAAAGACGCCTTAGAGGCTTTTCTATGCTTACTCGACGGTCTTATGGTTGAACTACTATACGCAGGTTTAAATCGTTTTGAGACACGTTTAGACGCTTCTTGGAAAGTATTTTGGCGCGGACTTTCAAACTGACGGATTGCTCCTTTGCAATGCGTCGTTTTTAAGCCCTTTACCTAACGACTGGTAGGAAGGAGAAATGACATATGGCATGGATTTATGTAATCATCGCTGGTATTATTGAAATATTTTGGGTGATTGGACTAAAAAAAGCAGAGGCACCACTTGAATGGGCTGGTGTTGCTCTATTAATTACAATTAGTTTCGTCTTATTATTTAGAGCTTATAAAGATTTACCTGTCGGCACTGTATACGCAGTCTTTACAGGAATCGGAGCTGGCGGAATCGTTCTTACAGAGATTTTCATCTTCGGAGAACCTTTCTCTATCGTAAAAGTTTTATTAATCGGTTTAATCTTCTTCGGAGTAATTGGTTTAAAACGAGTAACAGAAGAAAAAGAAGCGAAGGAGGCCGCATAAAATGGCTTGGGTATTTTTAATTCTAGCTGGTATTTGTGAAATTATTGGTGTACTCTTTATGAAAGTAGCCACTGAAAAGAAAGGCTGGGCACCAAAAGTTATTTTAATCGCTAACTTCGGCGTAAGCTTCTTCTTCTTATCTCTTGCGATGAACACATTACCGATGGGAACTGCTTACGCAATTTGGACTGGAATCGGAACTGCTGGAAGTGCACTTCTAGGCATTCTCATTTTCCGAGAATCAGCGGATTGGCGTCGTCTTGCTTTCTTAAGCTGTATTCTATGCGGCGCTGTTGGCTTAAAACTATTAAGCTAACGTGAGGTGAATGTCATGTGGAAAGAACAAGGAAAGAAAATATTAGCATGGATCACACTTGGTATCGTCATTCTATTACAAATAAGTTTTCATATAATAGAATCATTGTTTCATAAAGTATTATCCATTCTCACATTCCTTCCTAACATGACACTTGAAATTATATCGATTGTTTGGTCCATTATCGCCTCCATTGCAATCGTCATTATATGGAGTATCGCCAAACTATGGAATAAGTTATTTAAAAAGGACAGTATTTCTGAAAAAGAATAACTGTCCTTTTTTATATTCATTCAGACTTTCTGTAGAAGTTACATGTGATAAGACAAAACAGACCAATTATGGCAATACTTATACCACCCCCTTTATGTAAACTTGGAAATAACAGTGGTATATCCGAGTAAACATTTGCTAATATGAGGCCGATTGAAAATAAAAATATTCCTATTCTATATAACCATTTTCTTTTGTTCATCATTCTCCCCTCCTAACATTTTTCATATACTCCTTTCTTTTGGACATACTACCTAAAAAAGGAGTGGATAATATGCAAAATTCTATACATAAGCAAATTCTATTTTTATTTTTCCTATTTCTTATTCTCGTTATCGTTTTCAGCTTTATATTACATACTCCAAAAGATGTTGTACCGAGTAACCTCTCTGTTTATAAACTTTTACTTTCCTATTGTCGTTATTGAAGAAGGTGCCTTTTATAGGGCACCTTTTAAAATTCTCTCTTCTCATACAATTTCACTGAAACGAAGATAGATATTATAAACATGCATATTGAACTAATGAATAACACGCTGTTATATAGTTGAATTTGTTCTAGGTTGATTCCAAAGA
Source organism: Bacillus cereus group sp. MYBK220-1 (assembly GCF_051916445.1). Classification (NCBI taxonomy): domain Bacteria; kingdom Bacillati; phylum Bacillota; class Bacilli; order Caryophanales; family Bacillaceae; genus Bacillus; species Bacillus cereus group sp. MYBK220-1. Next base: position 279,118 of record NZ_JBQAGQ010000003.1, on the reverse strand, counting down.
AAATAGAAGAAACGGCCATAGGTGCTATTAATATAAAAATCGCAATAAAAATAGTTTTTTTATAGGCCAACCAAAACGATATCGGTAAAACAAAGCTTAAATACACTAAAATAAAGCTAATACTAGCAACCATTGTCGTTTCAATAAATTCAAATAGGTTAACCCCATTCTTCATTCCCATCGTAAAACAACCGACCATTACACTTATAAAAAGAATAATAATTGCTACTATATATTTTGCAAATACAATATGTTTTTTCAATATTGGTAAACTATTTACTATAACTTCACTCTCATTTTTACTATCTGCTTCAAATGTTTTTACTGTTGCCCCAACTGTAATAATTACTGACATAATTATGAACAGATTTTCCGTATCTGTTAAGGCCATATAAAAGAAAACAGGATACAGTATGTACCAAATTAAAAATTTCCATTGAATGATGAAATCTTTTAAAATTAGTTGCTTGATCATGTATTGCACCTCCTAATATGAAAATGTCCCTTCTATAACTCTGCCTGCTGAAACATTTTCATTGAGAGGAACATTGATATGAATATACTCACTAATACTCCAATACTAAGAACACCCATTGCTGGTGTAGCCTCTTGAGAGTGAAGTACTTTTAACATAATTGTTTTATCACCAAAAATATTGCACATAAGACCAATCATACCCATTAAAGGAAAAAGCATAATCAAATTCAAGACAGTAATAACTTTATATCCCCCAATGTAATTAGTCGGTATCGTTACTGCACAATAAATCAAAGTTGCTACTATCGCTGAAAACACTGCATATCCAGGCATGACTATATCCCTGTCCAATAAAATATTTCCTAATATTACGACTATAAAAGTTACACTTAAACCAGCCATAATAAATAATGTGCTTGAAATATATTTAGCTATAATTATCTCTTTTCTCGTTATAGGTAAACTCACTAATACTTTTTCCGCTTTACTTTTCTCGTCATAATAAAAAGAAATATATATAATCGTACTACATGTTATAAATATTCCTATTGCAATCCCCATTGGTTCGACGGAATTCTTAAAAATAGATAAAATAGGGATTAAAAAATAGAAAGGAAACATCTTCTTCTGTAAAAAAAACTCCTTCAAAATCAACTGTTGCATATGAATTCTCCTCTCTATAAATCACGCGTTTCATAAATTTTAATTGTAAGAAACATAGAAGCGATATAGGCACTAGCTAATATCATTCCTCCAACCGTAAATACACCAATATGTACTGGATTCATAATCCACTCACTGAATGAAGATGTTGTTTCATTCAGCCCATCACTAATAAATATCCAAAGAAGTACACCAATCCCCATTGCTGCCGCTGATACTATACTTCTCATGCCCTTTGATTTTGTACCATAATAACTAGGAAAAAATGTCGCCACAAATACTACAGAATAAATCACTCCACTTACCACTACATACCATGGAATTTCAATATAAAAATTAGGATGGTATACACCAATATCATCAATAACAGCAATACCTCTTAAAAGGAATACAATTATCATAGTTGAAACCATGGCACCGACAATAAATATTGCACAGGAAATATATCTAGCAATAATGATATCCTTCCGACTTACTGGTAAACTATTTATAATAATGTCACTTTTATTTCTTTCATCCATAAAGGTTAACGTCATAACGGAGGAGAGGGTTATAAATAGACAACTCATCGGAAATAAAAATTCACCACTTGGCTCTAACATAAAAAACAAAAGAGGCATAACAAAATTCACTAACCACATTACCCGAAAAAAGAACAAATCTTTATATACAAGCTGACGCATAAGCACCTCTTCCTTTCGCGGTGTAAACGATAATATCATCTAATGTAGGCTTTTCTAGTACAACCTCATTTCCAAACCAATCTATGATTGCTTGTTTATCATTCGCTAAACCTTCAAAACCAAACTTATTTTTTCGTAATCCAACAAATAGTTCTTTTCCTTCTCGGTCTAATAAATCATTACTTCCTTTTACGATTACGTAGTTCTCCATTAAGTCTTCTTTTTCACCAGTAAATATAATTTCTCCATCATTGATGAACGTAACATAATCTGCAATGCGCTCTAAATCTGTTGTAATGTGCGTTGAGAATAATACGGATACTTCATCTTCCATTACAATTTCTTGCAACATATCAAGTAATTCACTTCGAACAACTGGATCTAACCCTGCTGTCGGTTCGTCCATAATAATAAACTCTGCGTGGTGCGAAAGTGCGATGGCAATCGCAAATTTCATTTTCATTCCTTTTGATAATTCTTTAATTTTTTTATACTTCGGAACTTGCAATCTATGCATATACGATTGATACTGCTCTTCGTCCCACTTTTTATATAACGGTGCAATAATACGCTTCATTTGTTCACACGTTAAATCTTCGTAATAATGATTTTCATCATATACAAAGCCGATATTTTGTTTTATTTCCTTTTCAGCTTTCTTATTGTCCTTGCCAAAAATTTTTATATCTCCGTTATCTTTTTTAATTAAATTCATAATCATTTTGATTGTCGTACTTTTCCCGGCCCCATTCGGTCCGACAAACCCCATAATATATCCGCGTGGTAACGTAAAACTTATATTTTTCACTGCGAAACCTTCATAACTTTTACAAACATTTTTTAACTCTAACATCTCTCTCATTCCCCCTTATATAAAAACGCAATCATCTGCTGTAATTCTTCAAGTGAAAGCTGCAACGCTTTACTTTCATTCACAATCTCTTCCGCTTTACTTTCCAATAGGCGAAGCCTTTGTTCTTTTAATAGTTCATTATTTTTACGTGAAACATAAGTCCCCTTCCCAGCAACAGTTTCTATATATCCTTCTTTTTCAAGCTCCTCGTATGCACGCTTCGTTGTAATGACACTAATTTGTAATTCCTTCGCTAAGCTACGAATAGACGGTAATTGATCTCCACCCTTTAAACCGCCATTTAAAATAAGCTGGCTTAATTGTTTTCTTATTTGCACATAAATAGGGTCTTGGGAAGAATTCGAAATAATAATATTCATGTTTTCCTCCAGTGTGTGTATATACTGTATATACCTTATATATACAGTATATACACATCATCCTATTTTTGGCAAGAAAAAAAGACCAACATTTTCCTGTTGGTCTTTCGTATATGTATCACTTTTCAAAGCGATCTAACATCTCGTCTCTCATTCCGAAACTTACTACTGCAATTCCTATATACATAAACAGAAGGAATGCCGGATGAACCGTGTTGTACCAGCTGCTGTCAACGATTAAGTAAATCGTTAATGCGACAACAAGAACAAACGCTAAGATAAACATATAAAAGTGTCTTGTACTACCCATGATAAACTCCTCTCTTCTCACTTCACCATTCAACAGTTTATTTTATCGAATAATTCGATATGACTCAAGGTTAACTTTCTGTTATGTAATCAAGTTCCACCTTTACAATGTCCTCACATGCTATTGAAATGATTGTTCCTTGTTTATCAATCGCCGTCACTTCTCTATTATCCATTACACGATTTGCTACTCTTTCTAATACTTTCCCTTGGTCTCGATAGCAAAATTCTTTTACATCTTTAATTGTTTCTCCATTTTCTAAATGGTATACCATTCTATAACATCGATATCCCACACTTTCACCCCCGTCTTGTTCGTTTTTTCACATATACATAAAAATGAGTAATCTTTGCCTCATCACATCTTCTTAATTTCAATAAAATTCTAACAAAAATAAATACTTTTATCAAACCGACTTTTTCAACAAAACTACCTATAAAACTACAACTTTACACCATTAGGAAACAAAAAACATATTTTTTTAACATTTTCTTCACTATTTCTGCATAAAGTGAAACTTTAATCAGTGGGGATTTTTGTTCATCCCCACTGATTATTAGTTGAACCAATCGGGCATTAACGGACAGTTTATCTCCCACCTGGCTTCTTTGCACCAGCTAAGTTTTGAGTTGGGAGTTTACTGTCCGTTAATGCGGGACAAATTCTCCATACAAAAAAAGAACCCGCCTCAGCGAGTTCTTCCTTTGTTATTTTAATCAAACTTGTACAGGAGCTAGCTTCGCATAACGTAAAACTGGTTTACGTGCAGCCATCGTTTCGTCTAAACGTTTAATAACTGTCGTATGCGGTGCTTCTTGTACAACTTCTGGATTTTCTTCTACTTCTTTAGCGATTTGAATCATCTTATCAATGAAACCATCTAATGTTTCTTTTGATTCTGTTTCTGTCGGCTCAATCATAATACATTCTTCCACATTTAATGGGAAGTAAATTGTTGGTGGATGGTAACCGAAATCAAGCAGACGTTTTGCAATATCTAATGTACGTACACCAAGTTTCTTTTGACGACGACCTGATAATACAAATTCATGCTTACAATGTCTATCGAATGGAAGATCGTAGAATGGCGCTAATCTTCTCATCATATAGTTCGCATTTAATACAGCATACTCCGTTACTGCACGCAAGCCATCTGGACCCATAGAGCGAATATACGTGTATGCACGAACGTTAATTCCGAAGTTACCATAGAATGGTTTCACACGACCAATTGCTTCTGGACGGTCGTAGTTGAAGTGATAACCATTTTCCGTTTTCTCTAAAATCGGTTTTGGTAAGTACGGAATTAAATCAGCTTTCACACCTACTGGACCAGAACCTGGGCCACCACCGCCGTGAGGACCTGTAAATGTTTTATGAAGGTTTAAATGCACAACGTCAAATCCCATATCTCCTGGGCGTGCTTGGCTTAATACCGCATTTAAGTTTGCACCATCATAGTATAATTTACCGCCTGCATTATGGACGATTTCTGCCATTTCTAAAATATTTTCTTCGAATAGCCCTAATGTATTAGGATTTGTTAACATAAGTGCTGCTGTTTCTTCGTTTACAACACGTTTTAAGTCTTCTAAGTCAACAAGGCCATTTTCATTTGATTTTACTGTAATTGTTTCAAAACCAGCTACAGTTGCAGATGCTGGGTTCGTTCCGTGAGCAGAGTCAGGCACAATTACTTTCGTACGGTTAAAGTCACCATTCGCTTCATGGTATGCACGAATTAACATTAAACCTGTCCATTCTCCATGTGCACCAGCTGCTGGTTGTAAAGTAACAGTATCCATACCTGTAATTTCAATTAAATGCTCTTGTAAGTCGTACATTAATTCCATTGCACCTTGTACTGTCTTTTCATCTTGCAACGGATGAATATTTGCAAATCCTGCGAAACGAGCTACACTCTCATTAATTTTCGGATTATATTTCATCGTACAAGATCCAAGTGGATAGAATCCAGAATCAACACCGTGGTTACGGTTTGAAAGTGCTGTATAGTGGCGCATAATATCAAGTTCAGATACTTCTGGTAGCTCTGCATCTTCTACTCGAATATAATCGCTCTCAAACACATCTTCTAGTTTCACTTCTTCTACATCTAATTTGGGTAAGCTATATCCTATGCGTCCTTCTTTACTCACTTCAAAGATAAGTGCTTGATCTTGGTTCTTCATTGGATAGCCCCCATTTCGTTTACAAGTGTGTCAATTTCCTCTTTTGTACGAAGCTCAGTTACTGCTACAAGCATATGGTTTTCATGCTCTTTATAATCACGGCCTAGATCATAACCACCGATAATATTCTTTTGTAATAATGCATCGTTTACTTCTTTCACTGGACGTTTGCAATCTACAACAAACTCATTGAAGAATGGTCCAGCAAATGTTACTGTGAAGCCTTTCGCTTCAAATTGACGTTTTGCATATTGTGCTTTAGAAATATTTTGACGTGCCATTTCTTTCACACCTTGTTTACCAAGTGCCGTCATTGCAACAGAAGCTGCTAATGCATTTAACGCTTGGTTTGAACAAATATTAGACGTCGCTTTATCACGGCGAATATGCTGTTCACGTGCTTGTAACGTTAATACAAATCCACGTTTACCATCTGAATCTACAGTTTGTCCAACAAGACGTCCTGGAATTTTACGCATAAATGCTTTCGTTGTTGCAAAGTAACCACAGTGCGGTCCACCAAACTGCGTTGGAATACCGAATGGTTGTGCATCACCGATTACAATATCAGCACCAAATTTCCCTGGTGGTGTTAATGCGCCTAATGATAATGGATTTGAAGAAACGATAAATAATGATTTTTGTTGATGAACGATTTTTTCAATATCAGCTAATTTTTCAACTTGTCCGAAGAAGTTTGGATATTGAACGATTACACAAGCAACTGTATCATCTACTTCACTTTGTAATACGTCTAAATCTGTTACACCATCTTTATGATTAATTTCAACAACTTCAAGATTTTGACCTTTTGCATACGTTTCAAGTACTGCTCTTGATTCTGGATGAACCGCGCTAGATACAAGAATTTTCTTTTTGCGAGTATGGCCAGCTGCTAACATTGCCGCTTCAGCTAAAGCTGTACCCCCGTCATACATAGAAGAGTTTGCTACATCCATTCCTGTTAATTCACAAATCATTGTTTGGAATTCAAAGATTGCTTGTAATTCCCCTTGTGAAATTTCCGGTTGGTATGGTGTATAAGCTGTATAAAATTCTGAGCGAGAAATAACATGATCTACAATTACTGGAGCATAATGATCGTATACGCCTGCTCCTAAGAAAGAAGCGTATTCTTTTAAGTTAGCATTTTTACTAGCCATTTGAGATAGCTCTTTTAAAAGCTCTGGCTCTGATTTTGCTTCTTTAATTTTTAAATCCCCTTTAAAACGAACACTCTCTGGAATATCAGAGAATAATTCATCGATCGTTTGAACGCCGATCGTTTGTAACATTTCTTTTTTGTCTTCTTCTGTCATTGGAAGATAACGATGCAACATGAAATCTACCCCTCTCCCCGTTACTTTGAACGTTTGTAAAATGGTGTTGGAACAACTACTGCTTTGACGCGTTTATTACGAATTTCAATTTCTACTTCTGTATCAACTGCTGCGTATTTTACATCAATTAGTGCTAAACCAATGCTTTTCTTTAACGTTGGAGATTGTGTACCACTCGTTACTTCCCCAATTTTTTCTTCACCAATAAATACAGGGTAATGCGTACGAGGAATTCCACGTTCGATTACTTCGATGCCGACTAATTTACGAGGCGCACCGTTTTCTTTTTGCTCTTTTAACGTTGCTTTTCCAAAGAAGTCTGCTTCTTTATTTGTTTTTACCGCAAAGCCAATTCCAGCCTCAATCGGTGTAATATCTTTTGATAATTCTTGTCCATAAAGTGGTAATGTTGCTTCGAATCGAAGTGTATCACGAGCACCTAAACCACATGCTTTTAAGCCCTCTTCTGCTCCAACTTCAAGAAGTTTCTCCCAAAGTTTTGCAGCATCTTCACTCTTACAGTAAATTTCGAATCCATCTTCACCTGTGTAACCTGTACGAGATACAAGTGCTGGAATTCCGTCTACAAGAATATCGTTTTTAAATTTAAAGAACTTAATTTCTTTCAAATCTTCTGACACAACTTTTTGTAAAATGCCTTCTGCTTTTGGTCCTTGAATTGCAAGCTGTGCAACTTCACTAGAAACATTGACTACTGTCGTATCGCCAATTACATGACTTGCTAACCATTCGTAATCTTTCTCGATATTTGATGCATTGATTACTAATAAATAGTCTTCTTCACCACGTTTGTAGATTAATAAATCATCTACTGTACCACCATTTTCGTAGCACATAGCTGTATATTGTGCGCCCCCTACCTTTAAGGTAGATACGTCATTTGTAACAACACGTTGTAAAAATGCTAAACTATCTACACCTTTCACTTCAACTTCTCCCATATGAGACACATCGAACAAACCTGCAGCTGTACGTACAGCTTCGTGTTCTTCTTTAATGCTTGAAAATTGAACTGGTAATTCCCAACCACCGAAGTCGATTGTTTTCCCACCATACTTCGCGTATACATCAAATAACGGTGTACGTTGTAATGTAATCATGCTCTCTCCCCCTTATGCTTTGACAAATCAATAAAAGTTGCTTCCCTTTTCTAAACATTTTCATTCTGAAAAGATAGGATATACGGAATCTCATTATATTTTTTTATGAAAGCGTAAATAAAAAATCACTTTCTTGGATAAAATACGAAAGATTCCACACATTTCACACCATTATCCTAACATCATTCGCTATATTTCATCAATATTCTAGCATAAAAAATAATTTAGAATTTTTTATGTTAAAACACAATAAATACAGCTTTTGAGATTTAATACTTTATTATTGTCTATCATATAGCCTTTAATAACGATAATTATGCCTTCTTTTAAGGCAAATCATCATACATTAAAAAATAATTACTTTAGTTTATAAAAGGTGGGAGAGTTGTAATGAATGTCGATATTTCCGTAGATCGGACATGGCAAAACAATTTTTTAAATAGAATTGACGAAGATGGTCCTTGGACAAACTGGGATTTATATCACTTAGCTTATGAAACAGAAAAATCGTTACTTGTTCCTACTTTTGATGGACTACAAGCACCGAAACATTTATCCCATTTCACACCGCTTCCGCATCAATTAGAAGTCGCTCAAAATGTGATTGAACAAATGAACGGTAAAGCGATTCTAGCAGATGAAGTAGGCCTTGGAAAAACAATCGAAGCTGGACTTATTTTGAAAGAATACATGGTCCGCGGGCTCGTGAAAAAGGTACTTATACTTGTCCCAGCTTCTCTCGTATCACAATGGGCATACGAACTGAATACAAAGTTTTTCATTCCAGCTGTAGCCCAAAAGAAAAGCTATTCATGGGAACAAGCCGATGTGATTGTCTCCTCAATTGATACTGCAAAACGTTCACCGCATCGTGATATCGTTTTGAACTTAGAATATGACCTTATTATTATCGATGAAGCACATAAACTTAAAAATAATAAAACAAAAAACTATGAATTTGCACAGCGATTAAAAAAGAAATTTTGTTTATTACTAACCGCTACTCCTGTTCAAAATAAGATTGATGAAATTTTTAACCTTGTTTCTTTATTAAAACCAGGACATTTAGGCAATCAATCCAACTTTGAAGAATATTACGCTTCCAAAAATCGCTCAGCCGAATCAGATGAAGACTTAAAAGCTCTCATTAATAAAGTAATGGTGCGAAATAGACGACATAATACCGGTATCGATTGGCCGAAGAGACATGTACGTACAATTTTTGTTGAGTTTAATGAACAAGAACAAGCTCTATATAATGATATCGAAAATTGGCGAGGACAAGACGCCTTCACATCTGCTTTCTCATCGTTAACTTTAAAACGGGAAGCATGTAGTAGTCGTGAGGCTGTTTACTATTCATTGAAAAAGCATGTAGAAAAAAGACAGAAAGAAAACGAACATTATATAAAAGATCCACATATCGATGTGCTAATGGACAAAATTAATCATATTCCTTTCAACTCAAAAGCAAATAAAGCTCTTGAGCTTATAAAAGAAATTGACGATAAAGTCGTTATCTTCACAGAATATCGAGCGTCACAAATGTACTTACAATGGTTTTTACAACAACACGGTATTTCTTCCGTTCCATTCCGCGGCGGGTTTAAACGCGGGAAGAAAGATTGGATGAAGGAGCTTTTCCAAAACCACGCACAAGTATTAATTGCAACTGAAGCTGGTGGTGAAGGGATTAACTTACAGTTTTGTAGCCATATGATCAATTATGATTTGCCATGGAATCCAATGCGTCTTGAACAAAGAATCGGGCGTATTCACCGTCTCGGTCAAAAGAATGATGTTCATATTTATAACTTAGCTACAAAGCATACTGTTGAAGAACATATTCTGAAACTGTTATATGAAAAAATCAACTTATTCGAGCGTGTTATCGGTGAACTCGATGAAATTTTAACGAGAATTAATATGAAAAACATCGACGCGCACATTCAAGAAATTTTCGCGCAATCAAAAAGCGAAGGTGAAATTAGAATTAAGATGGAAAACTTAACATCTATTATCGACTTTGCGAAACGAAATGAAGCTGAGGTGCAGGGCTATGCAGCAACATGAAATTCATAATTACTTATACAATTTCTTTGAGGCGAATAACTGTGAAATTTTAGAACGTTCTCCTCATTTATTAGATGTACAGTTAACAATTGAGATGGATAAATTATTAATGAATCGCCCTTTTTATTGGCACTATCTTGAGAAAACAGGAGGCGTACCGAATCCGATGCGCCTTACTCTTATTACAAATCCAGAAAATGAAGAAAATGATGGTGAGCTTATTCACTACGGTTCACCACGTCTACATCAAATTTTCCAAACGACAAAAGAATTAGGCTCATACATACGTTTATATGAGGATGTAAGACATAATGGAGCAACACATACACCGCTCCACCCTTGGCTCGGTATTAATATAAAAGTTTCCTATCAATGTGATCGAAAAAAAGACATCCTTCACTCGATTGGTATTCATCTCATTTCTGGAACAATGATGGCAAACTTTCATGAAACATTAACAAACATTAAACTTACACCAAAAATACCTGATTTTTGTTTTACGCTCTCGCCCATCATTAAACCTCAAAGTGGTTTACAACGCATAGAAGACGCTTTAAAAAATATAATTGCAGAAGATGACCATACGTGGGCAAAAGAAGCAAGAGTGCGTTGGAATCATGATTTAGACCTTTTAAACCGTTTTTATGAAGAAAGTGACGAACTTCCTGAGAGCTATGAAATTGAAAAACAAGCTCTGCAAGAACAGTATGAACCACGTATTACAGTGCAAATTATTAACGGTGGACTCTTTTATGTTACCGCGAATCATTTTCTATCAAAATAAAGCTCCTTCTGCTTTAGAAGGAGCTTTATTTCGAGTTACTCTCTATCCTCATTACGCTCTTGTTGTTTTTGCTTTGCCATGCGTTTTTGATACGCACGATCCTTCGCGCTCACATGATTTGCATCAGTTGGAAGATTTTCTTTCGAACGTCCAATTCCATTGCTCATCTTTCCCACTCCTTTTTACGTTTTTCAGAATACATGTTTATTTTCAGCTAGAGTGACAATCCTTATACAAAAAAATAAGAGCAGCCATTGGCCACTCTTACTCGCTCACATATTTTTGAAACATATCATGGATGCCTTTATTTACTAGGTTCGAGATCTGCTCGTCAGATTTATTCGGATAACGATCACGCAATCTGATAGATGCCTTCACCATTAAATTTTCTAATACAGAACGGCCACCTTCTCCATAAATAATTTCAGCATATTTAACAAGCCTTCCATCCTCTACTGTTGCTGGATTATGATTGAAGAAAAATTTACTCATTGTCTCCACCTCTCTCTTTTGATAACGTTTACATTTATATAGATTATTTATGTTATTTATTTCACAATATTGTATGCATGTATATTTAATTAGTTTCATTATAAAGCAACATATCGATAGTAAATATGTGATTTTCCGTCCATTTTGTGAACAAATTAAAAATGAAAGCGTTTCCTTTATTATATACTAAAAAAACTTACTACGCTAGGGGCAATTTTTTTCAATCTACTAACCCCTCGAAAATTGATATATTTTTTCTTTTCCCATTAAACCCTTATACAATTTTCAGAAATTATATTATAAAATATATGTATGACTTAAGGAGGCTTTGTATGAATCAAAATAAAAAAGCTATATTAGATCTTGTCTTTTATCTCGTAATCCCATTCCTCATTTGGAAATTTGCAAAACCTTATATCGATCCTTATTACGCGATGTTACTTTCCTCTGTTCCGGGGATTATTTATACACTGTATACCTTTAAAAAAGAAAAACAGTTTAACGTGACAGGGTTCTTTATTTTAATTACACTCATTTCTAATACAACGGTAGATTTATTATCTGGGTCAGCTGAACGAATGTTGTGGAATGATGCATATTATCACATCGTACTCGGTATTATCGTCATCTGTACAATTTTCATAAAAAAACCACTCATGTTATATTTCGCTGCGGATATTGCAGCGCTGCAAGGCCATGACCGCGATAAAAGTCGTGAGCTTTATCGTGATAGTCGTATATATCCAGCACTGCAATATTTAACGTTATTTTTCGGGCTGCAATTTATATTAAAAAGCTTTTTAAAAATTTATTTCATCTCTGTTTTTGGTGTAGATGGCTATGGTGAAATGAGAGCGATTATGACCGCTGTAGGCTGGGGCATTTCTATTTGTATCGGAATAGGATTTGTATGGGTGAACAATAAAATACATGCCGTTACGGAAGAACAAGAATCCGTGCAGTAAATAAAAATCCCCTAGTGTAATACGACACTAGAGGATTTTTGGTTTGCTAAACATATGACTAAAATTCAACTTGATTTTTTTCTTTTACTTTTTACATTTCGGTAAAACAAAGCAGCACTCAGCGGCATAACACCAAACCACTTATTCATAAATGGCTCTTTTTCAGCACGGCGTTGTTCTTTCTTTTGTTTTCGATCTTCTTTTGGAGCATCCATATACGACACAAACTGCTGCGTCACAAAGCGAACATAATCATTAGTAGACATATTATCATCACCTCTACTTGATTAGTATGTCCACTTTTTTATACATTAATCTTTTCCTTTAATTCATTCATAATTTGCTTTACAGACTTATTCGTCGTATCAATATGTATATGAGCCTCTTCATAATAAGCTCGGCGTGATTCAAATTTCGTTACAAATGCATCTATATCTTTCTTTTGAAATAGTGGACGTGTCGTATCTTCACGAAGCCTTTCTGCAATTACATGCGGATCGCAATATAAATACACGACAGTTCCGTTCTCTTTCATCCACTTGCGATTTTCCGCTCGTTCAATAATTCCCCCACCAGTTGTAATAATGACATTATGGACTGGTAGCGCACGTAACATTTCGCTTTCATATTCCCGAAAAGCCATTTCGCCTTCTTCGGCAAAAATATTTCGAATTGCCTTCTCTTGCTTCTCTTCGATTTTTTGATCAGTATCTACAACATCCATTTGAAGTTCTTTACTTAACGCTTTTCCAATTGTTGTTTTCCCTGCTCCCATGTAGCCGGTTATATATATAGATTTCATTTTCTGTCCTCTCAATCGTCATTTATTAATTGTTATTATAACGAAAGATGCTACTTTGTTTAATAAAAAAACGTTTTGTTCTTATACTATGAAGAACAAAACGTAACACTCGCTTTTACTTATAAGTACCTCTTCTCACCCACTGCGTTGCAATCCATTTCTCACCTTTCGTTACAGGTGCTCCTCCGTGTAACGTAAGCTCATTTAGTGATTGATCTTGATAAAAATACTCAAAGTATACTGCCATTCCCTTTCTAGGGTGTACAGAAAGATTTAATTTCGGGAAGTATGTTTCCCCGCCTTCTTCTACATCATTTAAGTACATTACAAGCGTACTAATACGATTGTTAGCAGCTGATCTACTATGTTCCGCAAAATAATCATAGTGGGCTTTATATTGTTGATCCACTTCATAATTTAAAATGTGTAATCCTTCACCATGCGACGCAGGAACATTCATGATAGATGAAATTCGTTTTTCAATCTTTGAAGTAAGTTCATTGTCTTCCAAAAATGCACCGCTACTTGTTCGAATATCATTTACATCACGTGATGAACCAATTTTAGAACGCTCCATTTTATTTTTAGACATTTCAATCAATTCACCACACTCTTCATCACTTAGTACATTTGCTAATACGACAATAAGAGGTTCTTCGAATTTTGAAATAATGTGTATTTCTCTATCTTCTGTCATAATCGTATTTCCTTTATGATCAAAAATAGTTTGTTCCTTATTTTCACCTATTTGATTGTTGTTTGTCATTTCCCTATTCTCCCTAAAAATAATGATTGGATAGCATGAATATATCATATTCTTTCTACCTTTCTCTTTTTTGAGAAAATTTAAACTTTTAATCATTATATTTATCCATTTCTTCTAAAAAATCAATTCAATTTACAATAGAAAATCCTGGTTTATCTCCATATATTTCACATATTATCCTTCTATCCAATCCACTATTTTTCCATCCTTTTTTCTATACCGAAAACTCACCGTATAGAAAGCTTCCTGTTTGAGTGTGCACTGCAACGTAACGAGAATTAAATCATTTTCAAAGACATAATTTCCACTCGCTTCTCCCTTTTCATACTGAAAGAAAAATGTACCTTCTTTTTCTTTTTGCTGTAAATCTTTTTTTATATCTGTAATAGATCGGTTAAGTAATTCATCCAATAAAAACTTTTGTTCTATTTCTATATAAAAATTTTTATCTGTAAACAACATATTTGTTTCGTATATAAAAAAAGAAGTTAATAAAATAAGAAAGATAATAGTTCCAGGCATTGTAAATCCATTTTGCTTTCTCATACGTTTATTCCTATTTCGCTATATCGCATAACTACACCTTCATATATTTTCCCACTAGTATCTTTTACATTTATAATGAGTACATGAGGTGTTAGTTTGTAAGAAACTGTTCCAATATTTTGTAAAACAACTTCCCTCCCGCGCCTATTTACCTTTCTTATAAGACGACTATTCTCTTTTTCATACGATACTTCACTCCCATTACGCGATCGGAATCGTAAAATACTTTCTCCATTTTCAAATGCTAGCTGTTCTCCAGATGATACTTCACGAAACTCCAATTGCATTTGCCCTAAATACACATCCCACTCCCAATCATTTAATCCTTTTGACTGTTTATTTCCCATTTCAATGAAATGTAGGCGGGGAAGGAGCAAAAAAAATATTGATAATAGAAACAGACATACAATCATTTCTATTAATGAAAAACCAAATTCTAATTTATTTTTTCTCCTACATAAAAGCATTGTTCCATCATTCTGTCTTTCACATCTCTCCACATGGTACAAACTTCATTGCCTCCCCAATATGTGTAATACACAATTCCATTTATATTCTTTTCTATTATTCGCTTTTCTTCATTTCCATACATATATATAGCTGCTTCTTTTTTTAATAATCCAGATGCCTTATAACGAATTTGTATATTTTTTCTTTCTTGCATAACTAATACTGTTTGCGGTAGTAGTAAAGATACAGCCATCATTAAAACACTTAACGATACAATCATTTCAGCCATTATGGATCCTTTTTGACATTTCACGATACGTAAATCTCCCTCTTCCAAGCTGAAATACAATTTCATATTTATAATTTCTATACGAAATTATAATCGTACCACCTCTATTAATATTTCCACTTGGATTATATGTCATCGGATTTGGAAACGTATGCAAATCAATTTGTATATCTTCTTCATACTCTCGCTTGACGATATAATACTTTGTACCTGACTCTTTTATAGCATACATATTTCTATCTTTATGCCAACGTAATGTATAGTGCTTTTGACGGTTTATCGCTAATTGCTGCATATACAAAATATCATTTGAAAACTGCCTCAAAAATTGTTCAACTTTTTGTCGCTCGTATAAGGAATGCACGCTAAAATACGTAACTATACTTAATACAGAAATAGCAAATAAAACGAGTAACATTTCTAAAAAAGTAAACCCCTGTTGTTTCACAATGCCCTAATTGATACTGCGCCATCATCTGAAATATGAATAGATTCGCCATTCGGGCACTTATCAGTTGTAATATACTTTTCATCTGTCAGTTCTTTTAACGATGGAATTTTATTATGTTGTAATTGATATACTTGTATTTGCGCTTCTATAGCTTTCACGTAAGCTGCACACCCTTTTCCTTGGACCGATGAGCGCTGTGTAACTACATTCGGAATAATTAATAGTAATAATATAGTTATGACAACCATCACTAATAGCATCTCTAACAGAGTAAATCCTTCCTCATTCTGCATACAAATGCCCCCTAAATAGAATTCATCATTTGAAACATCGGCATAATCATCGCTAAATACATAAGGACAACGATTCCTCCAATACATGTAAATAAAATAGGCTGAATGATAACTAACATATGTTTAATTTTCCGTTCCATCTTTTCCATAATAAGATCGCTATAGTCACCTAATTCAATCCCTAAATTGCCGTTTGCTTGTCCATGCGTAATAACATAAGAAAGTTCTTTCTCGTAATACCCACTTTTAGCAATGATAGATTGTAACTGTTCTCCTCCAATTAATTGTCTTTCAATCCGGCTCGCTTCATATTTAAAGAACGGATGATATCTTTGCTCCATCATTATTGTTAAAGCTTCACATACTGATAGTCCACCATTTAATAAACCACTCAACTGAGTAGCAAAATAATGTGAATGCTTTAAAATAAGAAATGTTTTGATGAGGGGAATACGAAGCATAATTTTTACCTGTCTAATATGTGGAAGTTTCCTAAAATACAACATGTATAAAATACCTCCAATAATAACAGTTAAAATAGCGACTAAAATAATGTAAGGTAGCAGTTTTATTGCACTTAAAATTTTTTCTGTAAGTAGTGGTGTATTAGAACCGAACGAACTATAAACTATTTCAACCTGAGGTAATAAAATGAGTTTAAAAATAAAGAGCATGATTAGTAGAAAAAACATCAAAAACATAGGATACTGCATTATTTTCATCATGTCTCTCCTATACTTATCTTTCTTATAAAGAAGTGCACTTCCTTGTTGCAAAGCAAAAGAAATATCACCATGTTGCTCGGCATAAAATAAATAACTTAACATGTCCTGATGAAACTTTAACTGATGAAAAGAATCGTGTAGACTTTTCCCATCTTTTAACTCCTCAATCATGCGCTGCAATTGTACTTTCTTTTCTACAGGTAATTGAAACTGTAAAAATTCTAATGCTTGTAAAAGAGAGTAGCCTTTTTCTAATAATTCTCCTAAACGTTTCAACAATACTACTTGATCACTTAAACTCCAAGTTTTCTTAAACATAAACATCTTCTTCTAAAAAACCTAAAGCATATCCTTTTCGTATTGATGATTCTAAAGTCTCATGTTTGTAAGTAACACATTCTCCATCAGCTTCTTTAAGCGCTTGTTTTAACTCATATCCATATAGTAGCTCATAAATGCTAGCCTGCCTTACTTGCCTCATTGATTTACATAAAGTTGAGCACTTTCCTCTGCAAAACGGACACTTCAATTCGACAAGTCGCTGTGCAGCTACAGCCAATAAAGACTGTTCAATCTCTTGCCTCGTTATACCATAATCCATGAAACGAATGATTGCTCCTTTCGCATCATTCGTATGCAGCGTTGTCATTACTAAATGTCCTGTCAAACTTGCTCTTATAGCTATTTTTGCTGTTTCTTCATCACGGATTTCACCGACTAAAATAATATCTGGATCATGACGTAAAATAGCCTTTAATCCTGTTTCATATGTGAGACCCGCTTTTTCATTTATTTGAATTTGTAATACATCGTCACTTCTTTTTTCAACCGGATCTTCAAGTGTAATGATGCGACGTGTTTTCTTTTTTCTAATTACCTCTAATAATGCATACATTGTCGTCGTCTTCCCAGATCCAGTCGGTCCAGTAAACACAAGTAGCCCCTGTGAATAGCGTAAAAACGAGAGTAGTTTTGCTGCCGTACTTGGAAATAACGAAAGATGTGATAAGGGCTGAACAGATGCTTGTAAATGAAGACGAATAACAAGACTTTCTTGATATACTGTTGGAAGTGTGGAAAGGCGTAAATACACTTCTTGTCCATCAATTTGCAAATACAACGAACCATTCTGTGGCTTCCGTTTCTCGCCTATGTCCATAGATGCTAAAAATTTGAAATGTGAGACAAGTTTTTCTCCAAACTCCTTTTCAATACACTGTATCGTCATTAAATCTTTTCCTATACGTAGTTGCACCGCTACATCCTTCTGCCGGGGCACAATATGTAAATCTGACGCTTGTACCCTACACGCTTCTTTTAAAATTGCATTCGCAAAAATTTCAATCCCATTCATCACTTTTCCCTCCTCACTATGTATATAGCATGAAAACATGCGCAATAAAAATTTGGACTTTTGTATTTTCAATAGAGGAAAAAGGAAAAATATGTTTGTGAAATTATGAACAATTTCCGAATTATTGTCTGAAATTACCTATACTCATGTTTATCTGTATTATAATGTTATTATCTTGGATAAAGTGATAAAGGTGGAGATCCTCATGGAACAAGCTTTAAAAATTACAGGTGTATTATCTGACCCAACTCGTTATTACATTTATAAATATATTTCGCAAAAACATAGTTACGTAACGGTACAAGAAATTGCAGATGAGTTTGACATTCATCCAAACGTAGCGCGTTTACATTTATCTAAATTAGAAGATGTTCATATGCTAAAATCGGAAACGAAGAAAACTGGAAAAGGCGGACGACCGAGCAGATTGTATGTCTTATCTGAAGATGTTATCCAATTACAATTTCCATTCCGTGATTATCAATTGTTAGCAAGAATCGCATTTAATTCTTTACTTAGCCTTGGCGCTGCTGGTGAGAAAGCGCTATACGAAACAGGAAAACAATTCGGAGCTGAATTAATGCAACAACATATGCAACGTTTAAATGTGAGTGAAGATGCTTTAACAGTGGAACAAAAAGTTCAAATTGCAAAAGAAGCTTTCTCAACAGCTGGCTTATCACCTGCATTTGAATTAAGTGCAGATGGAACAAAAATTTTCTATGATGTACACAATTGTCCATTTAAAGAAGTTGCTGTTCATCATCCAACTGAAATTTGTAACATGCACGGAGATATGATGAAAGGAATTTTTGAAATCCTATTCCCTAACATGGAATTAACTCGAAATGATAGTCTATTAGATGGATGTAAATCTTGTAATTATAAACTAACAATTTAATTTTTCATATAAAAAGAAGCCAATAATAATTGGCTTCTTTTTATATGAACGAATATTTACAATAGTAAGAAAAATAAACTATAATGAGGTGAGGTTTACTTTTTTTAGAAAAGGAGGGAGATGGCATGGAGCGCATGTTTCGCGTTCTCGGCTTTTGGACTGGAATTTTCTCGGTCATGTTTTATGTAGGGGATATGCAACCGGCCGCACTACTATTTTTAGGACAAACAGGTTTCTTCGTACTTTTAAGCTATTTAAAATTAACAGAGCGTATGTATATATACGTATTTGGGGCATATTTAACTGTTTTCTTCATAGGATTTACATACTACACGACATTCTTACTTGTGCCTGGGGCTGGACATTAAAAGATGGCATTTTGCCATCTTTTTTTTAATTCCGGAATTTCCTAGTTGACTTATAGGTTTTATTACCTTATATTCTATATAACAGATTGGAATTAGGGGGAATCAACATGAATACACTGCTTGTCGGAATTAACGTTGCAGTCATGCTCATCTTAGTTGGCGTATTATATTATATGCAACGTAAGCATGTATCTTTTAATAAACGTGTATTTACCGCTTTAGGAGTCGGAATTTTATTCGGTCTTATATTACAATTTATTTATGAGCCAACTTCTAAAGTAATTATTGAATCAAATACTTGGTTTGGCTTAATCGGTAACGGTTATGTAAAATTACTTCAAATGATCGTTATGCCACTTATTTTAGTATCTATTATTTCAGCATTTACAAAATTACAGTTAACGAAAAATCTTGGTAAAATTAGTGGCCTTATTATCGGTATTTTAATTCTTACTACAGGAATCGCTGCAGCTGTCGGTATCGCTGCAAGTGCAGGATTTGATGTATCTGCAACAGGCCTACAACAAGGTGATGCAGAATCTGCTCGTCTGAAACTAGTTGAAGAAAGATTTACTTCTATTGAAAAGACAACAATTCCAGATAAATTATTAGAGCTATTGCCTACAAATCCGTTTCTTGATTTAACAGGCGCTCGTCCAACATCAACAATTTCTGTCGTAATATTTGCAGCCTTTATCGGCATTGCCTTTATAGGTGTAAAACGAAAATACCCAGAACAAGCAGAGCTATTTAAGAAAATGCTTGATGCTGTATATGCAATCGTAATGCGTATGGTAACATTAATTTTACGCCTTACTCCATACGGCGTATTAGCTCTTATGGCAAAAACAGTTGCTGGTAGCGATATAAATGCTATTTTAAAACTTGGTAACTTCGTGTTAGCCTCTTACGTAGCACTTATCGTAATGTTTATCATTCACTTATTATTAATTGCATTGTCTGGTTTAAATCCAATTCAATATTTGAAAAAAGTGTTCCCTGTACTAACTTTTGCATTCACATCTCGCTCTAGTGCTGGTGCGATGCCATTAAATATTGAAGCTCAAAAAGAAAAGCTTGGTATTTCCGAAGGAATTGCAAACTTCGCAGCTTCATTTGGGGTATCTATCGGACAAAACGGTTGCGCAGGTATTTATCCAGCAATGCTTGCAATGATGGTCGCTCCAACTGTAGGAATTGATCCATTACAACCACAATTTATTTTAACTTTAATCGCTGTTGTTGCTATTAGCTCATTCGGTGTTGCTGGAGTTGGTGGCGGCGCAACATTCGCAGCTTTAATCGTACTATCTACAATGAACTTACCAATCGGTATTGTTGCTCTAGTTATCTCGGTTGAGCCATTAATCGATATGGGGCGTACAGCTCTTAACGTAAGTGGCTCTATGACAGCAGGTCTTATTTCAAGTAAATGGCTTGGTGAATTAGATCAAGATACGTACAATCAAGATGATACAAAAACTGGTGAAATTGCTTCATAATGAAAAAAAGACGCTAACATACAATTGTCAGCGTCTTTTTTATTCCGTTCCCTCTTTATAGATTTTATCTTGAGAATTATCACTCTAAGTATTCTTCTAGTTGCTCTTTTAACTCTTCCTCAATCTCATAACAAGATTCATCAGCGAGTTCCCCTACTTTCTTACTCCCCAAAATGTTTGATTGAATTGGCATTCCTAAAAAGATTCTTTCACATTTCCAAATTGGAATATTGTGAAATCCAATCATCTCTTTTTCTTCATCTAATATAGCTATAGCAACTGATGAATAATAACCGACCTCAAAGGCATTCTCTTTTTCTCTTACAAATCCCATATCTAATTCCATGTGTTTTTTTATGTATAAATGCGAATACTCTTTATACAGTTTAAGTGATATTCGCTCTATTTCCTTCTCCATACATTGAATGTTCTCTTTTAACTCCAACGTAAACTCCTGTTCTTTATATTTCATTTTCGCCTCCTTAAACATAGAAAAAGAGAATACAATAACATATCCTCTTTCCTCAAATATATTTCATTATCTCACAGCCCGTCCTTTTCACAAATAACCATTTTGTTCGCACCATTTATGAAATTGTCCTACGTCTACTCCAACTAACACGATATCCTTTAGCTCTACATCAATGATTTGTTCTCCAATTACAATAGCAAACTGCGATGCTAATTTTGTCTCGTTTTTCTTTACAATTCCAATTTGGTTCCGATGCGGTCCATCTTTTATATATGCTTTTTGTCCTACAATATCAAAGTTCAAGATTCTCACCTCTTTTACTGCGCTCAAATTGGAAATACGATCTCCACCTCGGAAAATTTCCTTTCATTGCACTATTTCTCTATATATATGACAAAACAATAAAAGAGTCCTTCCTTCTTTACAATTATTTTTTCTTTGTTTCATTTTTGTGATTGAAACGTAAAGTTTATAATAAAATACACTTGGAAGCGCTTTCTATGTAATTTTTTATGTTATAATATATAAGTAGAACTTCGTAAAGAGGGTTAAAAAATGAATACAAAAATGATTAAAAAAGTAGTTGAAGCATTAAAAGTATATGGCTTTCAGGATGTATCATTCTGTGACAAAACGAAGCAATTTTTATTTCATAACGAAACCGATATTATGAGCGGCTATGCAGAAATAACATATAGTAGTCAATTTGAAAAATTCAACGTACAAATTCATCCAATTGAAACGCATCACCAAGCAGAGTTACAAGAGATTGAAAGACATATACAAGCTTGTATAAGAAAAGTGGAATATTTAAACGCACTTCTTACCGGGCAGACAAAACTAGATGATAAAATTATTATTATGTAAAAAAAGAACGTGATCCAATCACGTTCTTTTTTCATTATACGTTCATCTTTTCCTTTAGTTGTAATCCTGTAACAGATTCTAATACATCCATCGATTCTCCAAATGTCATATCAAAAATTGTCTTGTCCTCTATGTATGGAAACTGTCTGAAACGCTTTTCTAACACCTTCACAGCATCTGATGTAAAGTTTGCACTATCAATGCCAAATTCTGTTTCAAGAAGAACGATCCAATCTAACACATGAAAACCTAATCCATTGACGAATGAAATCAATTTTTCTTCTGGGTTTGAAGATAAGAATACTTGGCGTTCCATCTCACTAAAAAGTTCTTCTCCTAAGATTTCAGCTAACTCATCATCATGTTCACGTTCAACAAGTTCTTCGTAGCCGTAATCATCCACAAGCTCTTCTACTTCTTCACTATCCTGACAAAGCAATTGACTAAGAAGTGCCTCTTTCTTAAATTCACTATTTTGTACGACTTCTAAAAAGCTCGTTTCCCATCCATTTTCTAATTTCATATTATGTACTCCTTTATATACGTTTCTTATCATCACTGTACCCAAAAGATCACTTTTATAACCTTTTAGGTAGTTACTATTATTTCACATGATTCATAACATAAGATGCAAACTCAGCTACATCTCCTTCAAAAATATTTATTTCTGGCAAGTGATAGAACGTTGTTTGGAGCGGGTTTCCTGCATGATATACATATATCGTTTTCTCTAGTGCAATCGCCATTCCAAACTCTGTATGGCTCCCGTTTCCGCCATCTAATATAAGTAAAAATACATCCGCTTCTTTTACAGCATTTTGTTCTGCCTGACCAATTTCTCTTAATTGTTCTTCATTCGCTGCTCTTTCATTTTTGGTCCAATCATATGTATGGTGCCATCCTGCATGTTTCAGTTCATTTGCTACGGAACGTACAAGATGTTTATTTTGGAAACCTGAGGCGATATAAAAATTCATTTATATACACTCCTTCATTATGTATGGGGAAACTCCTTTTTAGCGTTATTTGTTATAGCTACAATAAAGAACAACTTCAAAAAAAATCCCCATCTTTAAAACTTATTTGCGTTTAAATGATGGGATGCTTCATGGTCTTCTTTTATTTTTTGTTTTTTATAACTTTCATCAGCTAACATTTCTAGTTCAGCTGTTATCTCTGACTTTTCAAGCTCTCTTTCTTGCGAAAATTTCCTTGAAATATAAACAATAACACTACCAACGTACAACACAAAGCATATAATAAGTGCAGTATTTTCATAGAGACTTAGCTCCAACACAGTCACTCCTAATCCATTCGTATTTTCACGCCTCATTAATTGGAATTTCCCTATTAACCCATTTGTTATCCCGCTATTTGAGGGCAGTAAGACTCCCTCCTCAAAATTCAGTAACAGTAAAGAAGTTAGATGTGGGATGCACCCAACTGATTAAAGTTTCACTTTATTGTAACATAAAAATATCAATTCTTGGAATCTTTCACCCTACTAAAAGAGGCATGATTGTTTCATCATGCCTCTGAAATATTTTGAATGATTGTTTTAATTGCTTCTTTTCCATTATATTTTTTTAGTGCTGTTTTATACTTCTCATTATTTTGACTTAATTCTTCGACATACTTTATAAGAGATTTTACATTTACATCTTCTTCATATAATACGGAGGCATATCCTTGTCTTTCAAAGGACTCTGCATTTAATATTTGATCTCCACGGCTTGCAAATTTCGATAATGGAATTAAAACCATCGGCTTTTGTAATGTTAAAAATTCAAAAATTGCGTTGGAGCCCGCGCGTGAAATAACAAAATCTGTTACCGCTAATATATCTGGCAGTTCTCCATGTACATATTCAAATTGTCTATATCCTTCTTTATTTTGTAAACTTTCATCAAGGTTACCTTTTCCGCAAAGGTGAACAATTTGATATTTTTTCAGAAGTTCTGGTAACGCGGATCGAACCGTTTCATTAATTTTTTTTGCGCCCAAACTTCCTCCCATGATTGTAATAACTGGCTTTTTACGTGAAAAGCCTAAAAATGCTAAACCTTTTTCACGATTTCCCTTTAGTACTTCTTCACGTACAGGAGATCCTGTATAAATTACTTTTTCTTTCGGTAAATGTTTCGCAGCTTCTTCAAATGTAACAAATATTTTCGAAGCAAAACGAAGCGCAATTTTGTTTGCTAGTCCTGGCGTCATATCAGATTCATGTAATAAAACTGGTACTCTATTTAGCCATCCGCCAATTACGACTGGTACAGATACGAAACCGCCTTTTGAAAAAATCACATCTGGTTTTAGTTTTCGAATTCTTACATACGCATCCATAACCCCCTTCATTACAAGAAAAGGATCTTTTATATTTTTTAAATCAAAATAACGACGTAGCTTTCCACTCGAAATACTATAGTAGGGAATGCCTTCCTTTTCTATAATCGTTTTCTCAATACCTTGGTGAGAACCAATATAAGAGATATCCCAGTTGTCTTCCTGTAAATATGGGATAATGGCTAAATTAGGTGTTACATGTCCTGCCGAACCGCCACCTGTAAAGACTATTTTCTTCATACGTCTCCCCCTTCTAGACTATAATACACTAAAATATCTTGCCTCAGGGTGAGAAAATACCATAGCCGTTACGGACGCTTCTGGCTCCATCATGAATCCTTCTGTTAATGAAATACCTATTTCCTCTGGATGAATTAAGCGAAATAGCTTTTCTTGATCTGCAAGTTCTGGACACGCCGGATAACCAAATGACACTCGTATTCCTCTATATTTCGTACGGAAACGTTCTTCCATCGTCAGTTCAGGTGAGTCCGGAATGCCCCAGCGGTCACGAATGAGCATATGTGTTTTTTCAGCAAGTCCTTCCGCTAATTCAAGCGCTAACGATTGAATGGCATGACTACGTAGGTAATCACCTTTCGCCTTCCACTCTTCAGCAATATCCCGAACTCCTTCCCCAACCGTAACAGATAAGAAAGCAACATAGTCCATCTCATCTCCTATTGGGCGCAAATAATCACCTAAAGTACGATAGGGAGCCTTTCCTTGTCTAGGGAATGTGAAACGCTCTATAACACGCGTATGATCTTCTGGATCATATATTACAATGTTTTGTCCGTCGCTTTGCGCTGGGAAAAATTGATACACTGCTTTCGGCTTTAACCAAGATTGTCCTTCCTGCAATAATTCATCTATTAAATCATTTAATTCATGTGCTCTCTTATCTCCCTCTTTCAAAAGCTTCTTCACATTTCCTTTTAATCCAAGGTGATGCCCAAGTAGCATTTGTCTATTCAGAAATGGTGCGAGATGAAGGGCGGGAACATCTCGTAATACAATTCGTTTTGTTGAATCAGGCACCATAACCTCTGATTTTGGTAATGGCTCAATTACTGCTGGAATTTCTACTTTCTTCTCCTCTTTTTTTACGATATGAAGATGACGTTCTTTTTTATCCTGCTTCATCTTCTCACGCTCTTCTTCTTTTTGAAGCTTATTAATAATATCGAGCCCCGTCATCGCATCACTCGCATAACAAACGAGTCCTTTATATGATGGTGAAATCCGATTATCTGTAAACTTTCTCGTTAACGCTGCACCACCTACAACAATGGGCACATCAATATTTGCCGCTTTTAAATCTTCAGCAGTCGTTACCATTTGTTGCGCTGATTTTACTAATAAACCTGAAAGGCCTATAATGTCCGGCTTCTTTTCTTGTACTTCTTGAACAATTCGATCCGAACGTACATTAATTCCTAAATTAATAATCTCATATCCGTTATTCGCTAAAATAATTTCAACGAGATTTTTCCCAATATCATGCACGTCACCTTTTACAGTTGCTAACAATACTTTCCCTTTTTTCGCACTATCACTAGATTCCATATGTGGCTCTAAATAGCTTACAGCGGCTTTCATACTTTCGGCACTTTGCAATACTTCAGCAACAATAAGTTCATTATTATTAAATAGTCGTCCTACCTCGTCCATCCCTGTCATAAGCGGACCGTTAATAATATCAAGAGGTTTTCTTCCTTCTTCAAGTGCAAGACTTAAATCCTCGTGTAATCCTTGTTTCGTACCTTCTACA
Source organism: Bacillus cereus group sp. MYBK220-1 (assembly GCF_051916445.1). Lineage (NCBI taxonomy): Bacteria > Bacillati > Bacillota > Bacilli > Caryophanales > Bacillaceae > Bacillus > Bacillus cereus group sp. MYBK220-1. The sequence continues at coordinate 252,879 of NZ_JBQAGQ010000003.1, read as the reverse complement.
ATATAATTTGCTAGTCTTTCATCAAGCGTTAACGTTTCTTGCACAACGACATCTTTCTTTTTAGCAACTCGGTAAAAGTTTGTAAATTCTTCTAACGTCTCTTTCGTCGTTTCAAACAGTAATGCATCTGCAAGGCGTTTTTCTTCCTCTGGAATCGACGCATAGCGTTCTAATTTTTCCGTATTCACAATCGCGTAATCTAATCCTGCTTTCGTAGCATGGTATAAAAAAACTGAATTTAATACTTCACGTCCAGCCGGTGGTAAACCAAATGATATGTTACTTACACCTAAAATCGTTAAACACTCTGGTAACGCTTCTTTAATAAGGCGAATTCCTTCTATAGTCGCTGCCGCTGAGCCAATATATTCTTCATCACCTGTCCCTACTGGAAACACAAGTGCATCAAAAATAATATCTGACGGGCGTATCCCATACTTCTTTGTAAGTAATTCATAGCTTCTTTTCGCAATTTCTATCTTTCGTTCCGCACTAACCGCCATACCGTCTTCATCAATTGTTCCTACAACTATAGCGGCACCATACTTCTGAAGAAGCGGTGTCACTTTTTTAAATCGTTCTTCTCCATCTTCTAAATTAATTGAATTAATAACAGCTTTTCCTTGAATATAAGTAAGAGCTCGCTCCATCACATTTTCATCTGTTGAATCAATCATAATCGGTACTTTTAAAACTTTCGTAACTTCTGCTAAGAAGTTTTCCATATCTTCTATTTCATCGCGATCAGGATCTGCCATACAAATGTCAATAATATGAGCATTTTTCTTCACTTGCGCTCTTGCCACTTCAGCAGCCTCTTCAAATTTCCCTTCTGCTACTAAGCGTTTAAATTTACGTGACCCAATAACATTCGTTCTTTCACCTACAAATAACGGTCTCATAGACTCATCATATTGCAGTGCTTCTAATCCACTAATTCCATGTCCTTCTCTCTCATGATGGTCACGAGGCCTAAGAGATGCTAGCGCGGATTTCATTGCTTTTATATGTTCTGGTGTCGTGCCACAACAACCACCAATAATATTAACCCATCCTTCTTCAGCAAATCGCTTCACCTTTTCAGCAAGAGAAGATGGAGATTCATGGTAATGTCCATCTTCATCAGGAAGACCTGCATTTGGATAACAAGAAATGTAACACTCCGATAAATCAGATAGTGAACGAATATGGTCCCTCATAAACTCCGGACCAGTCGCACAGTTTAACCCAACAGATAATGGTTTCATATGTTCTACTGATAAATAAAAAGCTTCAATTGTTTGCCCAGCCAGAGTCGTTCCCATTGGCTCAATCGTTCCTGAAATCATAATAGGAACCGTTTTTTTCAGTTCTTCAAAAGCGGCTTGAATTCCAATATAAGCTGCTTTCACGTTACGCATATCTTGACTCGTCTCAACGAGTAATACATCAACTGCTCCTTTTAATAATCCTCGTGCCTGCCTTGTATAAGCCTCAATCAATTCTTCAAAAGTCACACCACCTGTAACACTAATTGCTTTCGTTGTTGGTCCCATCGCTCCCGCAACATATACTTCCTTCCCGCTTTCTTTAACAGCTTGCTTCGCCAAAAGTGCTGCCTTTTCATTTAGTTCTTCATCTAAATGAGACAGATCATAATCACTTAGTACAATATTCGTTGCCCCAAATGTATTTGTTTCAATAATATCCGCTCCAGCTTCAATATAAGCTTTATGAATCTTTAAAATAACGTCTGGTCTTGTTTCCACTAAATATTCATTACAGCCCTCGTACTCTTCTCCTCCGAAATCTTCAGCAGTTAAATCCTCTTGCTGAATCATTGTCCCCATTGCACCATCTAATATTAAAATGCTATTTTTTAATTTTTCTTCTATACACTTCATCAATTAATACCTTCTTTCACTTCTTGCTTTTCTCTTACATATTTAACAAGATGTTCTGTAATTTCATACTTTAAAAATGGTGTAATAAGATAAATACCATTAAAATATTTCATCGCTGCGTCGACCAATTCTTGTGAAATGCGGATCCCTTCCTCAATTGCTGCCTCTTTCGTTTCATGTCCATCCATTCTCTCTCTTATTTCTTCAGGAAGAGTAATACCCGGCACCTCAAAATGAAGAAAATCTGCATTCCGCTTACTTACTAACGGCATAATTCCAATAAAAATAGGTTGTTCCAAATGCTTTGTCGCTTCATACACTTCTTCAATTAACTTGATATCGTAAATTGGCTGAGTTAAAAAATACTCCGCTCCAGCATCTATTTTTCGTTCCATTCGCTTAACCGCTGCTTTTAAGTGCCTTACGTGAGGATTAAATGCGCCGCCTACAGAAAACCTTGTCGCCGGTCCAATTGATTTCCCTAAAATTGAACGTCCATCGTTCATTTCTTTAATCATTTTAATAAGCTCAATAGAGGATAAATCATATACAGAAGTGGCACCGGGAAAATCACCAACGCGCGCTGGATCACCAGTTAAAGCTAACACTTCTTCCATCCCTAACGCCGATAAACCTAACAAATGTGATTGTAGTCCAATGACGTTATGATCTCTACACGTTAAATGCGTCAATACTGGGATATCATGCTTCGTTAATAACGCACCCATCGCCATATTAGAAACACGAGGCGATGCTAATGAATTATCTGCTAGAGTAATAGCATCTGCTCCCGCTCTTTTTAACGCTCTTGCTCCTTCAAAAAAACGCTGTGTATCTAACGTTTTCGGTGGATCTAATTCCACTACAACTGTCGTTTGTTTTTTCGCTTTCTCTGCTAGAGTGACGTGAGCCTTCGAACGTTTCTCATGCGTATGAACGACTTTCGGCCTTTGAATCGTGTCTTTTTCTATTACAGGGGTAATATTCGCAACAGCGCGCTTCATACTTTGAATATGTTCTGGAGTCGTACCACAACAACCACCCAATAACCGAATACCTTGCTCAATAAATCTCGGTGTCATCGCTTCAAAATAAGCTGGGCTTCCCTCATATACGTAACGTCCATCCACATAATTCGGGAGGCCTGCATTTGGGTATGCTGATAAATAGCCATTTTGAGGAATCGATATCATTTTGAAAGCTTCCGTCATATGAAGCGGCCCTAGTTGACAATTCAACCCAACAACATTTGCACCGTAATCTATAAGTTGCTTTAATATTTCATTGACATCATTTCCATTTTGAGTCGTACCTGCTTCATGTAACGCTAATTGCGCAACAATTGGAATATTCGTTTGCTTACGCAATACTTTAACGGCATGAAGTAATTCAAATTCATCGTAAAAAGTTTCTAATAGTAATCCATCAACCTGTTCTTCTAGTAAAGCCCCTGCCTGTTCAAGTAACATAAACTCTCTTTCCATATCAGTCGTTGTAACAGCTCCGATATGTTTCATACCACCAATTGTTCCTAAAATTGCATTTTTATCTGTCACAGATGCTTTCGCCAGTTTTACTGCCGCTCTATTAATTTCTGTAACTTGATTTTCTAAACCATACATACGTAATTTCGCCTCATTTGCTCCATACGTATTCGTTTGAATTACATCTGCTCCAGCAGCTACATATTGTTTATGAATCGATATAATTAAGTCTGGATCAGATACATTCAATTCTTCAAAGCTACTTTGCAAACCATGTGAATGCAATAACGTCCCAACCGCACCATCACCTATTACAATTCCTTTTGATAATAAATCTAGTAATTTCACGACTCTCCCTCATTTCTATCAATATAAAAACCCCCTCTTCACTTTGAAGAGGGGGACATAATCGTTCCTCCTCTTATTATGCAAAACATTCGTTTTGCAGGTATTAGCACCGTTTCAAACATTTCGTTTGAAGGTTGCCGGGTTTCACAGGGCCTTTCCCTCCACCGCTCTCAATAAGAGTTGTCTTTATTATTTTATTTATGTAGCTAAAAGGAAATGCGTTCCCCTTTTAACAATGTTTGTTAATTTTTTAATAAATTTAGCATGCACAAAAGTAAAAGTCAATGACACTTGCGGAAAAATAAAAATTATTTAAAATAAAGTTGCAATTCAGTTATATTTTATTGTAAAGTTAAAAACATAATAAAAATTTCATACGAACATTCTTATCTAGAGAGGTAGAGGGACTGGCCCTGTGACGCCTCAGCAACCATTAACATTTTGTTAATAAGGTGCTAATTCCAGCAAATTGTGAAAGATTTGACAGATGAGAAGAAGACTCTATTCAAACCGAAAGCCTTCTTCTTAGAAGGCTTTTTTTATTTTATATTCACTTAATGTTTCAATTTAAAAAGGAGGAATTTTCACATGTCAACAATCGAAACAAAACTAGCACAAATCGGAAATCGCAGTGAAACTACAACTGGAACGGTTAATCCACCAGTTTATTTCTCAACCGCTTATCGTCACGAAGGAATTGGTAAATCTACTGGCTTTGACTATTCACGAACTGGCAATCCAACTCGCGGTCTTTTAGAACAGGCGATTGCAGACTTAGAATATGGCGAACAAGGTTATGCCTGTAGTTCAGGGATGGCGGCTGTTCTCCTCGTCCTTTCTCTATTCCGCTCTGGAGACGAACTTATTGTATCTGAAGATTTATACGGGGGAACGTATCGATTATTTTCTGAGCATGAAAAAAAGTGGAATGTTCGATGTAGATACGTAAATACACAGTCTATTAAACAAATTGAGCAAGCTATCACAACTGAAACGAAGGCTATTTTCATAGAAACTCCAACTAATCCATTAATGCAAGTTACTGATATTGCTGCTGTCGCAACTGTAGCGAAAAGGAACGGACTACTTCTTATTGTAGACAACACTTTCTACACACCTTATATACAGCAACCATTAACAGAAGGTGCTGACATTGTACTTCATAGCGCAACGAAATATTTAGGGGGACATAACGATGTACTAAGCGGGCTTGTCGTTGCAAAAGGAAAGGAACTTTGCGAGGAAATCGCTCATTATCATAATGCATCAGGTGCAGTTTTAAGCCCATTTGACTCATGGTTATTAATTCGCGGTATGAAAACGTTAGCGCTTCGCATGAGGCAACATGAAGAAAATGCGAAAGCAGTTGTTGCGTATTTAAATGATGAGGACGGGGTGACAGATGTATTTTATCCAGGAAGAGGTGGCATGATCTCATTCCGCCTTAAAGATGAAGCTTGGATTAATCCATTCTTACAATCTTTATCCTTAATTACATTTGCCGAAAGTCTTGGTGGTGTAGAAAGTTTAATGACTTATCCAGCAACGCAAACACATGCTGATATTCCTGAAGAAATTAGAACAGCAAACGGCGTATGCAATCGTCTTCTTCGATTCTCAGTTGGCATTGAAAATAGTAACGATTTAATTCAAGACTTAAAGCAAGCCATTAAACTCGTAAAAGAAGGTGTAAGAATATGAGCTATTCTATAGATACACTCTTACTACACAACCAATATAAACACGACTCGCAAACAGGCGCTGTGAACGTTCCTATTTATAATACATCAACTTTTCACCAGTTTGATGTAGATACGTTCGGAAAATATGACTATAGCAGGTCAGGAAATCCAACTCGTGAAGCTCTTGAAGATATCATTGCTTTATTAGAAGGCGGAACAAAAGGATTCGCCTTTGCATCAGGCATTGCAGCGATTTCCACTGCATTCCTCCTTCTTTCACAAGGTGATCACGTACTCATTTCAGAAGATGTGTACGGAGGCACTTACCGAGTGATAACTGAGGTACTCTCCCGTTACGGTGTTTCACATACATTTGTTGATATGACCAATTTAGAAGAAATAAAACAAAACATTAAACCAAATACAAAGCTCTTTTATGTAGAAACACCTTCTAACCCACTTTTAAAAGTGACAGATATTCGCGAGGTTTCTAAACTCGCAAAATCTATTGGCGCTCTTACTTTTGTTGATAATACATTTTTGACACCACTATTCCAAAAACCACTTGAACTTGGAGCTGATGTCGTTCTTCATAGTGCTACAAAATTTATTGCTGGTCATAGTGATGTTACTGCCGGATTAGCAGTAGTAAAAGATTCAGAACTCGCTCAAAAGCTTGGATTTTTACAAAATGCATTCGGTGCTATTTTAGGACCTCAAGATTGTTCTCTCGTACTTCGCGGTCTAAAAACATTGCATGTACGCCTCGAACATTCAGCTAAAAATGCCAATAAAATCGCACATTATTTACAAGAGCACTCTAAAGTAAAAAATGTCTATTATCCGGGATTACAAACTCATCTCGGATTTGATATTCAACAATCTCAAGCAACATCAGCTGGAGCGGTCTTATCGTTTACTTTGCAGTCAGAAGATGCACTCCGCAAATTTTTATCAAAAGTAAAATTACCTGTTTTTGCAGTTAGTTTAGGAGCTGTAGAGTCAATTCTTTCTTATCCAGCAAAAATGTCACATGCAGCACTGTCGCAAGAAGCTCGTGATAAAAGAGGAATCTCTAATTCATTACTTCGGTTATCAGTCGGTCTTGAAAATGTTAACGATTTAATATCCGATTTTGAAAATGCCCTTTCTTATGTAGAAGAACCTGTAAATGCATAGAGAAAAAGAAGATATGAGATTAGGTTTTCATATCTTCTTTTTATGCGGTTTAGTTATATTCATTTGAATTTCTTCTTTTCTTATAGTCCATAAAAAATAAAAGTATATCATCTATTTCTAAATAATGGATTAATTGATATATTAAGAAATAAAAAGGGGTGAAAATAATGGATACTTGTGCAGATATTTTAATCGTTATCGATTTACAAAATGGCGTATGTTATAGCGAGGAGCATTTATTTGATTTACAGAACTTACTAACAAAAGTAAATAAAAGAATTTCTTCATATAGAAAATTAAATAAACCAATCCTTTTTGTTCAACATTGTGATGATGATTTAGTACCCGAGAAAGAACTTTGGGCTATTCATACCGATCTAGATGTTCAAGAACAAGATTTTTTTGTAAGAAAAACACATGCAAATTCATTTTATAAAACAAACTTAAAAGAAATTTTAGATCAATTATCTGTAAATCGCATTGAATTTTGTGGCGCCCAAACAGAGTACTGTATGGATGCAACGATTAAGTTTGCCCACGGACTAGGATACGAAAACTTTATGGGACAGAAAACAACCTCTACGTTGAATAATCCTTTTATGTCCGCAAAAGAGACAATTGATTTTTATGAGAACATATGGAATCACAGATTTTTAACGTTGCTAAAAGATGAATTTTAGAATAAATGACTAATGACTTGATCATCCTAAGATTTATCAGCCGTAATCAAATATTTCATTATCACCATAAAGAAGCGAATGACATTCAGCTTCTTTTCTTTTAACCTGTTTTATATTCTATATATATCATTATAATTCCTTTGTCATATTATTTTAAAAATTTCGTATATTCATTTGAAAGAATAAGAAAATCATGATAAAATTGTGTTACAAATATATCTATATCTTTCAATTTTTAAAACGCATCGAAATTTTCACCCAAAAATGTCATTTTACAAAAACATGCTAATTTACCTATTTTATTTACATCCGGGTCTCTTTTCTTACAATTTCTTTACTTTAGGACTTTTTTTCTGCAACAACTATTTTCTTTTCTTTAAATTTTTGGTATGTATAGTATGGTATAATAGCTCACACGGAGGTGGAAAAGAACATGTTAGAAACCTTTCAAAAAGAATTAGAACTATATGAAAGTAATGCAGAATTATTAAAAGTGCTAGCTCATCCTGTTCGTTTATGTATCGTAAAAGGATTAATCGAGCGCGGTCCAAGCAACGTTTCTACAATGTATACTGGCTTAAACATGCCACAATCTACAATTTCACAGCATTTAGCAAAATTAAAAAGCGCTAAAATCGTTTCTAGTGAAAGAAAAGGATTGGAAATTTATTACAAAGTAGAGAATGAAACAATCATTCAACTCGTTCGTGTATTATTAGGTTAGGGACTAATAATCGCAGAAAAAGAACGTATTCTATATTTTTTATCTCATATCTTTAATATAAATATATATCATGAGAGGAAATATATAATACTACATAAGTCGTATTAAAAAACAAGACACAGTATATACTGTGTCTTGTTTTTTATATTGTTACATACTGATCCAAATGTAAATGTTGCATATCTTTTGTATGTATAACAACATCAAACGAACTCCCTACTCCTCCATTTAAAATCATAGAACGAACTGCTCGATTTTGTTTTTGCGTTTCAGAAAAAGGATTCGTATCTTGATGGCTCGTAAGCTGTTCTAATATCCCTGCAGCTAACAAGAACTCAGATTGTTTCTTATGCCATACTGCACTCATTCCTTGCATACTAAACATCTCCTTTAGCTCGTCCCAATGAACATGAGTAGTAAGATCCATTTCACCTGGATGCGCTAGTGGGTTACGCATTAGCTTATGCTGATAATATCCTCGCAAACTTCCTTCGCGGTGTGCTGGATGCATCCATTCTTCTTTTGTGTATCCGTAATCAACTGTAATACATATACCTTTTTGAAACCATTTCGAAATTTCTTTTATATACTCCTCCATAACAATTGGTACTTCAAAACGTTGCCCTTCAGCAATATGAATATTATATTTCAATAAATAGCGACCAATTCTTTTATTTAACGGCCTACATACTTCTGAAAGGTTTCCTTCCTCTGTATATGTAATACGTACTTCATACAATATACCATTTCTTTTCTCAATTACTTCAACAGGAAATGCATCAAACAACTCATTCGAAAAAAGAATTCCCTCGAAAGAATCTCCCATTTCACTATAGGAGGTATAGTACGATACATTAGAAAATGAGCCAAGTTGCTCCTGCTGTAATTTCCTATGAAAAGGGCTCACTTCAATCATTGAATAGTTTAAATTAATAAAGGTGTTTGGAGATAATTGCTTCCATTCTTGTAAAACATCATAGGCAAACTTCCCTGTTCCCCCACCAACCTCACAAATATTCGAAGCAACTTCACCATTTTCAACAAGACGAATAAAAAGTTTAGCAAAAGTTTTTGCAAAAACAGAGGATACATTGCTACTTGTAAAAAAATCCCCTTGTCTTCCAATCTTTTCACGTTCTTTCATATAATATCCATGCCCCTCCGTATACAATACAAGGTTCATATACGTACTATATGAAATTGAATAATCCTTTTCTTTCCCCATCCATTCTCTTAAAATGAGCTCCATTCCCATAATGACTCCTTATTGTAAAAACGGATTATTTTCTTTTTCAAAGCCAATGCTTGTTTCTGGACCATGTCCACATAACACCGCTGTTTCATCTGGTAATACAAATAATTTCTCTTCAATACTTCCAATTAATTCAGCAAAACTTCCACCAGGCAAATCTGTTCTTCCAATGCTCATTTGGAACAATACATCTCCTGAGAATACAGCATTCGCTTCTTTAGTATAATAAGAAATACTTCCTGGAGAATGTCCTGGTGTCTCAAAAATTTCAAAATTAAATGATCCAATTGTTAATGTACCTTCTGCATCAATAATATGATCCGCTGGTTTTGCTGTAATACTGCGGTTCATCATAAAAATTTGAGAGCCGTTTACAGTTGCATCTCCTAACCAATCTGCTTCTTCTTTATGTACGTACACAGGAATATGAAAAGCGTCTCTTACGGCATCAACAGCACCGATATGATCAAAGTGAGCATGTGTTAATAAAACAGCCAATGGTTTTAATTGTTTTTCTTGTAAATATGTAACGAGCTTTTCACCTTCATGACCAGGGTCAAAGATAATGCACTCTTTTTGATCGTTCATTAAAATATAAGCATTTGTTTGTAATGGGCCTAACGGCATTTGTATCCATTTCATATGAAAATCTCCTCCAGTTATTAAACTTACTTTTAATGATACAACATTTCTTTCTCTGAGGAAAAGAAAGGATGCTATCTCGACAATCATTTTTAAAACATGTACAATATAAAAGAGTAAATATTCCAAAAACTCATAATAAGAAATGGGTAGACAGAGGAGGATATTGTATGGGCCTTGTTATTATTTTTACACTTGTCACTCTGTTAGCTGTATTTGCTACGCTTAGAACACTTCGTGAAAAAAACTTTTTCGCGAGCGGCTTTGCAATTGCAACTGTACTCGTTTTCGGATGGTTTACGATCATGACTGTTCTATATAACGGGTATCCACCAGCAGCTTAATTCGTTTACACTTTATTCTTCATCGAGATTTTACACAAAAAGAGGAAGGGTTCCCCCTTCCTCTTTTCATATTTCACAACTTATATCATCTTCGCTTCGTATTTGTGCTTTTTTACAAGCCAAGCTCCTCCGATAACACCTGCATCATTACCAAGTGTTGCAATAGCTAACTTCGTGCTCTTTACAGCACGTGAGAAAGCGTATTGCTCGAAATAGCGTTGAATTGGTTCTAATAACGCATCTCCAGCTTTAGACACGCCTCCACCAATAACAATTTTCTCTGGGTTCAATGTACTAGAAAGGTTCGCTACAGCTAATCCTAAATAAGAAGCTACTTTTTCTACTACTTCACCTGCTAATTCATCACCTTGTCCAAGTGCTTCAAAGACATCTTTTGATGTAATACGTCCTTCTTCAGCTAACATAGAACGCAACATGCTCTCTTTATTAGTCTCTTGTATTTTTTGCATAGCAACACGTACAATACCTGTCGCAGATGCTACTGTTTCTAAGCAACCAGACTTCCCGCAATTACATGGGAAAGCATTTTCTGTAACGACTGTAATATGTCCAATCTCACCAGCAGCACCACTCACGCCGTGTACAATCTCACCATTGGCGATTACACCACCACCAACGCCCGTACCAAGTGTCATACAGATTAAATCTTTTGCACCTTCACCAGCACCTTTCCACATTTCACCAAGCGCTGCTAAGTTTGCATCATTATCAATAACAACAGGTAATCCTGTTTCTACTTCTAATAAATCTTTTAGCGGATAGTTTTTCCATCCTAAATTAACCGCTTCATAAATCATTCCAGACGCCACATGTACAGGACCAGGAGCTCCCATACCAATACCAATTAATTTGCTCTTCAATTCGCCTAATTCTTCTAGCTTTTTATCAATTGCTTTCGCAACATCAAGTGTAATATGTTTTCCTTGCTCACCTGTATTCGTAGGGATTTCCCACTTATGTAAAATTTCACCGTATACATTAATAAATGCTAATTTAATCGTTGTACCACCAAGGTCAACACCAACTAACCATTTCTCTTCCATGTTGCTTACCTACCTTTATCTAATTCTTATTTAGCTCTTTTTGAATTTCTTGCTTCAATAAAAATAAAGCTGTTTGATAGTCTTGTGGATCGATTAGCTGTGATTGATTTAATTCACGCAATTCATCTTGCATTAATTGTAAATCTGCAATTCGATCTCCCGTATAAATAATCGTACCAAATTTCTTTAGCAATTGCTGAATATCATAAATAGATACCATTTCATCACCCTCTATGCTCACTTACTATAAAAAATTATAATAAGAAAACGTTCACATATTTTATTATAATCAAGAAGAAAAAGTCTCGTCAATTTTTATTTGTCTATACAAGCTTATTTATAAGCAGTGTTCCTTTTTCTGTAATAATTTTTTCTATGTTTTTATCAAATGGCTCTACTGGAATGTGTTTTACCATTTGAAAATCATACGCTAATGACAGCGTTTTCCCTTTATAATGCACGAGATAACGATCATAATAGCCACCGCCGTACCCAATTCGCTCTCCTCGTTCTGTATAAGCTACGCCCGGCACAATTTGAAGATCAATTTCATCCATATTCACTTCTTCCGTAAGCCCAGGAATCGGTTCACGTAAATTCATATACACCGTTTCTAATTGATCAAAATTATTAATTTGCCGGAAGGACATCGTTCTAGTTCCTTTATTACACTTAGGAACTACAACTTTCTTTCCTTCTTCCCAAGCTTTTTCGATAATAGGATATGTATTCACTTCATTTTCCATTGAAAGAGTAATTCCAATTGTTTTAGCTTCAACCCACTCTTTTTGCGCATACAACGAAAATGCAATCTGTTCTGATAAAGTTGTATACTGTTCTTCTGATAAAGAATTCATGTGTTCTATTATTTGTTTACGTAAACGTACTTTCTCTGCTTTCACACATTCTCCCCCTTACAGTGACACTTTACTCTATGCTGATAGTGTATCACTTTTAACATAGGAATCGAATAAAAAAAAGAAACAGTAGGAAAATATTCCTACTGCTTACTTTGTTTCACGGTGTAACGTAGACTTCTTGTCACGCTTGCAATACTTTTTAAGCTCGATACGCTCAGCGTTGTTACGTTTATTTTTCTTTGAGATATAGTTACGATCTCCGCATTCTGTACATGCTAGAGTAATATTCACACGCATTCTTATTTCCCTCCAGTACTAATAACTTAAATCAGACTATACTATAATACCACTTTTAAAATAAAAATTCTACACCTTTTGATATTGTCTAATTTTTTCTATAAGATTTTTCATATTTTCCCTTGCTATTACTGGGTTTCTAGCATGTGAATACACCAAAAATTTTGGTTGTTTTGTGTCAGAAACGATATAAGACCACTCTTTTTCAGTATATTTGAACTGTACTCCTTCAAATATACCTTCTTCCTTCCTTTCTATATCATCCAATAATTTCCTCATAATTTCCCCTTTTTCATTCCATGAACATACCACTTCATCATAAAGTAAATAGAGCGGAGGTGATTGCTCTACTATGCTGAGAAACGTTTTTCCTTGCAATGCTATTAGCTCGAATAATTTTCCAATCCGATATAAAATATCTCGCTTCCACCTTACTTGAAACGACTTTCTTTCATCCTGCGTATAAAATAGAAGATAACATTCTCCTAACTTCAAAGACATTGGGTAAATATTTCCTGTCGATTCGAGTAAGAAATCTGGAATATCTACCTCTTCCAAATCTGTACCTTGGTAAATATTACTATGTTTATCGTATAACTCGAAATGATTTCCTTGCTCAGAAAACATAAGAGCCATATTCGCTTTACTTGATTTCATCAAAGCTTTCACATGATCTTTTTGTTCGCTTGCATAAATCCATGTAACTGTACAACCAAGTCTTTGCAGAAAGAGCATGAGTAAATGTTGCAACGTATCATTTCTCTTATTAATAAGAAGATGAAACTTCTGCATCTGTATTTTCTCGATATCAATATGCTCCAATATAACTTCTATATACTCATTCATAGAAACATGAACGAGCTTATTACGCCCCATTTCTTTCTCATGCACGTAATAAAACAATTCGGACATATATACTTGTTCTATCTCTTTTTGCTGCTTATACGTTAACGGCATGCCAGCTTGACCGTATAACTTTATAACAATCTCATTCTCATTCTCCACTTGAATGAAAACACCACCTGCACACTTCAACTGGTGAACACTATATTGAAAAAGTGACTCGTTCATTTCTTTACATTCCATCGTATGAATCCCTATACCATGAATAGCATGTAAAAATAAATTTTTATAAGAGGTTGTTTCTATATTTTCTTGACTTCCAATTAATATACTTTCTCCTTTTTTAAAAAGAGAACCATACGCCATCGCAATCTTCACGATAAACTGGGGAGTAATTTCAACATTCCCTCTTCCTACAATGCGGCTTTTTTGTAACCACCCTGCACTCATTTCACTCTCTTGAATACCAGCCGCTCCTACTATCGAATGACTATCAATCGCCTTATAAGGCCATAGTTTTCCTTTTTGCTTAATTACCGTACTTCTTCCGATATGACAGTGATCCGCTACAACACTTTTTTGAAACAGTGTAACATCATCTTCAACTATTGTACGCTCTCCTATTGTCGTTTCTAATAGTTCACAATACTTCCCAATGTGGGCATTTGCAAAAACAATACTTTTTTGAAGATGAGAATAATTTGAAACGATACTATTTTTCCCAATAATAGAATATGGCTCAATTACAGCTCCTGTACCAATCTTTGCTCCTTCTCCAATAAAAGAGGGGCCATGAATTTTCGTCCCTTTACCAATCGTCACCCCTTCTCCCATCCATACCATCGGTAATACTTCTGTATAAGGAATAGGTACTTGTAACTTTTTCGTTAACAAATCAAATTGTGCTTGTCGATATTGATTAAATGTGCCGATATCTAACCAATAACCTTCTGACAAATATGCGAATAACACATTTTTGTTTGCCAATAACGGAAACACATCATGACTGAAATCAAAAAATTGCCTAGGCGGTATGTAAGAAAAGATTTCTGGCTCCATAATATATATGCCTGTATTCACAACATTAGATACTACCTCATTCCAGCCCGGCTTTTCTATATATCGTGTAACCTCCTGGTCTTTATTCATTACAACCAATCCAAATGAGAGTGGATTTTCTACTTCTTTCACAAACATTGTTACCATTCTTTTCTTTTGTTCATGAAACCTAATTCCTTCTGATAATTGAAAGTCAGTTAATGCATCCCCGCTTATCACAACAAATGTTTCATCTAAAAATTGTTCTGCTTGTTTAATACTCCCTGCTGTGCCAAGCGGAGGAGAGTCTTCAAAATAATACAAGTTAACTCCCCATTTACTACCGTCACCAAAATATTGCTTAATGGTCGTACTCATATATTGAACAGTAATTGCAATTTCACGAATACCATGCTGGCGTAGTAACTCAATATTATATTCTAAAACTGGTTTTTCTAATAATGGTAACATCGGCTTTGGAGTATTACATGTTAATGGTCTAAGGCGCCTTCCTTTTCCTCCAGCTAAAATAACCCCCTTCATATACTTCAGCCTCCACTTATATAATGTTCAGTAACTCCATATACCATATGTATATTCCCTATCCCACATGAACTAGCAGCATAAACTTGATTAGTTAAACACATCCTCATTTAGAAGACTATATAATTAAATTTCTAACCTATAAAAACGTACATTTCAAACAACAAGAAAGCGCTTACTATAAATTGGTAAATAATACTTATTAACAACAAACATATATACTAATTTTTCCATTACATTATGATACATCTTATCATCATAAACTAAAGGAAACAACGAGCTTTTTTTGTCATGTTTTGACTAAAAAAAGCAGGTGATTTCTCATCACCTGCTTTTTTTCCTACTCATTCAATAAATAATGCTTTCCTTTTACCAAATAAAAGACATTTTCAGCAATATTTGTAATATGATCTGCTACACGCTCAATATATCTCGCGACAAATGATAATTGTGTAATTTGCGTAATTGCTTCTGGTTGTTCCGGAACTGAAGATATAAACTCACGAATTGCTTTTCCATATATTTCATCAACGGAATCATCCATTTCAGCAATTTGTTTCGCAAAAGTTAAATTTTCTTGTTCATATGCTTCTAACGCTAAATGCAACATCTCATTTGCAACCGCAAACATTTCATCTAGGTTGTGCAAACTAACAGCCACTTCTTTTTCCCCAAGACGAATTGTAGCCTTTGCAATATTAACAGCATGATCTGCAATGCGCTCTAAATCTGTCGCTGTTTTAATTGAAATAAAAATCCTTCTTAAGTCACTTGCTACAGGTTGCTGCTTCGTAATGAGCATAAGCGCAAGATCGTTTATTTCCTCTTCTAAATTATCCATGCGGTAATCACCATCAATGACCTCTAACGCTTTCTCTACATCCCTTGTATGCAGACCTTCCATAGCAATCAATAAAGCCGCATTTGCTAATTCTCCAAGCTCAATCACCTTTTGCTGTAACGCTTTTAAATCACCTTGAAACTGTTCTCTTACCATTTTTCTTCCCCCTCAATATTATGTGCCATTATATAAAAGTGAAACTTTAATCAACCCTCATCAATCGGGATTTGATAGGCAGCAAGATCCCCTCCCTAACTTCTTTGCATTCGCTAAATTTTAAGGTGGGGGTCTTACTGCCCGCAAATAGCGGGGTAAATCTCCTACATAGCCTCTTACGCTTGTAATAAACCTTAAGATAAGGAGAAGTATTACTTCTTTATTAACAGTAAGATAAAATAAGAAATGCCCTCTGTTAAGAGGGCATTTGCTCTTAGCTTTGAAACGATATCAACCAAAGCGACCTGTAATATAATCTTCTGTACGCTTATCTGAAGGAGTCGTAAATAATTTGTTTGTATCTGTATACTCCACAACTTCCCCGCTTAAGAAGAAAGCTGTTTTGTCTGAAATACGCGCTGCTTGTTGCATATTATGCGTTACGATAACAATACTAAAATCTTTCTTTAGCTCTTGAATCAATTCTTCTACTTTTAATGTTGAAATTGGGTCTAATGCCGATGTTGGCTCATCCATTAAAATAACGTCTGGCTCAATAGCTAAGCAGCGTGCGATGCATAGACGCTGTTGCTGTCCACCAGATAAACCGTATGCATTATCGTGCAAACGATCTTTTAACTCATCCCAAATCGCTGCTCCACGTAAACTTTTTTCAACAATTTCATCTAATGTCTTTTTGTCACGAATACCATGGATTTTTGGACCGTATGTTACATTCTCATAAATAGATTTTGGAAATGGATTTGGCTTTTGGAACACCATTCCTACATGCGTTCTTAATTCTTCAACTGGATATGATTTATCAAATATATTGCGTTCTCTATACTCAATTACACCTGTAGTTCGAACGATCGGTACTAACTCTACCATGCGATTTAATGTTTTTAAGTAAGTTGATTTACCACAGCCACTTGGACCGATAATGGCTGTAACTTCATTCTCATGAATACTTAAATTAATATCTTTTAAAGCATGGTCTTCCCCGTACCATAAATTTAAGTTTTTCGTATCAAATACTACCTTCTTTGGCGCAGTCTCGATTTTCTCTTCGTTTTTCACCTGTACATTTACTACTGTTGCTACCATTTGAATTCCCCTTTCATCCACTTCCAACTTATTTTCGATTTCGTAACCATAAAACAAATATATTGATAAATAGCAACAAACCTAACAAAACAATCATCCCAGCTGCTGCTACATACTGAAATTCTTCTTGTGGCCTACTCATCCAATTAAAAATTTGAATTGGTAGAACTGTAAATCTATCAAACATACTAAATGGAACATAATTTGCAAACGCAAGTGCCCCAATAACTAATAGTGGTGCAGCCTCTCCAATTGCTCTTGATATCGCTAACGTACAGCCCGTTATAATCCCTGGGAAAGCATATGGCAATACAATTTGATACATCGTTTGCCACTTCGTAGCACCTAATCCGTAAGAACCCTCTAATAAAACACTTGGTACTGATCGAATTGCTTCTTGACTCGCCACAACAACTGTTGGTAAAACGAGTAGACTCATCGTCAATGCTGCTGCAACTATACTCTCTCCTAAATGAAGAGCATATACAAAAATAGTTAAACCAAGCAATCCAAATACAACAGATGGTACTCCTGCTAACGTTTGATTATTAATCTCTATTATTTTTTTAAATAGAGATTCCTTCGCATATTGCTCTAAATAAAGTGCTGTTCCAACTCCAAATATAAAAGAAACAGGTATAACAATACTCATAAATAATATTGTCCCTGACAAAGCTGCAGCAATACCAGCTTCTTTCGGATTACGTGAAGCGAAATTTGTAAAGAAATCTATTGAAAGATAACTTATACCTTTTTCAACAATTTGAAACAGTAACAAAAACAAAATTACGATTGAAAATAAAATTGCTATATAAAATAACAATTTGTAAATTCGATCTTTTAAAAAGCGTGATGCCATATTTTTTTGTATTTTTTTATGATTCAACATTCGCATATTATGTCATCCTCCTAAAACGGCGCATAATTGACTGCGAAATGATGTTCATAATAAAGGTAAACAAAAATAACGTTGCGCCTACAGCATACATGCTGTAATACGTAATCGTTCCATGCGGAGCATCACCTAAACTTACTTGCACAATATAGGCTGTTAACGTTTGAATAGAATGTGTCGGATCAAGCGATACATTTGGTGTGGATCCTGCTGCAATTACAACAATCATCGTTTCACCAATCGCACGAGAAGCTGCTAATATAATTGCTGCCATAATCCCTGTAAAAGCGGACGGAAACACCACTTGTTTTACCATTTCAAACCGCGTCGCTCCGAGTGCTAATGAAGCTTCTTTCGTCCCTTTCGCCACAGCTCTCATCGCATCTTCAGATAGAGATGCAATTGTAGGCATCATCATAAATCCGATAACGATTCCTGGACTAATCGCATTAAAAAACTGTAAATCTGGTATAATCCTTTGTAAAAGCGGTGTAACAACTGTTAATGCAAAAAAACCATATACAATTGTCGGGATACCTGCTAATAGCTCTAACATCGGCTTTAATATTTTCCGTGCACTATTTGAAGCATATTCGCTTAAAAATACGGCACACGCTAAACCGATAGGAATTGCTACAAACATAGCAATTGCTGTTACAAGGAACGTTCCACATATAAGTGGTAATATACCGAATTTAGGGTCTTCAAAAAATGGTAACCATTCTTTCTCCGTCAAAAAGGAGTATAATGATATTTTTTGAAAAAACATGATTGTTTCATTAGAGAGCGTAAAAACAATGCCAAGTGTCGTCACAATAGAAACACTAGCAATTATTTTTAGTAATAAAGGTACTATTCGATTGATTCGCTGCGTTTTTTTTCTTTGTTTTGTATTTCTTTCAATCAAATGTTGTACAGAAAATGTAATTTGACTTTTGTCATTATGAGCCAAAGATGAAAACCCCTTTCCACCCTGACATTACCTTTTTATTTCTGTTAACATACGCAGCTGTTCATTGTATTTTTCTTTTTTTAATTTTACATACCCGACCTCTTCAGCGAGGTTACCGACATGCTGAATCATAAACTCAACATAGTTTGCTACATTCATTTTATTTCGGATAGATGCATTATTCACATAAGTAAGTAGCGGCCTAGATAACGGCTTATACTTACCTGATTGAATGGTCTCTTTCGTCGGAAATACACCATTTACTTTTATTGCTTTCACCTTATCTCGATTAGCCATATAATAAGCATATCCTACAAAAGCAATGGCATGTTTATCATTCATTACCCCTTGCATAATAACTTGATCATCTTCAGACAAAGAGACTTTTTTTACAATGCGATGATTTTGTAAGATGACATTTTGAAAATAATCATACGTACCAGAGTCTACGCCTGGTGCATAAAACTTCACTTGTTCACGTGGCCATGTTGAATGAATTTGTGACCATCGCTTCTCTCTTCCATCTTCACTCCAAAGTAGTCGTAACTCGTCTACTGACATATCGTCTACCCATGTATTATGGCGATTCACAACAATCGTAAGACCGTCGTTAGCAACCTCAAAAGGTGTGAACTGAATAGAGTTTTTCTTCATTTCATTTTTCTCGACTTGTTTCATTACTCTCGAAGCATTATTTATATCTACTTCTCCTTTACTGAAACGATTAAATCCTCCCCCAGTTCCAGAAATACTGATGGAAATTTTCACGTCTGGATGCACCTTTGTATATTCCTCCGCTACTGCTTCTATAATAGGAAAAACCGTTGAGGATCCATCAACTCTCACTTCTCCCGTATCATTTAAAGCAAATGCAGTAGACATTTCAAAACAGAGGAACCATATTGATAATACGAAAACTTTAATCGGTGTACGCATCCATTTCACGTGTTCTTCCTCCTAGAAGTAACCGGAAATAACAGGATTACAGATATAAGAATACTGCTAAACTATTAATTCGGTTTTAATTGTTTGTAAAAGTTTTGTAAAGTTCCACATAAATCAACATACGGTACAATTTTAATTCAGTAGTAGCTATTCATTTCCTCTGAAGATTTCCCTATAAAATATTTATCCCCTATCCCACCATATACAAGTATCATTTATACGGCCGCGTTTTTTTCAATGTTGTATACTTGTCCACATTTATTACACGATATGCATAAACCATAAAAAAAAGCACACTATCTTTTCAGATAGTGTGCTTTTTTACAACTTTTTTATTCATCATCTTGCTCTTTATTTTTATTGTCTTTATCATCTTTTGGAGCTTCACCATTTACTTCTTTGTTTTTCAAATCAAAGTAAGCGTCCATAATTTCACGACCAATATATCCATTAATACCAGTCTTATCATCATGTACCCACGGAACGACAACAGAGAATGCTACTTCTGGATCTTCAAGTGGCGCATAACCTACTAATGTTAAGTTATATGTTTCCACACGTTCACCGTTTGCCTTTCTACCAATCTCTTTATCTCCGCCATACACAGTTTGCGCGGTACCTGTCTTCCCTGCCGCTTTATATTTTGCACCTGTAAAGTATTTTGTAGCTGTACCACCTGAATCATTATAAACTTGTCTAAATCCTTCTTGAACACGTTTAATTTGCGATTCTGGCATATCAACACGATTTAATACTTTCGGTTCCATAGATTGAACAACTTTCCCAACTTCATCCGGTTTCACTGCCGGTTGACGAATTTCTTTTACAACTTGTGGTTGCATACGATATCCGCCATTGGCAATCGTCGAAATATATTGCGCTAATTGAAGCGGTGTATACGTATCATACTGTCCAATTGATAAATCTAGTAAGAAACCTGGTTGACTACTTCTACCCATCTGACCAGCAGATTCATTCGGTAAATCAATTCCTGTTTTTACACCAAGTCCAAACTGTCCGAAATAATAACGCATCGTATCAAATGCTTTTTGAGGTATATCTAACGTACCACCTCTCACATACTGAACACCGGCGATATTCATCGCTGTTTTAAACATATAAACGTTAGAAGACATTTTTAAAGCTGTAAGGTCATTAATGTATCCCATCGTTTTCCAAGACGACTTCGTAGGTGTACCTTTTAATTTAATTGGTTCATCCAATTGCACCGATCCTGGTTGAATCGCACCAGTTTGATATCCAGTAAGTACTGTTGCACCTTTTACAGTTGATCCCATCGGATAAGAACTTGTCATGGTACCTAATGCAAAGTCATTTACTTTCGTTTGACCATCTTCGTTAACTAATTGTTTCCCCGCCATAGATAAAACTTCGCCATTTTTTGGGTTCATCATTACAACGAATGCGCGATCTAAAAGAGGTTCGCTTCCTTTAAACCTCATTAAATTCTTCGCAAGAATATCTTCCACGCGCTTTTGTAATTCCATATCAATTGTTAAGTTCAGGTCATTACCACTTTGTCCTTTTGATACATTAATCGTTTCTAAAATATTACCGTTTTTATCTGTAACATTTCTAACTTCTGCTTTCGTACCGTGTAGGCTATCTTCATACTGTTGCTCAAGATAACTTTTTCCTACTCGGTCATTTCGATTATAATCACGAACAAGATAGTAATCTAGTCTTTCTCTAGGTAAACCTTCATCAGATGTCGACACCCCACCAAGTACACTTCGGAATAAATCATCGTACGTATATTTTCGATCCCAATCAACATTCGTATCTACACCTGGTAATGCTGCTAAGTTTTCACTAATAATCGAATATTCCTTTTCTGTAGCATCCTTTTTAATAACTTGAGGTGTCATTGCATATCCGCCATCCATCTTACTCTTAATCGCTAGTATTTCTAGATCTTTTGCGGATAATTGATTAACCTCTTCTTCTGTTACACGACTTCGCTGGCGCTCGTCTAATTCTTTATCATCAATTTTTTTATCTTTAAACTCTTGACGATCTTTATTCGTAATTTTTTCTTTAGCTTCCTCTTTATGCATAGCAAGCCAATAATCCTTTTTATCGCGATCCGTTAATTTATCTGTCGGTACTTCAATCAAATCTGCTAGCTTTTTCGCTGTTTCTAAGCGATCTTCTGCAGTTGATCCTTTCATTTTTGTAAATGTAATAGTACGAATGGCTACATTATCTACTACAGCTCGCCCATAACGGTCAAATATTTTCCCACGCGGTACAGGATTACTTATCGTTGAGTTTTCTTTCTTCTCCACTTCATTCTTATATTCTTCACCACGAACAATTTGTACATATCCGAGCCTTACAATAACCGCGGAGAACATTAAAAACACGCAGAAAAACAGCACGTTTAACCGAAAAGGAACGTGGGTCTTTTTCTTATTTTGCTTCTGTTTCTTGCTCATACAAACCCCCTCTACCAACAGCTATGTAATGTGAAAGGGACACCTTCATACAGGTGTCCTCACTGCTGTCTTACATCTTTTTCTATTCTAGCATAAAACAAACGAGAAGTTAACCTTCTGGTTCAGTTTGGTTTTGCGCGTTCCCTTGCGTTACAACACTTGCTTTACTCGCATTTCTCTCATCATATTTGACATTTTTAACTGCAAAATAAATAAGAAAATGTCCAGCACCTAAAATACATAATAAGTAAGGTAAACTTTTTTCAGGTGGAAAGAATAGTACAGCACATAAAAAACTTAAAATGGAACAGATTCTTCCGGCGTTTAACCACAGCTCCCGAACAACGACATATTCCACACGCCATTCTCTCGCATTTTTCGCTCTACCAATTACGTCATATGTCATTGATCCGTACGGAACAAGTAAAATAGGATATGCAATTGCAATACATGCCGCATAAATAAGTAATTTCGTGTATGTAACATTGAAAATAACTAAAAAGACGACAGCATATAAAATAATGCCTCCAAGTAAAATTGCTTTTTTTCGCCACTCCTTCTTTAACATACGAGCAACTAAGTAATAACATACAAAGGATACAGCAGAGTTCACTAAACTGTATTTCCCTAATGCAAACTCACTATTAGTTGCTAAATAAACATATACTGAAATGACAAAAATAAACGTTCCTTCTCTCAATCCTTGGAAAAAATGAGCTCGTGTAATCTTTCCCCAATTTTTATCAATCCGTCGTTCTTTCAATACTTGCACGATTTCATAACGCCCTTCACATTCTCTTTTAGATAAAAAGAAGCTTAAGACGACAGCAATTGCAAATAGAACTAATGAAAGAAAGAATATAACAGTATAGCCACTCCATTTCTCCATACGTGAAATTGTGTATCCTGCTGCTATCGGTCCAATCATTCCAGAGAAGGATGTAAGAAGTCCAAGAAACCCATTAAAGAAATCTCTTGTTTCTGGTTCTGTAATTTCAAATGTCAATAAGTTAAAAGCCAACCAGTAAAAACCGTATCCTACTCCTAAAAGAGCCCCCATTAATAAAATATACTGAGAAGCACTTTTCCCTGCTACTAAGACAACAATAAAAAAAATTGCGAGCGTCCCTACTCCTATTCGTAATAAAATCGAACGATCGATACGTTTCGCTAATTTTCCCCCTACAAGAAATGTGAGAGGCTGTAATACCACGCTGGCTAAATTATACAAGCCAAGATTCACATAATTTTGTGTTTGTTTCCATAAATAAATATTTACAAACGTATTCGATAAAGAAATTGCGAGCGTGTATAAACCTCCTATAAGGAGCAATAACACTAAATCCCGATTCACTTCAACGTCACCAATTATATGTTTCCATTTCATACACAACTCTCCTTTACTTCATGTTCTAGTCTTCCAAAGACAAGCCCAATTATGTAAAAGGAAAGCATAGAAAAAAGCTAGGAGCTCTCCCCTAGCTTTTTCTATATTATTACGATTATTTTGCTTCTTGGTAACGTTTTTCAGCAGCGTTCCAATCTACAACGTTCCAGAATGCGCCGATGTAGTCTGGACGACGGTTTTGGTAGTTTAAGTAGTAAGCATGCTCCCAAACATCTAAACCGATAACTGGAGTTTTACCTTCAGTTAAAGGAGAATCTTGGTTTGGAGTGCTTGTTACTTCTAACTCACCATTGTTTACTACTAACCAAGCCCAACCAGAACCGAAGCGAGTTGCGCCAGCTTTTGCGAATTCTTCTTTGAATGCATCGAAGCTACCGAATTTTGCTTCAATTGCAGTTGCAAGTTCACCTACAGGTTGTCCTCCGCCGTTTGGAGATAGGATTGTCCAGAAGAATGTATGGTTAGCATGTCCGCCACCATTGTTACGTACTGCTGTACGGATTGCTTCTGGTACTTCGTTTAAGTTTGCAACTAATTCTTCTACGCTTTTGTCAGCTAATTCTGCATGACCTTCTAAAGCAGCGTTTAAGTTTGTAATGTACGTGTTGTGATGTTTTGTATGATGGATGTTCATTGTTTCTTTGTCAAAGTGAGGCTCTAAAGCATCATACGCATAAGGTAAATTTGGTAATTCGTGTTTTGCCATTGTTATATTCCTCCCAGTTTATGTATTGCCACTTAAGTGACATACAACTTCATTCTACCCTAATTGCCATAGGGTGCAAACAAATAAATCACATTGTCTTGCTATCATTAAAGTAGCAAAATTCCCACTTCTTTTCAATTAAAATGCTCATATATTCCGTAAAAAAAGCTTCCTTCTACAAGGAAGCTTCCTGCTAACATAATAAACATGCGAAATGGATATGGACCCTGTAGGACTCGAACCTACGACCGGACGGTTATGAGCCGTCTGCTCTAACCAGCTGAGCTAAGGGTCCACAATTATGTATGTAACAACATATCAAATAAAGGAATTCCTATCGGATATGCTCTTTAAGAAATGTAAGATAAATTTACCATATAGAAAAGAAAAGTGTCAATTGTATTTTTCTTATTTAAAAGAAGAAAGTTAATAAAAGAAATTTAGTTATCTCCACTATATGTAAATATAATATATCTTGAGATTCTCTAGATTCCTACGTTACAATGATTTTATACATACATAAAGGAAGTGAATCTATGTCCATATTTACCCAATTCGTAAAAAGCATATACTCGCCTAAAGATATGGCGCTATTCCGTTTTCAAAAAATCGGTAAAACCATTTTGTATATTATGCTACTTTGCTTAATTACTACTATTCCAAGAACTTTTTTGTACGGTAGTTTTATCCAGGATGGTGTTGGCATGGTAAATCAAGTCATCGATAAAGATTTACCTGATTTTAAAATCGAAAATGGCGAACTAAAAGCTGATATTGATCAACCTATTGAAAAAGAAGAAGGAAATACACTTTTCGTATTTGATCCAAATTCAACAGACCTAGAAAAATATCAAAATAAAACAGGTTTATTTGTTTTAAAAGATAAAGTAGTCTCTATGGGAAATGGTCAAACACAAACGTATTCTTATAACGATTTGTTAGGTGCATCTCTTGAGAAAAAAGATCTACAAGAATTTATTTCTTTATTCGATAATATTTATCCAATTTTATTATTTGTTATTGGATTCTTAGTGTACCTATTCCAATTATTCATAACTTTTGTAGGCGTGACTTTACTTGCGTTCATCGGTTCTGCTATGAGCGGTCAACGTAAACTATCCTATAAACAAGTTTGGACACTAACTGCATACAGCTACACAATTCCAACAATCTTCTTTATGATTATGGATGCATGCAAGATTGTCGTACCTGGATCAACATTCATCTATATCGCAGTTGTTTTAATTGTTCTGTACTTAACAATTAAAGAAGTTCCAAAACCGAAAGAAAAATAAGAACGAAAAAAAATGCCTAAATAGGCATTTTTTTTTTGGACAAGCATATATTCCTAGCAAAGGAGTGAAGAATATGAAGAGATTAGGTATATTCCTATTCGTGCTTGTTCTCGGTTATATATTTTATTACGATATAAAAATCGGTACTTTACCGATGTTAAGTTCATATAAAAAAACAACTGCTGCTCAAACAATTAAAAAAGAAAACACAGACAGTCAACAAAATAAAGCGAACAAAACAGAAAAAGAAACGGATGTATCTTATAAAACAATTGAAGTAAAAACTGGTGAGACAGTTCTTTCTATTACAGAACAAATTAACAAGAAAAAAATTCCTTCCATAGAAAAAGTCATTGACGACTTTAAACAATTAAACAAAAGTACATCTGCTACAAAAATACAAATTGGAAAGTCTTATAAATTCCCGTTATATCAATAAGCTATCACTTAATCCTTGTCAATTACATAAAGGCGCTGATACAATAGTAAAAGTGAAACCGAGTACTTCGGTTTCTATAGCCCTATATCACGTATACTATCATTGATATGAGGGACTAAATAAGAAACTTCTTTTATAAGGAGAGCGATCTATTCGTGAATGAAATGACTCATCGTACAAAAACACGTCCAGTTAAAGTCGGTAATTTAACAATCGGCGGTAATAATGAATTAATTATACAAAGTATGACAACAACAAAAACACATGATGTTGAAGCAACAGTTGCTGAAATCAAGCGTTTAGAAGAAGCCGGCTGTCAAGTCGTCCGCGTTGCCGTTCCAGATGAACGCGCAGCAGATGCTATTGCTGATATAAAAAAACAAATCAACATTCCACTTGTTGCTGATATTCATTTTGATTATCGCCTTGCTTTAAAAGCAATTGAAGGTGGCATCGATAAAGTACGTATCAATCCAGGTAATATTGGTCGTCGCCATAAAGTAGAAGCTGTTGTAAATGCAGCAAAAGAGCGCGGTATTCCAATCCGTATCGGTGTAAACGCTGGTTCATTAGAGCGACACATTTTAGAAAAGTACGGGTACCCAACTGCAGATGGTATGGTTGAGAGCGCGCTACATCATATTAAAATTTTAGAGGACTTAGATTTCCACGATATTATCGTATCTATGAAAGCCTCTGATGTTAACTTAGCAATCGAAGCATACGAGAAAGCTGCTCGTGCTTTTGATTATCCATTACATTTAGGTATTACAGAATCTGGAACATTGTTTGCCGGAACTGTAAAAAGTGCTGCTGGTCTTGGAGCAATCTTAAATAAAGGCATCGGAAATACACTACGTATTTCATTAAGTGCTGATCCAGTTGAAGAGGTAAAAGTTGCTCGCGAATTATTAAAATCATTCGGTCTTGCGTCTAATGCAGCAACACTTATCTCTTGTCCAACTTGTGGTCGTATTGAAATCGATTTAATTAGCATTGCTAACGAAGTGGAAGAATACATCTCTACACTTCAAGTACCAATTAAAGTTGCAGTACTTGGTTGCGCTGTAAATGGCCCTGGTGAAGCTCGTGAAGCTGATATCGGTATTGCCGGTGCACGTGGAGAGGGATTATTATTCCGTAAAGGGCAAGTCGTTCGTAAAGTGCCAGAAGAAACAATGGTAGAAGAACTGAAAAAAGAAATTGACGTAATTGCTGCTGAAATGGCTGCTGAACGAGAAAAAGAAAAAGAGACACAAGAACAATAAAAAGAAGGTTGCCACAATATTTGTGAGCAACCTTCTTTTCTACGTAAAAAAGCTCGTCAGTTATATAACCGACGAGCTTTTACTTTGCACATTTTGGACAACGACCATATATTTCAAACTTATGACCCGTTACTTCATAACCGGTAAAATCTTTATTCATAAAATCCATTGGGCAGGAAGTAATCTCTTTCGTTCCCCCACAATCCAAACAAATAAAATGATGATGATGTTCCATAATAGAACAAGTAAAACGAAAATGTTTTTCACCATTTAATTCCGTTTGTTCTAAAACACCAATCTCAGCAAAAACTGTTAAGTTACGATAAATCGTATCAAAACTAAGCCCTGGATAATCGTCCTTCATATGCTCTAAAACGTCTTTCGCAGTTAAATAACGATTATGTGCTGCAAATAATCTGAGCATCTCTTCTCTTTTTCCAGTATGTTTGTATCCTTTTTCTTTCATTAGGCGTAAAGCTTCTGTTAGATTCATACCTATCCCTACTTTATGCAGTTTTTTTCTTCTTCCATAAAATCGCACCGATTAAAATAAGAACTGCTATCATAACAATTGTACCACCTGGCGCTAGATCAAGTTGATACGAAGCAAACATTCCACCAATTACTGCAATTTCACCAAATAAAATGGAAAAGAAAATTGTTTGTTTAAATCCTTTAGCAATACGAATACTTGCTGCAACTGGTAACGTCATTAATGATGATACAAGAAGAACTCCCACTACACGCATTGATACTGCAATGACAAGAGCAACTAATATAATGAAAATAAAGTGAATCCATTTCGCTCTTAAACCAGTTGATACTGCGTATTCCTCATCAAATGATAATAGAAACAGCTCTTTATATAATAAAATAATTGTCGCAACAACAACAATTGCTACAATCCCAATAATAATTAAATCTGTACTTGTTACAGCACTGACACTACCAAATAAATAACTAAATAAGTCTGTGTTAAATCCATTTGCAAGTGAAATGAAAATAACTCCAACCCCCATCCCTGCCGAAAGGATAATTGGAATTGCTAATTCTTGATAGTGCTTATATACAGTTCGTAACTTTTCGATTAGTAGCGCTCCACCAATCGAGAAAATCATCCCCATATATAAGGGGTTTAAAAATCCACCTGTAAAAATGGTTTTTTCAAGTAATAAACTTGCTGCAATACCCGATAACGTCACGTGACTTAATGCATCCGCAATAAGAGATAAACGACGAATAACAACAAACACACCAATTAGCGGTGCAACAAGTCCAATTAAAATACCAGCGTATAAAGAATTACGTAAAAAGTCATATTGTAAAAAATCTTGTATCATTATATCCTCCCGTGATGCTCATGTTCGTGTTCTAAACGATGAACATGATGTCCATATAAGACGGACATTTCTGCATCTTCTAACTCTCGGAACTTCTCTACATTTCCATGGAAATGTAGATGTTGGTTTAGGCATGCAACATGTGTTACTTTTTCAGTAACAGCTCCCATATCATGAGTAACAAGAATTAATGTGATCCCGAGCCTTTTGTTTAAATCCTCTAATATTTCGTAAAAACTTTCCACATTTTTCACATCGATTCCAACAGTAGGCTCGTCCAAAATAAGCAATTCAGGATCACTAACGAGCGCACGAGCAATAAATACACGCTGTTGCTGTCCACCAGAAAGCTCTCCAATGTTACGACCTTGAAACTCACTCATCCCTACATCAGCAATTGCTTTTTCTACCTTTTTCTTATCCTCTTTTGTGAAAAAGCGAAAAAGCCCTTTTTTCGAAACAAGTCCCATTGACACAACTTCAGAAACAGTTGCTGGAAAACCAGAATTGAAACTATTTGCCTTTTGGGATACATAACCAACTTTGTTCCATTCCTTAAACTTCTTACTATCAACGCCAAACACGCGAATGCTTCCTTCTTTTGGCTTTAAAACACCTAATAAACACTTAAGTAAAGTTGATTTACCTGAACCATTCGGTCCCACTAAACCTAAAAAAGCTCCCTTCGGAACTTGCAAATTAATATTTTCTAACACATTCCGATCTTCATATCGGAATGTTAAACCTTCAATTTCTAATATATTATTCATAGCATCTCACCTATTTTAATTCAGAATGATTCCGATTTATATCTATTTGAATTATAGTACAGCTTATTATAGTTGTAAACCAATCTGCCTAAAATATATCTATTTTTTCAAGAAACCTTACTATTATAACAAAAAGCAGAGAAAAATTCTCTGCTTCCGAAAAATATTCCTATAAACTTTTTAGTGAATAGCCGATTTAAACTTACCACCATTTGTCTCTTGCGTGCTCATAATCGTAACAAATGCATTTTCATCAATTTCATGCACAATTGATTTTAACTTCGTCACTTCTAGACGCGTTACAACTGCATAAATAACTTCTTTTTCTTTATCCGTGTAACCACCTTTCGCTACAAGCTTTGTAGTTCCACGGCCAAGACGATGCAAAATCGCGTTTGATACTTCCTCATATTGATCAGATACAATTAAAACCGCCTTCGTTTCATCTAGCCCTTGAATTACTGTATCGATCGTTTTAAATGCGATATAGTACGTCATAACAGAATACATCGCTTGTTCCACACCAAACACAAATGCTGCCCATGCAAAAATAAATAAGTTCACAAACATTACGAATTCACCAACAGAGAATGGTAATTTCTTCGTTAATAAAATCCCCATAATTTCAGTTCCATCTAGCGATCCACCATGACGAATTACAAGTCCTACACCAAGACCTAAAATAAGACCACCAAACACTGTCGCTAAAATAGGTTCTGTTGTAAATGGTGGTACCGCATGTAACGTTGACTCAATGAAAGCTAACGCTACAATACCAAATGTCGAAGATAACATAAATGTTTTTCCAATTTGCTTATAACCGGAATACATAAATGGGATATTGAGAACAACGACTAAAGTAGAAAAACTTAACCACCAAATGTTAGGAGTAAGATAATCTAATATAAGAGAAATACCAATAATTCCACCATCAATAATTTTATTTGGCATTAAAAATAGTTCAATTGCTACCGCCGCGCATGCTGCTCCAAAAATAATCATAACTAAACGATAAATGAGATGAATAACACTTTCTTTTCGATGTTGCTTTTGCTCCATAAGTCCTCCCTTTACTCTTTTTCTGTAGTTTTGTCCTTATATTATAACATACGCTTCTTTTCCTCATGAAAAAGAAACTCCACACGAATATGTACAAGCTATATGCTCATATATTTCGATAGAAGAACGCGTGAAGGAGGATAATAAGATGAACCTCATTAAACAAATTGTTAATAAAAAATTAAATCATATTTCTACAAAAGAGCTATTAAAATATAGCAAAGAATATGAAGTTCCCATTACAGCCGCACAAGCTGATCAAATCGTTTTACTTATGAAGGGTAAAAATATTAATATTTACGATAACAACGAGCGACTAGAGCTTTTAAAACAAATCGCAAAAGTAACTTCCCCTGCCACTGCCCAACAAGTAAATACATTATTTCAGCAACTACTAAAATAAGGAGGGGATTTCCCCCTCCTTATTGCGCTTTAATTTTTTCAAGAAGCCCTTCATCAAAAGTGCCGTTTTTCAGCATTTCGATTTCCAATTTGTATGGTGGCTTCTTATCTTTTTTATCTTCCCCTACATACGGTGTTTCAAGAATTTTTGGTACATGCATTAACTGTGGATGGTGTACAATGTGATGCAATGCTTTATACCCAATGTGACCAAATCCAATGTTTTCATGACGGTCTTTTCCTGCTCCGCGTACATTTTTACTATCATTAATATGAAGTACTTGTAAACGATCTATACCAACGATCTTATCAAATTCGTTTAATACGCCGTCAAAGTCATTTACAATATCATATCCTGCATCGTGCGTATGACACGTATCAAAGCATACAGATAGCTTTTCATTATATTTTACACCATCAATAATCTTTGCAATTTCTTCAAAGCTACGACCGCATTCTGTTCCTTTTCCTGCCATCGTCTCTAACGCAATGTTAACCGTCTGTTCTGGCGTTAATACTTCATTAAGCCCTTTAATAATTTGTTGAATACCAGCATCTGCTCCAGCACCAACGTGCGCTCCTGGGTGAAGAACAATTTGTTTCGCTACACCTAATGCCGATGTTCTTTCAATTTCCATGCGAAGAAAGTCTACGCCTAATTGGAATGTTTCTGGCTTCGTCGTATTCCCAACATTAATAATATACGGCGCATGGACGATAATTTCCTCAATTCCGTTCAGCTCCATATGTTTTCTTCCTGCTTCTATGTTCAATTCTTCAATTGGTTTTCTTCGTGTATTTTGCGGTGCACCTGTATAAATCATAAACGTTGTTGCACCGTATGAAACAGCCTCTTCACTTGCTGCTAATAACATTTTCTTACCACTCATGGAAACATGAGATCCAATCTTTAACATACAATCACCTCTTCAATATACAATAGATATAATGATAGCATAATTTGTAGAAATATGTAGTGAATTGTTTGTTCACAAAAGACGCACTACACAAATTCATATGACTATTTAGACAGACTATACTCTTCATTTAAATTAGCGGGATTAAAAAAAGATAAGGGAAACCCCTTATCTTTTTTTATTGCTATATTTTCTCTTCACTTTGTCACGTTCTGTTGCAAGTTTACGTTTATAGTTTGGTTTTACTTTTTTCGGTTTTTTAATAACTTTCGTTGCCATAACATCAAGTTCGTCATTTGGTTTTTTACGGCTCTTACGACGACGACGCTCACCTAAATCTGCCCACTCATCTCCACGTAAATCTACATGTTTAAACTCGATATGACGTTGTTTTTCTAAGCTATCTAACGCTTCTTCGTTTGCTGGATCATAAATCGTCACTGCAATACCAGAATGACCCGCACGTGCTGTTCTTCCAACGCGGTGAACGAAGAAATCTAAATCTGATGGTAGCTCATAGTTAATAACATGGCTAATCCCTTCAATATCAATACCACGTGCTGCTAAATCAGTCGCAACAATATATTGGAATTCAAGGTCACGAATTTGTTTCATCATTTTTTTACGATCACGTGGTGATAAATCCCCGTGAATTCGTCCAACTTTTAAGCCACGTTCCATTAATCCATCAGCAACTTGGTCTGCCATCTTTTTCGTATTCGTGAAAACAACTGCTAAATACGGTTTAAATTGAAGTAGCATTTTATGCACTAAATCAATTTTATTACGATGTTTAGAAGGCACTAAATAGTGTTCAATGTTTCCAGCTGCAACTTGTTTTGGATTGATATGAATATGCTCTGGATTCTCCATATATTTCTTCAAAAACGGTTTTAGTTTTTGAGGAATTGTTGCAGAGAAAACTAACATTTGCAAGTTTTTAGGCATGCGTGCTGCAATTTTGTCTACATCATGAATGAATCCCATATCAAGCATTAAGTCTGCTTCATCGACAATAATCGTATTTGCTTTATGAACAAATAACGCTTGTTCTTCAACTAAGTCTTTAATACGTCCTGGTGTCCCAACTACGATATGAGGTTGTTTTTTCAATTTCTCAATTGAACGTTGTTTATCAGTTCCACCAATTAAACAACGTGCTGTAATCATTTGGTCTTCCGCACAAAACTTTGTTAATTTCACGATTTCTTCGTAAATTTGTTGTGCTAACTCACGAGTAGGCGCTGTAATAACAAGTTGTACTTCTTCACGACTTGCATTAATTCTGTTTAATGTAGGAAGTAAGTATGCATGTGTTTTCCCAGAACCTGTTTGGGATTGTCCAATTACACTTACACCTTTTTTCACGACCGGGAAAATTTTCTGCTGAATTCCTGTCGGCTCTGTAAAGCGTAGTTCACGAACTGCATCTATTAAAAATGGTTTAAAATCATACTGTGTAAAAGTTTGTTGTGTCATAAGTTACACCTTCTTTCTAAAATTTCTACTGCGCGCACAAATCAGTCAAGTCTACATTATATCGAAATCTACAAGTAAAATCCATCTTTAGTTTAGGTTTTCACTTCAAAAACTAACCTTCTTCCCTTTTATTGCATATTGTATGTGTATATACCTAACTGAAGAAAGGAGGATTTCTCACATGTTTCCGAAATCCCCTACAAGGCAAATGTATCCGAATCCAGGGCAGCAACCTTATACACCATATCCAATTCCACAACTACCACCAATGGCACAAAAAAAGAAAGGTTTTCTTGCTAAGCTTTTTAAAAAACACGATCCAACCGAGCCGTTTATGCAAATGGTTCCACCTTACCGACAAATGGAAGGGCAACCAATGATGCATCAGCAACCACCGCAGCAATATCATCAGCAATATCCGCAGCAATACCAGCAACAATATCCGCAGCAACATCCACAATATCAACCATACATGCAGCAACATCCTGAGCAAATGATACCGCCTCAAATGTATGAATCAAATGAAACGCGCGGCGGCGCAACTACAACTACAACTACAACTGCGGCAACAGCAAGCAGTGGCATCGGCAGTTTTTTTTCGAACTTAATTTCGAATCCAACTAATATGATAAATAACATCGAAAAAGTATCCCAAGTCGTTCAATCTGTAGGTCCTGTCGTCGAACAGTATGGTCCTATTATGCGTAGTCTACCAAGCATTGTTAAAATCCTCACCTCTGGAAAAAGCACGGAAGAAAATCAAACGGAAAATGTAACAGAGCCAGTTGAGGTAGAAAGTCCGCCTCCTGCACCTCAAAAAAAGAAACGAAAACGAAAGAAAATAGTGATTGAACCTGTAATAGAAAAAGAGTTACCGAAAGAACCAGTTCAACAAACAGCAACAAAACCAAAACTATATGTGTAACAATCCTTTGTTTTCTATCCACTCCTCCTTTATAATGTAAAAGACTATGCACAAAAGTATCCCTTGTTTAGAAGGAGAGGATTACTCATATGAAAATTGTTAAAATTTCCCCTCGTGGTTATTGCTACGGTGTTGTCGATGCAATGGTAATTGCACGTAACGCCGCATTAGATAAATCATTGCCGAGACCCATTTATATTTTAGGTATGATTGTTCACAATAAACATGTTACAGACGCTTTTGAAGAAGATGGAATCATCACATTAGACGGTCCAAGTCGCTTAGAAATTTTAGATAAAATTGATTCTGGTACTGTTATTTTCACTGCACACGGTGTTTCTCCAGAAGTTAAACAACGCGCAAAAGAAAAAGGTTTAACAACAATCGATGCTACTTGCCCAGATGTTACCAAGACGCATGACCTTATCGAAGCTAAGAAAGCGGAAGGGTATCATGTCATTTATATCGGTAAAAAAAATCATCCAGAGCCAGAAGGCGCAGTTGGTATTGCACCTGACATCGTTCACCTTATCGAAAGAGCCGATGATTTAAAAACATTAGAAATCCCAACAGATAAAATTTTAGTAACAAATCAAACAACGATGAGCCAATGGGATGTTCAACATTTAATGGAGGACATTCAAAAAAAATTCCCAACAGCAGAATTCCATAAAGAAATTTGTTTAGCAACTCAAGTTCGCCAAGAAGCTGTCGCTAAACAAGCTGATGTTGCAGACTTAACAATTGTTGTTGGTGATCCGAAAAGTAACAATTCAAATCGCTTAGCACAAGTATCACAAGAAATCGCGGGTACAAAAGCATATCGCGTTGCTGATGTAAGCGAAATTCAATTAGAGTGGCTACAAGGTGTAGAAAACGTAGCTGTTACAGCAGGTGCTTCTACTCCAACGCCAATTACGAAAGAAGTTATCGCTTTCTTAGAGCAATATAACCCAATGAATCCCGCTACATGGGAAAGAGTTCGAAAAGTACCGTTACAAAAAATATTACCTCGCGTGAAAGTGAAAAAAGAACAATAATAAAAACCGTTGCTTGCATGAGCAACGGTTTTTATTTTTCTTATACAAATATAAATGGATCTGTATGTAACTGCGAAGCATGAATGTGTACATTGAGTTTCTTTGCATCCACTTTTTCTTGTAATTGCTTTTGTACACCTTGTTTCATTACTTTTTCAACATTATGTCCTGGGTCAACTATATTTAAACCGAGCATCATCGCATCATGAGCAACATGATAGTACATGTCACCAGTTACATATACATCTGCTCCTTTAAATTTCGCTTGGTTTATATATTTATTACCATCTCCACCAAGTACAGCTACTTTACGCACTTTATCGTCTAACTTACCGACAACTCTTGCGCCCTTCACGTCTAATGATTGTTTCACATGTTCTGCAAATTGACCAAGCGTCATTTCTTCTTGTAAGTATCCTATTTTTCCTAGGCCTAACGTTTCACCTTTATTATCAAGCGGATACACATCGTATGCTACTTCTTCATAAGGGTGCGCCGTTACCATTGCTTTAATCACTTTCCGCTGTAATGAAGCTGGAATAATCGTTTCGATTCGCACTTCTTCTACACGTTCTAACTGTCCAGTTTCCCCGATATAAGGATTTGTCCCCTCTTGAGGTACAAATGTGCCTGTACCCTCGCTACTAAACGTACAGTGGCTATAATTGCCGATATGACCAGCACCTGCGTCTCCTAATGCATTCCTTACTTCTTCTGCATGAGTGACTGGCACAAACACAACAACTTTTTTCATTTCTTCTGCATATGTCGGTGCCAAAACTTCTGTATTTTGCAATCCTAACGCCTCAGCAAGTAAATCATTTACCCCGCCCTTAGCAACATCCACATTTGTATGCGCTGCATAGATTGCAATATCATTTTTAATACACTTTTCAATAATTTTCCCATACGCCTTATCTGTATGAATCGCTTTTAACGGGTTAAAAATTAAAGGATGATGAGCAATAATGACATTTGCCCCTAATTGAATTGCTTCATCCACAACTTCTTCCGTTACATCTAACGCAATCAATACGTGCCGCACGGGTTTATTAAGCGCTCCAATCTGCAGGCCAATCTTATCTCCTTCCATCGCCAAATGCTTCGGATACATACTTTCAAATAAAGAAATAATTTCATGGCCATTTGGAATTTTACTCATGATAAAACCTCCCCTATCATTTTCATTTTCGCTTCTACTTCCCCACGCTTCGCTTTTGTTTCTTCAGAATCAGCTGCACGTTCTAA
The DNA here is from genome assembly GCF_051916445.1 of Bacillus cereus group sp. MYBK220-1. Taxonomy (NCBI): domain Bacteria; kingdom Bacillati; phylum Bacillota; class Bacilli; order Caryophanales; family Bacillaceae; genus Bacillus; species Bacillus cereus group sp. MYBK220-1. Next base: position 216,365 of record NZ_JBQAGQ010000003.1, on the reverse strand, counting down.
CTGTTTTAAAATATTTTGGAAGTTTTTTAATTCTCCTTCCCATTTTTCAACGAAGGCTTCACTTTTTTCTGTTATTAAAAATGGTCCCATAAACAATTCAGCTTGTTTATTTTCAGAGTAAGGCGCTGCAACATTTCCTCGCTCCCCTACTAAAATTTCGTAAATTTTCCCATCTTCTTTTACGATTTTTTCATGGATAAGCTCCCAACCATTCTCAATAAACCATTCACGAATATGATGCGCTGCAATATTAGGCTGTAAAATTAAACGTGTTACACCTTCTAATTTTTCTTTACCACTTTCTAAAATGTCACGAATTAACGCTCCGCCCATTCCGGCAACCGTAATTACATCTACTTCTCCTGGTGCGATAACAGCTAATCCATTCCCTTTACGCACATCTACTTTATCTTGTAAACCACTTTCAGCTACAGTTGCTTGCGCAGAGCGAAATGGTCCATCTACGACCTCTCCTGCAACTGCTTTTGTAGCAATATTATTTATAATTGTATAACACGGTAAATACGCATGATCCGATCCAATATCAGCGACTGTAGATCCTACTGGTATTTCACGTACAACTTCTTCTAATCGTTTTGAAAGCTTTACTTCATTCATGTATTTCCATTACTCCTTCTCTTGTCAGTCTGTCTCCATGATAATGAATTTATAGTAGTTGTTGCAAGCCCATAACAACAATTCACTGCTCTATCATTCATCGTATTTTAGAAAATATAGAAAAACAAGCCCTTTGCATAAGCAAAAGGCTTGTCATACGGAACTTTATTTTTTCTTCGATAACCAATCAGCTACTTTAGCGGCTTGATCAGCTGGAACTATATTGGCAGGCATATTGCCTTTTCCTTTCGAAAGAATTTCTTTAATTTCATCCTTTGAAAGTTTCCCACCAATTTTTTGCAAGTTAGGTCCAACTGCCCCTTGTAACTGATCACCATGGCAGCTCGTACAGCTTTGCTTCACAATATCTTCTGGTTTTGATGCCGTTTGTGCTGGCTTCCCGCCATTTTTTGCATCAGCTAACTCTTTAGATTTATTTAGCCCCTGAAATGAAAATACAAACATAACGATAATACCCAATGCTGCAATAAGAGCGAACGGAATCAGCGGATTACGTTTCATATCTCTTCTCCCCCCTCTATATCCCTAAATAGTTAGATGATTCAGTCATTTCCATTGTACTTGAAAACGCTCTATCAGAAAAGAGTAAACTACCACTTGTTAAAAATATTCCATAAATTCAGTTTATTGTTTTTTATTGTCATATCGCTTATTATTTCGATAATTATTAACGTTTCTCATCATATTTTTCGCTTTTCTACATATATTTTTGTATAGAATAAACAAAATTAATCGAAAAATCGAAAAATGAGCATTTGCAAATCAAAAGACAATTCTGTAAAATAAATTACAAGAAATTGTAATCGTTGCCGACAACTAAATTTTAACAAAAATTAACAAAATAAAAAAGTTTACTTCACAATGGTGAAGTAAACTTAAAAAATAACCTATTCTAAGAAATCCTTAAGACGCTTACTACGGCTTGGATGTCTTAATTTGCGAAGTGCTTTTGCTTCAATTTGACGGATACGCTCTCTCGTTACGCCGAATACTTTCCCAACTTCTTCAAGCGTACGAGTTCGTCCATCATCTAAACCGAAACGAAGACGTAGAACATTTTCTTCACGATCTGTTAGCGTATCTAACACATCTTCTAATTGTTCTTTTAGCAATTCATAGGCTGCATGGTCCGCAGGCGATGTTGCTTCTTGGTCTTCAATAAAGTCACCTAAATGGGAGTCATCTTCTTCACCAATTGGTGTTTCAAGAGAAACTGGCTCCTGTGCAATTTTTAAGATTTCACGTACTTTTTCTGGAGCAAGATCCATTTCTTCACCAATCTCTTCAGGAGACGGTTCACGACCTAAATCTTGTAATAATTGGCGTTGTACACGAATTAACTTGTTAATCGTTTCAACCATATGAACTGGAATACGAATTGTTCGCGCTTGGTCTGCAATGGCACGTGTAATAGCTTGGCGAATCCACCAAGTTGCATACGTACTAAATTTGAAACCTTTACGATAATCGAACTTTTCAACAGCTTTAATTAGACCCATATTACCTTCTTGAATTAAGTCTAAGAAAAGCATACCACGGCCTACATAGCGCTTTGCAATACTTACTACAAGACGTAAATTTGCTTCTGCAAGACGACGTTTCGCTTCTTCATCGCCTTCTTCAATACGCGTTGCAAGTCGAATTTCTTCTTCTGCAGATAGTAAGTCTACACGACCAATTTCTTTTAAATACATACGAACAGGATCGTTGATTTTAACCCCTGGTGGTACACTTAAATCATTGAGGTCAAACTCTTCTTCTGTTTTTGAAATTTGGCGATTATTAGGGCCTTCTTCGTTGTCATTATCACCAACTAAGTCAATGCCTTGTTCACCTAAATATTCATAGTATTCATCCATTTGATCGGATTCAATTTCAAATCCATTCATGCGTTCTGCAATCTCTTCATATGTAAGAACGCCACGTTTTTTTCCGAGCTCAGTGAGTTGTTCTTTCACTTGCTCAAGGGTCATTTCAGTTTCAATTTGTTTAGAACGAGCTGGTTTGTCAGCCATCTGTTCCCCTCCTTACGCGAGATACAAACATTCATTATACTAAAACTTTATCAAAAAAGCTATTTTCTCGCTTTTTGATTTTGTAAATATGCTACATAATATTTAGCAGCCTCTACAGGATCTGTTTTTTCCATTTGTTTCACTTTAAAGATGATCTCCATCTTTTCAAGTTTTTCCTGATGCCGTCTAAGCGTCTCCAAATGGCCTTGTAACACTTCTTCTGTGTATTCTGGATTAATAAATTCATCCGTCGAAATATCAGTGATAATATTTTTCAACTTTTCATCAGAGAGCCAACTTAAAAATGTTCCGACTGAAGGTTCATTTCCCTTTTCATAATATGCGTATAGTTCATATAAAATCCCTTTATGTTCTTCTGTATGAAAATCTTCTATATGGGATTCCATACGAACAGCTACTTCTGCACTTTGCAACATATGGTAAATAATTTCTCTTTCCGCTCTTTCAAAACCTGTTAACTTCGGTTTTGTTTGAACGACTTGAGACGGTTTAGCAACCTGCTTTATTTGTTTTTGCTGTACCTTTTGTTCTTTGCGATATTGGTGCAATTGATTCAAAAGTGTTTCCATTGAATACGAAAATTCTTGCGATAATGACTTCAAATATGACTCTGCCTGCATCGCATCTTGTAACAACGATAACTCTTTTAAAACACTTTTCACATATTCTTCTTTGCCAGACTCATCTTGCAAATTTTTCCCTAAACGCAAATAATTTATTTTAAAACCAACAAAACTCACACTTGATTTCACAAGATTTTCAAAAGCAGTAGTCCCATATTGTTGCACATATTCATCAGGATCAAGCTTATCTGGCAAGGATGTGACTTTCACTTGGCAACCAACTTTTAGCAATAATTGCCCTGCTTTCATCGTCGCTTCTCGCCCTGCTTTATCACCATCATAGCAAAGAACAACAGTTTCAACGTTACGTCGCAGAAGTTTTGCTTGTTCTTCAGTTAAAGCTGTTCCCATTGTCGCAACAGCTTCTTCCACACCACTTTTTACCGCAGCTAGTACATCGGCATATCCTTCGAAAAGAACCACTTGCCCACGCTTTCTAATAAATGGTCTTGCTTGGTGGAAGTTATACAACAATTTACTTTTGTGAAAAATCGGTGTTTCAGGACTATTTAAATATTTCGGAGTGTCATCTCCTAACGCCCTTCCACTAAACGCTATCACCTTACCTTGTAACGTATAGATCGGGAACATAACTCTTCCACGGAAGCGATCATAATGACTACCATCCTTCTCACTTCTTATTAGAAGGCCAGCTTGTTCCATAGTAGACAGCGATAAACCTCTTTTTTGTAAAATTTTCGTCGCTGCATCCCAAGCAGGTGATGCATAACCAATTTCAAACTTCTCAATCATCTCTTTCGTAATACCACGGTTTAATAAATATGAAAGTGCTTCATTTCCCTCTTCCGTATTTACTAATAAATGATGATAATACTTTTTCAATAATTCATGAGCTTGTTGCATGATGACAGTGTCATCAGATATGTCTTCTTGTTGTCCTTGTCCTGATGTGTACTCTGCAACCGCAATTCCATTTCTTTCGCCTAGCTTTTGAACAGCCTCGGTAAACGCCAGTCCTTCCATTTTCATTAGAAAGGAAAATACATTTCCACCTTCTCCACATCCGAAGCAATGAAAAATTTGCTTATCAGATGAAACAGAGAATGAAGGAGAATTCTCACCATGAAATGGACAAAGGCCGAAATAGTTACGCCCCTGTTTTCTAAGTTGAACGTATTCACCAATGACTTCTACAATATCGGATGATGTCCGAATCTGTTCAACAACTTCTTCGGGAATTCTGTTCCCCATAACTCCATCTCCGTGTCGTATGTTGTATTCGATATAAATTAAAAAATTCCTTTATAATTCGACAATATTTTTCTAAACTTGTTAGAAAGTGTTGCCGATTACATTGTATAAACGATTTTGAACCTTTCCTATAGGTCCTTTATCTGCATAAATCGCATATACATACTTGCTATATAAAATTGTATACATTTGCTCATCTGTTACAAATGTATCTCTTAGAAACAATACATATACACCTTTTTACAAGAAGAGTAGCAAGCCACATATACTGTTTGATCTTGAGATCTGTAACTTTTTCATGTTGATCCATATAACAATCAACTCCATTTTGTTCAGTATCTACAATGATCCAATTGCCTTGCTATTTCCTTAAAGGATGAGCATATGATGCGACAAACAAAATTCCGACATGAAATTCCGCTCCAACTTGCACAATTTCAGCCTTCACGGGATATACATCTACACCAACTAATATGTTGTTGATGTTTTGCATATTTCTGTATTCTACATCCCTTCTGTGAATCCTTCCATAATGTGCGTTTTCTTGTATAGATTTTGTCGATTTAACGTAATTACATGTCTTTTTCGTAAATCCTATCCCTAGTTTATTCTGAAAAATTAAAGTCTAAACGTAAAATATAGGTTTTTATCACAATTTTTTATTATAATATATTTTCTTCAACTACGCTACATATCCCTTTATTTTTTCATCTTACATTTCAGGATGACAAACTCACACCTTGAATATACTAAAAGACAAAGGAGTATAAGTATAACCATTACACTACAATCTATTACAAAGTCCATAGGTACCATATTTCACACGAGCGAAAAAAGCACATTCACCTTTGGTAAATGTGCTAAAACATTTTTTGGTTTTGCACTGCATTCACAATAATATTTGCTGTTTCTTCAATCGCTTTATTCGATACATCGATTACTTGGCAATTTATTCTACTAATTACTTCCTCAAAGTGATCAATTTCTTCTTGAATACGATTAATATTTGCATATGTTGCTCCATCACTTAATCCAAGTGATTTTAATCGTTCTTTTCGAATATGATTTAACTTATCTGGCGTAATTTTCAAACCGAAACATTTTTCTTTTGCCACTTGATATAGTTCTTCAGGTGGGTCAACTTCTGGCACGAGTGGTACATTCGCAACTTTCAAGCGTTTGTTATGAGCTAAATATTGGGAAAGTGGTGTTTTTGATGTACGCGAAACACCGATCAACACGATATCTGCTTTTAAAATACCTCGTGCGTCTCTGCCGTCATCATATTTCACAGCAAACTCAATCGCTTCAATCTTTTTAAAGTATTCTTCATCTAACCTACGAACAACACCTGGCTCATATCTCGGCACTTGCCCCGTAATTTCTTCAATTTGATCAATAAGAGGGCCGATAATATCGTATGCCTCTACCCCTTCTTTTGCAGCCTCTGTTACTAAATACTGGCGCATATCAGGCTTAACTAACGTAAAACATATAAGTGCTTGATTACTCTTAGCAATCGAAATCACTTCTTTTAATGTCCCTGTATCTTCTACATACGGTACACGTCTAATATCAGGAGCAAACGGGAATTGCCCCATTGCTGCTCGAACAACCAAATCAGCCGTTTCCCCTACAGAGTCAGATACGACATATACGATTTTATTATCCATTACATTACCTCACTTTAAACAAATTACACTTATTCGTTATTTACTAAATTTACAAACGCACGTGTAATATTTGTTTTTGTAATTCGCCCAATCACTTCTAAACCTTGTTTCGTATCTTTTACAACTGGCATTGCATCAATCTGTCTTTCTATTAATTCCATCGCAATATCATATAAAGAATCCTCTCTACGACACATTGCAATGTTTGGCATCCTTGTCATGATAATATTAACCGGAAGAGAGGTTAAATCCTGCTTTCCTAAGCTCGCTCTTAATAAATCTTTACGAGACACAACACCAACTAATAGAGTCATCTGGTCTACAACGAACAATGTACCAACGTCCTCTAAAAACATCGTACAAATTGCATCGTATACGGAAACATTTTTATCAATTACAACCGGTCTAGATTGATAATCTTGTACTTTAATTTTCTTAACAGCTTCAGATAATAGCTGCCCCCCAGTTTTACCCGTATAAAAATAACCTACGCGTGGACGCGCTTCTAAATAACCAGCCATCGTTAAAATTGCTAAGTCTGGTCTTAGCGTCGCACGTGTTAGACCCAATTGTGCTGCAATTGATTCCCCTGTAATAGGACCGTGATCTTTTACAATCTGAATGATATGTTCTTGCCGTTTATTCAGCTCTATGATAATCACCACCTTTAATGCACAACGAAAAAAGTTATACTATCTCTTAAATATTATATACTAAATATGCTATTCGAAAAAGAAAGTATGTAAAAAGGACCGTATACGGCCCAAAATTATATTTGAAACTTATCAAGTTGTTCTAAAAAACGTCTTGATTTCAAATAAATTCCGCAATATTCATCATAATATGTATTCAATACTAAACGCATTTGTTTTTTTGTGCTATCCTTTACCGATACATTTCCGAGCCTATGTAAATCGAAATGGAAGAAAAGACGTAATAATTTATGAACAGCTTCTCCTACCGGTATACGATATGGGTCTTGCTCTGCATGACGTGAGCACAGAAAACCGCCTTCCCTAACGGAGAAGGCGACAAAGTCTGTTTCTTGATGACAAATCGCACATGTATCAAAGTACGGGCGCATCCCTAATACCGGAAGCATTTTCGTTTGATAAATTAATGATAATACTTCTGGATCAACACCCTCACACATATAATGCAACGTTTGATATAACATTTCAAATAAATACGGATTATGTTTTTTATCTTCTGTTGCTTTATCAGTTAACTCAACAATAAATGATGCATAAGCAGTTAAAAATATATCCTCGCGAATTTCTTTCATAGTTGAAATAATCTCGCCTTGTTGCAATGTTCCAAGCCCAGATCCCATTTGAATTAGAAAATGGCCATGTGTCATTAATTGCGACACAGATGCTAATCGGCTTTTCGGTTTTTTTGCCCCTCTTGCCATTGCACTTACCTTACCAAGTTCTCTTGAGAATATTGTAACAATCTTGTTCGTTTCTCCGTAATCTGTCGTACGGATAACGATGCCCTCAACTTTTTGAAACATGTTCGTCACCATCCAAGGTTTGAACAAAACGGGTCAAGAAATTGGAGAGTCTAGATGCGCTAGCTCCTCTTCATGTTGATCCATCTCATCGTTTACGTCTTTTTCCATTTCTTTCAAAAGCAAGTACGTTTCAATGCTTCCTGTTTTGGAGAAAAACTTCCAGGTAAAATCTAGCATAAGAATCCACCTTTCTCAATAAGCGTAGCCTATAAACCAATTTCCTTTGTTGTTATTAAATTGACCCATTTTGTCCATTTTCATGTGAGAAAAATTTTTCCTAATTTATCAAAGTTCATAAAAACCAATAATCAGTGGATGAACCAACCATCCACTGATTACAACTTTACTCTATTTTAGTACTCATCCTCGCGGAAACCTAGGTCACGAAGCTGAGACATTTTATTACGCCAATCTTTTTGCACTTTTACCCATACTTCTAAAAATACTTTAGAACCAAGTAGCGCTTCAATATCAAAACGAGCTCGCTTACCAACTTCTTTTAACATTTTTCCTTGTTTTCCGATGATGATTCCTTTTTGTGATGCACGTTCAACAACAATCGTTGCATTTATATAAACTGCCCCGCCCTCACGCTTTTGAATCGCATCGATAACAACAGCCACAGAATGCGGCACTTCTTCACGTGTTAAATGTAGTACTTTCTCACGAATAAGCTCTGCAATAATAAATCTCTCCGGATGATCCGTTACTTGATTATCTGGATAGTATTGTGGTCCTTCTGGTAAATACTTTTTAATTGTCCCAATTAAAGCGTCCACATTATTACCGTCTAACGCAGAAATTGGTACAATCTCTGCAAACTCATGTAGTTTACGATATTGATCAATTAACTCTAGTAATTGCTCTGGATGAAGTTGGTCAATTTTATTAATTACTAAAAATACTGGTTGTTTTGTTTCTTTTAATTTCTCAATGATGAATTCCTCACCACGACCAAATCCTTCAACTGCATTAACCATAAACAGAACGATATCAACTTCTTTTAATGTCGTTTGCGCCATCTTTACCATGAAGTCGCCTAATTTATGTTTAGGTTTATGTATTCCTGGTGTATCAATGAAAATAACTTGTGCATCATTTTCTGTATATACACCTTGAATTTTATTACGAGTCGTTTGTGGCTTATCACTCATAATAGCAATTTTCTGGCCGATAATACGGTTTAAAAATGTAGATTTTCCAACATTCGGTCTGCCAATAATAGAGACAAAACCTGATTTATAACCTTTTCTATTCATGTAAATCCTCCGCTAAAAATGCTCCTGGTAACAATTCTCCGACTGTCGTCTCTTGAACGTCACCATGTAAGTTTGATAAGTATACTTTCGTATCCTGTTTACATAATTCTACCATAACTTGTCGACATGCTCCACAAGGAGGTACTGGACGCTTTGTATCTGCTACAACCGCAATGGCTACAAATTCGTTATCTCCTTCAGAAACCGCCTTAAATAAAGCTGTTCTTTCAGCACAATTACATAAGCCATATGATGCATTCTCAACATTACATCCACGATACACTTTTCCATCGCGCGTTAATAATGCTGCACCTACTTGAAATTTAGAATATGGTACGTACGCTTGTTTACGCGCTTCGATTGCTTCTAGAATTAATTGTTTACTATTCATATTCCCGCATCCTTCCTGTTCACAGCTGAAGAGATACACTCTCTCATTAAAGGCCCTTACGGCACTTCCAAAGCTTAATAAAAGCTTCGGAATGCAACTATACCATATACGGTAAAAAGATAATAGCACCAATTATAACAGCTATAATTGCAAACAATAAAACCGCTCCTGCCGCAACATCCTTTGCAATTTTTGCAAACGGATGAATATCGGCAGTCGCTAAATCTACCGTTTTTTCCACAGCCGTATTTACCATCTCTAAACTCATTACACTCCCTATTACAATAAGTAATATCATCCACTCTATTTTCGTAATATGGAAATAAAAGCCGCAGCATATAACAATGACTGCGGCTAAATAATGGATTTTCATATTTCGTTCATGACGAAAACAAAAGAATATACCAGCTATAGCATATCTAAAACTATCTATAAGTTTTCCTTTTTTCATCGTCCTAATCCAAAAGCTTCTAAAATTTCTTTTTGTCTTCCGAACATTTCTTTTTCATCTTCTTCTGTCATGTGATCATAACCAAGTAAATGTAAAAAGCCATGTAACGCCAAAAATCCAAGTTCACGATCGAAAGAATGTCCGTACTCTTCAGCTTGCTCTTTCGCCCTTGGAATAGAGATAATAAGATCACCTAACATGCGCGGCATCTCTACACCAACAATTTCCATTTCTCCTTCTCCCATCTCTTCCATAGCAAAGGATATTACATCTGTAGGTTGATCTTTATCTCGGTAATCACGATTAATTTCTCTAATGCGCTCATTATCTACAAATGTCACCGATACCTCCGCACCAGCCTCGATATTTTCCATTTGAGCTGCTTTTTCTAACACTTCACGAATTAAACTCATATACTCTTCTTTTACTTCTTCTGTTTCATCAATAAAATCAATTAACAAACTCATTCTTTCTCCTTTTCTTCCGGAGGTTCCGGATATGTAATACGCGAATGGAAAATACCATTTAACGTTTCACACAACGTTTTTCCAACGATTTGTAGTTCCTTAAACGTCAAATCACATTCACTAAATTGACCGTCTTGCAGTCGATCTTTAATAATACTTTGCACCAAATTATTAATTTGTTCTGGCGTTGGGTGATTCATAGAACGTACCGCAGCTTCTACACTATCAGCAATACCAACAATTGCCGATTCTTTCGAAGTTGCTTTTGAACCTGGATAACGGAACATTTCTTCTGTATATTTTTCTTTATCTTCTTTAATAGCTTTATAATAAAAATATTTCAGTAACGTTGTACCGTGATGTTGCCCAGCGATATCAATAATTTCTTGTGGAATATGATATTCTTCGAGCATTCTTACTCCATCCGTTACGTGAGCAATTATAATATCTTTACTTGTTACAGGATCTAATTTATCATGCGGGTTTTCAATTCCCATTTGGTTTTCAATAAAGAATTGCGGTTGTACTGTTTTTCCTACATCATGATAATATGCCCCTACACGCGCTAATACACCATTTGCCCCGACTGCTTCACAAGCAGCCTCAGAAAGATTCGCTACCATTACACTATGATGATATGTCCCTGGCGCTTCTAACAAAATTCTGCGTAAAAGTGGATGATTTGGGCTTGATAATTCCATAAGCTTCATACTTGATACGATTCCAAGTCCACTTTCTAAATATGGTAAAATCCCCATAGCCAAAACGGATGATATAATCCCTGAAAGTGAAGCCATTAATAATTGCGTACCAATTTCAAGAGGCGAAAAATTCCCATTACGTAATAATAAGAGCGCCGCCAATACGACTACATTTAATACAGAAACGAGTATACCAGCTTGTAAAATCATTGTACGACGATTTTTTTCTCGCAAGAAAATACTAACCGATAACGAACTTAACAATACGTAAATCCCTACACTATAATTTAATGTACTCGTTACTCCTTCATTAAACATAATACTTCCGCATACAGAAAAAATCATACTCGTTAAAAAGACAAATCGATCACCAATCATTAGTTTTACAAGTATTGTTCCCATCGCAACTGGGACAACATATGCAATCCCTGCGTATTCAAGTTTTTGAAACAAACTAATGATTTTCATTAAGACGATTGTGATAGACAAAATTGTAATATACGCTAAAACATACGGTCTATCTTCTCTTTTTCTCTTTAAAAATAATTCAAATTGTTTATGCATAAAGTATAGTAACACACCAATGAGTACCGCTAATCCAACATAAGGTTGAAAGCCGTTCCCTTTTTCTAACAAACCAACTAATTTCAACTGATTATACACATCACTTGAAATTGTTTCACCTTCTCTAACAAGAACTTGTCCTTGAAGAATATAAACAGGTGGAACTAAATCTTCCTCTGCTTTTCTCTTCTCTTTCGTTAAGATTGGGTCATAAAAATAGTTAGCTGAAATTGCATATCTTCCTAGCGCCTTAATTGATTCTTTTAAACCATTATCAACATTAACACTATTCATCTCACTTACATATCGTTCTTTCGCATCTTTCAATTCGTCCATTTTAATATGCTCAGTCATGATACTATTAATCGCTGTGACCGCAGCATCTTTCGCTAATACTAATTGGCTCGGATCTGCATTAATCAAATTCAGTAAGTTTGAATCAGATAACTCTTTCGTTAAGTCAGCGGGTAGTTTCTTTTTTAACTTGTCCACTTTCTCAGCATCAGTCATCTTTTTTTGATCATCCGGTCCAACAGCTTTAATCTCTTGCACCACTTCATCCACTTTAGCAAAGACGTCATTCACAATATCAACTTTGTTTTGTTTATACTCACTTTTATATGTATATTGATCTTCAACTTTTGTAGCGGCTTCTTTTTTCTTTTTATCCGTTGTAACTTTATCTTCAATTTTTATAGGAGAATGGATTGTCTTTTTCGCAATAGAATACATATTAACATCTAATTGTTCTGGTTTTACATTATTCATAAGCGCAAAAAACAGCACTGCTCCTAACACAACGTAAGAAATCCAACTTAGTTTTTTCGAATGTTGTAAATTACGAAACCACTTAGAAATTTCTTGAGATCTTGACATGATTTCAATACCTTCTCCTCTCCAGAAATAAAGTGAAACTATTTATAGCTTTCATTTCTTCTACCAAACGATACTTTGAGGCAATATTTTATACACTAGTACCAATAGTTTATTTTCCTTATCTTTCATGATAGTAAAAAATATGACGTTCGCCAACCTTATCATACAAAAAGAAATGATCCTGACAAATAGGATCATTCCATTTTATCATATGCCTCAATAATACGTTGCACCAATGGATGTCTCACAACGTCCGTTTGTTCTAATGTAATAAATGACAGACCTGATACACCAGATAAAATATTAGCAGCTATAGATAGCCCTGATTTTACCCCTTTTGGCAAGTCTACTTGTGAAGGGTCCCCTGTAATAACCATTTTAGAACTAAAACCTAATCTTGTTAAAAACATTTTTATTTGAGCACCCGTTGTATTTTGAGCCTCATCTAAAATAACAAATGAATCATCAAGCGTACGCCCCCTCATATAAGCAAGCGGAGCTATTTCAATTACTCCTCGCTCCATCATACGCTGCGTATATTCTTGTCCAAGAATATCATGTAAAGCATCATATAACGGGCGTAAGTATGGATCTACCTTCTCTTTCAAATCCCCTGGTAAAAAACCTAAATTTTCTCCAGCTTCTACAGCAGGTCTTGTTAAAATAATTTTCTTTACATATCCTTGTTTTAAAGCCCTCACAGCCATTACTACAGCTAAATATGTTTTTCCAGTTCCTGCAGGCCCTATCCCAAAGACAATATCATTCTTCTTCATCGCATGAATATATCTTCTTTGCCCCATTGTTTTTACACGAATGGATTTACCTTTTGCAGTCTTGAAAATTTCTTCCTCATATAACTCTTCAAATTGAGCAATTTTCCCTTGTTGTGCAAGCTGAATCGCATACGCAACATCTCTCTCTGAAATTGATATACTTTTACGAATTACAACAAGTAATTGCTGTAAGATTTTTTCTACGAGTGCCACCGTTTCAACTGCCCCAGATACATGAACAGTTTCTCCTCTAGTTACGATCGATACATTCAGTTCTCGTTCAATTACTTTTAAATGCGCATCATTAACTCCAAAAAGAGCGATTGCTTCGTTAGCATTTTCCAATTGTTGGTTCATTTCTACTAATTGTTCTGCCATTACTCAGTCTCCTTGAATATCGGATTCGGATATTGGTTGTGGCTCTGCAATATTTTCAACCACAGTATAATGCAATGTGACTTTTAGTTGATCCGCCTCAACCTCTTTACTCAAAATCTTATCACTTACAATCATAGCATGTTCATCCAATTTTTTCTTTAGTTCTTTTTCGGCCATCTCCTTCGCTACTTTCAGCGCTTGCTTTTCTGTATATTCTCGATTCGCTTCTTCTTCTTCTCTCACAACATCTTTTTCATATGCAATCGGCAGTGTAAAACCAAATAATTTCACATCATGCTTTACACTTTCAGTACGAGAGCGTTTATACTTATCATGCTGAAATCCCCATATTTTTATTTTCGTATCCCCGAATTTAAGAAAATGTTCATTGTATACATTACCAGTATACACTTGGAATTGCGTCTTTAACGGGACATCCACCTTAGATGTATACCACGTTTCGCCATATACAATACCTTTCGCTGAAACAATCGTCGGACTTTCCTCATTACCATATATTCCCGATACGAGAATCTGTCCTTTTTCTACATGATCATTTTTCAGTACAACCGGCTTTCCAACTTCTACAAACGTTTTTGTAATAATCGCTTCTTTTTTTGCTACTAAATTTTGTGGCCTTTGTTCCTTTTCTTTCTTCGGTTCGTTTTTTTCAACAATTTTAAAATGATAAGTCGTTCCCCTTACTTCTAGTCCCGCCCAAGTAATGGCATTAATATTATCTGTCAAATGGCGTTGCACATCTTCTACATTCGGCATTTGAAATTGTAGTTTCCCTTTTTTAATACCCATTTTATCCAATTCTTTCATCAATATATATTCTGTTTCAGGTTTAGCTCCTGTAATTTCAATTTTCCAAACCATATTTGACATTGCAATCACACCAAAAAAGAAAATTAAAAAACCAATTAAAAATCCACTGTTTTTAATTAAACGTTTATTCCAAAAAGGAAAACCATAACGTCCAATAAAATATAATTTACATTCATTTTTTCTATAAATTGGTTTTATTTTTTTCACATCGCGTAACAACATACAAAAAACTAACGTTTCATCAGCTATCTTTTTAACATCCCAAACTAATAAATTCCTCCGTACACATTCATTAACAAACCGTTCCGCTCCTCTACCTTCAATTCGCACTTTTACATATCCAAGCCACTTTATAAACCATTTATTTTTCATTTACCACCTTCACTACCTTTCTAAAAGTAGATATACTACTTTTTATTTGAAGCATTAAAATAGCTCGTACTAAAATAAAACAGAGTAAAACTGTAATCAGTCTCTATCAACGGAACTTTTACAGGATAAAGAAGAAAAACTTCACAAATGGAAGTTTCACTTCAATCACCTTTTTTTTCATTTTCTAAAAATGTTACTTGCTCAATTATCCCCTCGAGTAAAAGCTCTTCTGGAAGAATCGTTTTAATAACAAAGGATTGTCCTTTAATTAATAATTGACCGTGTTTTAAAAGCAATCGCACTTCTTTATCTGAAAACACTAATAACCCCCGATGATTTTCTATATAAATATGTATTTGCCCAACAAGAGTAATCCGAGGTAGATCCATTAATACATCCACTGGTAGGTCTACTTGTTTTGTCAACCAATTTTTCATTTGTTCTAATTTCTTCATCTCGAAAGACCCCCTCTCATCCCATATATATGTATTTCTTCACAAGTGCCTATCGTGTTATAACGACTTCACTAACATAACTATATTCTGCAAGAGTTCATATCATGTTAATTAAAACAGTCGCTATATGAAATCATATTTGTCAGGACAATGATGGATCAGAGGATGTTACCTTTAATAATAGAAGTATTAATACAAGAATATGCGCCCCTACAGGATATCAGTACAAGTTACATTAAGAAATTGAGCCTAGCAAGAAGTTGGAAACTTGAAAAAACCTGTTACAATTCGTTCTGGACGTGACATACTGACCATAGAATAAGTAGTTGTCATTCATTAGACAAATGAGATAAAATCCGAAAAAGGAAATTGCTCCACTCTGAATTTTGCGGTGTAAGTAAGAATATTTTATAGGTGGTTGTTATATGAATTTCAAAAAAATATTAGGATTCATTAAAAAACAAAAAAATGAATTAATAAGCGAGGAAATACGAAAGGAAATTGGATTTAGTCAAGAAATTTTGAATGTTATAAAACAAGTTACTAACAGCAGCATCCAGCCCTTTTATGCAACTGATTCAAAATCTAAAATAGCCGGAGTCTCTTTCGTTACCTTTGAGGATTCTGCTGAACAGCAAGTTATAAAACTTCAATCTGAGGTTCAGAAACTTGGATACTTAGCTTTTATTTGCGAAAGAAGTTTTAGTCAAGGAAGTAAGAGTGAGTGTAGAATTGCAATTACACAAGGAAATGACCAATTTGATATCCTTACAATCCAACAAACAAATGGCGTTAATTACGAAGTTAGCAATATAGATGTTATTTTTAAACTAAGAAAATGGAATGATCGCTATCCTTTTATCATAATCGGTGCAGATCATGACTGGGTTGATGCCATTTTTAGCGCGTTACCTACAGACGAAGAAATGCAATCTTTCGCGCAAGAAATGTATGAATTTTGTCCAGATATAGTGGAACAAGGAACAGAAAGCATTGAGGAGTTAGTCGAAGAAATTAAGAAAACGAAAAAGCTTTTTTTATGGTGGGATTAATCATAACTAAGGCCGTTACCTTTTTTTACATACCAGAGGCGTTTCTATCACTTACAGAAACGCTTTTTAAGCAATATAGCGTTTTTCCTTAATAAGAACAATAAAAAAACGTCTCATACGAAATGAGACGTTTTTTTATGCTAATAGCTGGATAACCAGCTTATTCACAAGTGATCCGTCTGTTTTACCTTTTACTTTCGGCATAACAGCAGTCATCACCTTACCCATATCTGCTTTAGAAGTCGCACCAACTTCAGAAATAACTTGCTTGATTACATCAACTAGTTCTTCTTCAGTTAATTGCTCTGGCAAATATGCGCTTAAAATCTGAATTTCACTTTGCAGTTTATTAACAAGGTCTTCACGACCAGCTTTTTTAAATTCAAGGAGGGAGTCCTTATACTGTTTTACTTCACGAGCTAAAACTGTTATTTCCTCTTCTTCAGTAAGAGTATGTTGCAGTTTAATACCTTCATTTTGTAAAGCAGCCTTAACCATACGAATAACGGTTAATTTTTCTTTTTGTTTATTCTTCATCGCTTGTTTCATATCATCGTTTAAACGACCGAGAAGACTCATAACTTACACCCTCTCTTAGAATTTACGCTTTCTTGCCGCTTCAGATTTCTTCTTACGTTTTACACTTGGTTTTTCATAAAACTCGCGCTTTCTTGCTTCAGCAAGTGTACCAGTTTTAGAAACCGATCTTTTAAAACGGCGAAGTGCATCCTCCAAAGACTCGTTTTTACGAACGACTGTTTTTGACATTCTCTTTCCCTCCCTCCGAAACATCACACTTACATACTAACTTCAGCATGCAAAAAGAAACACTTCTTCAGCATGTCTTTTACGATTATAATACATTTTATCACTTCAGGTCAACTATTTGGCAGAATAAAAGAAGAATAGAAGCATTTCCTTTTCAAAAGTTATACAAATAGCTAGTATCCTTCTTTCATGAAGACAACTATATTTTTATCATTTCAACTTTTTTCATACAGGGATGCACGAAATGCCTCTCCACCTTCTAGTACTTAACCGCTTCAAATAAAGAAAGCATGCAAACCGTTTCCGGTTGCACGCTCTTTTTTATGCGCTTGCTGATTCTTTTTTCACATCATCTTCAAGAACACGAACAAATTGCGCTTCGTTATATGGATAACCAGCTTTCGTAATTTTCACTTTCACTAGCTTACCAATTAATTCTTCTGATCCTTCAAATACAATTTTCAAGTAGTTATCTGTATACCCTACATATAACCCTTCACGGTCGCCGTCTTTAAATTGCTCTTCTGGAATGATTTCAAGCACTTCACCTTCAAACGCTGATGCATATTCTTTCGCTAATTGATTAGATAGCTCAATTAAACGATGAACACGATCATTCTTCACATCTTCAGGAACTTGATCTTCCATGCGTGCTGCAGGTGTTCCTGTACGTTTTGAGTAAGGGAACACATGTAACTCAGAGAAGCGGTTCTCTTTAATGAAATTGTATGTTTCCATGAATTCTTCTTCTGTTTCACCTGGGAAACCAACGATTACGTCAGATGTAATCGCAAGGCCTGGTAACGCTTCTTTCAAACGATCTAAACGCTCTTGGAAGAATTCCATCGTATATTTACGACGCATACGTTTTAATACAGTATTAGAACCAGATTGCAACGGAATATGCAAGTGACGTACAACTACTTCAGATTTATCTAACACTTCAATTACTTCATCTGAAATTTGACTCGCTTCAATAGAAGAAATACGAAGACGTTTTAATCCGCCTACTTCCGCTTCCATATCACGAAGTAATCCAGCTAAGTTATAATCTTTTATGTCTTCGCCGTATCCACCTGTATGAATACCCGTTAATACGATTTCTTTATAGCCTGCATCCACTAATTGTTGCGCTTGTTTAATAACTTCTTTTCCATCACGAGAACGCATTAAACCGCGCGCCCAAGGAATGATACAGAATGTACAGAAGTTATTGCAACCCTCTTGTATTTTTAAAGACGCACGTGTACGATCCGTGAAATAAGGTACATCAAGTTCTTCGTACACACGTGTTTTCATAATATTGCGGACAGCATTAATTGGTTGACGCTCTTTACGGAATTCTTCGATGTAACCTAACATCTTTTCACGATCCTGTGTACCAACTACAATATCTACACCTGGAATCGCCATAATTTCAGCTGGAGATGTTTGTGCATAACATCCCGTTACGCAAATAACTGCATCTGGATTTTGACGCACAGCACGTCTGATTACTTGACGGCTTTTTTTGTCCCCAGTATTCGTTACTGTACATGTGTTAATAACATATACATCAGCTTTCTTTTCATATTCTGTTCTTTCATAACCACCTTGTTTAAACAATTGCCAAATGGCTTCTGTTTCATAGTGGTTTACTTTACAACCTAACGTATGGAACGCAACAGTTGACATTGATCATCACCCCATCAATTCAAAATGATACGAAGCAGCACTTAACGCGTATAACGGCGCCGTTTCTGTTCTTAAAATTCTTGGTCCTAAACTACATGGTACAAATTTATGTTCACGAAGCGCTGTAATCTCTTCCTCAGCTAAACCGCCTTCTGGGCCAAATACAATCAATAGCTTTTGACCTGGTTTCATTGTCGTTAAAGCTTTCGCAAAATTAGATTTCTCGCCTTGTTTTGCTTCCTCTTCGTAAGCAACAAGACAAGTATCATACTCACCACTCATTGAAAGCAATTGCTTAAATGATGCCGGAGCATGTACTTCTGGAATTTCACTTCTATGTGATTGTTCCGCAGCTTCTTTCACAATTTTTCTTAAACGCTCAACTTTTTTATCAGCTTTTTTCGCATCCCATTTTACGATAGAGCGAGATGCTTGAAATGGTAAGAATGCAGCTGCCCCAAGCTCAGTTCCTTTTTGAAAAATTAACTCTAGCTTGTCTCCTTTTGGCAGTCCACTTGCAATCGTCACGAAAACAGGAAGTTCACTTGACGCCTCTACCCATTCTACAATAGCCGTATTAATAAATTCACTGGTAATTTCATCAATTGAACATACTGCTGTTTTTCCATTTACACAGCAATAAATATGATCACCAGCTGACATACGCATCACTCTTGCGATATGATGTACGTCATCACCTACAATGCGAATACTTGTCTCATTTACATATTTCTCTTCTACAAAATAACGTTGCATATAATCACCTTAGTAGAGTTTCGTTCCTTTCGTAAGTCAACACTTACGAAAAGAACGAAACGTTATCATTTTTCATATAACAAACGGCAAGTCCCTCACCTTATAGTGAGAGACTCCCCTTTTCATTATAGACTAAAATCTATATTACGCATTTCGTGCAATAATTGCTACCCAATCTTCCATTCGTAACACTTCTTCAATTGTAAATCCAGCTTTTTCTAGCGCCTCAGAAATTACTTTTTCCTTCGCAGCAATAATGCCCGATGTAATAAATAATCCACCTGACTTCACAACTCTTGCTGCATCTTCAGGGAATAATAGAATAATTTCTGCTAATAAGTTAGCTACGATTAAATCAACTGGACCTTCAATACCTTCTAAAAGACTATTTTGTCCAACAGACACGATATCATCTGTTTTATTTAAACGTACATTCATTTCTGCACTTTCAACCGCAACCGGATCTAAATCATACGCTTGAACAGAAGACGCACCTAATTTTGCTGCTGCAATACTAAGTACACCAGAACCTGTTCCTACATCAATAATATTGTCACCTGGCTGTACTGTTTTTTCTAAAGCACGGATACACATCGTTGTTGTTGGATGAGTTCCTGTACCAAACGCCATACCCGGGTCTAATTCAATGATTTTTTCATCAGGAGAAGATGGTGTATATTCTTCCCAAGTCGGTACGATTGTGAATGTATCAGAAATTTGTACTGGATGGTAATATTTTTTCCAAGCAGTAGCCCAATCTTCTTCATTGACTTCGTTAACGGTAATATTTCCAGTACCAATTTCGATGTCGTAAGATGGAAGCACATCAATAGATGATTTTACACCTGCAATCGTTTCATGTAAAGAATCCGTTTGCGGGAAATACGCTTTTATTAATACACCTTCCGCCGGATATTCATCTGGGTTCAATGCATAAATTTCACCATATTGTTGCTCGCGCTCTTTCGTTAACTCCGCTGGATCCTCAATCGCAACTCCACTAGCACCAGCTTCATGTAAAATATGAGAGACAGCTTCTACTGCTTCTTCTGTTGTATGAATACTAATTTCTGACCATTTCACAATTTACCAACTCCATTTTTTATTTCCATTATTCCCCTTTGAAAGCACGTTTAAGCTTTCCGAATAAACTATCATCCTGCTCTTCTTGTCCTGCAAATTCACGTAATAAATCTTTTTGCTGTGAAGTCAATTTCGTCGGTACAACAACACGAACGACTACATATTGATCTCCTTGGCCGTATCCACGTACATTCGGAGCACCTTTTCCTTTTAAGCGGAATTCTGTTCCAGTTTGTGTTCCTGCTGGAATTTTCAGCTTCACTTTACCATGAACAGTAGGAACTTCCACTTCATCACCAAGCGCCATTTGCGCAAATGTTAATGGCATTTCGCAAATAATGTGATCTCCTTCACGCTCGAAGAATTCATGATTTCTTACATGAACGACAACATATAAGTCTCCTGCTGGTCCGCCATTTACGCCGGCTTCACCTTTTCCAGACACTCGAATTTGTTGACCATTATCGATACCCGCTGGAATTTTAACATTGATTTTTTTACGTTTACGAACTTTACCTGAACCGTGACATGTCGTACATTTTTCTTTAATAATTTGTCCAGTTCCTGAACAATGACCACAAGCTTGACGGTTTACGATACGACCAAACGGTGTGTTTTGTTCAACACTCACTTGACCAGAACCTGAACAATGTTTACATGTTTCTTTTGAAGTTCCTGGTTTTGCTCCACTACCTTTACATGTATCACATGGATCTTCTACTGGAATTTCCACATTTAATTCCTTACCAAAAATAGCTTCTTCAAAATCTAAAGTGACTTGATATTGTAAGTCAGCACCTTGGCGCGGAGCATTTGGATCACGACGTCTGCCGCCGCCACCGCCAAAGAAAGAACTAAATATATCTTCAAAACCGAAGCCACCGCCGAAGTCTCCTCCGCCGCCAAATCCACCGAATCCTTGATTTGCACCAGCATGACCAAATTGATCGTACTGCGCACGCTTTTGATCATCACTTAACACTTCATATGCTTCTTGTACTTCTTTAAACTTTTCAATTGCATTTTCTTCTTTGCTTACGTCTGGATGGTATTTTTTAGCCAAACGACGATACGCTTTTTTTATTTCATCTGTTGAAGCGCCCTTGCTAAGTCCAAGGACCTCATAATAGTCTCGTTTACTCATAAATTTACAACCCCCGAATCTTTCACATAAACGTAATTTTAACACCGAAAGAAAGTGCTTTGCAACAAAGTTTCCTCACTTACAGTATGCAAAGCGAAAAACTTAAGATCCTCACACATCGCTTCTCATTCGTGAAAAAAGCCAAAGTCAAGGCACGCTTGACTTTGACTTTTTGTCATCTTACTTATTATGTTTACAGTTGAATTACTTGTCTTCTTTTACTTCTTCAAACTCAGCGTCAACTACATTGTCTTTCTTCGCGCCAGCGTCTTGTGCACCTTGCGCACCTTCTGCTTGACCAGCAGCTGCTTGAGCTTGCTCGTATAATTTAACAGTTAATTGTTGTACGATTTCTTGTAAAGCATCTTTTTTCGCACGAATTTCTTCAAGCTCGTTTTTCTCAATTGCAGCTTGTAATGCTTCTTTCGCTTCTGTTGCTTTTGCAACTTCAGCTGCATCTACTTTACCTTCTAAATCTTTTACAACTTTGTCTGTTTGGAATACAAGTTGGTCAGCTTCGTTACGAAGTTCAACTTCTTCCTTACGTTTTTGGTCAGCGTCAGCATTTGCTTCCGCTTCTTGTACCATACGTTCTACTTCTTCATCAGAAAGACCTGAAGAAGATTGGATTGTAATAGCTTGCTCTTTGCTTGTTCCTAAGTCTTTCGCACGTACGTTAACGATACCGTTCGCATCAATATCGAATGTTACTTCGATTTGTGGAATACCACGTGGTGCTGGTGGAAGGTCAGTTAATTGGAAACGACCTAACGTTTTGTTGTCAGCTGACATTGGACGCTCACCTTGTAATACGTGAATGTCTACTGCTGGTTGATTATCAGCAGCTGTCGAGAATACTTGTGACTTACTTGTTGGAATTGTAGTGTTACGCTCAATTAATTTCGTGAACACGCCACCCATAGTTTCAATACCTAAAGAAAGTGGAGTTACGTCTAATAATAGAACGCCTTCTACATCTCCAGTAAGTACGCCACCTTGAACTGCAGCACCTAATGCTACAACTTCATCAGGGTTTACACCTTTATATGGCTCTTTACCAGTTTCACGTTTAATAGCTTCTTGTACAGCTGGGATACGAGTAGATCCACCAACAAGAATAACTTTATCTAATTCGCTTGGAGCAAAACCAGCGTCTTTTAATGCACGACGAGTTGGCTCTAATGTTCTTTCAACAAGACCTGCTGAAAGCTCTTCGAATTTCGCTCTTGTTAACGTTAATTCTAAGTGTAATGGACCAGCAGCTCCAGCACTAATGAATGGTAATGAAATTTGAGTTTGTGTTACACCAGAAAGATCTTTTTTCGCTTTTTCAGCTGCATCTTTCAAGCGTTGAAGCGCCATTTTATCTTGGCTTAAATCAATGTTATTTTCTTTTTTGAACTCAGCTACTAAGTGATCGATGATAACTTGGTCAAAGTCATCGCCACCAAGACGGTTGTCACCAGCAGTTGAAATAACTTCGAATGTGCCGTCTGCTAACTCAAGGATAGATACGTCAAATGTACCGCCACCTAAGTCATATACTAAGATTTTTTGTTCTTCGTCTTGTTTTTCTAAACCGTAAGCAAGTGCTGCTGCTGTTGGCTCGTTAATGATACGCTCAACTTCTAAACCAGCGATACGACCAGCATCTTTCGTTGCTTGACGCTCTGCATCGTTGAAGTATGCAGGTACTGTAATAACAGCTTTCGTTACTGTTTCACCTAAGTATGCTTCAGCAGAAGCTTTTAAGTTTTGTAAAATGATGGCAGAAATTTCTTGAGGTGTATAATCTTTACCTTCAACTTCTACTTTGTAGTCTGTACCCATATGACGTTTAACAGACATGATTGTATTTGGGTTTGTAATTGCTTGGCGCTTTGCAACTTCCCCAACTTGACGTTCTTCATTTTTGAAAGCTACAACAGAAGGTGTTGTACGGTTCCCTTCTGGATTTGGGATAACCTTTGGTTCTCCACCTTCCATAACAGCTACACAAGAGTTTGTTGTACCTAAGTCAATACCGATAATTTTACTCATGGCGAATCCTCCTAGTTTTATGTAAATTATTGATTTACTTTTACCATTGATGGGCGAATCACACGGTCTTTTAATTTATAACCTTTTTGGAATTCTTCCACAACCGCGTTTGATTCAAATTCACTATCTTCCACTTGCATAATAGCTTGGTGTTCATTAGGATCAAACTGTTTACCAACAGCTTCAATCACTTCCACACCTTCTTTAGTCAGCGCTTCTAACAATTGACGATGCACCATTTCCATACCTTGTAACAAGGATTTCGTTTGCTCATCAGTCGCTTCCACTTGCATTGCTCTTTCAAAATTATCAAGAGCTGGCAAGATGTCTGAAACTAGACTTTGTGCTCTATATTTTTCAGCAGCCTGTTTATCCATTTGGACACGGCGCTTATAATTTTCAAAATCAGCTTGTAGACGTAATGTGCGACCTTCCGTTTCCGTTAGTTTCGCTTGTAACTCATCTACTTTTTCTTGTAAAAGAGCAGCCTCACTTTTTTCTTCTACAGTTTCTTCACTGTTTTCTGGCGTGACAGCTTCTTCAACTTGCGCTTCTTTTACTTCTTCTACCACTTGTTCGTTACGCTCTTCCACAATATTCACCTCCTTAAAAGGTATTAGGTATCATGCATAGCATGATTACCTAAGCATTATATATTACACACAGCAATGAAAATTTCATCACTTGAGCGAATGTATTACTCTCATTTACTTTTTAAGCCCATCAGTAAATTGTCTCGTAAATAACTGTAACAAACTAATTACACGAGAGTATTGCATTCTCGTAGGACCTAAAATAGCAATTGTTCCAAGTTGCTCTTCGCCGATCGAATATGTTGCAGAAATTAAACTACAATCCTCCATAGCCGTCGAAGAGTTTTCCCTACCAATTTTCACTTGAATCCCGACTTGTTTATGACGCAAAATGTCATAAAATTCGGCTTCATTATCAATCATGGTAAGTAAAGATCTAACCTTTTGAATGTCATGGAACTCTGGCTGCGAAAGCATATTTGCTTTTCCTCCAAAGTATATCTTTTCCGATAACGGAACTTGAAATGTACCATCCAACATTTTTATTGCACTATCGTAATTATGAACATACCCACGTAAAACTGTAACAATTTCCTTAAAGATTTTATTATGAAGTTCTTCCATCGGTACGCCAGATAGCTTTTCATTTAAAATATTAACCATTTTTTCTAAATCTGATAAATCAACAGATTCCGGAACGGTAATCGTTTTACTTTGTACATGCCCTGTATCGGTTACAATAATAGCGACTGCAGTTTGACGATCAAGCGGCACAATTTGTACATTTTTAAGTTTATTTGTACTTAACTTCGGTCCAAGAACAATTGCCGTATAATTCGTAAGTTCTGATAAAATTTGAGCAGATTGCTGTGCAATTTTTTCCGCTTCAAAAATTCTTTCAGCAAATAAATCTTTAATTTGTACAATTTCAGCGTTCGGTAAGTTTTGCGGCGCTAAAAGATGGTCTACATAAAATCGGTAGCCTTTCTCAGAAGGAACACGTCCAGAAGAACTGTGCGTTTTTTCAATAAAGCCTAATTCTTCTAAGTCCGCCATTTCATTTCGAATAGTAGCTGAACTAAATGTGATTTCATCTTTTTTAGCCAACGTTCTAGACCCAACGGGCTGCGCTGATCCAATAAAGTCATCAATAATTGTTTGTAAAATTAAGAGCTGACGTTCCGTAAGCATCTCATCATCACCTCTGTTAGCACTCTTTGTCTTTGAGTGCTAAATCTATTAATAACTTACCAAAATTGACATTCAATTGTCAACGGAAACGTCACGAAATAATGAAACTTTTTCACGCCTATAGAACATTTAATTAGTCAATCAAAAATGATTGGAATACTTCATTCCCTAATAATTTTCCTTTTCGCGTTAAACGCACATGTCCATCTTCCTCTTCAAGCAATCCCTGCTCTTGGTTGCTTTGTAACTGCTTCGCGAAAACTTGATCCATCTCTACATTAAATTTATTGCGGAACGCCGTTTTAGAAACACCTTTTGTTTTTCGAAGCCCTAAGAACAGCTCTTCTTCCATTCTTTCTTTCTCCGTCACTTTGTGAACATCTAAATACGGAAATCCTGTTTCATCAATTTTATTAAAATATTGCTTCAGGGGACCAACATTTTGAATACGTTCTCCGTTCACATAACTATGAGCTCCAGCTCCAAATCCATAATACTCTTCATTATTCCAGTATGTGAGATTATGTCTACTTTTATTGTCACCTTTTGAGAAATTACTAATTTCATACTGGTTATAACCGTGTTTCTCCATTTCATCCATTACTATTTCATACATTTTCGCTTCATGGTCTTCACCCGGAAGACGTAATTTCCCTTTGTTCATTAAGTTATAAAACACTGTTTTTGGCTCCACAATTAATGAATATGCCGAGAAATGTTGTACACCAAGCGTAAAAGCAATATCTAATGTTTCTTTTACATCTTCTATCGTCTGTCCTGGCAAAGCATAAATAATATCTACATTAATATTTTTAAAGCCTACTTCCTGTGCCTCTCGAATCGCGAGGAATGCATCTTTCCTCGTATGCTTGCGCCCGATCTTCTCAAGAAGTTCATCACGGAACGTTTGCACACCAAAACTAATTCGATTTACTCCACCTTCTAGCAGTACATTTAGCTTCTCTTTCGGTAGATCTCCTGGATTCGCTTCAAATGTTAATTCACAATTCGGGGCGAACGGACGCAAATGACGATTAATAATCTCGAGTAATTTTTTTGTCTGTTCCATATTTAACGCTGTCGGAGTTCCCCCACCCACAAAAATCGTTTTCATACTATCAAATGGAACTTTTTGAACCGTATTTATTATTTCCTTCTCTAAATAATCTAAATATTGATCAACCGGTTGGCGTTCAATAAACACTTTATTAAAATCACAATAGTGACAAATGTGCTGACAAAACGGAATATGAATGTATGCAGCTTGTACCAAATATAACTCCTACCTTTCTAAAAAGAAAACCTCCGCACTCCGGAGGGTTCTCTACTTCTCTAACGTATTACGAATTTGTTCCATTCGCATTTTTCCCCAATCATACATCATTTCAACGATCGGTAAAAGTGACATGCCTAGTTCCGTCATATAATACTCAACGCGAGGAGGAATTTCGGGATATACTGTCCGATCAACAATCCCATCTTCCATTAACTCTTTTAATTGGTTCGACAAAACTTTATGAGAAATGCTTGGGAATAACCGTTGTAATTCACTGAAACGATGCGGCCCTTCCACACCAAGATGCCACAGTATCACAACTTTCCACTTTCCACTAATAATAGAAAGCGTCAATTCCTTTTCACAATTAAAATTACCATTTTGTATTTTATCTTGAATATCTTTTCGAATATTTTCGGACATTAACAATCTCCTAACTCTATATGAACTAAAAAGCTCTCTCATTATTGTAAATGAGAGCTGCTCAGATGTCTAAAAAGTAATTATACAGAAAAAAGAAGCCGCACAAACGACTTCTTTTTTATTTCAAATATTAGTTGTCATCCATTTTCAGTACAGCCATGAATGCCTCTTGCGGTACTTCTACAGAGCCAACAGACTTCATACGTTTTTTACCTTCTTTTTGCTTATCAAGAAGTTTACGCTTACGAGAAATGTCACCGCCGTAACATTTTGCAAGTACGTTTTTACGCATCGCTTTAATTGTAGAACGTGCTACAACTTTATTTCCGATAGTCGCCTGAATTGGCACTTCGAACTGTTGTCTCGGAATTAATTCTTTTAATTTCTCTACGATTACTTTACCACGGTCATACGCTGAATCACGGTGTACGATAAATGATAAAGCATCCACTTGTTCATTATTTAAAAGAATATCCATTTTCACAAGTTTAGATGGTTTATAGCCAATTAACTCGTAGTCAAATGATGCATACCCTTTCGTATTTGATTTCAATTGATCAAAGAAGTCATACACGATTTCTGATAACGGGATTTCATATGTTAATGTAACACGCGTTTCATCTAAATATTGCATATCAATAAACGTTCCACGTTTACCTTGGCAAATCTCCATTACAGCTCCAACATAGTCATTCGGAACCATAATTGAAGCCTTCACAAACGGCTCTTCTACACGATCGATAGACTGTGGATCTGGCATATTAGATGGGTTATCAACAATAACATCTTCACCGTTAGTTAAATAAACTTTATAAATAACGCTTGGCGCTGTTGTAATTAAGTCAATCTTAAATTCACGTTCAATACGTTCTTGAATGATTTCCATGTGAAGAAGTCCTAAGAAACCACAACGGAAACCAAATCCTAGCGCTTGAGATGTTTCTGGTTCAAACTCAAGGGCAGAATCGTTTAACTCTAATTTTTCTAATGCATCACGTAAATCGTTATAACGAGCAGAGTCAATTGGATACAGACCACAGAATACCATCGGGTTTAACTTACGGTAACCTGCTAACGGCTCTGCAGCTGGACGTTTCGCATGTGTAATCGTATCACCAACGCGTGTGTCACCAACATTTTTAATCGATGCTGCTAAGAAACCTACATCACCTACCGTTAACTCGTCACGTTGCGTAGTTTTCGGTGTAAATACACCTACTTCTGTTACTTCAAATTCTTTACCCGTTGCCATCATACGTACTTTATCGCCAACTTTTACTGTTCCATTTACAACACGGATATAAGCAATTACACCGCGGTATGGATCATATAAAGAGTCGAAAATCATACATTGTAACGGCTCTTCTGAATCACCCGCCGGAGCTGGTACTTTTTCAACAATTTGTTCTAAAATTTCTTCAATACCAATTCCAGCTTTCGCAGAAGCAAGTACCGCTTCTGATGCATCTAAACCAATTACATCTTCTACCTCTTGACGTACACGTTCTGGATCCGCACTTGGTAAGTCGATTTTATTAATAACTGGTAAAATTTCTAAATTATTATCAAGCGCTAAGTATACGTTTGCTAACGTTTGCGCTTCAATACCTTGCGCTGCATCTACTACAAGAATCGCGCCTTCACAAGCCGCTAAACTACGAGATACTTCGTACGTAAAGTCGACGTGTCCTGGTGTATCAATTAAATGAAGAATATACTCTTCACCATCTTTTGCTTTATAGTTTAATTGTACTGCGTTTAATTTGATTGTAATACCACGCTCACGCTCTAAATCCATAGAGTCAAGCAACTGAGCTTTCATTTCACGTTGTGTTAACGCGTTTGTTTTCTCTAAAATACGGTCTGCTAACGTTGATTTTCCGTGGTCAATATGAGCAATAATAGAGAAATTACGGATTTTGGACTGTCTTTTTGCTCTTTCTTCTTTATTCATCTATGTTCTCAACTCCTAATAGTCTCGCCAATATACACTAGCACTGATTATATCAATAGAGCAACAAAGATTCAATGAAAACTCGTGCTGCTTACGATACAAATCATTCTATCTATATCTTATGCGAATAAACCATAAGAGACAAACCCTTTTCAAATTTTAAAACGGCTGTCTTACAAACCAGTAAAACAACCGCCTCCCATGTTACTCTTAGCTAAAAATTCCTTTTATTTTCCCAACAACGATATCCGTTCCGAACTTCGTCATTTCATAAGCTACACTTGCTACTGCCATCCCAATTCCTTCTACAACATTAAAACTTCTTAAACGTTCTAACTGTTGTTGTTTTTCTGAGGCCGAAAACGAGCTACCCAAAATTTCTGATTCAGCACCTGTACTTTCTGTCCCTGTCATATGAGCTATTTGTTCATATGACAATTGCTGATAACCTTTCATACTTTTCAAACCATGATTAGCAAGTGCCACTCCTGCTATCATCATAAGTAAACATAAAGCCACACTACATATACACAAAAGCGTAAAGCGACTCAAACGATAATCATCTGTTCCCCTCAATGTGTATATGCTCCCGTATTATCTTGATCAATTTGATGATGCAGCGCCGCATTTAAACCACTCGCTATTACATTCGCCATATCCTCAATAAAAGTATCTACTTCTTTTGGGGTTACCATTAAATTATGACCAAGAGGAGATAGCACTTCATAAATCAGCCTTCTTTTTTCTTCTTCTTCCAACGTACCAACAGCACCTAAAAACATATTTCTGCTCTTTTCATCCGGCATATCTTCTTCTGTTAATTTTTTCTTTTCTCCAAATGAAAATCCCGCTGGTAACAAAGATCGTGAAGGTTTATTTCCTTCTTTCATCTCTCGGCCGAAATGTTTCAAAATAAAATCAATCGTATCACTTGTAATCGAAACAGCATCGACCACAGTCGGAACACCAATTGCGATAACAGGGATACCCAATGTGTCTTTACTTAGTTCTTTACGTTTATTCCCAACCCCCGATCCAGGATGGATTCCAGTATCAGAAATTTGTATCGTGCTATTTACTCGTTCAATGGAACGGGCAGCTAATGCATCAATTGCAATTACAAAGTCCGGGTTCGTCTTCTCAATAATCCCATAAATAACATCGCTCGTTTCGATCCCTGTAATTCCCATTACCCCCGGCCGAATTGCACTAACAGGCCTAAACCCTTCTTCTACACTTTCAGGCTGTAATTGAAACAAATGTCTCGTTACTAATACATTTTCTACAACTATCGGTCCAAGAGCATCTGGTGTTACATTCCAATTCCCAAGACCTACAATTAAACAGCTTGCTTCTTTTGTAACTCCAACCTCTTCTAAGAAACAAGAAAATTCTTTTGCAAAAATACGCTCCACTTTTTGTTGAAGTTCTGTATCTTGCTGACGTATCCCTTGTACTTCAAGTGTTAAATAATTTCCAGGTTTTTTCCCCATCGCTTCAGAGGCAGCTTCATCAATCGTTACTTTTGTAATTATAGTACCTTCTTCTTCTCTCTCTTTTACAATAACTCCCTGTATCCCTTTTTGTTCTTCTTGGCTTTCTTGCAACATTTGATGAGCTTCTACAGCAAGGTCAGTTCTAATGCTATATTTACTTAAATCTAATGGTTCTTTCATCGTATCTCCTCCGTAATTCATAGTAAATATCGTTAGATTTCCCAAAGTTATATAAGGTCATTCTTTCCTTTACGTGAAATTTCATGGATATACTATTGCAATTCTCTTCACCGTTTGATAGAATATCACTTGTTCTATGTAAGAATCGAGTCATTCGATTGCACCAGGGAGGTGAAAAGTATGGCAAACATCAAATCTGCTATCAAACGCGCTAAACTTAGCGAAGAGCGTCGTGCACATAACGCTTCTATCAAGTCTGACATGCGTTCTGCTGTTAAAACTGTAGAAGCTTTAGTTACTAATAACGATCTTGAAAATGCTAAAGAAGCTTTCAAAACTGCTTCTAAAAAACTTGACAAAGCAGCTCGTAAAGGTCTTATCCACCAAAACGCTGCAGCTCGTCAAAAATCTCGCTTAGCGAAACAAGTAAACGCGTAAGGCGTTTAAAAAACGATCCATTTGGATCGTTTTTTTATATACAAAAAAGTTCATGTACTTAGTACATGAACTTTTTTGTGTCATCACATATGATTTAATCGCATTAAGAAAAACTCGAGCACAAGTTTCTTATCCATCTTTCCCGTCTTCATACTATAATCAGCTTCCGCTAATTCTATAATCACTTTTTTTAATTCTTCAAAAGAGAAAAACTTCGTTTGATTCATTGCCAACTTCACGCGATACGGATGTACACCAATATGAGACGCAATTTGATTTTGTCCATAACCACGTTGCTGTAGCTCTTTCACTTGATACAACAAGCGGAATTGACTCACTAATAACGCAAGCAATTTAATCGGCTCTTCCTGCTGCGTAAATAATCCATCCAAAATTTGCATTGCACCTGCAATATCTTTTTTCACCACTTTTTCTGTCAAAGCGAATACATTTTGCTCAACGGATTTTGGCACAAGCTCTGCAACAAGTTTCGTCGTAATCTCTCCACCCATACCAACGTATAACGTTAACTTGTCCATTTCCTTCGCCAACATTGTTACATTACTTCCCACAAGCTCTAGCAACAAACTAACAGCCGCGTTATCAATATGCACATGCACTTCATCTGCACGAGCAACAATCCATTTCTGAACATCCTGTATTTGCATCGCATTTGCTTCTACTACATCTGCTGTTTTCTTTAATAGTTTTGTAATTTTTTTTCGCTCATCAAGTTTTTCGTAAGGCGCAACAAAAACAAGAATAGAAAATGGAGAAGGTTCACCAATGTATTCTTCTAAAATTTTTATATTTTGCTCTAACTTTTCTTTTTGCGAAGTCAAAAATAACGGTGATTTTATTAACAGTACTTTCCGTTCTCCGAAGAAAGGAAGCGTACGCGCATCCTCAACCACATCTTCTAAATACGCTTCTTCTAAATCGTATGTCACAACATTAAACTCTCGATCTTCTTCTTCAAGTGCTTCTGTCGTAATAAGCTTTATCGTTTCATTTATAAAAAAAGCTTCCGTTCCATATAGTAAATATAACGGAGCAAACTGTTTCTTTTTAATTTTTTTATGTATATCACTCATACTTTTTCCTACTCCCTAACTTGGCAATATATATTTATACTAATGCCCTAGCTTTTGTTTTACAAGTACAAAGGAACAGGCTTTATAACCCGTCCCTTTATTTATATTAAACGCCACGCAATAAGCCCCGGGTTTCTTATTGGTGTGCGGTAATCACCTTCCCTTTATTATTCGCAATAAAAATTTGAGTATAAGTGCCAACTGTTAACATGCTTGGAAACGAAAAACTCACATTACTTCATGATTTAAAAGTAGCAAAAAAGCTCGTTTTCTCTTCATATGGAAATTGTAGATTTTTTTCTGACAATATTTTATACTAAAGTGGAATGTTGGGGAGGGATTCTAAATGAATGATTTTGAACAAAACGTTCAAAGTAAACGCAATGACGCTATTGATTCAGGGGTAGGATTTATCGTCTCATTTGGTTTTTTCGCAACACTTTTCATCATTGCAACTGTTATTAAATTTATCGGTTCTTAAAGACTGCCACTTCATGGCAGTCTTCTCTTTTTCATCTATTATGTGTTTTATCATATGTGATTTTACTTTTAAAGGTTCCATTTTCCCCTTTAAAAACATAGGAAATAGCACCTTGCTTGTCCGTGCGCCATATCGCACTCCCCATCTTCTCAAAACGCTCTATCACTTCTTTATGCGGGTGTCCATACCTATTCTGCTTACCAACAGATATAATCGCTACACGAGGCTGCATGACGTTCAAAAAAGGCTCTATAGATGACGTATTACTCCCATGATGAGCAACTTTTAAAACATCCACTTGTAAATCTGGATATGCCTCTACTAAAATCTTTTCCCCTTCTTCTTCCAAATCGCCTGTAAATAGCCACTTCAACCCTCCAAATTTTGCCCATATTACAATTGAAGCGTTATTTTCGCTTTTTTCTTTTCCTTTTGGAGCTAAAACGAAAAATTCCGCTTCATTTACACTCCAACTCGCCCCTTCCCCCACTTCAGTTATTTTCATTTCCTTTTCTAATGCCTGTTTCTTGACTACTTTTTCTAATACTGCATCTTTTCCCTTTCGGCCAAATACCACTTCTTTTACAGGTATATATGATAATAATTCTTGTGCAGCACCTATATGATCTGCATCTCCATGCGTTACGATTAATTTATCAATTGTTTTAATACCTTCTTTTTGTAAAAAGGGTATTAAAACATCATTCCCAACAGAAAATTCATGCTTTTTTTGTTGCCATTCTTCCTTATTCACACGAAGCGTTCCACCTGTATCAATAAGATAAATCCCTTTATCATACGGAAGGCGAATTAATATTGCATCACCTTGTCCAACATCAATAAATGTTACACTTCCGCTTCCTCTAAAATATGGATATATATAATGACATGTGCTAATAAAAAGAAATACACTTGCAACTATACAAACTATTTTTTTCGGCGCTCTTCTTTCCCAAACCATCAATATGCTGACAATACTCGCGCAATATACAGCTACAAGATTGAGGGGCGTTTCCCCGAAGATAAGCTGGGTAAATGGTAAACTTTCACAATAACTTAGAAAATCATTAGACATACTCAAGCCTATTGATAATACATCGGCAAATCCTTTTGCGAGAAACGGGACAATTGGCATACACAGTAAAATAATAATGCTACATGGTAATACAATGATAGATAAAAACGGAACGTATAAGAGATTGAGGAGAATGCTATATGGAGAAAAATAACCAAAGTGATATAACAAAATCGGAGTACTAACGAGCTGTGAAATGATAGAAATATAAATAGAATTCCGGATTACTCCGTTGCTACTCCCTAACAATAACGGAGCAGACAAAAGTAAAGCGAAGCTACCTACAAAAGAAAACTGAAATCCAATATTAAAAACAAGATAAGGGTCATATATAAGCATGCATATAGCTGTTACACTTAAAGCATCTAAACTAGACAAACGAATCGAGCACATAAAAGCAATCAACATCAAAACTCCTGTTATAGAAGCTCTTATAACAGAGGGTGACGCCCCTGCTAAAACCATATACAAAGGAATACAAACGATAAGGCAAATTGTTGCTACCTCCCTTGTCACACCGCTTCTTAGCAAAATAAAATATACTATTACCATTAACAATACAATGTGCGAACCTGAAATTGCTAACAAATGTACAAGACCAAATTGTTGATATTGCTCTTCCACTTCAAACGTCATTTGTTGTCTATCACCAAATAGTAATGCATTCATAAAAGCACCTGATTGCTCTGGAAACATTTCTGTAACTTTCGAGATTGCTTGTTGCCTCAAAAGAAGAATCCATTGCGTAAGCGACAGTGATGTTTTATAGCATTCAGAAATATATGTAGCCTCAAATGTGAAATGAATATGTTGTTTGTATAAATAATCACGGTAATTAAAACCATGAAAATTCCGAGCTGTTTCCGGTTCTTTCCTCTCACCCTCGAATACACATGATATCCCTGCGTATAATTGTTGCATTTTTTTCTTTTCCAAAGCTGATTTTATTCTATAACTTAACTGCACTATATTTTTATTCTGATCTTCAAATTGAAAAGATAGGCGATCCCCATTAACAAGTGGTGTATTTTGTATAACCCCTCTTGTAACTCCATAGGACTCCCCTAGAGGCTTATTCCACGTTTGAACATAGGAAGTGTATATAACGCTACTAAAGCACGCTACAATACAAAAAATGAAGGTTTTACGCGAAGTGCGATATAAACAGAAGAAAACATTTAAAAAGAGGCAAAAAACTATCAATAAAAGTGACGAGGAAAAGGCAATTGCAATCCCTATTATAAACGAGATTGCAACATACCCCCATTGTTCTTGCAACTTATACTCACTCCTTATAGCATCATTTTTGCTTTCGTGAATACATGCTGTAATTCTTCCATTGATAAATTATCTTTTTCTAAAGACGCAAATAATTCTTTCAACTCTGTATAACGTTTTTGATCCTCTAATGCAGCAATATCATATTCTAGCGGAACGTGTTTCACTGTTACATTCGCTTGTTCAAATAACTCTATGGCGTATGGATGATTTTTATAATCCTGCGCATAATAAACCGCTGTAATACCACTTTGAATAATTGCCTTACAACATTGTAAACAAGGGAAATGCGTAACGTAAATTTCTGCTTCCTCTGTTTTCGCACCAAACTTGGCACATTGTAATAAAGCATTCATTTCGGCATGAATTGTCCGAACACAATGATTATCGATTACGTAACAACCATCATCTATACAATGTACGCCACCTTTAATTGAACCATTATATCCACCAGCAATAATTCGTTTATCGCGAACGATTGTCGCTCCTACCGCAAGCCTTGTACATGTACTACGCAAAGATAGTAGATGGCTTTGCGTCATAAAATATTGATCCCATGAAATTCGTTCCATATTTTTCACCTACTTTTTTGTCTACTTGTAGTGTAGCGAAAGAAGAAAAACTTCGTCAATCTTTTACGGAATAATAATTTGATCTTTTATCTTTTCAAGAGACTTCGCACCAATCCCATCAATCTCTAATAAATCTTCTATTTTCTGAAACGGACCATGTTCTTCTCGATATTTCAAAATACTTTCTGCCTTTCGAGAGCCAATCCCTGTAATTTTTTCTAGTTGTTCTTTCGCCGCTGTATTTATTCGAATCTTGCCATCTTCCTTAGAAGAAGTAAGCACCCCTTGTTCTGATTCATTTTTACTCGGTATATAAAGGAGCATTTGATCTTGTACAATTTGTGCTAAATTCACTTTTTTCATATCTACTTCTGATAAAAAACCACCAGCCTTTTGAACCGCATCCTTTACGCGATCTCCTTCCTTCATTTCATATACCCCTTCTTTACTAACCGCTCCTTTCACATCAATTATAATTGTTCTTTTCTGTTCCTTTGTATCCGATATTTTCGGTTTACCCTTTTTTTCGATTTCCTTCTCTTGTACATTCATTGTAATAGGCGTTCGTTCTACACTCTGATTCGTTTTCCAAAAAACAAGAAAAAGTAAAGTTCCAATAATAGCTACTAAACCTAACCACTTTTTCGGAAAATCCCACATCATTTTACACCTCTAATCATAAATTTATAACATCATTCATATTGTTTAGGAGAAAGCTGTTACGAAGGAGGGATGAAACTTTGAACATAGGAATTATAGGGACAGGAAACATGGGGAATATACTAATCGATGCATTTTTAGAAACCCGTGCTGTCAAACCTTCGTGCCTTACAATCATTAATCGGACGCCTGCAAAAGCATATCATATAAAAGAAAAATACCCTTCTGTTCATATAGCAAAAACAATCCCGGAAGTAATCGAACAATCACAACTTATTTTTATTTGTGTCAAGCCGATAGATATATACCCTATCCTAAAAAAATACGCTGAACATTTTTCTGATGAAACGTGCTTAGTTTCTATTACAAGTCCAATATCTCCATCACAATTAGAGACTCTCGTACCTTGCCACGTCGCGCGTATCATTCCAAGTATCACAAATCGCGCGCTCTCTGGCGCCTCACTATTTACATTTGGAGATAATTGCTCTGAAGAATGGCAACAAAAACTACTTCGTCTATTCAAAAACATTTCTACACCTCTTGTAATAGAAGAAGATATAACGCGCGTTTCATCTGATATAGCAAGTTGCGGTCCTGCTTTCTTTAGTTATTTACTACAATGCTTCATTAACGCTGCTGTAGATAAAACAAATATTACACACGAAGAGGCTACTACTTTAGTAAGTGAAATGGTCGTGGGGATGGGGAAATTACTTGAAAAAGAAATCTTCACATTACCTACCTTACAAGAAAAGGTTTGCGTGAAAGGCGGCGTTACTGGGGAAGGCATTCGGGTTTTAGAAGAGCACGTTGGAGATATGTTCCATAAGTTAATCGAGCGAACACATGAAAAATTTGATGAAGATTTAGAATGCGTTGATCAGCAATTCAATAAACACACATAATAAATACGTCATTTTCATTCCAAATCCTTTTTATAAATACTTACTTTTTTACAATACATTTTCACTTCAACTACTATTCCCGCACTTTACTCATACGATCTTCAGATTATGCTAGAACTAAAAATACATCTTCTTTATAAAACAAAAGCAACCTTCTCGGTTGCTTTTGTTTTATCCGTTTTTCTTCGCCATGAAGAAAATACGCTCTGTTTGTTCTGTAACTTCAAGTCGCTCAAAATCACCTGTTACACGAAGCACTGTAAAACCTGCTTCTTCAAGCCATTTCGTTAACTCTTCCACTTGATATGCACGTTGCACGTGACATTCGTCAAACCGATGGTACACATCTTCTTCCGGATCTTGAACAAAGAATGTTAAATCATGCTCTACACTATTTGATTCTTCACCAGGGAAGCAATTCCAAATAAGAGATATTTCTTCTCCATTCACTGTATACGTTTCATTTTGAAATACATGATGTATTTTATATAAAGAATGTACATCAAATAAAAACAAACCATCTTGACGTAAATGGTGAAATACTCTTCTAAATGTTTCTTGTACTCCATCTTCTTGCAATACATAATTTAATGAATCACAAAAGATGGTTACACAATCAAACTCACCTGGAACATCAAGCTCTCGCATGTCTTGTTGATAAAAAGGAATAAAGTATCCCTCTCCTCCTAGTTTTTGCTGAGCGACTGTTAACATTTCTTCTGAAAGATCGACACCTATTAAATCGTAACCCTTTTGCACAAGCGGCAGGGTTACATTACCCGTACCGCATGCTACATCAAGAATTTTTGCCTCTTTCATATCTGCCTGCTGTAAACTTTCCTCTGTAAATTCCACCCATTTATCATAAGGGACATCATTCATTAGTTCGTCGTACAACAATGCAAATTGTTCGTATTTCATTGGCCTAACTCTTCTGTAATATCTTCACGTGGCACATCGCCCCATAGACGCTCTAAATTATAGTGATTACGCTCATCTTTATGGAATACATGAGCAACTACATCTCCAAGATCAACTAATACCCAACGTGCTTCGTCAAACCCTTCCATACGTTGTACGTCGATTTGGAACTCATGTGCTTTTGATTTAATTTCACGTGCAATTGCTTGCACTTGTTTGTCTGAATTCCCGTGACAAATAATGAAATAATCTGCAATTGGTGAAATACCTTGCATATTTAGGACAACCATATCCTCTGCTCTCTTATCATCAGCTGCTTTTGCCGCTAATACTAATAAATCTTTATCGTTCATTTACTCATTTCCTCCTTGATAACTGCATTGTATGTTTGGAATGTTAATGGATAAATCGTCTGATCTTTTTCCATTAAAAATTGAATTGTTCTCTTTAACGCAAATAATAAAGCTTGATTTATATCCGTATATGCGAGTTTACGAGCCTCTTCCACTCCTGGAAACTTTCGCCCAGGTTCAATGTAATCAGCTACATAAATCACTTTATCTAACATCGTCATATTCTCATGACCACTTGTATGATATGTAATAGCTTGCAAAATTTCAGAATCCGTAATGCCTACTTCTTTTTCTACTAAGTATGCCCCAACAGGTGCATGCCATAACTCTTTGTTATAGCAAAGTAAATCTTTCGGCAAATCTTCACGTTTAATAATCTCTTCCATCTCTGAAATCGCTCTACATTTCGCATAATCATGG
Source organism: Bacillus cereus group sp. MYBK220-1 (assembly GCF_051916445.1). NCBI lineage: Bacteria > Bacillati > Bacillota > Bacilli > Caryophanales > Bacillaceae > Bacillus > Bacillus cereus group sp. MYBK220-1. Next base: position 177,375 of record NZ_JBQAGQ010000003.1, on the reverse strand, counting down.
AATATAGCTGCCATCTCTGCTTTTTTTTCGTCCACACCGTATAACTTAGCAAGCTCAATCGCTGTCTCCATTACACCAATTGTGTGTATATAACGTTTTTCATGCATTTGTTGTTTGACAATATGCAGTGCATTCTCACGATTCATACAACCCATTCCTCTCGATATATACCTGTACTTTTTCGGGAAGTAAATATTTACACGTTTTCTTCTCCTTATATCTCTCACGTAATAAGGATGAAGAAACTGCAAATTCCGGAATTTCCACTGTAGTAATCTTATATGGTGTATGCAATGTATACCCAGGTCTTGCAACTCCAACAAACGTTACAAGATTAAGTAAAGCTTCAATGTTATACCACTTCGGTAAATACTCAACCATATCCCCACCAATAATAAAGTGAAACTGCACATCCGGATACTTCTTCGTCAATTGTAACATAGTGTCATACGTATAAGATGGGCCCTTCCTACTTAGCTCTTCTAAACAAATAGAAAAGTGCTCTTCTGCCTCAGTCGCGAGCTCTAACATATGTAAACGACTTTCTACACTTGTAATATTCCGCCCTTGTTTATGTGGCGGAATCTGGTTTGGCAAGAACCATACTTCTTCCAAGTTCAAAGCGTGATATACTTCATTTGCAATTAGCAAATGTCCATAGTGAGGCGGATCAAATGTACCGCCAATGATGCCAATTTTTCTCAAAAGAAACGCCCCTTCCTTTTACATACAGCAACTCTCCTCGGTTAGGAATGAAGAGAGTTGCTATTAATAAAAGTTCAATTGGTTTCGCTCTCTACATCATTACGCATAAACGATAAAAATAGCGCATGCTAGTCTTTTTATCGAGGAAGCTTAATTTGTTTATTTTCTCTTGATTCTTTGTATAAAACGATTGTGCTTCCAATTACTTGAACGATTTCAGCACGTGCACCTTTTGCAAGTTCTTCCGCAACCTCACGGCGATCAAATTCACAGTTTTGTAATACACTTACTTTAAATAACTCACGAGCTTCTAAAGTATCTGCGATTTGTTTAATCATATTTTCATTTACTCCGCCTTTTCCTACTTGAAAAATTGGTGTTAAATGATGTGCTTGTGCACGTAAAAATCTTTTTTGTTTTCCTGTTAACATATATGTTAGCCTCCAAGCTTTTCTATAACTAATTGTTTCATTCTCTCGATATTTGGCGTGCGTCCTGTCCACATTTCAAATGCAAGTGCTCCTTGATAAACAAACATATCAATACCATTTTGAATGATTGCACCTTGCTCTTTTGCCTCACATAAAATTTTCGTTTCAAATGGATTATAAATTATATCTGATACAATCGTTCCTTTTTTTAACGAACAAATTTGTAATGGCGTATGTTCTACGTGTGGATGCATACCTATCGTTGTCGTCTGAATGATAATATCATAATTTCCTTGTTCTTCTGTCGCTTTTTCTAACGACAAAGCAACAGAATTAACATCGGCCGTACGTGCAGCAATAAGTTCCTTTGCCTTATCTACTGTACGATTGGCTACATCAATCTCTTTTACACCTACATCAGCAAGAGAAAAATAAATAGCTCGGCTAGCACCACCTGAACCAAGTAACAAAATACGTTTCCCTTGAAGTGGTTCATTACTAATTGACTGCAACGCTCGAACAAAACCAATCCCGTCTGTATTATAGCCAATTAATCTTCCATCCTTATGAACCACTGTATTTACTGCACCGATTTTCCTTGCCAATGGGTCAATCTCATCCAAATACTCCATAATAGCAACCTTGTGCGGAGTTGTTACATTAAATCCTGAAATACCTAATGCTTTTAAACCTCTTACTGCTTCCCCTAGCAATTCCTCTTCAACAAGGAACGCATGATAATGGGCATCCATATTCAAGTGTTCAAATGCATCGTTATGCATAACGGGTGATAATGAATGTCCAATTGGATTTCCGATTACACCATATAATTGTTTCATAAATCCCTCTCCATATTAAATTAAAGATTTACGTAGTGAAACACTTACTCCTTTTGGTACGTGTGCAACAATTTTTGCTCCTGGTTCGTTCACAGTAACCCATCCTAATCCAGAGAATACAACATCCGTTTTAGGTTCACGAATATTAAATTCGTATTTCACTAGCTCAGGCATATTTGCTAATTCTTCTGGCGTTGGTGGGCTTAGTAAATCCCCGGCATGATTTTTATATAATTCATCTGCTTTCTCAAGCTTTGTACGATGGATTGTTAAGCGATTCGAGAAGTGACAAGTAAATGCACGACGACCACCACTTACATAATCAAAACGTGCCAATCCACTAAAGAATAACGTTTGTTCTTCATTTAATTGGAATACCATCGGCTTAATTTCTTTTGTTGGTGTAATAAGCTTTAAGCTTTGCTTTCCAACATAATGAGCCATTTGGTGGTGGTTAATAATACCTGGCGTATCATATAAAGAAGACTCTTCGTCCAATGGAATATCAATTAAATCAAGTGTTGTTCCTGGGAAATGAGATGTTGTAATTACATTTTCAGTCTCATCACTAAATTCTTTAATCATACGATTAATAAATGTCGATTTCCCTACATTCGTACATCCAACAACATAAACATCTTTGCCGCCGCGATAATACTCAATAGCATCTGCTAGTTCAGCGATTCCTTGTCCCTTCGCTGCACTAATTAAAAAGACATCTTCTGGTTTTAATCCTAGCTGCTTTGCACTATAGCGCATCCAATGTTTTACTTTATCATGTTTTACTGACTTTGGAATTAAATCAGCTTTATTTCCAACAAGTAATACTTTATTATTCCCTACGAAACGATGTAAGCCAGGTAACCAGCTACCATTAAAATCAAAAATATCTACAATTTTGACTACTAATGCATCTGATTTTCCAATTCCATTTAAAATGCGTAGGAAGTCATCATCTGTTAACGATACATCTTGAATTTCATTGTAATGCTTCAAGCGAAAACAACGTTGACAAATAACTTGTTCTTTCTCTAAAGATGAGGCAGGAGCATACCCCACTTCGTTTTTATTTTCTGTTTGAATTTCTACACCGCAACCAATACATTTAATTGTTTCAGTCAAACTTTATTCCTCCCAGTTAATTAAACCTTTTTTCTTCATATTTTTCATAATTCTTCGTTCAATTTTTCGATTAAAGCGCGTTACTAATCCGTCCGTTTGTGCTACCGGTACAACTAAAATTGTATGAAGGCCTACTCGGTTGCCACCAAGCACGTCCGTCAGTAACTGATCTCCAATTACTACAACTTCATCTGGCTGCAAACGCATCTCTTGTATCGCACGCTTAAATGCGCGAACAAATGGTTTACGTGCACTATGAATAAATGGAATACCTAATGGATCAGCAAAATCTTTTACACGTTGCTCATTATTATTTGAAACGACCGTTACTTGAATGCCTTGCTCTTTCATTTCCAAAAACCATTTTTCAAGTTGCGGTGTTGCATTGGGACGATCCCATTCAATTAAAGTGTTATCTAAGTCAGTAATAACACCTTTAATCCCACGTTTTTTTAAATCTTCTGGTTGAACATGATATACATTTTTCACATATTCATTTGGTAAAAATAGTTTCAATTTCTTTCACCTCTTTGAGGATTTTTCATAAAATTTTTCGACAACATTTTTCGATATATAACCTGTGGATAAAATTGTACACATTTTCCACATTAATTTTTCAGTTAATTTGGAATTTACTAACAAACTATACACACTTTATCCACCTAGGTATGTGGATAACCACTCGTTTGTGACTGTCATATTTTTTTGGTACATTAAATGCATCAACGAATCAATCCTTATATTATTAGGAGGTGACTCACCTTGAAAACAAAACATATGGAACAGTTATCCACTGAGTTACTCACTGAGTCTTATTATAAAGCAAAAGAACTAAAATTAAATCCCGACTTCATTTTACTTATAAAACAAGAAATCATTAGACGCTCATTAGAGGACAAGCTTGTCAAATCATCTTGATTACATATAAAGTGAAAGTTTAATCAGCCCTTACCAATTAAACAGTTAAAGGATAATTTATTGGATGCCCTGTAAAAAGAGCCATCCTACGATGGCTCTCGAATAAACAAGTACTCCCATCTAGGGGATTTCATCATTAAGTATCTTTGCCCATAACTCTTACTTACGGTTATAAAAGCTTTTCTTTATTTATGAGCTAAGCGAGTAGCTATTTTTTCACCAAGACGAAGCTCTTGTCCACTCTTTAATTCCTGCACTACTTCTATCATATCTTTTTCAAACAATAACACAACTGTTGAACCAAATGTAAAGTATGCCATTTCTTCACCTTTTTGAACAGTGTCTCTCTCATGCAAAAGCTCAATACTATTAACAAACATGGCCCCTACTTTTACAAGAGCCATATGCTCGCCATCACTGCTTACTTCTGTAACAGAACGATAATTTTTTGACAGTGGTTCTTTCCCGTATTCCATACCAGCTGCATTTACCGGATATGATTTTCTACCGAGTACAAATCTTTCAGTCACAGAACCAGAAAGCGGACTATGAATGCGATGATAATGACTTGGACTCAAATAAATTACCATATATGTACCGCCTGCATATCGCGTTGCACGTTCTTCATTACCTAGCATATCCACAATTGAATAGCGCTTTCCTTTAATATCAAATGTTTTTGTATCCTCAATAGGACCATGATCTGCAAAAACACCATCAACAGGACTAACGATACTCGATGCATCTGTATCAATACTACGCTTTCCTTCTTTTAGCTTACGCGTAAATAATTCATGCAATGTTCTATATTCCTTCAAACCCTTTTCCATCTCATCTTGATTAATTTGAAAAACTTTCGCATACGATGGAATAATGATAGAGCTCAAACGAGATTGTGCAAATTTACGTAATATATAAGAAGTAAAGCGACCATTTGTAAGTTCTATCATAAGTCGATATAATGTACGTCGCAAATTGCGAAACCCCCTAATCAGTCTATAACTTTAGTTTTCCCTTCTTTTCTTTCTATATCATATGTAAAATTGGTTCTTATTCCCACATATCATATAAAGCAGCCTTATTATATATACAGAAAACTAAGTATGGTATTATTCTTAAATTATTTAGCACCTTCTAATATTACAGATAGAATCCGTCATTTTCAACAGTGAACATGTATTTCTTCTTAGCATAACGCGTTTTCTTTTCTTATTTACAATAAGAAAAGCAGCCCATTTTAAATATGGCTGCTTCTAATACACTTTACTCTTTCGCTTTTTTCTCTTTCTCTGCCCTGACAAACTCGTGGAACATTTTCATTAAAGCACGCTTTTCAATCCGTGATACGTAGCTTCTAGAAATACCAAGCGCCTTAGCGATTTCCCGCTGTGTTTTCTCCTTATCTAGCCCAAGTCCAAAACGTTTCACAATCACTTCTTTTTCTCTTTCGTCTAAAATATCGATATACTCTTTAATTTTTTCTAACTCCATACTAAGCTGAATCATATCAATTACATCTTCAGACTCTGATTTTAATATATCAATAAGCGATATTTCATTGCCCTCTTTATCTTGCCCGATCGGATCATGAAGTGAAACATCTTTTTTCGTTTTCTTTAGTACACGTAAATGCATCAAAATTTCATTTTCAATACAGCGTGCTGCATACGTCGCAAGCTTCGTTCCCTTTCCTGCAGAATAGCTCTCGATCGCTTTAATGAGCCCAATCGTACCAATTGAAATTAAATCTTCTGCATCTTCTCCTGTGTTCTCAAATTTTTTAACGATATGAGCTACAAGCCGTAAATTATGTTCAATTAAAAGATTTCTCGCTTGAGCATCACCTTGCTCCATTAACTCTAAGTACTTTCTCTCATCATCTGATGATAACGGCTGCGGGAACGCATTATTCTTCACATAAGAAACAAAGACAAACACTTCTCGAACCATATATCCAATTGCGGCGAATAGACTCAAACCTTTCACCTCCGCCAAAATAGTGGTCTTTATTATGTGTATGTGGGCGTGAGGTTGTTTGTGTCTGTACAGTTTATTTATAAAACTCAACACTTCCAACATTTAAAATATTTTATTGTTATATTATAATTATATAAAATTGTTATTTATATATGAATATGCTATTAAAGGGGACATTATTCATGATTACATTAGAACGATTATTAAATGTAACAATTTATTTAGGGGTATTTTTACTTTTCATTTCGTTCATTACTTTTGTTATTAAAAGAGGGCCTGATTTATTATTTTTTCAATTTGGAATTTCTTTATTTTTTGGAGCTCAAATTATAACTGGAATAAAATTTTTTCATAACTATGGTTTCTCGTTTCACTCAAAACTAGAACTACTTATCTTTATTTTCTATGTAATTGGAATTATTACATGTATACTATTGTTCTTTCATTTTCAAAATCTGTATCGAATTTTTTTATTAATTTGTAGTTTTTTATTTTTAACTGGATCCAATTATTACTTTAAAGAAACATTAAATTTTAGTAAAAAAATTCCAAAGCAACATAAAACTTTTTTAAGTACACAAGAAGACTCTTTTCCAAAAGAAGTCCGTAAATTTTCAGAGGATTACAATAATATAATAAGGAATGACTTTTATGAAATACCGATGATTCCTACTGAATTACAGATTACAAGCAAAAAAGATTCTTCACATAGTACATCTTTCTTAGTTGAACTTCATAATAGCGAGAATGAAATTACTGATGACTCTGTACAATTAACTCCATCAGACCGTTTTTATGTGCTGTTAAATACACAAAAAACAAAAATATCAAAAATAGTATATGAAGGGCAGAATTTTTTCACATTTACAGTCACACTAAAGGCTCTTAATTTACAGCAAGAACCAGAAATTCATAATATGTTTTTAGAAATAGATAAACGTAGAGCGATGAATCTTCTTAATTTTGAAATTAAAGCCCATACTAAAGAATGGAAAGTAATATTTAAAAGTGATAGTTCTCATTCCAATCTTCCTATCACATTTACTTTTGAAAAGCGAACAGGCAAATTATAAAAATAAAAAGAGTTATTTTCTTTGAAAAATAACTCTTTTTATTTTACTTACTCCAAATCTTTCTCCCCGCTTGGGCATCAATATAACGAATTTCCCGACTACAATCAAAAGGTTCTTTATGTTTTTCATCTGTCGTTTGTTTGTACAGTAGTTTGTATTTCGTTTCCTCTGCATCATGATCTAAAAACCATTCTAATTTAACTCGGATAGCCGCTCTGTATATTTCTAACGCTTTTTCTTTTATTAATTTTGGTGTTGTTTCATATGTAAGTAATTTTTTTATAAAGTTGCTAGACTCCCCCGAGTAGTGCATAACAGCACCATTTTCTGCATTGATGTTGATCATAAATTGATTATACTCTGCCGGAATATCATTTATATATACAGAAAAGATAAATCTTTCAATCCCATCTTCTGCTTCTTCACGTTCCTCCCAAAGACGCAGATATTGTTTGATATCTGGAATAACTCGTTCTAAAAATTGAAGTGCTTTTTGTAAACATTCCTCTCTAGACAGTATTTGCTTTACTTCTTTATCATCTGTCAGTTTTATAAAACCAGTTAATTCATTGGTTAATTTATCAATTGTAACGCTAACTAAATTATTATATTTCAACATCGGTAAATGCTTTTTAAAGAATTCATTCATTAAATATGGATTCTTTTCTTCTTTCTGTTTTTGTAATTCCTCTTTCGGAACAAATTTCATCCTTATTTCATCATCATTTTCCGTCTCATCTACTTTTGTAAAACCTTCTTTATTCCAGTCAAATAATTCGAATATGTCACCTCGTTCGTTACCTTTTCTCGATTTTCCAACAGCTACAGCCGAAGGCAATTTATAATGATCTGGCTCATATAAATCTTTACCTGTACTTGCATCAATAAACGCATGACTAGGCTCTGGTTCATATACAAGATGGTACCCTTTTACTTCTTCCCCGCTTTCATACTCACATGAAGAGTATGTTAAATCTATAAATACAAGTCTCATATCTTGTCTAGCTTTCAAATTTTCTAAAACGATATTCTCCTCAACAATTTCACTTGGCCATAACGGTTTTTTCTCTATAGCTTTTTGTCCATTGTAATGAAATTGCACAACATTACCTGAAGGGTTCACTCGCACAACGCACCCTGTATTCGGCAATGGATAGCTATTCACTTCTTGCATATAATTTACTTCTTTCCAACCACGCCTGTCGTCCTTAACCGTTACATATGTATAGAATTCATATCCTTCTTTTGTATATTTTTTCAAGAACGCATTTGCAATCTCCCTTGCCTTCTTCTCCTCTATCGCTTCCTTACCACTTGAAAAAGAATTTTCATCATCTATCCTAAACTCAATTAAATTACCAGTATGTCTATTCAATGTAATTTGTATCGTTCTCTCCTGATCCTCTTTATGCTCCCACCATAATAGATGATACGGGTCATCAACCCCTTCTTGATCATCTACAACAAGACTATATTCATCTGGAATGTTAATAATATGAGCCACTCGCTCTTTTCTTTCTTTATCTTTTTGATTCATCATACCGCTCCCTTTATTACATTTTAAGGTAATTATAACAAACAAAACCAAAGAACTATAAAAAAAAGACTAGAGATATCTCTAGTCTTTTACTTCGTCTCACGATGTAACGTTACTCGCTTTAATCGTGGACAATATTTTTTTAGTTCGATGCGTTCTGGATTGTTTCGTTTATTTTTTTTAGAAATGTAATTACGATCGCCACACTCCGTACAAGCTAATGTAATATTTACACGCATATTTAATTCTCCTTTCTTTCAAAGATCGCAAATAAAACGTAATGATTACGATTTATATATTATAAAACTTCATTCTATTTGTCAATTGCAAAAACAAGAAGATTCCATTTAGAATCCCCTTGTTTTTTATAGTTAAATAAATTTTGTCCCGCATTAACGGCCAATAAGACCCCTACTGATTTAAAGTTTCACTTTATTAAAACGATTCGTATGTAACAAACTCACTAATCGGCTTTCGATATCCTCGTGGACGAGTTTTAGTCGTATCACTTTTTCCTATCGTAATCATTAAAACAGGTACTATATGCTCCGGCATATTTAATTCACTTTGTACTGCTTTTTCATCGAAACCAATCATTGGACATGTATCATAGCCATAATATTTAGCTGCGTACATAAAAGTCATCGCGCTTAACGAAGCATTTCTAATCGCTTCATCCTCCATGAAACGCTCTCCTTTTCCTTCATATAAACCTTTCGTTTTCCTAATTGTATCTTCATATTCACATTCATCAATCATCTTTAAAACTTTCATGCCGAAGTAAATATTTTCAACATTTTGGTATGCTTTTTTATCACCACAAACGAACACTACCGCTGATGCACTCGATACTTTATATTGACCGAAAGCTAATTCTTTTAATCTTTCTTTTCGCTCTTGATCACGAATTACAACATAATGTGTGTGCTGCAAATTATAGCAAGATGGAGAAAGCTTAGTTAACTCAAATATTTTTTTAAAATCCTCATCAGGGATTTCTATACCTTGTATAAATTTCATTGCAGAACGTCTAGCAATTGCTAATTCTTCAAAGTTCACCATATATCCTCCTCAATAACTATAAATTTAAATATACATTAATTTATACAAATAGATAAATCAAATAAAAACACTTTAAATCCGAATAATAATTATGATTAACAGCAAAAAAGACAAAAAGCTGAAACAATTAGTTCATACGAAATTCACACGAATCTATTACTATAGAAACTGTACATAGTGAACTTATTAACAATCACGTTTATTAATATAAAATCTTACTCGAAAGGAGTTGAAAGTATGAAAACTAAATATCGCTTTATGATCTCATCATTTGCTGCTTGCGCTTATATGATTTGGTATTTAGTATAATAACGACCTCACTTGCAAATAGGAAAAGGTGTGTATATAAATGGAATATAATCAATCAACAGTTAACTACTGGAAAGCTTTTGTATTACCATATACATTTGCTTTAGAAGAGTTAAAAACTAAATTTGAAATTATGAACCGGGAAGCTCAATTTCTAGAGGATTACAACCCGTTTGAACATATAAAAACAAGACTAAAACAACCTGAAAGTATTATTAAAAAACTAGAGCGCAAAAACTTATTACCAACAGTTGAAAATGCTCAAACACATTTACAAGATATTATTGGTATTCGTATTACATGTTGCTTCGTAGAAGATATCTATCATTTGAAAGAAGTCATTCAAAAACGCGAAGATATGGAAGTCATAGAAGTAAAAGATTATATCGCTAACCCAAAACGAAACGGATATAAAAGTTTACACATGATCATTAAATACCCTTTATCACTAAATTCTGGTACAAAAGATGTATTTGCAGAAATTCAGTTACGTACACTGGCAATGGACTTTTGGGCAAGTTTAGAACACAAACTTTATTATAAATATGAAGGGAAAATACCGGAGTATTTAAAAGATGAACTACATGATGCAGCAATGAAAGCTGAAGATCTGGATAATAAAATGGCCACAATTCGTCAAGATATTGATGATATTGAGGCATGTTCAAATCAAATTATGCTACCACTATAAAAAAAGGTTCTCGCCAATGAGAACCTTTTTTCTATCATTTTTGGGAAGTACGACTCCACACTTATTAAAGTTTCACTTTATTTTTTCTCTATCGTTCGAACCTCTTCAATCTTCCATTTATCATCTTCTTTCCCAAGAGCATACTGTACTTTCTTTTGAAGAGTGATACTGTCGTCTACTTCCTTTTCTTTCGTTTCAACAATAACATACCCTACTTTACTAACTTTCATATCTATATGTTCCAATTCAATTTTCTTATTTCCCTTTTGAAATGCGGCTTCTTTTTGTGTTTTTAAGTCTTCAGCACTAGGCATCTTCTTTGAAAATAACTCCATATGTTCTGCAAGATTTTTTTCATTCGTCGTTCGCACAAATGTATGAATAACATCTTGAATAGATCTCTCTTCTTCTTTTGTTATTTGTACCTTTTCCTCAGTTTTTTTAGTAGTAGATTTTTGTTCTACGTTATTCTCTTCTTGTTGACATCCAACTAGTAGTACTACAAACACTAGAAGGAATCTTAATTTCCTAAATAACTTTTTCATATTCCCAACTCCTAAAAAGAAAAGTGAGGCATTTCGCCTCACTTTCGCTCTTAATTAGCGTCTTCCTTTATTCGGATCGCCACCGCCAACAATATCAAAGACACGTTTCGCTATATTTGTATTCTCTTGAACTCCAGAGAACAAGTATTTACCTGGACCAAATGCATATACGTTCACATCTTCCCCTGTATGTCCACCCGTTGTCCAGCCTGTAACCGAGCGCTTATTGAAAATATCTTCAATTGCATTATCAATCTTTGTTACATCTTTTGACGGAGCTATATCATTTACAGCTTGAATTTCTTCTGGAGTTAATTGTAAATCAATATACTTTTTCAATGTTTCTTCTACATTTGCACCTTTTGCAATCTCATTTGCCATAAAGTCTGGTGTGCGCTTTGCAGCTTTAATTGGTTCTACTTTAAAGTTATACTCGCCATTGGCACCTAAAGATAAGCCACCAGTAGCGTGATCTGCCGTTGCAACAACTAACGTATTTTTATCTTTTTTCGCAAACTCAATCGCTGCTTTGAAAGCTTTTTCGAAGTCTTCCATTTCACTCATTGCACCAACAATATCATTATCATGTCCAGCCCAGTCGATTTGACTTCCTTCCACCATTAAGAAGAAACCATTTTTATTTTTGTTCAAACGCTCAATTGCTGCATTAGTCATTTCTTCTAATGAAGGTGTTTTCTCATTACGGTCAATCATTTTATCTAATCCACCTGGTGCAAATAAACCAAGAATTTGGTCATTTTTATCATTTAACAATTGATCTCGATCCGTTACATAGCTATAACCAGATTTCTTAAACTCTTCTGTAAGATTACGATCTTTTCTAACAAAGTTCTTTACGCCGCCGCCAAGCATAACATCTACTTTATGCTTCCCTTTAATTTTCTCATCAAAATAATCATTTGCAATTGCGTCCATATTTTTACGGCTAATGTCATGCGCACCGAAAGCAGCTGGTGTTGCATGTGTAATTTCAGAAGTTGCAACGAGTCCCGTTGATTTCCCTTTTTCTTTCGCTTGCTCAAGAACTGTTTTCACTTCCGCTTTATCATTATCAACTGCAATTGCAGCATTATATGTTTTAATCCCTGCTGACATAGCTGTTGCTGCCGATGCAGAGTCTGTAATATTTTCATGTTCATCTTCTGGGTATGTTTTTTGTGTTCCTACAAGATGCTTATCAAATTCTGTAGATTCCATTTCAAAGGTTTTTGGATTATCTTTCATATAACGGTGAGCCGTCATATATGAAGGACCCATACCATCCCCAATTAATACGATAACATTTTTAATCTTTGCATTGCTTCCGTTCTCATCTGCATTAACCTCACTAGAACGAGTAAAATTCCATGTTGCTACCGAAGTAACTGCTAATGATGCCACAACTGCAAATGGCCATGCTTTTTTCACAAACTTTTTCACTGTCTTGTCCCCCTAATTAGGTTATTCATTTCCCACTATCAAATTTAACGGAAGACTATTAAGAGAAAATTAGCTGTATGTAAATTTTTTGTTAACTTATGTAAATATCAGTTATAATTTGTATAACTTTGTCTTTTTGTATCAATCATCCCGCCCTTTACAATTTAAATATAAACAAGTTGGATTTCATTTAACGTAAATCTCTTTTTTACATTTTGACTCTATTTTTATGAAAATAAATAGAAATGCGGTGAGCCTTTATGAAAATAGTAAAGCTAAATGAGTCTTTTATTTTTGAATTACTTAATCTTTGCAAATCTGTTGGATGGTTACACGATGAAATTTTTATGAAAAAACAATTCGAAATGTATCTTTCTATCGGCACACTTGTAGGTTACATTCATGAGAACAAACTCATTGCGACTGGAGGAGTATTTCCCTTTACAAGTAACTTCGCTTCCATTGGTATGTTAATCGTTCACCCTAATTTTCAAGGACGCGGAATAGGGCGCATGTTGCTAAATCATTGCTTGGAACAAATTCATCCAAAACAACCCATTGCACTTATTGCGACAAAAGCTGGCGAACCTCTATACACATCATGCGGATTTCAAACAGCAACAACGATTCATCGTTTTGAAAAGCAAACTATTAAGACGTACCCTTCTCACTTACAACAAGTACAAGAAGAAGACCTTATATCTCTTACTTCTCTGGATCAAATTGCAACTGGTATGAATCGTTCTCTACTTTACTCTTTGCTATTACCAAGGGCTGTACACTCTTTTAAAATTGAAAGAAATAACTGTATAGAAGCTTTTTCATTATGCATACAAAAGGGCAATATATTATGTATCAATCCACTTATCGCCAAGCAAGCAGAAGATGCTATTCAATTATTAAAAAAGATATGTGAATGTTGGAATGGTATAGTACGAATTGATGTCCCACACTCACAATTTACATTTCGTAAATTTCTTCAAACAGAAAATTTCCAAGAAACGCTCCTTTCACCTCTTATGATAAAAAATGGTAGCCGACTTCCTGGAAATCGTAATATGCTATTTGCTATGATAGATACAGCGTTATGTTAGAAAGGAGACACCTAATTGAAGCGATTTAGCTATTTTATGGTAGGTTGTCTTACTCTTACACTATTAGTAGGATGTAGTGCAGCAGAAAAGCCAGTAGAACAAGTAAAACAAGTTAAAAATACAATTACAGCGAAACTAGCTACCGAGGAAAAAATGGTAGAAATAGATGGTCAAACCATTTACTTTAAAAAGATTGGTAATGAAAAACCACCTTTACTTATGATTCATGGCTTTGGAGGGTCATCAGATGGTTTTCAAAAGATTTACTCCGATTTAGCAAAAGATCATACAATTATTTCTGTAGATGCTTTAGGATTCGGGCGCTCATCTAAGCCAATGGATTTTTATTATTCTTTTCCAACTCATGCAAATTTGTATTATAAATTAATGAAAAAACTAGGGTATGATTCATTCGCAATACTGGGGCATTCCATGGGGGGAGAAATTTCTCTAAATTTAACATATTTATATCCTGAAGCAGTTACTCACCTTATTTTAACTGATGCTACAGGTGGCCCTCATACATTCGTTACTAAACAAGGCTCACCAAAACCACAATTGTCGACTGATTTAAATGCCGTTTCTTCTATTACAGATTATGATGAAAGCAAAGTGAAATTCAAACGTAATGATGAAGAGCATTATAATAAAATGAAATTATGGCCTAGACGTCTTAAAATTAATGCAAATGAAATAAAACAGCCAACTTTAATTATATGGGGCAGAAATGATAGTAGCGTTTCCTGGAAAGAAGGAGAAACGTATCATCAATTCTTAAAAAATAGCACTTTACATATTATTGAAAAAGGTTATCATGCACCATTTCGCCAAGAACCACAAGAATTTGTCGGGTATGTAAAAGATTTCTTTAAGAACAATCCGATCAAAGTTGAAAAATAACATAAACGGGTATCTCATTTTGAGATACCCGTTTTCATATATTAAGCAGCTTGCTTTTGGCGTTTTTGAGTTTTTGATCCTAATACTTTCGGGATAACAAAGCCATCCATTCCAAATTTCCCAGCGTTCATACCGGAAACAAGAACAAACATAGATAAGATAACCATCTCAGGGTTCACACCAATTGACCCACTAAACATATAGGAAAAGTTCATTACAAGACCAAAAAAGACCGCTGTTTTTGTTAAACAGCCTACAATTAAACCAATTCCGACTAAAATTTCCCCCCATGTTACAAGTGTATTAAACAAATCTACATTTGGAATTGCAAATTCTTGTAAGAATGATGCCCACCAAGATTGAACAGCCGGTTGTGCACCTTTAGATTTTTCAATTGCACCTTGCAAATAACCTGTTGCATCGAATCCTTTTCCTTGTAGTTTACCGATTCCAGCCATTAACCATGTGTAACCAAGATATACTCGAATTACTGCTAATACAAAAGAAACTGCTTTGTTTTCTCTTAAAAATTGAATAACCATATCTTCCTCCTAAAGTTGTAATTAAGTTAGTTACAGATAATATAATAACATTAGTTACTTATTTTTAAAATGTTAATTATGAATAATTCGTGACATGCGTATGAAACATTCAAAACTAACGTTTATATAGTAACTTCTATTACCTGTAAAAACTTGAACATATCATACCACAGATGATAATCATTTTCATTGAAAAAAATGTAAAAAAATTGTGAGTTAAATGTGAAACACGTTTATTCGAATATAGAATAAACGTGTTTCACACTAATTATAGAATCGAAATGTATGTGTCTCCTCATCAATTAAACTCGCTTCTTGAAACGCTTCTTCTAACGTTTTCCCATGGTTAATAACCCCATAAAATAAGCGTATAGTAAACATAAGTGCTGCATTTCCATCTACATAATCAATCGATCCAATATATGATTTCGCACCACTATGTAAAAAAGATTTTGCTAGATTTTGCTCCCCTAACGTGCACCCGCTATTTACAATATGTGTATTATGCAATTTTGCATATTCATAAATTTCTTCTGCACCAAAATACCCTCTCGGTTCATCTTGTTCATATACTTCTTCGCCTAACTCTTCCATGACAAACTTCCCTTCTTCACCATGAAAGCAAAAAATAATATAATTAACATCGTTAAATAAGTTCTTTCCAGAAAGAACTCCCACAAAATCTTTCGGTCTACCAATCCAATATGTCACAACCCTTGCACCAAAATATTCAAGAGATGCTCGGATTGATTGCGCCTCTAAATCCGAATTAAAACCAACTACTAATGCAATATTCAACATACAATCCCCATCCTATAATCAGCCCTTGTCAATCAGAATTTTCTGGGATAAATCCATTTCATATATACCCGTTTCTTTCAAAAAATCTGATCTAGTTAAAACGACTTTCTGTAAATATTGCCTATATGCTGTAATTGTTCCATCGTGGGATACAATGCAAATTCTTTCAACACTCAGTTCATAACACCAAAGAAGAAATTCATCTACTATTTGCTGAAAACTATTCTCTGAAATAGTGTTTATACCTTCCTTCCATAACTGATTATTTGAGCTTTTCTCTATCGAAAAATGCGGAAATAACTTTGTTATCATTCCCTGATCTACTATATAATCGCACGGTAATGTTCTCGCTTCTTCTCGATAAGGAAAAATACGCGGAGATACATATGGATGAACGATTTTTTGACAAGCAACTTTCGCACTCCATATTGTCGCCGTTTGCAAAGTTCTAAGTGTAGGACTAGCAATTAATATATCCGTCTCTTGTAATGGCACATTGCATTGAAGTAATTTAGCCTGATTCCTTCCTTCATCCGTCAATGGCGGATGAAGCACTTTTAAACTTGATGGCAAATCCCTTGTATGTTCTCCTTCCCCGTGCCGAACAAAGACGATTTTCATCCCCTTCCTCCTCTCATTATGAAATCCTCTTACATATTTCTTCCCTATCTCATACTTTATTCCTGCTATATGAAAACCAATATGTAAAAAACTTTTTACACAGAAAGGAGAATTACATATATGAAATGGATAATTGTCTTTATTGGAATGATTGTATGGGGATATATAAACGGCTTCTTTAGTAGTGATAAAACTGCTAATCCTTGGATTACAGATGATGAACGTGAAACAAAAATTAAGCAAAAAGCAATTACGGCAAGCTGGTCCGGTGTTTTTATGTTTTGTACCATTAGCCTCTTAAATAAATGGTTAGGTTTAAGCACAAACGATAAATCACCGTACTTACCAGACACTATCGCAGCTATTTTAAAAGAAAATGTAGAGTTACAAGTTTTACTCATGCTATTTGTTATGTATGGAATATTTTACTTACATTATCGAAGAAAATTAAGTGCCTAACTTCTAACTCATGATTATCCTCCTAAATGGTTATAGTAATCATGACAAAATGAAAGGAGAGATATAAACATGAGTAACTCGAATGAATTTTTAGATACACTACATGAAAAACAAGCAAAAGATGAACAAAATAGAAAGCGCCAAGGGAACGGAAACCCAGCGAAAAAAAAGCCAAATAAAACACATAAATAACAATTAAAACTGCCTAAAATGATCTTTTAGGCAGTTTTTTTATTCTTCTTTCACCGAGATAACATTTCCCCAATTCCATTTCTCATAATACCACGCTGGTACATCTATATTTTCAATCCACTTCTTTTCCTGCTTCCGATCTTTATGAGCAAGCCATACATCCGCTTTCTTACGGTCTGAACGTATCCAAATTAATTGATTACTCTTCTTCATGAAGATCGGGTGGTAATCCCCTTGCTTGTTCGTTTTCTTTGTGATTTGATGCTGTGCATTACTTGTACTATCGACCTCATATAAAGATGGTAGTGGCCTTTTTTCTGGTGGAGTTTCTATCCCTGCCTCTTTTGCTCGTGAAACGATAATTACTCTATCGTTCTTCCATACAAAATCCCAATCAACATATCCTTTCGGCGTAAATATGTTCTGCTGAAGTGCTGGCAATTCCTTTACTTTTAAATGTTTATTTTCTAATGCAACTCTTCCGCTCCCTTCAATATAAGCTAATATATTTTTTGATGGTGCCCATTGAAACCATTGTGCGTTTAATAACATTTGATCTACTTTTTCAAACCGACTGCCGTCTGCACGAACTAAGCAAAGCGTATTACTATCAGCTGACCATGAAGCTGTCGGTACTGCTAAAAATGAAATCCACTTTTGATCTGGTGACCACTTAAAGCCACTTGCTACTAGCGCTAGGAAATCATCGTGTTCATTTGGCAATGCATACAAATGCTTCATTTTGTGAGGATTCATATGTGCATCTTTTTGCACTTCATATAGCTGAGCCCCTGTCCATCCTGTTGGAAGTAAGTGCGCTTCAGAGGATACAAGAAAGTTCTTTCCATCGGGGTACCATGCATAATCCCCTACACCAGCCGATACATTTTCAAAATCTGCATTCTTTTTTTCTACATCAAATGTATTTAATGTACCTGTAAATATAAATGCAATTATATTTTCTGTTGGTGACCATTGATAATTCGATGCTTCTGAGTGAAACGGCGTAACTTTCTTTCCATCTTTCAGTCGATATAACTCAAGAATACTTTGTTTCTTCCCTTTTACATACGCTAGCCATTCCCCATCATATGACCACTTCGGCCCTGTTATGTACTCTCCTTTTGTAATCTGTATTTCTTTCCCATCAACTTTAATCCAAAGATTATGATGACGAATAAAAGCAACTTTCACACTATTATTTTCTGCACTAGTAATAGTGATAGAACATAAAAACATAAACAACACTACACTACTACTTACTATTAGCCTTTTCATACCATCACTCCATTTCCCTCATAGCATTCCTCACTTTATCCCTACAATATGTGAAAAATATCGATTCGACATAATCAGAAAAAATTTCCCAAGAAATTTCCAATCCATAGAGGATTGGTATGAATTATGTCGAAAGTATAGTTTAGCCAACATTTATATGTATAATTTCTAACTAAAATGTAAGATTTTATTTCTGAATATTGGCACTTTTTATTAGGGGGAGTATCAATGAAAAAAACTACATCTACACTATTAAGCATGGCGCTTGTCTTTTCTAGTTTTGGAGCTTTAAGTGCTCATGCTGAATCACTACAAAAGGAGAAGCAATTTAGTCCACAATTAAAAACAACGATTGAACAGTGGGGAGAACATAAAATCGCTCAAAATGTTGAAACGAAAACAACAAAAGAAATATCAGTAATTGTAGAATTACAACATGCACCTCTCGCTGCTCAAAGTAATATTCAGCATGCTCCAGATTTACAAAATAGTAATGCACAGTCTTATCATGCTGAGCTCAAAAAAGCACAAGAAGATACGACTAAGAAAATAAAAGAAAAAGCACCTGGTGCAAAAATTAAAGAAGTGTATAATACGTTATTTTCCGGATTCTCTATTTCAATTCCTGGAGATCAAATTACCTCTCTTGCCTCTTTACCTGAAGTAAAAGCAGTCTATCCGAACTTAACATATAAATTACATGAAACATCAAAAAGTGCTATTAACGAAGAAGCACCAAATATCGGTGGACCGACAATTGGTGCACCTGAAGCGTGGAATTTAAAAGATCCATTTGGCAAACCGCTTGATGGAAAAGGCATGAAAATAGCCATTATCGACTCTGGCGTAGACTATACACACCCTGACCTAAAGGCAAATTATATCGGTGGATATGACACGGTTGATGAAGATAACGATCCAATGGATGGTAACGTACATGGTACTCATGTAGCTGGAATTATTGCGGGTAACGGAAAAATTAAAGGCGTTGCTCCAAACGCTTCTATTCTAGCCTATCGTGTAATGAATGACGGTGGAACTGGTACAACAGATGATATTATCCAAGGAATTGAGCGAGCAATTCAAGATGGTGCGGATGTGTTAAACCTCTCCCTTGGGCAGGATTTAAATGTACCTGATCAGCCTGTAACATTAACGTTAGAACGAGCAGCGAAACTTGGTGTTACTGCTGTCGTTTCAAATGGAAATGACGGACCAAAACCTTGGTCTGTTGATGCTCCCGGTAACGCAAGTAGTGTCATTTCTGTTGGAGCATCTACGGTTTCTATCCCGTTTCCAACATTCCAAGTAACTGGTTCCAGCAAAACATATCAAGGGTTACCATTATCAAAATCCGATTTTCCAATAGAAAATGATTCTCCTCTTGTATATGTTGGTTATGGCAATCCAAGTGATTATGCAAAACAAGATGTGAAAGGGAAATTCGCACTTATTTTACAAGGTACTTCTAGTACATTAGTAAAAGCAGAACAAGCGAAGCAAGCTGGTGCACTTGGTGTGTTATTAATCTCTAGCGAAAAAGAAATTAATATGATGCCGGAATATTTTTCACGTGAACATCTAGCTGTCCCAGTAATGCAATTATCAAATACAAATGGGGAAGAATTAAAAACTTTAATTACAAAACGAAAGAAAAATATAAAAATTGGACAACCAAAGCAAACAGAACTTATCGGTAACTTTAGTTCAAGAGGACCATCACAAGGAAGTTGGCTAATAAAGCCTGATGTTGTTGCACCTGGAGTACAAATTACTAGTACAGTACCGCAAGGCGGCTATGAATCGCATAACGGAACAAGTATGGCTGCTCCGCAAGTAGCTGGAGCGGTTGCCCTCTTGCGTCAAATGCATCCTGATTGGACGACAGAACAATTGAAAGCGGCTCTTGCCAACAATGCCAAAACATTACATGATGTCAATGAAAATACATACCCTGTTATGGCACAAGGATCTGGTTTAATTAACATTCCGAAAGCAGCTCAAACAAATGTATTAGTAAAACCTAACAATGTCAGCTTCGGTCTTATTAAGCCCAATAGCGGAAAAGTAAAACTGACGCAAAATGTTACATTACAAAACCTTTCTAGTAAAAAGAAAAGTTTTTCAACTCGTGTGGAATTACTAGATGCAAACACAAAAACAAAAGTAAAAGCTTCTGTCCCTTCATCGATTAGCATTCAACCGAATAGTAGTACCGAAAAACCATTTACTATCACTGTAGATAGCTCACTACAACAAGGTGTGTATACTGGAAATGTATATGTAAAAGAACAAGGGGCAAAAGAAGAAATTCGAATTCCATTCACATTTAGTATCGATCCTAAAGATTATAAACGTATCGATGGACTTGAAATTATTAATTCTACTTTTAGCCCAAATGGCGACCACGTACTAGATGATAATCTCATCAACTACTATTTAGTTGCGCCTGTGGATGATATCACATTGCATGCAAATTTAGTTACGAAAGAACGTGTAACGTATCAAGGGATTATCCATCAAGCTAAAAATGCAACTCCTGGGTATAAACCTTTCAAATGGAATGGTACAAAAGCAGATGGCACTCCTTTAACTGATGGGCTATATCAAATTGAAGCAGTTGCTTCTAATTCTGGCGGGGAAACAAAGCAAACAGCTGCTGTATTTCTTGATCGAACTGCACCTAAGTTAACACACGAGGTTGACCAAGAAAATCTCGTAATTAGAGGAAAAGTTGATGATATTCTACTAGATTGGATGTCAGAATCTGGTTGGATAGCACCTGGTATTCCAGTGAGAATGCAATATGAAATTAACGGAAATGGTGTATGGGAACAGGCATTCCTGAACCCTTGGGAGAAAAGCTATGACATTTATTTCGATCGCACTCAATTACAAGAAGGAAAAAATACTATTCACATTGTAGCAACTGATGCAGCTGGCAATACCTCTAATTTAACTGTTAATTTAGAAGTGAAATAAAGTAAAATTTTAATCAGTGGAGATTTCGTTCATCCCCACTGATTATTAGCCTTCACCAATCGGGAGTTACGGGCAGTTAATCTCCCATCTCACTTCTTTGCTCCAACCGAATTTTGAGGTAGGAATTTTACTGCTCATTAACACGGGATAAAAAATTTTTGTTGACAATTTTTTTAATATAGTTTTATAATACAAAACATAGTTTAGTTGAACGAATTATATATCGGCTTTGAAGGAATACTAGTAGCGACTTATATCACTGTCTCAGAGAACTGATGGTTGGTGCGAATCAGTACATATACAAGCGTGAATTACAATTCTGGAGCTTCTTTCCCGTAATGCTTTTTATGCATGAAGAGAAAGACGGATCTTTCCGTTATCGTAAAGTGAGTGGTAAACAATTAGTTGTTTACAAATAGGGTGGTACCGCGATTTTTATCGTCCCTATCGGATTTTCCGATAGGGACTTTTTTGCGTCCATCCTCTTACACAATTTCATATATACGCGTTGAAAGAATCGCAGTAGTATCTTATATCCCTGTTACAGAGAGCTAATGGTCGGTGGAAATTAGCACATATATAAGTATGAATTACAATTCTGGAGCTTCTTTTTCGTAGTGCTTTTATGCATGAAGGAAAAGACGGAATTTTTCCGTTATCATTAATTGAGATGTAAGTATATTTTCACTTACAAATAGGGTGGTACCGCGATTCTTTCGCCCCTATCGGATTTTCCGATAGGGGCTTTTTCTATTTCTCACAGAAACAGATGTTAAATAATTCCGAATCTTATGATAAAATTTTATAAGCGCTTACAAATAATGAAGGGAGGTGATACAAGCTATACGAAATCGATATTCAATTTTATAGAAAAAAAGGAGGATGTCTAAATGACAAAGAAAACAGAAATTCCATCGCATTTAAAACCATTCGTATCCACACAACATTATGATCAATACACACCGGTGAATCACGCTGTGTGGCGTTACATTATGAGACAAAATCATAGCTTCTTAAAAGACGTTGCTCATCCAGCCTATGTGAACGGACTACAATCATCTGGTATTAATATAGATGCAATTCCAAAAGTAGAAGAAATGAATGAGTGTTTGGCACCAAGTGGCTGGGGCGCTGTAACGATTGACGGACTTATTCCCGGCGTAGCATTCTTCGATTTTCAAGGACACGGATTACTACCGATCGCAACAGATATTCGGAAAGTAGAAAATATCGAGTACACACCAGCTCCAGATATCGTACACGAAGCCGCAGGACACGCACCGATTTTACTTGATCCTACATATGCAAAATATGTGAAACGTTTTGGGCAAATTGGTGCAAAAGCTTTCTCTACAAAAGAAGAACATGATGCATTTGAAGCTGTTCGTACATTAACGATAGTGAAAGAAAGCCCTACTTCTACTCCTGATGAAGTTAAGGCTGCTGAAAATGCTGTAATTGAAAAACAAAACTTAGTTTCTGGTTTATCAGAAGCTGAACAAATTTCACGTCTTTTCTGGTGGACAGTAGAATATGGATTGATCGGAAATATAGATGATCCAAAGATATATGGTGCTGGTCTCCTTTCTTCTGTTGGCGAAAGCAAACATTGCTTAACAGACGCTGTAGAAAAGGTTCCATTTTCTATCGAAGCATGTATAGGGACAACTTATGACGTAACAAAAATGCAACCACAACTATTTGTTTGTGAATCCTTTGAAGAATTAACAGATGCGCTTGAAACATTTTCTAAAACAATGGCCTTTAAAACAGGTGGAAAAGAAGGTTTAGAAAAAGCAATTCGCTCTGAGAACTATGCAACAGCTGAGCTAAATAGCGGATTACAAATTACAGGTACATTTAGCGAGACAATTGAAAACGATGCAGGTGAATTAATTTACATGCGAACAAATTCGCCAACGGCATTAGCACTTCATAATAAACAGTTAGCGAATCATTCTACTTCTGTACACAGTGACGGATTTGGAACACCGATTGGATTACTCACTGAAAATATTGCATTAGAAAATTGTACAGACGAACAACTACAATCATTAGGAATTACAATTGGAACTATCGCTGAGTTTACTTTTGCAAGTGGTATTCATGTAAAAGGAACAGTAACAGATATTGTAAAAAACGATAAGAAAATTGCTCTTATTTCCTTTATCGATTGCACAGTTACTTATAACGCCCGCGTTTTATTTGATGCTTCATGGGGCGCATTTGATATGGCTGTTGGCTCACAAATCACTTCAGTATTCCCAGGTGCCGCAGATGCCGCAGCATTTTTCCCAATGGATGAAGAAGTTCACGAAATTCCTGCTCCACTTGTACTGAATGAACTTGAACGTATGTATCAAACAGTTCGAGATATTCGAAGTGAGGGGATTTTACACGACGCGCATATCGATCAATTAGTAGCAATTCAAGAAGTATTAAATAAATTTTATGCGAAAGAATGGTTACTGCGCCTTGAAGTATTAGAGTTACTTTTAGAGCATAACAAAGGGCATGAAACATCGGCAGCATTACTACATCAACTTTCTACTTTCACAACTGACGAAGCTGTAACACGCCTTATTAACAATGGTCTTGCGTTACTTCCAGTAAAGGATGTGAAAAATGATGCTAAGATTAACTGAAGAAGAAGTTCACGAAGAATTATTGAAGGTAGATAAATGGATGGTAAAAGATGAGAAATGGATTGAACGAAAATATATGTTTTCCGACTACTTAAAAGGAGTCGAATTTGTCTCTGAAGCCGCCAAACTATCAGAAGAACATAATCACCATCCATTTATCCTTATCCAGTATAAAGCAGTTATTATTACTTTGTCATCTTGGAATGCAAAAGGTTTAACGAAACTAGATTTTGAGCTTGCAAAACAATTTGATGAACTATTTTTACAAAACGAAAAAGCAATTATAAGAAAATAAAAGGAGAAGCCTTTTTAGGCTTCTCCTTTTATTTTGAAATGGATACAATGTCCAAATGGATCCTCGACTTGTAATATTCCATCTTTGTACGTAGCAATCTTGCCAATATTTTTTAAGCTTTCACATACTTGCTCTTTTTGTTTTTCATTCGCTAGTACAACTGTGAAATATTTCAAACCAACAGAACCTGGCATTTGCGGTGGTACCCCTTCACCTTGCCATGTATTTAAACCGATATGGTGATGATAACCACCTGCAGATACGAACAATGCTCCATTACGAGATGGAATCGTTACTTCAAAACCAAGACCATCAACATAGAAACGTTTCGCTTCCTCTAAATCAGCTACATGAAAATGAATATGCCCCATCACAGTACCAGCTGGAAAGCCATTCCATGTACTTCCTTGCTGTAATAATTCTTCACCAGCTAACGGGTTACTAACAAATGGGAGTTCTCCATTCTCATCACGCCAAACTTCTTTTTGTCGATCATGATAAATTTCAATCCCGTTTCCATCTGGATCAGCTAAATAAAGAGCTTCACTAAAGTAATGATCAGCTCCGCCATGTAGTGGATATACCATCTCTACAAGATGACGAAGAACATTCGCTAAATCCTGTCTACTTGGTAATAAAATTGCGTAATGATATAACCCTGTTCTTCCTCTTTGCTTCGGAAAAGCTTCTTTCTTTTCTTCAATGATAAGAAGTGGTTCATCATTTTCATTCCCAAATGTAACGACTGCTTCTTCTTCTCTTAGCACCTTCATACTTAGTACTTCCGTATAAAACTCTAGTGATTTCTTTACATTAGATACGTATAAATGAACAACATCAAGTGTTGTATCGGGATGAAGTTGAAAACTCATCTTGTTAGCCCCCCCATTTAAATTAGTTCTTCTTTGACATTTTTTCTTTTAAGAAATTATCTACAAAGCCATCAGCTTTTGCAACAAATAAGTATGCACCCATTGCTAATAATGCAAGTTCTAATTCGAAACCAGGATTTTTTCCATCTCCCAATAAACCAGCTGACCATTTCACTTTTACGATTGCTCCAACCATAACAAGTGCAAATAATAATCCAATATATCTTACACCTAAACCTAGAATTAATAATAGACCTCCAACTAATTCAAACGTTGCTACACCGTATGCAAGTCCTCCTGGTAAACCAATACTTGTAAACCATCCTGCAATATTGTCAATTCCTGATTGGAATTTTGTTAAACCGTGCATGAAGAATGTTACCCCTAACACGATACGAATAATTAAGTTACCAATATGTTGATTCATTTCATTCTCTCCTTTATAGTTTTCTTATACAAAACTTTTATTTACATTACAAAACATACACTAATTTTTTTTATTCGTCAATTCATTTTCACTGGGAAAAAATATATTTTTTTTGCTATGATACAAATAGTTGTTTACAAAAAGGAGCTTGATTTTATGAATATTGGTTCTGCAATACGTGAAATTCGTCAACGTAGAGGCATAACAATTGCACAAATTTGCGAGGGAACAGGTCTTTCTAAAGGATTTATGAGTCAGGTTGAAAATAATAAAACATCACCATCTATCTCAACTTTAGAAACGATCTCCAATTTTTTAAACGTTCCCCTTCCCTATTTATTGTTAGAGCAAAAAGATCGATTAAAAATTGTCAAAAAAGAAGAACGGAAATACAGTGTATACGGCAAAGATGAGCAAAGAATTGAACATGTTGCGGAGCAAGGGGGCCTTCGCCTATCTTTAGTAGAAATCCCTACTGGATTCCCGAAAGAAAATTCACCAAATGCCCATGAAGGGGAAGAATGTCACCTTGTATTACGCGGAAAATTAGAAGTTCAGCACGGTGAAGATATTGCAATTGTAGAAGAAGGTGATTCTTTCTCATGGAATGCATGCGTTCCTCATATTGTTCGTAATATAGGAGAAGAAACTGCATTATTACTCATCTCTAGTTATGCAGAAAATCGAAAACGTGTTTACTAAATAATAAAAAAGAAGCCTGTTAAACAGGCTTCTTTTTATCCCCTTATAATTCCATAACTTGTCCCAACTAGTACAGTCTTCTCATGCTGATTGCGATAAACTGACTCGATTGAAACTTTTTTATAGCCTTCCATTTGCTCAACATTTGTTAAAGTTAGTTCACAAGTGATCGTATCTCCTGTGAAAACTGGTCTAATAAACTCACTTACTAATTCTCTTGCTATGTAATGTAACTCTTCTCCCACTTTCGTCCCAATGCTAGCAGTCAATAAACCATGAACCATTAATCTTCCATTTTCATCGTATTCCACATGGTGTCTACCTTTATCACCGGTAATATTTGCAAATTCAAAAACTTCTTCCTCAGTAAATCTTCTTTCATATTTAAATACATCCCCAGCTTTTACACTCATTTTTATCCCCCTAATAATAAACAGAATTTTCTTTTATTTTATCATAAAACGAACCTCAATCCATTCTCTATTATCAAAAGTCTCAAAATTACCTCGCTATACTTTTTTACTTTCCATTCATTTATCGGTGACCATCTCTTTTTGCGACTTGATATCCATAATACGCACATGTTCCATTTCTCGATAGCTCTCTAACTTCAAATCCACAGCTTCTATAAAAATCAAAATTGTTCGCTGATGTATGCGCAAACCAATCACCGTGGGGAAGTTTTTGCAGGCAAAGAGCTACAAGCTTCTTACCTAATCCCTTCCCTCTATATTCACACTTCACAACTAAATTTACTATGTTCGCAATCATAATTCCATCAGAAATGACTCTAACCATCGCAATCATCTCTTCCTCATCCCAAATTGTGAAAGCCCATGTTGAATTTTCGAATGCTATCGTAAATTTTTCAATTTGCCAAGAAGGGATATTATCATTACTCCAACCGGCATCTTCAAATAAAGCTTTAATTGCATATGCTGGTACACTACTCGTTCCCTCACGAATAATAAGTCCATTATGATAAATGTACATGTAACCCCTCCCTTTATTTTCATATACCATTCTTCAAAAAATGCAATTTACCTTTAAAAAAGTAATTTTTTCATCCAACACGCTTAATAGAATAAACTAGAGCATCGATTCCATGAAATGACGTTGTTTTCTCGTAGCTGAGCCCAGTTTTTCTAGCAACAAATATTGAGGCGGGATGATTCGGATTAATAAGAGAAATTAATTTATTCATTCGTAATGCTTGGAAACCATAGTCACGAAATGCTGCCGCCGCTTCTTTTGCATACCCTTTTCCCCAATACTGAGGAAGTAACCAATAACCAATTTCAATTTCCTCTTTTCCATCTATTTTCTGCTTTACCAGCCCTGCATGACCAATTCTTGTTCCCGTTTCCTTTTCAATCAATACAAATAAACCGAGACCGTTTTTATAGCTAGGAATCACCCATTCCTCCAGACTTTTTTTACACTGCATATATGTTTTTAATGTCCCATTTCCAATATAACGCATTACCTTCTCGTTCCCCCATAGTGAAGCGTAGAACTGTAAATCATCCATTGTATATTTGCGAATTTGTAAACGTTCTGTATGAAACATGCTGGCACTCCTTTCCACTAATTTATTCTTCATTTCACGATCATGTTTTGTATGTATACAGTATGTTACTATTTATTATAAAGTGAAACTTTAATCAGTGGGGAATTTTGTTCACCCCACTGATTATTAGCCTTTACCAATCCGACGTTTACAGGCAGTGGATCTCCCGTCTAACTTCTTTTCTTTAACTGAATTTTTAGGCGAGAGTCTTACTGCCTGGAAAATAGCGGGATAAATGAACCAACGATAAAATACAGAATATTCATTCTAAATAACTAAAAAAAGCAGTAGACAAATATTGTCCACTGCATCCATATCATAACTAGCATAAAGAAAACTACAATTGAGGGGGGTGTAGGATTTTCAAATATACTAGATACTTATCCCGTTCTAACGGGCGGTAAACTTTCCAATTGTTTCAAGTGAAAAGTTTACCGCACATAGGAACTTCCTTCGTTCATTAAGATAGTATTGCTAAATAATCATATACACGCTTAGATTTCTCTCCACCCATTCGTGCATGTTGAAGAAGAGAAATACCATGAGGGCCAGATGCACGCAATGCTTCTGGTTGAGCTACTAAAATAGCTTGTACAACTTCTAATTCACCAAGCATAGCTGCTGCAAAAATATCCATCCGAGCACCCTTTTCTAGTAAATAAAGAGCAATATCTTTACGACCTACATGTGCCGATGCGCCTAACGCACTTTCCCAATCTGATCCACCCCAATTATAAGAGGCGTGAAGTAAGCTTGGTGATTCAACCAATAGCTCTTGTACTTTCTCTAAATCCCCGTGAGCTGCCATAACAAATTCTCTTACTAATTCCGTGGTAATACGCTCTTCTGTTTGCATCGCTCTTCTCCCCTTTTAGAAATTCGTTTCGGTGTAAAAAAAGGCTTGTCACTTCCTTGAAAAATATCTACATCTATGCCAAATACATGTTGAAACATTTCATGGCATAGTACTTCTTCTGGTATACCATCATACTGAATCTTTCCTCGCTTTAATACAAGTAAACGATCGCTATATTGAGCAGCTTGGTTAATGTCATGTAAAACCATTATAATTGTCATTCCAAACTCCTCATTTAATCGTTTCACAAGTTCCATTACTTCCAACTGGTGAACGATATCTAAAAAGGTTGTTGGTTCATCCAATAATAAGACATTTGTACGTTGCGCTAACGTCATCGCAATCCAAGCACGTTGCCGTTCCCCTCCTGATAAAGAATGTAAAAGACGATATTCATACCCTTCAAGATTTGTAACAGACAATGCCCAATCAACAATTTCTTCATCTTCTTTATTTAAGCGGCTACTCCATGATTTATGTGGACCTCTTCCGAACTCAATTAGTTCTTTCACTGTTAAATCTAATTGATGATCATGCATTTGCGGTAACATTGCTAATTGCTTCGCTACATCAACACTCTTCATCATATGAATATTTTTCCCATCTAAAATGATGTCCCCTTCGCTTTGTTTCAGTAGCCTTGCTATTAAACGAAGCAAAGTAGATTTTCCCGATCCATTCGGACCAATTAAACTAACGATTTCTCCAGCCTTAATATGTACATTCATATTTTGCATTTGAAATCTTTCAGAGTGTGCGTAAAACACTTTGTTAACGGAAATCACTTTGTTTTCCTCCTCTATGAATTAAATATAAGAAGAACGGACCACCTAAGAAGGACAGTAAAATACCAACAGGCAATTCGATTGGGTCAAACCAACTTCGAGCTATTGCATCCGCAAAAACAAGTAATACCCCGCCGCCAAGGCATGATAAAGGTAGCAAATATCTATAATCATTTCCAACTAATAAACGTAGCATATGTGGTACGACAAGACCGACAAATCCAATAAGACCAGACACACTTACTGCAATTCCAGCTAATAATGTACTTACTACGATTAAATAAAACCGACTTTTTTCCACATTATGTCCTAATAACTTTGCCATTTCATCTCCAAGCATTAACACTCGAATATGCTTAATACCAAAGAAAGCTAATATAATGGCGAATATTGCATAATAAATAATCATGTTTAAATGTGCCCAACTTACACCACCAATACCGCCCGCTAACCACGGTAACACCGATTGTACTTTGTCACTATGTAATAACATTAATGCTGACGTTGCTGCACCAATTAATGCATTGATCGACACCCCTACTAAGACGATTCTTGAAGGTGGTGCCCCTTTTTGCCATGATAAAGCATAAATAACCATCACTGTTATGAAAGCTCCTAAAAACGCCCCTAGTGGTAAAAAAGCTAGATGCTGTGGGAATAAAATCATGATGACAATTGCTACAAGGCCTGCTCCAGATGAAACTCCGATAATACCAGGATCTGCAAGAGGGTTTCTCATAACCCCTTGTAG
The DNA here is from genome assembly GCF_051916445.1 of Bacillus cereus group sp. MYBK220-1. Lineage (NCBI taxonomy): Bacteria > Bacillati > Bacillota > Bacilli > Caryophanales > Bacillaceae > Bacillus > Bacillus cereus group sp. MYBK220-1. Next base: position 146,954 of record NZ_JBQAGQ010000003.1, on the reverse strand, counting down.
CAGTGTACCAGATGCAGCTAAACATGTTCCTACTATAAACCCAATAAGCACTCTCGGTATGCGAAGATCCCATACAATTCGATGAACTGTCGAACCTTCCTCTTGTATACCTGTTAAAATATCTCGTATAGAAAAGGATAAACTTCCTGCGAAAAGACCGTACAAGAGACCTAGGATTGTTAATACAACTAAAGTAACTGCTATTATCCATCTTTTTTTCGCAAAAGGATGTTCCTTTTCTCTTACTACTTCACTACTTTCCATACGTATCATTTCCTTACATCTTGTATACTTTTATACATAAAATCCATTGCTTCTGTAACTTTTGTACCAGGATTAGATCCAAATAAATCAGGTGGCAAAATAACTACGCGGTTTTGTTTTACTGCCTCTAAATTTTTCCACGCTTCATTTTTCATCATTTCGCCTTCGAATGCTTTTTTCACACTTTTTGGATCTCCGTGTGTAATTAAATAAATCACATCTGGATTCGCCTCAATAATACGTTCTACACTTAGCTGTGCATATTGCGGATATTCTTTCGTTTCTGGAAAATCAGAAGCAATATTTTTTCCGCCTGTTTTTTCTAAAATATCACCTGATAAAGATGTTGGTAATGCCGCTAAATAAGTACCTGGTGCGCCATACACTAGCAATGCTTTCACATCGCTCTTTTTCTCATATTTCTTCATTTGATCATTCATTTTTTGATTAATTTCTTTTGCTTTATCTTCTTTCTTCATTACCGTTCCATATAATTCAATATTCTTTTGAATATCTTGTACAGAATTCGCAGAAGAAATGATAACTTGCGTTCCTTGTCCTTCAACCGTTGGCACATTCTTTTGGAATCCATTGTTAGCAACAAGTACATCGGGCTTTAAACTAGCAATTTGCTCAAAATTCGGTTGATGTGCATTCCCAATTACTTGTGCTTTCTTTAACTCCTCTGGAAGAGTTAATTTCGTATCCGGGCGACCTACTATTTTTCCACCTAAAGCATGAATAATATCCATGTCCCCCATACTTAATGTTGCAAAATTTTCTGGCACTTTATCGAATGTTACCTTTCTTCCTGATAGGTCGGTAATTTCGATTTTCTCTTTTCCTTTTTCTGTTTTGGTTGCAGACGCTTTTTCGTCCCCTTTGGCACTGCAACCTATTAACAAGAAAAAAATAGATAAAATCGCTGTAAATAGCGTAATAGATTTTTTCATCCCTTCACCTCTAATTGATAATGATAATCATTAACTACTATTCTACTTTAATTGATAAGGATTATCATTGTCAACACGAAACGCATACATTTTTCTACAAAAAACAAAAAGCGTGACAAAAAGATTTTTTCTTTTCGCCGCGCTCTAGTTAACAATATTATTCACATTCATTTTCCTCTAGCTGGTCACGCATCACTTTCACACGCTGAAAGAAAAAGAACGATAAACTTAAAAATATAACGATGCTCCCCATCATAACAAAAAATTGGATTGTCTCTTTTGCTCCATTCGGAATCAACAAGCCAACCATTAACAATGTACTTACAGCGAGAAGAATTTGTCCGAACCGAGTATAGTCTTCTATTTTTCCTTTTAATTCTTTCATTATATTCTCACTCCTCCATTTCACTGTATCATATTCTATGAAACTGAAAGACCAGTAAATACAGCCATTCTGGGAGATGTTTTCCAATAAAAAAAGAGCCGCTTTACTGCGGCTCTTTTGTAATCATTATTCACCTTTATATGCTTCCATATAAATTTCTTTCAGTTCTGAAATAAGCGGCAACTTTGGATTAGCAGTTGTACATTGATCTTCAAAAGCTCTTTCTGCTAATACTCCAACAACCTCTTCAAATTGCTCTTTATCTACTCCTTGTCCTGCAATACTCATATTAATATTTAAGCTTTTTCCAAGCTCAATAATTGCTTTGACGAGTGATTCCACCCCTTCTGCTGCCGAGCTTGCTGGAAGCCCGAGCATTCTCGCTATATGTGCATATCTTTCATCTGCCACAAAGTGCTCATATTTTGGGAACAATGCGTGTTTTCTTGGCTTAATAGCATTATAGCGGACTACATGCGGCATTAGAATGGCATTTGCGCGTCCGTGCGGAATATGGAATTCTGGTCCAATTTTATGTGCTAAGCTGTGATTAATACCGAGGAAAGCATTTGCAAATGCCATACCTGCAATTGCAGAAGCGTTATGCATTTTTTCTCTTGCTTCTTCATCATTTCCATCTTTATATGCTCTCGGTAAATATTTGAATACGAGATCAATAGCTTTTAATGCTAATCCATCTGTATAGTCATTTGCCATAACAGACACATACGCCTCAATTGCATGTGTTAAAACATCCATACCAGTATCTGCTGTTACATGTGGTGGTACTGTCATTACAAATTGCGGATCAACAATTGCTACATCTGGTGTTAATTCATAATCTGCAAGCGGATACTTTATATTATTTTTCTTATCTGTAATAACCGCAAATGGTGTCACTTCTGATCCCGTTCCTGATGTCGTTGGAATCGCAACAAACTGCGCCTTATTTCCTAATTCCGGATATTTACATGTACGTTTTCTTATATCTAAAAACTTCTGTTTAATGCCATAGAATGTCGTTTCTGGATGCTCATAGAATAACCACATTCCTTTTGCTGCATCCATAGCTGAACCACCACCAAGTGCGATAATTACATCTGGCTTAAAGCTTCTCATCATTTCCGCACCTTTAAAAACAGTTTCATCTGATGGATCTGGTTCGACCTCAAAGAAAACTTCAACTTTCACATCATTTGCATGCTTGTTTAAATAGTGCGCGACTGTATCGACATAGCCATGTTCAACCATTCCAGGGTCCGTTACAATAAATGCACGTGAAATGTTAGGTATATTTGCTAAATAAGCTGTAGCATGTTTTTCAAAATAAATTTTTGGTGGCAATTTGAACCACTGCATATTCTTTTTTCTATTTGCCAGCCTTTTTATATTTAATAAATGAGTGGCTGTTACATTTTGGGAAACTGAATTCTTTCCGTATGAACCACAACCAAGTGTAAGTGATGGAATAAATCCATTATATATATCACCTATTCCACCTTGTGATGAAGGTGCATTTACAATGAGACGGCAAGCTTTCATACGTAATCCAAATTGCTTTTGCACATCTTTATTTGTAGAATGGATAACTGCTGAATGTCCTAAACCACCGAGGTTCAACATTTCTTCGCAATATGTAAATCCTTCTTCTAATGAATTCGCCTTCACACAAGCTAATACTGGACTCAGTTTCTCACGAGATAACGGATATGCTGCTCCGATACCTTGAATTTCAGCTACAAGCATTTTTGTATGTTCAGGAACAGTAATCCCAACTAAATCGGCAATATACTGTGCTGATTTCCCTACAATATCACTATTTACTGCACATGTATTTTCATTTATAACAAGCTTTTCTAATTTTTTTCTTTCTTCTTCTGTTACAAAGTAACAATTGTTTTCAATCATTTCTGTTTTAACATCATCATAGATTTCTTTATCGACAATGATTGCTTGTTCCGATGCACAAATCATACCGTTATCAAATGTTTTCGATAAAATTAAATCATTAACAGCTCGTTTTACATGTGCTGATTTTTCTATATAACACGGTACATTACCAGGCCCAACGCCTAACGCTGGTTTTCCAGTAGAGTAAGCTGATTTCACCATACCAGCGCCTCCAGTTGCTAGAACGAGTGCTACACCATCATGGTTCATTAATTGTTTCGTCGCTTCAACAGACGGTCTTTCAATCCATTGAATACAGTGTTTTGGTGCACCAGCTTTCATCGCTGCATCATATACTGTTTTCGCCGCTGCCACAGAACATTTTTGTGCGGAAGGATGAAACGCGAAAATAATTGGATTTCTTGTTTTTATCGCAATTAACGCTTTAAACATTGTTGTCGACGTTGGATTCGTTACTGGCGTTACCCCAGCTACTACACCGACAGGTTCCGCGATTTCTATTATTTCTTCATGAGAATCTTCGTGAATAATTCCTACCGTTTTATCTTGCTTTATACTATGCCAAATATATTCAGTGGCAAAAATATTTTTAATGCATTTGTCTTCATATACACCACGGCCAGTTTCTTCAACTGCTAATTTTGCTAGCGGCATATGTTGATCAACACCTGCTAATGCCATTTCATGAACAATGTTGTCAATTTCCTCTTGTGTAAAACTTTCTAATGCTTGTAAAGCTTGTTGACCATTATTTACTAGTGTATCAATCATCTTTTTTACTTCCTGCATTTCATTTACAACTTTCTCTTTGACTACCATGTAAATTTCCTCCTATTCTACTATCACGGTCCTTATATGTCCCTATAGGTCAAAATAAGTCCCAATTAACATAAAAAAATAGAGATGCTTTCCTACATGAATTTCATTGTTTGTGAAATGTTTCACAAGTTTGTTCGTGAGTAACATTTCCTGAATTCAATATACATGAAATCATTTCGTTTGTGTATGTCTATTTTGTGAAATGTTTCACAAAATAATGTAATAAAAAAACGCACTGCTCTATATTAGCAGTGCGTTTTTTTATTATGCTAGCGCTTGTGCTAAATCTTCAATTAAATCTTCACCATCTTCAATACCGACAGAAATACGAATTAATGTATCTGTAATTCCTAATTCTTTGCGGCGATCAGCTGGGATTGATGCATGTGTCATTTGAGATGGAATAGAAATTAAACTTTCTACTGCTCCTAAACTTTCAGCCAGTGTAAAATACTGCAATTTCTCAAGTACTTTATTTAATGTCTCTTCACTATCTACATCAAATGAGATAATAGCACCAAAACCATTTGCTTGTTCTGTTGCTAATTCGTGGTTTTGATGTGATTCAAGACCTGGGTAATATACTTTATTTACTTTTGGATGATTATTTAAGAACTCAGCAATAGCGCGTGAATTCGTTTCATGTTCTTCCATACGAATTCCTAATGTTTTTAAACCACGAAGTAGTAAGAAGCTATCTTGCGGCCCAAGAATACCTCCTGTTGAGTTTTGTACAAAGTGAAGATCTTCTGCTAGTTGTGGGCTATTTACAACTACTAGACCTGCAACTACGTCACTATGACCTCCTAAATATTTCGTTGCACTATGAAGCACAATATCTGCTCCTAAAGAAATCGGCGACTGCCAATATGGCGTCATGAATGTGTTATCAATAATTGTTAATAAGTCTTTCTCTTTAGCAAGAGTAGATATTTTCTTAATATCAGTAATTTTTAGTAGTGGGTTCGTTGGTGTTTCCACATAAATTGCTTTCGTATTTGGACGAATCGCTTCTTTAACTTCCTCTAAGTTTGTTGTATCTACAAATGTATGCTCAATACCGAAACGGTTTAATACTTTCGTAATAACGCGGTATGTTCCGCCATAAACATCATCTGTTAAAATAACGTGGTCACCTTTTGAGAACAACATAATTGTCGCTGTAATAGCAGCCATTCCTGAACCAAATGCAAATCCAGCATGCCCATTTTCTAATACAGCAATCATTTCTTCTAAAGCTGCACGTGTTGGGTTACCTGTACGTGAATATTCATATCCTTGATGCTTACCAACTGCTTCTTGTTTGTACGTACTTGTTTGATAAATCGGTACGTTTACAGATCCAGTTGAAGGTTCTCCTATGCGAATACCATGAATTAACTTTGTCTTTGCTCTCATTTTTTATTCCCATCCTTTGTATATGTCTTTACTTAAATAGCGCTCACTGCTATCAGGAAAAATGGTTACAATATTTGTACCTTGTGCTGCCTTCTCTGCCTCAAGTAAGCTCGCATGAAATGCTGCTCCTGAAGAGCTCCCAACGAGAAGTCCTTCTTTTTGCGCTAATTCTTTCACTCGTAAAAATGCATTTCGATCAGAAATCGTATGAATTTCATCAAAATAAGATGTCTTCAAAAATGGCGGGATAAATTCCAGTCCAATTCCTTCGGTCTCATGTGAACCAGCCTTACCACCATTTAAAATAGATCCTTCTGGCTCTACGATAACTGTTTTAATATCTATATTTTTTTCTTTCAAATAAGATGCAGTCCCCATAAACGTACCGCCAGTTCCTGCTCCAGCAACAAATATGTTAATCTCTCCATTCAATGCGTCCCACAGTTCAGGTCCTAGTGTTTTAAAATATGCACGAGGATTTGCCTCATTTGCGAACTGACTTGGAGAGTATGAATTCGGTATTTCATTTACTAACTCTTTTGCTTTAGCAATTGCACCGGTCATTCCTTGCTCAGTCGGTGTATGCACGACCGTTGCACCTAGTGCTTTCATTAATTCTTGTTTTTCAATACTAAATTTCTCTGGTACACAAACAATAACACGTAAATCATGCTCTAATGCTGCAAGTGCCAGTCCAATACCAGTATTCCCAGCAGTCGGTTCAATAATTGTTCCACCCTGGGTAACAAGCCCTTTTTCTAGCGCATCTTCGATTAATTCTCTTCCTAAACGATCCTTAACGCTTCCGCCTGGGTTATAAAATTCAAGCTTTGCAAATAAACGGACCCCTTTCGGAAGTGAAAAACGAGTAATTTCTACAATTGGTGTATGACCAATTAACTCATGAACTCCACGATATACATTCATCGTGTTCTCCCCCTTGTTTGCCAATAAAGAAAAGGCAACTGTATGTATTTTCTTTATATGAGACAGTTGCCTTTTTGTTACATTACTTTAACTCTTCTAACACTTTTACGATAAAGTTTGTAGAATGAAGAGCTGCTTGATCTAAAAACTGATCAAATGAAACATTTGATTCTTTACCAGCAATATCAGAAAGTGCGCGAATGATAACAAACGGAATTTCATATTGGTGGCATACTTGTGCAACAGCTGCTGCTTCCATTTCTACCGCATAAAGATTTTCAAATTTATCACGGATGGCTGCAACGCGGTTCGGATCACTCATAAATGAATCCCCTGTTGCAATCATACCTTTTACAACTTGAATATTTTCTTCAGCCTGCATACATTTCTCAGCTAATGCAACTAACGCCTCATCAGCTTTAAATCCAGGCGGCATTCCTGGTACTTGACCATATTCATAGTTAAATGCTGTTACATCTACGTCATGGTGACGAACTTCAGTGGAAATAACTACATCACCAACGTTTAGAGAATGATGGAATCCACCAGCTGAGCCAGTATTAATTACTTTTTCAGGCTTATATTTTTCTAATAAAATTGTCGTTGACATCGCTGCGTTTACTTTACCAATACCAGACTTTAACAAGATTACTTCATGCCCTGCTAATAGCCCTTTCGTAAATTCACAACCTGCAACCGTTTCTGTCTCTGCTTGTTCTAATTTGTCACGTAAAATACGTACTTCTTCTTCCATTGCTCCAATTACAGCAATTCTCAATCTAATCCCTCTTTCTATTGCTTAGTTGCCTCCATTACCCAAACGAAATGATTTAATCTCGTGAACGTTACATGGAAGCCATTGTTTTCAAAAATAGTCTGCATAACTGGAATACGTGTATAGTATTCCGTTTGCAAATCGTTTGCTAACTGGTGGAAACCTCTTTCTTTTGCTGTTTCAACAGTTTTATCATATGCATCTTGATCTGCAAATATCGTATCAGCAAACACTATTTTACCACCTTTGTTTAGCAATTGACTATACTTCGCAATTGCTACATTTTTTTCATCATCTGTTAAATGATGAAATGCATAGGTGCTTACAATGGTATCAATTGAATTTGGAACTTCAAACGAAAGAAAATCACCCTCTGTAATTGAAAATTCTTTTGGCAATTTCTCTTTTGCAATCATGCGCATTTCACGCGACGGTTCTATACCGTAAACTGTGCGGCCAGCAAGTAATAATTTATTTGTTAAATTACCTGTACCGACACCAAATTCTAATACATTACCAAATGACTTGTTAACTACATCCTCTAGAATGTCCTCATAATGGGCGAAAACTTCTTTATATTGTATATCTTCGCCTTGTACAAATGAGTCGTACGTATGAGCCCACTCATCAAATAAACCATTAAATTCTGTACCCATAAAAATTCCCCTTTTTCTTATCGGTTTTATCAGTATGATATTCCCTCTTTCTAAAAATGTCAATTGAAATGTACATGGTATTTCCTTCTTTTCTTTGTTACACTATAGTTGATTACATAGGAGAGGGGCCGTCTTCATGTCATTTACCTTTGAAATGTTAGAAGATAAAGTAGAGTTTTTTGAAGCGGGAGACTTAGCTTCTTTAGAACGAAAAATTAGTGAACAAATTGATAATAATAAAGCACTTATGCTTGAAGTTCATCACATCTCTCATCAAATGGTTATGGATCCTGAAAGCAAAAGACCGTATTATAGCGCGGTTGTTCATTTTAAATTAAAGAAATTGCGTTAACAAAAAAGAGAAGCTCCTAAGGAGCTTCTCTTTTTTAGTTTAGAGTTTGAACAAGTACTGGTTTCCAGCCCTCATTGTCTACCCAATCAATATTTACGTAATATCTTTTCCCACTTTGCTTATCTTGAACATCACCATAAGCTTTGCTCTTTCCAGTTTTGTCTCTTCCAACAAAATGGAATACTAATTGCTCTTTCGGTATCTCAACACCTGCAGCAATTGCACTTTGCATCTCATTCCAATCTGATGACCCTTGTTTAAACGTCATCGCCGGTGATGAACCTTGTTCTGTTCCTACAGCTTTCCAAGAAGGTTTTGTGTAAGCCTCTTTTGCCTTAGATACAGTTTTTTCAGCTGATACTTTCTCGTTAGCTTTCGCTTCTTCTTCAGCTTTTTTCTGTTCTTCTTCAGCCTTTAGCTTCTCTTCTTCAGCTTTTTTCTTAGCTTCTGCTTGCTCTTGTTCTTTTTCTTTTTTCTTAGCAGATTCTTTATCTTCTGATTTTCCAGCTTTCTCATTCTTTGTTGTTTGTTGAGAGACTTTCTTATCAGTAGAAGATGCTTGCTCTTTCGTACTAGGAACGAACAATTGATATGCTACAATAGCTACTAATAGTAATACAATAGCGATTGCAATATTTAAAACACCGTTTTGACGACGTTTTTGTTGTTTCTGTTGGAATCTTGATCCTCCTGCCATTCTCCAAACCTCCATGCAGTTTTTCCTAATTGCTATTGTAACATTAAATCTAGAAAGGTTGAACATTTACAATGATATTTTCATGAAATGAAGACATTTCACTATAAATTGCAAGATTACTTTTCATTCTCCAATTGATAGATTGCTCCCACCATATCTTTAAAAATAGGTGTAACTTTATTCACTTTGCTATCAGTCTCTAGATCAACAACAACTAAAGCATATCTTGGATTCTCATACGGAAAATAACCTGCAAACCAGCGATTCACCCTCGTCCCTTTCCCCGTTTGCGCTGTCCCGGATTTTCCAGCGACACTTAGTGGCAACGAACGGAATGCCGTTCCTGTTCCTTTCTCCCTTGTTACAACGCCTCTTAATAACTCTTGTAATGTTTTCACTGTTTCATACGAAAGCTGTTTTCCATTTAACGTATGGCTCTCAAATGTAAAAAAATCCGCTCCATTTTTATATACTATTTTTTCAACAGCTTTCACTTCCATCTTTTCTCCATTCCTCGCAATCGTCGCCATCATATTGGCAATTGCTAGAGGTGATATACGTACATCTTTCTGTCCAATCGCTGTTTGTTCTACCGCTTTTTTATTACTTTTATTTTCTTCATTTCCCCAAATAGTAGTGCCTTTCTCTTCTGACATTTGCTCAAAATGAGGTGTATGAAATACAGAACCTTTCCATCCAACCTTTTCATTTGCTCCTAGAGCTGCTACGTATGTTTCTAACACCGTCCTATCCTTTTGTAATAGCTCGTTACCTAACTCGGAAAATGTCCTGTTACAGCTCCTAGCAAAGCTCTCTTTAAAGTTAAGTGTACCCATCCTAACTTGCGGGTCGTTTTCACCATATAAATCTTTATTACAGTTAAATGTCCGATTAAACAAATTTACTTTTTGATCAATGACTGCAGCTGCAACTACTGTTTTAAAAACAGAGCCTGGAAAATGTGGCGTTAACATTTGATTTTCAAGTGTAGTTTTATATAAATTCTCATCCCTTACTTGTAAAGACGGCTTACTAACCATCGCTAATATTTCATTTGTCTTTACATCAAGTAATACTAATCCCCCCTTCTTTATTTCATTTGCTTCAATCACTTCTTCTGCTTTTTGCTGCAACTCTTTATGTAAAGTAGTTTGAACCCTAACTGGATAAAACGGATTTCCTGGTGAAGTGTATTTCGCTTGCTTTCCGAAAATTGGTTCTCCTTGCCGATCTACTTGATATAATACTTTTGCCTCTCCATCAGTCAATAGAAATTCATCAAATGATTGCTGTAATCCTGAAATACCTATCGGCGTTTGTTTTGAAATTTTTTTCAATTCTCCATATCGCTTTTGAAACTCCCTTTCGTTCTCCCCTACATCACCAATTAAATGACTGATTTCTCCAGTTTGTTTTAATCGCACTTCAGCTGCTACAATACCTAATACATGTAATTCATTTACCTTCTCCATCTGCTCTCGTGTCACTCGAAATGGAGCAGTTTCTCCTTGTAGGGTAAATGCATTTTTGTTATTTTTCATTTGTCTTCTAATCTCTTGTCTCGACACACCAATGATATGCGCGATTTTCTCTAACATGTCATTTTTTATTTGTAAAAATGGAAAAATAATTAAAACAGGATATTTTTCCTCACCTATTTCTTTACCATTACGATCTATAAACTGCCCACGTCCATCGTCTACTGTAATGGATTGTGTGCGTTGCGTAACACTTTTTTCAATTAAATTTATTTTGCGATCAGTAAATGATTCTGTATCTATAATTTGAATTTGGATTAAACGACAAAGCAATACAAACATAACACTCATAAAACAAATTAAAACAATTGTAATTCTCCGTTTTATTTTCATAAAAAAACACCTCGTCTATTGTAGTTTAGACGAGGTACTATTTTATTTATACAAGCTCCAAAACAAAAATAGATATTATATAAAGCTATTATTGTTTTTTTGGCTTCTCTAAAAATTTCGTAAGAAGCGATTTAAATTCAGTTTCATTCACTCCAGTGTTTTTAGCAACTTCAATTACAGTAGTTGTTACATTAGCCGCTACTTTTAAATAGTCCTTACTGAAATTATCCATTTCATTTCTTTTTTCTTTTGCATTCTCAACTGTTACAGAATCAATACAAGTAATCATCTTATCTACAATATGTAAATAATTATTTTGTGCATCTATTATTTTTTGAATATCATCTTTATTACTTACTTTCGATTGTTTTAAATATGTATATGCTTGATTCACTTCATCTTTTAAAATTTTATCATTATTCTTCGCCTGTTCTTGTAACATATTCTTCATATCATCTATTGTTTTTTGATCCATCGAATCTCGCAATAAATAATCTGGATTCCCAATTGCGTAATCATACTTAATCGTTACATCTTGAAATATTTTCATGACAATTGCTAATTGATACGCTACATCAAAATCATTAAATTCCTTTTTATCTTGTGGATTTTCTAAGGCTTTTGAACTCTCAGTTGCTTTAATATCCTTTTTTTCTTCTTGCTTTACTTTTTCTCCCTTTGATGATGTAGTTTCTTCATTCGTTCCGCATGCAGCAAGTCCTAATATGGAGATACTACAAACCAATCCTGTAAAGATTTTATGTTTCATAATTAGCCCCTTTTCCCTTTTAAAACCTATGGTCTCTAATTATGATATCAAAGCTTAAAGTGTTTTTTTGACATTTTTTGTCGAATCACTCTAAGGTTTACACAATTTTTTTCATTCTACAGAAAAAAAAGATTCTCCCGATAGGAGAATCTTTTTTTATTTTACAGAGACAATCTCTACTTGCATTTCTCCGCCTGGTGTTTGGATTGTTACTTTCTCACCAATTTGCTTACCTAATAAGCTTTTTGCGATTGGAGAATCGTTAGAAATTCTTCCTTCGAATGGATCAGCTTCCGCGCTACCTACGATTGTATACGCTTCTTCATCTCCGTTTGGTAATTCTTTAAATGTTACTGTTTTACCTAATGTAACAACAGTAGATACTTCGCCAGTATCTTTAATGATAACTGCGTTACGAATCATATTTTCTAATTGTGTAATACGTCCTTCTACGAACGCTTGCTCATCTTTCGCTGCATCGTACTCAGAGTTCTCAGAAAGGTCCCCGAAGCTACGTGCGATTTTAATACGTTCTACTACTTCTTTACGTCTTACTGTTTTTAATTGCTCAAGTTCGTTCTCTAGTTTTTGCTTACCCTCTTGCGTCATAGGGTATGTTTTTTCTGTTGACATATTTTCCACTCCTTTTATATACCAATCCCCTGAAAAAAAGAGGAGTTCCATATGAAAACTCCTCCGCTTCCATTGTTAGCGGAGGTTTCTAGTACCCTTGCACTAGCGGAGTTGTCACATACAACCCCGTATTTCCAATTCTTCTTTATATAAAGAAGATATGTATGGAAAGTTGATATAAATATGCCCTCACCTATATATAGATGAGGTTGCATGTTTCATTGTATTCGATAAGAAGGGAAAAAATCCCTTCCTACCGTATATCTTTTACTATGCTATTACAAATTTACTTTTTGTTCAAGAATTGTTGCAATTTTTGTCACCATAATATCAATTGCAACGTGGTTTTGTCCACCTTCAGGGATAATAATATCCGCAAATTTCTTAGAAGGCTCAATAAATTGATTGTGCATTGGACGTACAACATTTACGTACTGATCAATAACTGAATCCATCGTACGACCGCGCTCTTTAATATCACGCTGCATGCGGCGCAGAATACGAAGGTCAGCATCCGTATCAACGAATAATTTAATGTCCATTAACTCGCAAAGACGTGGGTCTTCTAAAATAAGAATTCCTTCTAAAATAATTACATCTTTCGGCTCAACTGGAATAATTTCTTCTGAACGCGTATGCAATGTATAGTCATATACAGGCTTATCAATTTGCTCATATGCAAGCAACTGCTGCAAATGTTCAATTAACAGATCATTATCAAACGCAAGCGGATGATCATAATTTGTTTTTAAACGCTCTTCCATTGGTAAATGGCTTTGATCTTTGTAATAATAATCTTGCTCTAAGATTAAAATAGAATGACCTTTAAAATGGTCAAAAATCGCTTTCGTTACACTCGTTTTACCTGATCCCGAACCACCAGCAATTCCAATTACAACAGGCTTATTCGTCCCCATTCGACTATCACTCTTTCTTATTGAAGTATGCTTTTGCGCATCATATTATTCACATACACTCGTTGATCCACTTTGAATTTCACGATTTGCAACGGATGTCTCGCTGCATCTAATTCGTTTCCATCCTCATCCCAAATTTTCTCCACCGTTTGCGTAAAGTTTTCTATTTCTGGTCCAAAGAACTCCACTTCATGTCCTGGTTTGAAATGATTACGTTGCTCAATCGTTACGATGCCCGTTTCTTCATTATAATCTAACACTAAACCAGCAAAATCATACGTTGTTTTCTTACTATGATTTCCAAACATTTGCTCTTGATGTCCTGGAACCCCTTCAAAGAATGCAGGAGCTGTATCACGATTTGCACATTTATCAAGCTCATCTAACCATTCTTGTTTAAACTCAAAGTTATCTGGATCCGCACAATAAGCATCAATTACTTTACGATATACAGTTGCTACAGTCGCTACGTAATGGATTGATTTCATACGTCCTTCTACCTTTAAGCTATCGATTCCGATTTCAATCATTTTCGGAATGGATAAAATTAAATTTAAATCTTTTGGACTCATCGCAAAGTGAGCATCTCCTTCTTGGAATAGAGGAAGCTCTTTTGCATCTTTATGTTGTGATACTGTTTGAACTAAATCATAATCCCAGCGGCAAGATTGGCAACAACCACCACGATTAGAATCACGCGCTGTCATATGGTTACTTAATGTGCATCTTCCTGAATATGCGATACACATTGCACCATGTACGAATGCTTCAATTTCAATATCCACTTTTTCTTTAATTTCTTTCATTTCTTCATAGCTTGCTTCACGAGCTAATACAAGACGATGTAAACCTTCTTCTTTCCAATACTGTGCTGCTTTCCAGTTGGATAGTGATTGCTGTGTGCTTAAATGCACCTCAACAGAAGGCGCTACGCGTTTACAAGTCTCAATGATAAGCGGATCAGCAACGATAATTCCCGTTACGCCAGCTTTTTCAATCCCTTTTAAATATTCCTCTAGCCCGTCCATATTTTCATTATGCGCAAAGATATTTGTTGTTACGTATATTTTTGCTCCATACTTCTTTGCAAACTCAACGCCTTCTGCCATTTCTTCTAGCGTAAAGTTACCTGCATTCGAACGAAGACCAAATTCTTGTCCACCTAAATATACAGCATCTGCCCCGTAATGGATAGCTACTTTTAATTTTTCTAAGTTACCCGCAGGGATTAACAGTTCAGGTTTCTTCACAATAACACGTTTGCCATCGATCACTCGTGAAATTTCTTGTACAGTCATTTCCTACACCCTCCTCGTTTAGTAAACCGTTTCTTTAAAGAAGAATCCTGTATCTAACGGACGATTTACTGGTTGCATTTCTTCTATTTCTTTATATAGATCATCTTTCACGTCATAATATGCATCACGATCTTCTACGCATAAATCAATCGCTTGACGATATTTCTTCGTTACTTCAATAATGTATTCAGAGCTTTTTAGTACACCGTCGATTTTTAAGCTATCAACTTCAGCTTCGATTAGTTCCTCTAATTCATCGATGAAACAAATATCGTTGGGACTCATAATGTGAGTACCATTTTCATCTTCATAAATTGGATATTTATTGTTACGCTCTGGGTCATATAAGAACATATTCTCTTCATATTTTTTCTTTTCAATGTCAAGATTACGTCCTTGATACTCAAAGTAGTTTCCTACTAATGAACGCTTCGATTGGAACATACAAGTCATACCGTGAATTTGTACTTCTAGTTCCACTTCAGCATTTTCTTTTAAATCAACAATTTCATCTAAGCTCAGCTCACGAGCTAATACAGCGCGCTTCGCTCCTCTTTGTCCCCAGTAGTTACAAGTGAACCAGTTTGTTGCTGTCGTTTCTGTATTCCAGTGCAACTGCATATTTGGTGCTACTTCGCGAACAGCCATTAATACCGCTGGATCTCCGAAAACAATTGCATCTACATTTACTTCGTTTAAAAATGAAACGTAATCTGTTAATTCTTCTACTTTATCGTTGTGGAACATAGCGTTCATGGCTACGTATACTTTCACACCATTTTCATGTGCAATCTTCACAGCTTGTTTTACATCTTCACGTGAAAACTCTCCTGCTAAACGTAAACCAAACTTTTGCTCACCGATCATTACCGCATCTGCTCCTGCTTTCGCAAGTTGTTCGATATCCGCCACCGCTCTTGGCGTTACTAACAATTCAGGTTTCTTCATACCTTGGTCACCCTCTCTTTTTACTAACAGCTACTCCATCACCAATTGGGAAAATCGTTGTATCATATCCTTCATGGTTCATAAGCCACTCATTGTACGTCTTAATACGACGGATTAAACCACGTGTACGTCTGTTTTCAATTTTCTCTTTTGTCGTTACAAGACCGTGGTACATAACATTATCTGAAATAATTACGCCACCAGGATTTAATAACGGTTCATATAAGTCAAAAAAACGACGATACTGTCCTTTTGCTGCATCAATAAAAATAACGTCAAATGTCCCGTGTTCTTTTACTTGTTCACCTGTCTCTAACGCATCACCGTAAATAACTGAAATACGATCTGTTACTGGGGAACGTTCTATATATTCAAGTGCTTTTTCATATCGCTCACGATTGCGCTCAACTGTCACAATACGTGAATTTGGAATAGCTTGCATCATACGAATACTAGAATAACCGATTGCTGTTCCAAGTTCTAAAATGCTTTTCGGTCCAATTAAACGTAAAAATTGCAGCATAAATTCCATTCCAAGTCGATCCATAATCGGCACATGATTTTCTGTTGCATATTCTTCCATTTCAAGAATTAATTTATCTTTCGGATCAATAAATGATAATAGGTACTCGTTAACTGCATCCTCCATAAATGGTCCTCCTTATTTACATGGAGAAGTGCCTCTATGACGTCTTTTCACACATAGAATGCAATAAAAATACAAGCCAGCTTTATCCTTAGCTTGTACGTCCCGTTTTGATATTAAAAACGATTCTTCTGCCAGTTTTTAACCCGATATATTTTACCACAAAAAAGAGGGATGTGCGACTTTTTTCGCTATCCCTCCCCATTTCACTGTTTTTTCGTAATGTATTTTTGCTTTAATGCATTATGCTCTTCTAATGTTTTCGCATAGTACACTTCACCACTTGGTGCAGCTAAGAAATAATAATAATCTGTTTGCGCAGGTTCTAACGCAGCTTCTACTGAATGTTTACCAGAGTTTGCGATCGGCCCTACCGGCAATCCTTTTACAACATACGTATTGTACGGTGAGTTGACCTTTAAATCTTCGTATAATACACGTTGTTTATGCTTTCCAAGTGCATATAATACCGTTGGATCCGTTTGAAGCGGCATACCTTTTGCTAAACGATTATAAAAGACACTAGAGATCTTTTGACGATCTGTAAAACCAGTTGCCTCTTCTTCAATAAGTGAAGATAATGTTAAAAGCTGATGAACATCCCAATTCTTCGCTTTCATTTTCGCCTCATTTTGAACAATGATTGCATTTGTTTTCTCAAGCATTGGAATTACAATTTCTTCTAACGTTGTATCTTTCTTATAAAACGAATACGTTGCAGGATATAAATAACCTTCTAATGGGTATTTAATATTACTATCAAAGATTTTATCCGTTAATAACTTCGGATACTTTTGCTGCATTTTTTGAATAAATGCTTTATCGTTTAATTGACGCGTAACATCATCTTTATTCCACTTTAGTTCTGTCGCAATCGTTTCTGCAATTTCAGTTACTTGCGCCCCTTCTTTAATCGTCACTTTATAAAGAGCTGGACGATGCACGTTGCCAGCTGACATTTGTTCGATCACATCTTCAGCATTCATTGAAGGATTTAATAAATATGTACCTGCTTGTAAACTTTTCGATTTAGCCTTTGTATAAAAACTAAAAACTGTACCGTTTTTTACAGCGCCTTTTTCTTCTAAAATTTCTCCAATTTTACTTGTAGATGATCCTTTCGGAATTTCTACTTCAATCTCTTTTTTATTCCCGCTATCAACTGGTCCTAATGCGGATGAAATATACGCATAGACTGAACCACAAACTAAAAGCAGTGCAATAATCGAAAATAAAAAGATGCGTCTACGCTTCTTTTTCACTTGATTCTCTATCAAAACATTTCCTCCTTACTTAATTGTAGACCGTATGTACACCTTTCTATACAGCACGATGTAAAAACGCAACAAATTCACTTATCTTTTTTAATTGACACTTTATTTTTCTACAATCCGTCTCATTATACTACAAAGACTTACACAGTTTCGACAAAAAATCTTTCATTTTACATATAAATACAAAAAAAGATGGACTGTATGTCGTCCATCTTTTCAGTACTTATTATTCAGCTTCTTGCTCATCAGCAATAGTGTTAAACGTTTCTTGTACCATTTCCCACTCTTCTTCTGATTCGATTGGAAGTAAAACTCCGCCCTCTTCTTCATTTTGCTCATAAGCCATTGCATCATAAATTGGGTCTCCATCTTCATCTACTTCACCGATTGGAGAGAAGATTACGTATGATTTTTTACCAAATTTGTCAGCATCAAAAGTGAAAATAATTTCACATAAATGTTCGTTACCTTTTTCGTCTACAATTGTAATTTGACGTTCTTCCATTTTGGTCACCTCTTATTTTCTATCTAAAAATCCTTGTAAGATTACGACTGCAGCCATCTTATCGATTACTTGTTTTCGCTTCTTACGACTTACATCAGCTGAAATGAGTAGACGTTCCGCTGCCATTGTTGACAAACGCTCGTCCCACATTACAACGTCTAATTGTAACAGCTCTCGTAGGTTTTCTGCAAATTGTTGGCACGCTTCGCCACGTGGGCCAATTGTACCATTCATATTTTTAGGTAAACCTACTACTATTTTGTCCACATTGTACTGCTTTACTAACTCAGAAATACGATCAAAACCAAAGTGACCTCGTTCTTCGTTAATCTTAATTGTTTCTAATCCTTGTGCTGTCCAGCCCATTTCGTCGCTAATTGCAACTCCGACTGTTTTTGTACCTACATCTAAACCTAATATCCGCATAAACTACTCCTCACGATGATGTTTCAAGTAAGACTTCACAAGCTCTTCAATTAACTCATCACGTTCAAGCTTGCGAATGATGCTACGTGCATCTTTATGGCGAGGTATGTATGCTGGGTCTCCACTTAATAAATAACCGACGATTTGGTTAATCGGATTATAGCCTTTTTCTTGAAGTGCATCATACACAGTTAAAAGTACATCATTTACATGGACACTCTGTTTTTCATCTTGAATGCTAAACTTCATTGTTTTATCAAAACCGTCCATTTCAAGCACCTCACTTATATAGTAAGTATAGGGAGAAGAACTTCTCCTCTCCCTACCATTGTACACTACTATCTCTTTATTTTGAAACAGATTTAACGTACTCTTGTACAAATGCTAAAGCTTCTTCGACTTGAGCTGGGTTTTTACCGCCTGCTTGTGCCATATCAGGACGGCCACCACCGCCACCGCCGCAACGAGAAGCTACTTCTTTCACAAGTTTACCAGCATGGTAACCTTGGCTAATTAAGTCTTTCGTTACACCTGCTAGGATGTTTACTTTATCGTCATTAACAGACGCTAATACAACAACTGCTGACTCTAATTTATTTTTCAGATCATCCATCATCGTACGTAAGTTGTTCATATCTGCAACATTTACTTTCGCTGCTAATACATTCACACCATCAACTGTCATTACAGAATCAGTTAAGTTTCCAGCTTCGATATTGCTTAATTTCGCAGCAAGAGATTCATTTTCTTTTTGCAGTTGTTTCACTTCAGCAAATAGACCATCAACTCTTGTTAAAATATCTTTCGGATTTGTTTTCATTTTTCCTGCTGCTTCTTTTAATAAACCTACTTGATCGTTCATTAATTCGTATGCAGACTTACCAGTTACTGCTTCAATACGACGAGTTCCTGCACCAATACCAGACTCAGCAACGATTTTGAAAATACCGATAGAAGCTGTATTATCAACGTGACAACCACCACAAAGCTCTAAGCTGTAATCGCCAACTTGTACAACGCGTACAACATCTCCGTATTTTTCACCGAATAATGCCATTGCGCCCATTTCTTTCGCTTCTTCGATTGCTTTTTGAGAAATCTCAACATCAATACTTTCCCAAATTTTTTCGTTTACCATACGCTCAATTTTTTCTAATTCGTCAGCTTGTACTTGACCGAAGTGAGAGAAGTCAAAACGTAGACGTTCAGAAGTTACAAGAGAACCTGCTTGGTTAACGTGTGTTCCAAGTACGTCTTTTAATGCTTGGTGTAGTAAGTGAGTTGCTGTATGATTTTTTACAACGCTACTACGGTTTTTCGTATCGATAATAGCTTTTACAGCCGCATCTTTCGTTAATGTACCTTCTTCAACAACAACTTTATGCAAGTTTTGGCCGTTTGGTGCTTTTTGTACGTCTTTTACAAGAACTTTCACACCATCTGCAAGAAGGTAACCACGGTCTGCAATTTGTCCACCGCTCTCAGCATAGAATGGTGTTACATCAAGAATTAACTGTCCTTCTTCACCAGCTTGTAAGCTGTCTGTGTATTCGCCGTTTTTCACAAGTGCAACAACGTTACTTTCTGTTGCAACTGTACCGTAACCAACGAATTCGCTCGCTACTTTAATTTCTCCAAGGACACCACCTTGAACTTGCATAGAATCAACGTCTTGACGAGCAGCACGTGCACGCTCACGTTGTTTTTCCATTTCATTTTCAAAGCCTTCATGATCAACTGTCATGCCAGCTTCTTCTGCATATTCTTCTGTTAATTCAATTGGGAAACCGTATGTGTCATACAGACGGAACGCATCTACTCCAGAAATAACAGTTGTTTTTTCTTCTTTTGCTTTTGCAATTACTTCAGCTAAAATCGCTTCACCATCATGAAGTGTTTCATGGAAACGCTCTTCTTCGTTCTTCACAACTTTCGCAATGAAATCTTTCTTTTCAAGTACTTCTGGATAGAAGTCTTTCATTACTTCTCCAACAACCGGTACTAATTCAAACATAAATGGACGATTGATGTTTAATTTCTTCGAATAACGAACAGCGCGGCGTAATAAACGACGTAATACATAACCACGGCCTTCGTTAGATGGAAGAGCACCGTCACCAACAGCGAATGTTACTGTACGGATATGGTCAGCAATTACTTTGAATGCCATATCTTTTTCTAAATCGCCATTACGATATTTTTCACCAGAAATTGTTTCTGTTGCACCAATCATCGGCATGAATAGGTCTGTATCAAAGTTCGTAGGTACATCTTGAACGATAGATGTCATACGCTCTAGACCCATCCCTGTATCAATGTTTTTCTTAGGAAGTGGTGTATATGAACCGTCTGGATTATGGTTAAATTGAGAGAATACAAGGTTCCATACTTCTAAGTAACGCTCGTTTTCTCCGCCTGGATATAATTCTGGGTCACTAAAGTCATTACCGTAAGCTTCTCCGCGGTCATAGAAAATCTCTGTATTCGGTCCACTTGGTCCTTCACCGATATCCCAGAAGTTTTCTTCTAAGCGAATAATACGCTCTTTTGGAACGCCCATTTTCTCATTCCAAATTGTGAATGCTTCTTCATCTTCTGGATGGATTGTAACTGATAGTAATTCTTTATCGAATCCGATCCATTTGTCGCTCGTTAAGAATTCCCAAGCCCATGTAATTGCTTCTTCTTTGAAGTAATCACCAATTGAGAAGTTTCCTAACATTTCAAAGAATGTATGGTGACGAGCTGTTTTCCCTACGTTTTCAATATCGTTTGTACGAATTGATTTTTGAGCATTTGTAATACGTGGATTTTGTGGGATTACACGTCCATCAAAATATTTTTTTAATGTAGCTACACCACTATTAATCCATAAAAGAGATGGATCTTCATGCGGAACTAGTGATGCACTAGGTTCTACTGCATGTCCTTTTTCTTGGAAAAAGTCTAAAAACATTTGACGAATTTGTGCGCCTGTTAGTTGTTTCATTGTATTTTCCTCCTTAAATATAAAAAACTCCCGTCCCTATAAAAGGGACGAGAGTTAACTCGCGATACCACCCTAATTATGAATTGATTACAATAACAATCAATTCATCACCTCATGGTGCCGTAACGTGGCAAGACGGCAGTGATTAGCTGCTCTCAGGATTAGCTTTCTGTTACCCTTCATCTAAAGCTTCTTTCAGCCATATGGAAGCTTCTCTCTAGAAATGGACTGTAACGTACTTGTTCCGTCATTGATTTAATGTATTATATGACTAAATATAATAGAATTCTCTTAAGTTTGTCAATGTAGATAATCATTTATATTGTATTAATTGCTTATTTATCATAGGTATTCTACTATTCATTCTTAACAGCCTTTTCATATAGTATGCATTTATTAACAAATCGGAATCTCCTTATAAGAATGATTTATAAAAATTTCTAAATATTACTTTTTTTGCTATAATTAAATTATTGTTAATAAAATAAAGGAGCGATCACAATGACAACCTTACTTAGCAAAGCTAAAAACATATTAGCGACTGACGAAACGATATTATTTTACGCAGCATGTTCATTAGACATATTTATTTATCGTTCCGTCGCAAGGCCAGGATTGCTAATTTTAACGAACAAAAGACTATTCTTTTATGGGCCAGATGTAAGTAAGAATCCAATATTTGAAGAGTACTCTTTCGCAAAAATTTCTAATCTAAAAGAACAAAAGCGTCTTTTCAACAATCAAATTATATTTATGTATGATAACGAATGGAAAAAAATAAAACATATTCAAACAAATGATGTGAGCTCCCTCGTTCAAAAGATACACGAGCAGCTTTCTAAATAAATATATGATTAGCCCTCTATTTCTTACATAGAGGGCTTCTATACTTACACATCTTCTTTTTTCAAGAGCGGTCTCACATGAACAATGACAGTGCGAATAACTGCTAAAATCGGAACAGATATTAGTAACCCTACAATCCCAGCTACCTCTCCCCCAACTAGTAAGGCAAGCATAATAATAACGGGATGCATACGAAGTGACTTACCAACGATGTAAGGCGATAAAATGTTACTCTCCACAAATTGCAAAATCGCAATCGTGATCCCCGCCTTAATAAGTAAACTCGTTGATACTGTTGCTGCAATCATTAACGTCGGGATCGCTCCTAAAATAGGACCGAAGTATGGGATTATATCCGTTACCCCAATAATAATGCCAAGCAATAATGGATATTTCATACCGATAAACCAAAAAGAAAGAGCTGATACTCCCCCTAATACTAAACAAACAAATAACTGTCCTCGAATATAGCTTCCAAGTGACTTATCAATTTCTTTCGCAAGCATTTGCCCCGTACCTCGCCATTTACTTGGGACTAGTTTCCAAAAGATATGATAAAACTCACCATAATCTTTTAATATGTAAAATACAATGAACGGTATTAAGAAAATAATGAGCAATGAATCGAGTACACCACGAGCTGTACTCATCACTTTATTTAAAAGCGCTTGAATCTTCGTTTCCACACCCACAAAAAGTTGTTTCACCTTTTCATGAATGAACGAAGGGAAATTCGCTGTTTGTTCTGTAACGCCATCCATCCACGAATCGTACATCTTTGTAAACTGGGGAAATTGTTCATTAATCTCTTGTAACTGTTTAATAACGACTGGTGTTCCTTTATAAATCCCATAACCAATTCCGCCAAAGAAAAGGATATAAATGAGCAAAATGGCAAGTGTACGAGGCATCCCTTCCTTATGAATTTTTTCAATTAAAGGGTGCAATAAATACGCAATAAAACACGCGATAAGAAACGGCGTGATTGCTACTTTAAATACAAAAATAATCGGTGCCCATAGCGGCTTAATTTTTAAAAAGACGAGCAGACAAAGAAAAACAAGTAACAATAATCCTAAACGATATATCCAAATGATTTTAAGATTCTTCACATGAAAAACCTCCTCCACCTTTATTTTGAAAATAAATGGGGTAGGTTATGTGCGAAACTTTTAAAATCTTTTCATACGGACCATACTGTTTTTTAAAGACGTACATATAAATAACATAACAAGGACAACCACCCCTGAGAATACAGCATAAATTAATATAATCAGGAGGGCTAATTATGGTTTTATTTATGCTTGGATTATCAGCACTTTTTATGATTCTTGAATGGATTTGTATCGGGTTCGGTATTTGGAAGGGGTTCTTTATTCATTCCTCACGTAAAGAAAAAGCGAAGCAATTATGGCAGTATGGAATACTTGGCGTTGGCTGCTACGGTCTATCTTATCTTTTCTCAGAGATCGGACTTTTTTATTTGCATATGGGTGCATAAAAAAACTCCCTTGTCTACAAGGGAGTTTTTCAATTTATCGAAATGATTATAAGTAAGACTTAATCATCTTACGTGCTTTTTTCATATTGCGTTTTGAAAATACATCTTGTTTACGAGCATATTGATATGCTGCAGCTCCAACACCTAATGCGATTAATGAATTGCGTAGATTCAAAGTAAATCCCCCTTTTCGTTATCCGATCGTTCTTTCATTCTCATCAAATAAATCATCAAGAGAGCTTAATGAACCATCTTCCTCAACTTGATGTGTATGGATTTTCCCCTTTGAAACCGATAATTCGATATAACAATTCCAGCAATAAAATTGGTTGACACCTATTTTTCCAATGTCTTTCCCTTTGCAATTTGGACAAATGAACATATGGCTTTCATCTCCTTACAGTCTCCCAGATTCTATTCGCCATTATGTCCAAACTGCATTCATTTATACATTACTGGAGCCTTTCAACGCTATGCGTTTGAAAGTTTCACTATATAATTTCACCTTGTTACATGAAATCATACGGTGAAATGTTTTCCACGTCCATTTCCTCGCCATTAACTGTGACCATCTGTACTTCTCCTTGTGATTCTTGCAAGCGACTAGCTAAAGTTGTTTGACGCATTGCATCATCAAGGCGATTTACACCAGATTGGAAAGCTGCTTCCTCCCCGCAAATAATAAGGAACTTCTTACTTCTTGTAATACCCGTGTAAATTAAATTACGACGTAACATACGGTTGTAACTTTTCACGATTGGCATAATAACAATCGGAAATTCACTACCTTGTGATTTATGAATGGAACAACAATATGCATGCGTAATTTGATTTAAATCGGGCTTCGTATACGTTACCTCAATTCCATCAAATGAAACGATAATCATATCTTGTTGCTCAACGTTCTCTTTCGCATAAAACACCGAAACAATTTCCCCAATATCACCATTAAACACTTGGCTCTCCGGCTGATTCACGAGTTGCAGTACTTTATCGCCTCTTCGGTACACAACATCACCGTAAGCAATTTCTTTACTCTTTTCCCTCTTCGGATTAAATACTTGTTGCAGCGCTTCGTTTAATACATTAATACCAGCAGGCCCGCGGTACATCGGTGCTAATACTTGAACATCCCTTGCACTAAAGCCTTTTGTTTTAGCATTTTCGCAAACTTTTTTCACAACCTCAACAATTTGAGCCCCTGTACAGCTGATAAACGAACGATCTTTTTTGTTTTGCGCTAAATCTGGTGGTAGAGTTCCATTTTTTATCGCATGGGCAAGTTGAATGACTGATGAGCCTTCCGCTTGACGATAAATTTCAGTAAGCTTCACTGTCGGAACTGCGCCTGCATTTAATAAATCTTTTAATACTTGTCCAGGTCCTACAGATGGCAACTGATCTTCATCACCTACAACGATAACTTGAATATTCGTCGGCAACGACTTAAATAGCTGATTTGCAAGCCAAATATCAACCATTGAGAATTCATCGATAATAAGGAGCTTACCTTGGACAGGATCCGTTTCATTACGCTGGAAAGATCCTTCTGGCGTCCAACCAAGTAAACGGTGAATTGTGCAAGCTGGAAGTCCTGTCGATTCACTCATCCGCTTCGCTGCTCTTCCTGTTGGAGCTGTTAATAGTATTGGAAATGGATTATCATCACTGTATTCATTCGGATTTAACGATAATCCGTGAAGTGACGCATACATTTCAACAATCCCTTTAATAACTGTTGTTTTCCCTGTTCCTGGTCCACCTGTCAATAACATCATCGGTTTATGAAGTGCCGTTTGAATTGCTTCTTGCTGAAACGGTGCATATTGTACGTTCAGTTGTTCTTCAATTTCACCTAACGTTTTTAACACTTCCGCTTCTGGAAATGAAGGTGTTTCTTCTTGATTCATAAGCCTGCGAATAGACTTTACAACACCTTTTTCAGAGTAGAATAACGTCGCTAAATACACTCGTTCTTCTTCTATGATGACTTTCCCTTCACTTTGCATCGTTTCAATACAACCTATAATATCTTCCTCAGTCACTCTTCCTTCTTGATTGTTTAAAAGTGACATCGTTTCTCTTACAAGTTGATCTTTCCTCATATAAACATGACCAAGTTGTAATGAGACATTCTCTAATGTGTAAAAACATCCCGCTCGTACACGGTCGTCATGATTACCCGATATCCCTAACGCACGCCCTATATCATCCGCTCTTCCAAAACCAATCCCGTCCACTTCTTCAATAAGTTGATACGGATTATTACGAATCACTTCTAATGTCATCTCTTTATATTGCTGGTAAATCTTAATAGAAAGTTTCGTTCCAAAACCGTAGCCATTTAAAAAGCTCATTACTTTCTCTAATCCTTGATGTTCAACAATTGTCTCATATATTTCCTGAGCCTTTTGTTTATTAACAACACCATTTAATGCCTCAGGGTCATCCATAATTTTAGAAATAGCATGTTCTCCGAGATGGTCCACAATTTTTTCAGCTGTACGCTTTCCTATCCCTTTAAATAAATCACTCGCTAAATATTGCACCATACCTGCTTTTGTTTGCGGCAATTCTTTTTTAAATGTTTCAACCATATATTGTTTTCCATACTTTGGATGGTCCTTAAAATGACCAGTCAATGTAAACACTTCATCTTCATGCATGCGGGGAAAATGACCGTTTATCATTACTTTCTTTTCGTCATACGTTTCATTCGTTTCAATGACTTTCATACTGACAACGGAATAGAGGTTTTCTTCATTGTGGAAAATGGTATGAAGAACTTGCGCTTTTATAAACTTTTTCTCTTCCTCAAACAAATCCATTGCATGTTGATTTCCCATCTTTCCTCTCCTTTCCGATATTTTCACTTTAATGAGCAGTACATCCCCCACCTTTTTAGATGAGGGATAACTACCCATTAAACTATATTTTTATCTTATTCAGCTTCTTGCTCTAATAAACGAACGCCATTACCCGCTAAAAAGTGATCTGGCTGAATTTCAGTTGCTTTCTTAAATAAAGCGAGAGCCTTCTCATTATTTTCCTCAAATACGTACGCAACACCTAAATTGTAATACGCATCTGCATGCTCTTCATCCATTTCTAATACCTTTTCAAAATAAGGTTTCGCCTCTTGAACATGTTCTAATCGCGCGAAGCAAAGTCCGCACTGGAATACAGCTTCTACATCGTTTTCATCTAATTCTGTTGCTCTTTGTAAGAATGGTAGTGCAAGACGATCATTTCCAAGCTGTACATGTGTGATACCTAACATAAATGTTACATCAGCTGATTGTAATCCAGCTTGCATTGCTTGTTCAAATACAGCTTTCGCCTCAGTAAATTGCTCTTGGCCATAATATACATTTCCTAAACCATAATAGGCAGCTGCAGATTTATCATCTAACTCTAGTGCGCGTTTATAAAATAAAATCGCTCGCTCGCTATCACCTAATACGTCTAATAAATTTGCAAAATTAATGTATCCAAGCGCATCTTTCGGATTTTCTTCGATTGCTTCTGTAAAATTTTTAGCTGCTTCTTCCCAGTTTCCTTCTTGCATATATTGAATACCTGTTTCAAGTTTGTTTGACATGTCCTTCACCTCTACAACAAATTATAACAAAGAATGTATTTTCCAAGCGAACGAAAATTCGCTTTATGTAAAAGAAACCTCTAACCGCTAATCGGCAGAGGCTTCTCGTTTATCCTAAATAATCCAATTTCTTACCACTACGGTATACTTCATCAATTGTAGCACCGCCTAAGCACTCATCTCCATCATAGAAAACGACTGCTTGTCCTGGTGTAATTGCACGAATTGGCTCATCACAAAGAATACGAACTGTATTTTCATCAACGATTTGAACCGTTACTTTATTGTCTTCTTGACGATAACGGAATTTCGCCGTGCACTTAAATTCTGTTTCTTTTTCTTTGTTACTTACCCATCCTACATTCGTAGCAATAACTTCATCACCATATAGAAGTTCGTTATGGAATCCTTGATCAACATATAAAATGTTTTCTTTTAGATTTTTCCCAACAGCAAACCATGGATCACCATTACCACCAATTCCAAGGCCATGACGTTGTCCAATTGTATAATACATTAAACCGTCATGCTTCCCTTTCACTTCACCAGATAATGTTTGCATTACACCTGGTTGTGCCGGTAAGTAGTTACTTAAGAAATCTTTAAAGTTACGCTCACCAATGAAGCAAATACCTGTACTATCTTTTTTCGCCGCTGTCGCTAAGCCAGCTTCTTTCGCCATTTCACGAATTTGCGGTTTCTTTAATTCACCTAACGGGAACATTGTTTTTGATAATTGCTCTTGGCTTAATTGATTTAAGAAATATGTTTGATCTTTATTGTCATCAACGCCGCGAAGCATTTTATATTCGCCGTCCATATAAGCAACGCGTGCATAATGGCCTGTTGCCACATAATCCGCACCAAGCGCAATTGCATGCTCTAAAAATGCTTTAAATTTAATTTCTTTATTACACATTACATCTGGGTTTGGTGTACGACCAGCTCGATACTCATCTAAGAAGTACGTAAATACTTTATCCCAGTATTGTTTTTCAAAGTTTACTGCATAATACGGAATACCAATTTGGTTACACACTTCAATTACATCATTGTAATCTTCTGTTGCTGTGCAGACACCATTCTCATCTGTATCATCCCAGTTTTTCATAAAAATTCCGATTACATCATAACCTTGCTCTTTTAATAAAAGTGCTGCTACAGATGAATCGACGCCACCGGACATTCCGATGACAACGCGTGTTTCGTGAGGTAGTTTGTTCATCATGTCACCTCCCATGCTAATTTTGTGTTAATCGCTTCACGATTTTCACTGTTTCGTACGCCGCTTTTTCAATTTGCTCTTTCGTATTTCCAAGTCCAAAACTAAAGCGTACGGATGAACGTATTTGATCGGAGTCTTTTCCAAACATCGCTACTAATACATGTGATGGATCAATCGAACCAGCTGTACAAGCAGAACCGCTTGATACTGCAATGCCAGCAAGGTCTAAGTTCACAAGAAATGGTTCAATGTTCATTCCTGTAAAACTTACATTAAGTACATGCGGTAAGCGATGTTCTAAGTTTCCGTTTACCTCGAAAGTAATGCCTTCATTTTTGAAGACAGATACCATTATATCTTTAAACTCTTCATATTGGGCATTTTTTTGCTCACGAGTTTTTTCAGCTATAAGAATTGCATGCTGAAGCCCAGCAATACTAGGCACATTTTCCGTACCAGCACGGCGTTTTCTTTCTTGCTCTCCGCCTATTAATAACGGTTCAAATTTCACATTTGCACCAGCGTATAAGAACCCTACACCTTTTGGCCCATTAATTTTATGTGCTGAAATTGATAATAAATCAATTCCAAACTCTTTCACATTAATTTCTACTAAACCGTAAGCTTGTACCGCATCTGTATGGAAATAAGCTTGATGATCTTTTAGCAGCTTTCCTATTTCCACAATTGGTTGCATTGTCCCTACTTCATTATTCCCAAACATAACAGATACAAGAATCGTCTCTTCTGTTAATGCCTTTTGTATGTCAGAAACTTGAATGCGCCCTGTTTCATCGACAGGTAAATATGTCACTTCAAACCCTTCACGCTCTAACAATTCGCACGTATGCAAAATCGCATGATGTTCAATTTGCGTCGTTATTATGTGGTTACCTTTATGACGGTTCGCACGTGCTACACCTATAAGCGCTAAATTATCAGCTTCTGTACCACCGCTCGTAAATATAATTTCATTCGGATTCGCATGAATGCTGCGTGCACACACTCGTCTCGCCTCATCTACTGCATGGCGCGTTTGACGTCCATAAAAGTGAATACTAGACGGGTTCCCGAATATTTCTGTCATATATGGAATCATCTTTTCGACCACTTCTGGGTGAGTCGGAGATGTCGCAGCATGATCTAAGTAAATGCGTTCCATTAAATCTCCTTCTTTCCAAATCGTTTCACAAGGAATTAAATGTAAAACATATAGCCCCCGTGATTTTCTTCCTCATAACGTACTAAATCTTCTAACGTTGTACTATCTAACACTTCTTGTACCGCATCACGAACACGCATCCATAACTGGCGTTGTGCTGGTTCTTCTTCTTCTATCATTTCTACAACACTAATCGGCCCCTCTAATACACGGATTACATCCCCAGCTGTAATGTTAGCCGGTTGATCTGATAGTACATATCCGCCATATGCTCCGCGTGTACTCTTTACTAGACGCGCGTTACGAAGTGGTGAAATTAATTGCTCTAAGTAATGTTCCGATAAGTCATGTGCCTGCGCAATTGATTTTAATGAAATCGGACCTTCACCAAACTTTTTTGCAAGATCGATCATAATTGTTAAGCCGTAGCGGCCTTTCGTTGAAATCTTCATCTATTTTGCACCTCTTTTCAAATTTTCACTTCTATTGGTTATATCTTATTTATAAAAGAACACAATTTAAAATCCTATGAAATTATAGCATAATATAGTATTATAAGAAATTTCAACTTGTGTATCAAAATGATAACATAAAATCACATTGAAAAACTCGGAAATTATTACAATTGAAAGAAAAATGAAAATATTCGTATTCATTTTTCCCATAAAACAGCATCCTATTTCAAATTCCGTAGAAAAAAATGATACGATAGAACGAGATTATATATTAAGGGAGACGGTCCAAATGAAACAACCACTCGCACATCGAATGCGCCCTACAAATATTCAAGAAATTATTGGGCAACAACATTTAGTTGGTGAAGGAAAGATTTTATGGCGAATGGTCCAAGCCAATCATTTTCAATCTATGATTTTATACGGTCCTCCAGGTACAGGAAAAACATCCATTGCCAGTGCAATTGCAGGAAGTACCGGTACCCCGTTTCGTCTATTGAACGCTGTTACTCACAATAAAAAAGATATGGAAGTTGTCGTACAAGAAGCGAAGATGCATCGACACCTCGTTTTAATTTTAGATGAAGTTCACCGTCTAGATAAAGCAAAGCAAGACTTTCTATTACCTCACTTAGAAAGCGGACTTCTTACTTTAATTGGTGCTACGACAAGTAATCCATTCCATGCAATAAACTCCGCTATTCGAAGCAGGTGTCAAATTTTCGAATTACACGCACTAACAGAAGAAGATATTTTAATTGGGTTAAAAAGAGCTTTAGAAGATAAAGAAAAAGGCCTTGGAGAATATGCAGTAACGGTAACAGATGAAGCACTACATCACTTTGCAAACGCCTCTGGTGGTGATATGCGTTCCGCTTATAACGCACTTGAACTTGCTGTATTATCTAGCTTTACTACAGACGATCAAGCGGCTGAAATCACACTCGAGATTGCAGAAGAATGCTTACAAAAGAAGAGCTTCGTCCACGACAAAGGCGGCGATGCTCATTATGATGTATTATCAGCATTTCAAAAATCAGTGCGCGGAAGTGATGTAAATGCAGCACTCCATTATTTAGCACGCCTTATTGAAGCAGGTGATTTACAAAGCATTGGCAGACGCCTTCTTATTATGGCTTATGAAGATATTGGACTTGCTAGCCCACAAGCTGGACCACGTACACTAGCTGCAATTGAATCAGCTGAACGAGTTGGATTCCCAGAAGCACGCATCCCACTTGCAAATGCCGTTATCGAGCTATGCTTATCACCAAAATCAAATTCAGCTTATAAAGCACTTGATGCTGCATTACACGATTTACGCAACGGTCAAACAGGTGACATTCCAAGCCATTTAAAAGATAGTCATTACAAAGGCGCAGAATCACTTGGAAGAGGCATTGGATATTTATATCCGCACGACCATCCAAACGGCTGGGTAAGGCAACAATACTTACCTGATAAAATAAAAAGCAAGCAATATTATAAACCGAAAACGACAGGAAAATTTGAGCAAGCACTTTCTACTGTTTATGAAAGATTACAAACTTCGAATAAAACGAAAAATAAAGGGTAACATAAACGAAAACGTCACCATTATGGAGGCTTCGCTTATGAAAACACGTCAAGATGCATGGACAAAAGAAGATGATCTCCTTTTAGCAGAAACTGTTTTGCGACATATTCGCAGCGGAAGTACACAAATAAAAGCGTTTGATGAAGTTGGCGACGCTTTAAACCGCACTTCCGCAGCTTGTGGCTTTAGATGGAATGCTGAAGTAAGACCGAATTACGAAGATGCGGTGCAGCTTGCAAAAAAACAACGTAAAGAATTAAAACGTTCTGAAGCTAATATAGAAAAAGATCGGTTCACGAAAACGAAACAACTCGTAATTGACGCCGATTTTTCAGAAGATATTACGTCAAGTAAACAAGATCTTACAATGCAAAATGTCATTTCATTTTTACAAAATTTAGAACATAACAATCCTTCACTTGCAAAGTTGCAAACTGAAAATGATGTATTACAAGCTCAACTCACCTCTCTGCAAAAAACGAATCATGAACTTGAAACGAAATTAGCAGTACTCACAAAAAAACAACAAGCAATCGAAGAAGATTACGCGATGCTTGTTCGAATTATGGATCGTGCTCGAAAACTTGTTTCAGTCGAAGAGCAAGAAGAGCAAATTGCCCCAATTTTCAAAACCGATCAAAATGGGAATTTAGATATTATTTATTCTGCAGAGAATTAAAAACAGGGATGTCACTTTTTTAACCGAGTGACATCCCTGTTTGTTTTCGGTGAACCATATATAGATATCGGTAAATGAAATTATATTAACGGTTTTTCGAATATATCTATCACAACTTGCAATATATCAACGATTTTTCAAATTTATCTATCACAACTTGCAATATATCAACGATTCAATAAAGGATATCGATTTAACGACAAAGATTGACAATAACATTCCTCCTTGTCATACAAGGAAACTCCTACAACAGATTAGATATTTTTTACTAAAATGTTATTATAAACATATACCTTTAAAGGGAGATGGTTGCTATTTCATTAATAATCTTCAAAATAACTCTTGGCCTTCTCGTCCTAACTTTAGCTCTTTTCACCATTAACAGTCTAAAAAAGACATCCGCCTATAAATCAGATAAATATGATTATTGCTTACTAACCTTACTTACATTTGAACTAGTAGTGATGCAAATATTCATATTTCTTTAATACATATAAAAAAGCATATATCCAAAATGGATATATGCTTTTCTTTTATTCTTGCCCTACACGTTTCACTTCTACGTTTTTAATGCGTTCACGTACAACGTGACTTGCCATAATTAAGCCTGCCACAGATGGTACGAATGCATTTGATGAAGGCGGTAGTTTCGCCTTACGAATTTTTGCATTCTCGTCTGGTACAATTTCTTTACGTACTTCTTCACGAATTACGATTGGGTTTTCGTCAGAGAAGACAACTTTTACACCTTTTTTAATACCCTCTTTACGAAGCTTCGTACGAATGACTTTCGCAATTGGATCTGTATGTGTTTTAGAGATGTCCGCAATACGGAAACGAGTTGGGTCCATTTTATTTGCTGCACCCATACTTGAGATAATTTTAATTTTACGACGTAAACATTGTTTAATTAAATGAATTTTGAACGTAATCGTATCAGATGCATCCACTACGAAGTCTAAACCGTACTTAAAGAACTCTTCATATGTTTCATCTGTATAAAACATTTCTAGTCCAATTACTTCACACTCTGGGTTAATGTCCGCGATACGCTCTTTCATTAATTCTACTTTTGAACGTCCTACAGTAGATACTAAAGCGTGAATTTGACGGTTTACGTTTGTAATATCTACAACGTCTTTATCAACTAATACGAGACGTCCTACGCCAGAACGTGCTAACGCTTCAGCTGCAAAAGAACCTACGCCGCCAATTCCTAAAATACCGACTGTACTATTTTTTAATATTTCAAGTCCTTCTTTACCAAAGGCTAATTCATTACGTGAAAATTGATGTAACATTCAGCTCTACACTCCTATTACAAAAATGGTCTACCATGTATTCTAGCGTTTTTCCGACTATTTGTATAGAAAAAGTTATAGAATTCCTAAAAATACATATTTCGAGAATGAAAACATAGACCAGAATTTTATTTCTTCCTAAATACACGTTTAAAAAGGAGGATTTAGATAACCGAGCAGATTGAGGCGCTGAAGCCAGGAGGAGCGCAGTGTAGAAATACTACTCGAGCACCGGACTGGCGAGGCAACGATGAGATGCGACAGTTATCTAAACCGGACTTTTTAAACAACCTCTCAAAAAAAGTCTAGACGGTTATAGTATAACCATCTAGACCCTATTCTTACTTCTCTTCTTTCAAGCTTAATTTTAAGTTCAGTTCTTCAAGCTGCGCTTCTGCAACTGGGCTTGGAGCTTCTGTTAATAAGCAGCTTGCGCTTGCTGTTTTCGGGAATGCAATTGTATCACGAAGGTTCGTACGGCCTGCAAGTAACATAACAAGACGATCTAAACCTAATGCGATTCCGCCGTGTGGTGGTGTACCGTATTCGAATGCTTCTAATAAGAATCCGAAT
This sequence comes from Bacillus cereus group sp. MYBK220-1, assembly GCF_051916445.1. NCBI lineage: Bacteria > Bacillati > Bacillota > Bacilli > Caryophanales > Bacillaceae > Bacillus > Bacillus cereus group sp. MYBK220-1. The sequence goes on along the minus strand of NZ_JBQAGQ010000003.1, from coordinate 112,622 downwards.
TGCTCTTGCGCTTCTTCTTGTGAGAATCCAAGTGCTTTGAACATTTTTTCTTGTACGTCACGCTCGTAAATACGAAGTGATCCACCACCAAGCTCATAACCGTTTAATACAAGGTCATATGCTTGTGCACGTGCTTTTTCTGGTGCTGTTTCTAGTAACTCAACGTCTTCACGGAATGGCATTGTGAATGGGTGGTGAGCTGCGAAGTAACGATCTGCATCTTCATCGTACTCAAGTAGTGGCCAATCAGTTACCCATAGGAAGTTAAATTTACTTTCATCAATTAACTCAAGCTCTTTACCTAGACGTAAACGAAGTGCGCCTAAGCTATCTGCAACAACGCTCTTCTTATCTGCTACGAATAGTAATAAGTCGCCAGCAGTAGCTTCTAATGTGCTCATTAACACATTTGCATCTTCTTCACCGAAGAATTTCGCAATCGGTCCTTTTAGTCCGTCTTCTTCAACTTTAAGCCAAGCTAGACCTTTTGCACCGTATACTTTCACGAATTCAGTTAATGCATCGATGTCTTTACGAGAATATTTACTTGCAGCACCTTTTGCATTAATTGCTTTTACTTGTCCGCCGCTTTCTACAGCACTTGTAAATACTTTAAAGCCACAACCTGCAGCAAACTCAGATAAGTCTGTTAGTTCCATTTCAAAGCGTGTATCTGGCTTATCAGAACCGTAGCGAGCCATTGCATCAGCATATTTCATACGAGGGAATGGTGCACTCACTTCTACACCTTTTGCATCCTTCATAACTTTCGTCATCATACGCTCCATCATATCTAAAATTTCATCTTGTGTTAAGAATGAAGCTTCGATATCGATTTGCGTGAATTCTGGTTGACGATCCGCACGTAAATCTTCATCACGGAAACAACGTGCTACTTGATAGTAACGCTCAAATCCGCCGACCATAAGAAGCTGTTTAAATAACTGTGGTGACTGTGGTAATGCATAGAATTCACCATCATGTACACGACTTGGCACTAAATAGTCACGAGCTCCTTCTGGCGTGCTTTTCGTTAAAATTGGTGTTTCTACTTCTAAGAACTCTTCTGTATCTAAGAAGTTACGAATTGTTTTTGTTACGTCGTGACGCATTTTGAATGTGTTGAACATTACAGGACGACGTAAGTCTAAATAACGATATTTTAAACGCACATCTTCTGATGCATCTGTATCATCAGCAATGATAATTGGCGTTGTTTTCGCTGCATTTAGTACATTTACTTTTGTTGCTTGTACTTCAATACGACCAGTTGCCATATTGTCATTAATTGCGCCTTCACCACGTTCAACAACTGTACCTTCTACGTGTAATACGTATTCGCTACGAATTGTTTCTGCTACTTCTAACGCTTCTTTTGATGTTTCTGGGTTAAATACAACTTGTACGATACCTGTACGGTCACGTAAATCGATAAAGATTAATCCACCTAAGTCACGGCGTTTTTGTACCCAACCTTTTAATTGAACTGTTTGTCCAACAGCTTCTACTGTTACTTTTCCACATGCATGTGTTCTTTCAGCCACTGTAAGTTCCCCCTATATTAATTTCTCTGCTACGTATGAAGCAAATACATCTAACGCTACTTCTTCTTGTTCACCTGTTGCCATATCTTTTAAGTTAATGATGCCTTTATCTAGCTCATCTTCTCCTAATACAGCTACAAATTTCGCCTTTAGACGATCTGCTGATTTAAATTGTGCTTTCATTTTGCGATCTAAATAATCTTTTTCAACTGACAATCCAGCTTTACGAAGATCGAACGCAACTTTTGCAGCATGGTCTTTCGCTTTTTCGCCAAGCGCTACAACGTAACAATCAATGCTATGTTCAAGTGGTAATTCAATGTTTTCAGCTTTTAGCGCCATAATTAAACGTTCAATACTCATTGCAAAACCGATACCTGGCATTTCTGGTCCACCGATTTCTTGTACAAGTCCGTTATAACGGCCACCACCGCTTAATGTAGTGATCGCACCGAAACCTTCTGCCTCACTCATAATTTCAAAAACAGTGTGTTGATAGTAGTCTAAACCACGCACTAAGTTCGGATCTTTTTCAAATGGAACATCCATCATCGTTAATAGTTCTTGAACTTTGTCATAGTATACTGCTGAATCTTCGTTTAAGTATTCTGTAATAGATGGTGCTGTTCCCATTAATTCATGGTTACGGTCCTTCTTACAGTCTAAAATTCGAAGTGGGTTCTTTTCTAAGCGAGATTGACAGTCAGAACAGAATTCGCCGATACGTGGCTCAAAGTGTGCGATTAATGCATCACGGTGTGCTTGACGGCTCGCTGCGTCACCTAAACTGTTTAATACAACTTTAATATTTTTTAAGCCCATGCCGCGGTAAAATTCAACAGCAAGTGCAATTACTTCTGCATCAATTGCAGGGTCATTACTGCCGATTGCTTCGATACCGAATTGTACGAATTGACGATAGCGACCTGCTTGTGGTCTTTCATAACGGAACATTTGACCGATATAGTATAATTTCGTTGGTTGTGTCGCATCACCAAACATTTTATTTTCAACGTAAGAACGTACAACAGGTGCAGTACCTTCTGGACGTAATGTTAAGCTACGCTCTCCACGATCTTGGAATGAGTACATTTCTTTTTGTACGATATCTGTCGTATCACCAACACCGCGTAAAAATAGCTCAGTGTGTTCAAAGATTGGTGTACGAATTTCTTTATAATTGTAACGACGGCAAATTTCGCGTGCTTGCCCTTCGATATACTGCCATAACTCAACAGTGCCTGGAAGAATATCTTGCGTTCCGCGTGGGATTTGAATAGACATATTCAGTTCCTCCTCAAATTGTTTTAATCTTAATAAAAATAAAAAAACTCCCGCCTCTACTGTTTAAACAGTAGGGACGAGAGTATTATACCCGTGGTGCCACCCTAATTGAAGCACGTATGCTTCCACTTTTTTAATAACGCTTAAATATGCGTTCATCCCTACTAAGCATATATGCCGTTCAAGTTGAAACCTCTAGAGTGTCATTCAATCAGTCATCATGCAGAAATGTTTTCAGCCTAAGACATTCCTTCTCTTTCCATGTGTGTCTCATTTACTCTTCTCTATCAACGGTTATATTCATATGTAAATATAAAATTACTATACGTTTGTTAAGTAGGATTGTCAAGTGCTCTAAGAACGTTCAATCTGCTTCTTTAAACGCTTTACATCTTGAAGAGAAATCCCAAACTCCGAAGCAAGCTCCATTGAAGTATTGTTTTGCTCTTTTGAAATAAAATCATGAAAATTCACGTTAAACAGTTGATTTGCACCATTTGTAACAGAATGCCCTTTTTCATTCATACGCATACGTATATCCCTCACATTCAATATGGATGTTTTACTTTTTATTGTTCCATATTGATGAGAGAGTTATACATAACCGAAACTGCTATTGATTCCAAATAAATGAACAAAACATACAACAATGTATAAAAAAGAGAGGATTATATAACCCTCTCTTTTTTATGAACACTATTTACTTTCTACAATTAAGGTCACCGGACCATCATTGATTAAAGAAACGTCCATCATTGCTCCAAACTTCCCTGTTTCCACATGTAATCCTTGTTTACGAACTTCTTCATTAAAGAAATCGTATAAACGCTCTGCATAATCAGGTTTCGCAGCATCCATAAAGTTTGGACGTCTGCCCTTGCGGCAATCTCCGTATAATGTGAATTGCGAAATAGATAGAACTTGTCCTTCTACATCAAGTACAGAATGATTCATCTTTCCGCTCTCATCTTCAAAAATACGTAAGTTTGCAATTTTTTCCGCAATGTAAGTTGCATCTTTTTCTGTATCTTCGTGCGTAATGCCAACTAGTAATGTTAAACCGAACGGAATTTGTCCTACGATCTCACCGTCTACTGTGACAGACGCTTTCTTTGATCGTTGTAAAACAACTCTCATCTTTCTACACTCCCTATTAATGCATCATGCGTCGTACTGCATAAATTTCTGGAACGCGTTTAATGCGTTCTACTACTTTTTTCAAGTGTTGTAAGTTACGAATCGAGATTGACATATTAATTGTTGCCATCTTATTACGGTCACTTCTACCAGAAACAGCTGAAATGTATGTTTTCGTCTCTGTAACAGCTTGCAGTACTTCATTTAATAAACCGCGGCGATCGTAACCTGAAATTTCAATATCAACGTTATACTCAATTTCTTTTTCAGGGCTACCTTCCCACTCTACCTCTAATAATCGTTCTACAGCTTCTTCTGTATGAACATTTACACAATCACGGCGGTGAATTGATACACCTCGGCCTTTCGTAATATACCCAACGATATCATCGCCCGGAACTGGGTTACAGCATTTCGATAAACGGATTAATAAATTATCAGCACCGCTTACCTTTACACCAGAATCCCATTTTCGAATTTTCATCGGTTTACGGACTTCTTTAACTTCAACAATTTCTTCTTCTTCGCGTTGTTTGCGGAACTTGTCCGTTAGTCGCGTAACAATTTGCGAAGCTGTAATTCCGCTATATCCAACTGCTGCAAACATATCTTCTTCATTTGCAAAGTTAAATTTCTCAGCGACGCGTTTTAAGTTATCCGGCGCCAATACTTCTTTCATCTCATACTCTAGACCACGTACTTCCTTTTCAACAAGTTCACGGCCTTTTTCAATATTTTCGTCTCTACGTTGTTTCTTAAAGAATTGACGAATTTTATTTTTCGCATGAGATGTTTGAGCAAGTTTTACCCAATCCTGGCTTGGGCCATATGAATGTTTCGACGTTAAAATTTCAATGATGTCGCCTGTTTTTAATTTATAATCCAGCGTCACCATTTTCCCATTTACTTTTGCACCAATTGTTTTATTCCCAATTTCCGAATGGACACGATACGCGAAATCAATTGGAACAGATCCAAGTGGTAATTCCATTACATCGCCTTTCGGTGTAAAGACGAATACCATGTCAGAGAATAAATCAATTTTTAATGACTCCATAAATTCTTCTGCATTAGAAGCTTCATTTTGCCATTCTAATATTTGACGGAACCATGTGAGTTTCTTCTCTAATGTACCTGTTGTTTCTGCTGTTTTTCCTTCTTTGTATGCCCAGTGTGCCGCGATCCCAAATTCTGCAATTTCATGCATTTCTTTCGTACGAATTTGCACTTCAAGTGGATCACCTTTCGGTCCAATTACAGTCGTATGAAGAGATTGATATAGATTTGCTTTTGGCATTGCAATATAATCTTTAAAACGACCTGGCATCGGCTTCCAGCACGTATGAATAATTCCAAGCACCGCATAACAATCTTTAATACTATTTACAACGACACGTACAGCTAATAAATCGTAAATTTCATTGAACTGCTTATTTTGCAGTGCCATTTTACGATAAATACTGTAAATATGTTTCGGTCTTCCAGAAATCTCAGGTTGAATTGCAACTTCTTTTAATTTCTCACGAATACCAGTCATTACTTCGTCTAAATATTCTTCACGTTCTGCACGTTTACGCTTCATTAAATTTACAATACGATAATATTGTTGTGGATTTAAATAGCGAAGTGACGTATCCTCTAGCTCCCATTTAATAGTACTAATTCCGAGTCTATGTGCCAAAGGTGCAAAGATTTCTAACGTTTCATTCGCTATGCGACGCTGCTTCTCTTGAGGCAAATGTTTCAATGTACGCATATTATGAAGACGATCAGCTAGTTTAATTAAAATAACTCGAATATCTTGAGCCATTGCAATAAACATTTTGCGATGGTTTTCTGCTTGTTGTTGTTCGTGAGATTTATATTTGATCTTCCCAAGCTTTGTAACGCCATCAACAAGCATAGCAATTTCTTTGTTAAATTCCCGTTCAATATCTTCTAACGTAATCTCTGTATCTTCCACTACATCATGTAAGAAACCTGCTGATACCGTAGCTGGATCCATGTGTAAATCAACTAAAATACCTGCAACTTGAATCGGATGAATAATATACGGTTCACCCGATTTTCTATATTGTTCGCTATGCGCATCACGTGCATATTCATAGGCACGTGCCACTAGCTCAATATCTTCATCCGCTAAATATTGACTTGCTTTCTCGAGTACCTGTTCAGCTGTTAGTACCTGCTCATTTGCCATCGAATCACCTTTTATTGAAAATTGACTTTATCTTTATTTAATAGAATAAATTATATTCTATCATTATAACCCAATGATTGTGAATTGTGAAAAGGAAAAGATTTTACTGACATTTCACCATAATTTTTTGTTCAATTATACAAAAGTACCCGCTCCTCTCCAAGAGATTCACGGGTACTTTTTATCACCGTAGTTTTACCTATATAGTGATTAGTATTTTTCTAATACTAATACATCGTAACCATCTAACATTTTACGACCATCTAAGTAAGTAAGTTCTACTAAGAATGCAATTCCTGCTACAACTCCGCCTAGCTCTTCAACTAACTTAATTGTCGCTTCGATTGTTCCACCTGTAGCTAATAGATCATCTGTAATTAATACGCGCTGACCTGGCTTAATTGCATCTTTATGGATTGTTAAAACATCTTTACCATATTCTTTACCGTAGTCAACTGTAATTACTTCACGTGGTAATTTTCCTAATTTACGAACTGGCGCAAATCCTACTTCTAACGCATAAGAAACTGGGCAACCGATAATGAAACCACGAGCTTCTGGTCCTACTACAACATCGATATCTCTTTCTTTTGCGTACTCAACGATTGCGTCTGTTGCTGCTTTGTATGCTTTACCGTCATTCATTAAAGGTGTAATGTCTTTAAACACAATACCTTCTTTCGGATAATCCGGTACAATTGCGATATGTTGCTTGAAATCCATATTTCTGAATCCTCCTCAGATCTAAAAGGTTTGTAAATACAAATCCTTTACCCTAACTGTTCTACTTCTTTATGATTACGAATCGTTTCAAACCATGTATATAGTTGCTGATATGTGCTATAAACCAATTCTTTTTCTAATTGTAAGTGGTTCATTTTCTCACGATATGTGTTCGATTCAATTAAATCACGCTTTTGTTTTTTGTCTGCCATAAAAATGACGCCATCTTTTATTGTAACAAATTCTAACTCAAAAAACACCTGTGTCATGAAATTTACTGTATCTTTTGACCAACCTTTATGACGACATAGTTGTTCTCCATATTGTCTTAAAGAAAATGGTGTTTTTTGGCTTAAGAAAGAATAGTACCATTTAAAGTGTTCTCTCGTCGGAACTGTACTAAATAAGTGGTTATTCTCTTGATAAAATAGCGTATAAATTCGCGCTGGGAATCCTACCTTAAATAGCTCACGTAATTCATCTGTTCCTTTTGGTAAATCAAGTAACACGATATATTGATCATCTAAATGCGTTACTTCTGAAGCATGCATGAGCTTTTCTTTATAGCTCTCTAAAGAAAATTTATTCAATACCTCTTCAGAAAAATACACCATTGTTATTTTTTCTTTCGGAAGTTCTGCTAAATTTGCTTCTGCATTACGCATACTACGCCAATCAAATAATTGCCACGCCTCTACAGCAATATCTTGTACCATTAATTGTGGCTTCTTAAAATTATTCCATTCATTGATGGATGCTTCTCCTATTACAGATACTTTTGCAACTGGAGAGATTTCTTTCGCATATGCACCAAAACCAAATCCAATTGTATCCAGTGTTGCTTGTCCATCACGAAGAGCCATTTTTAAATGAGAGCCATCTGATCCGATCGCGCGAATACTTTCTAACTCTGCATCTTTCACTGCAATACGTGGTTTCGGATTTCCAACACCAAACGGGGCTAGTTTTTGCATATCTTCAATTGCCGCTAGTGTTACATCCTCTACTTTACAAAAAACATCAACTGCTGTAATTGGAATAAAATCTTCTTCTGTTAAAATTGCATCTGCTTGTTCATTTAAGCGGCGACGTAATTCATCTACATCATTCATATGTAGCGTCATTCCCGCTGCCATCGGATGCCCTCCAAAGTGTGGCAATAACTCTCTACAATCTGATAAATTTGCAAACAAATCAAATCCTGCAATACTACGCGCTGAGCCTTTTGCTGTTTCTTTTATAGGATCAATGCATAATACAATAGTCGGACGATAAAAACGTTCAACTAATTTAGAAGCGACAATCCCAATTACACCCGGATTCCAACCTTCTTTTGCAAGTACTAACACTTTGTTTTCTTCTGGCGGAAAGTTATTTTCAACTTCAGCGATAGCCTCTTCTGTAATTTGCTTTACAATATCTTTTCGCAGTTTGTTCAGCTCATCAATTTCTTCGGCCAACTCTTTCGCTTCCTCAGGATCATCTGATAATAAAAGGTGTACAGCCGGCGTTGCATCTTCTAAACGCCCGACCGCATTAATACGCGGTGCAATTGAGAAGCCAATACTCTCTTCTGTAATTTCACTTTGCGAAACGTTAGCAACTTTAAACAATGCCTTTAAACCAATATTTTTCGTCATACGCATATGTTTTAAACCGCGTTTCACTAGCAACCTATTTTCACCATGAAGTGACACTAAATCAGCTACTGTACCGATTACTGCAATCTCTAATAAATGTTCTGGTACACGGCCTAATAGTGCATGCGCAACTTTAAACGCAACACCTACACCAGCTAAATAGTGAAACGGATATACACCGCCATCTAATTTCGGATGTATAATCGCAAGTGCTTCTGGCAATTCTGGCGGTGGCTCATGGTGATCTGTAATAATTAGATCTATTCCAAGCTCTTTCGCTACATTCGCTTCATGTACTGCTGCGATGCCAGTGTCGACAGTAATAATCAGTGAGAACCCTGCGCTATGCGCCCAACGAAACGCTTCTTCGTTCGGCCCATACCCTTCTGTAAAACGATTTGGAATATAAAATTCTACTTCTGCACCTAATTCTTGAAGAGCAAGATATAAAACTGTCGTACTACTTACTCCGTCCGCATCGTAATCACCAAATATTAATATTTGCTCTCCATTTTGAATCGCCTTATTTACACGTTCTACCGTTCTATCCATTCCTTCTAATAAAAATGGATCATGAAATTCTTGATTTTCTGTATTTAAAAAATCTAAAATCTTATCTTCTGTATCGAGTCCTCTACCGAGGAATAACGAAACGACAAGTGGCGATAACTGTAATTTACTTGCTAATTCACTCACTCGCTCGTCATTATATTCTTTTTCTTTCCAACGCGTCTTCGGTTGTAACACGAAATCACCCCTTAACCTGTTCATTATACAAGACAGATTAAGGGGTGACAATATAATGCAAACTACGATGCAATATCTATATACTAAAATGTTAATGATGTTTAATTTGGAGAATACGGATTTATATGTACGAATACATTTTGTACATTATCTTGTTTCATAAGTATTTCTTTCACATGTTTTCCAATACGGTGTCCTTCTTCTACAGTAATGTATGGATCTACAGACACTTTAATATCGACAATAACATAATGACCATGCTCCCGTGCATATAAAGAACCAATTTTTTTCACACCATCTACTTGAAGAACTGCTTCTCTAAGCGGAATAACATCCTCCTCATGAAGAACATGGTCAAGCGTTGCATGAATTGCTTCCGCTCCAATGCTCCACGCCATTTTTACAACAAGAAGTGAAACAACTAATCCTGCAATTGGATCAGCGTATACAAGCCAGTCTATACCAAGCTTACCACCGATTATAGCTGCACAAATACCGATTAAAGCTGCAATTGAAGAAAATACATCCGAACGGTGCTCATATGCATTTGCAATAATTGCATCACTGTTTACTCTTTTCCCTAATCGGAATTTATATTGAAACATTCCTTCTTTCACGACGATTGAAAGAACAACAGCAAATATCGTAATTCCTTTCGGCGGTTCTAGTTCTTGCGAAAAAGCTTTTATAGACGAAATCGCGATTTCAAGTCCCACGATAAATAATAATACCGCTACAATAATCGCTGAAATCGATTCCGCTTTACCATGACCATACGGATGATCCTCATCAGGTGGCTGCTTTGCCGCTCGCAATCCAAAAAGTACAGCTAGCGAACCAATTACATCTGATGCAGAATGCACGGCATCCGCTAACAGTGCTTTACTGTTCCCAATATAACCAATTACCGCCTTTACAATCGCTAATATAATATTACCAACGATCCCGACAATAGCACCAAACTCGGCCTGTTTAAAACGTTCATCTTTTTCCATAATTAAAATCCCTTCTTTTCTTAACCTATCTTTTTATTTTAACAAAAACAGCGATAACACCACCACTTTCTTCCATCTTCTTCCCATCAAAAAGTTGCTATCTTATTGTATCCACAAACGAAAAAAGAGATGCCTCATAAAGAGACATCATCTTTTCTATACTTGCGGTTCAGATTCTACTTTCTCAACCTTCTTCTTGTTTTTCCCCTTTTTCAAACGACGGTTTTCAAGCATTAACCAAATTTGAGAGGCAACGAAAACAGAAGAGTACGTACCTACAACTAGTCCAACAAGTAACGCAAACGAGAAGTTACGTAGTGACTCACTACCGAAGATAAGCAGTGCAATTACTGGGAATAACACTGTTAATACGGTGTTAATCGAACGACCAAGCGTTTGGCGAATACTTGCATTTACGATTTCTTCTAGATCTTTTATATCGCGCACTCGTTTTTTCTGTTTGTATAATTCACGGTTTCTATCAAATGTAACAATCGAGTCATTAATAGAATAACCGATGATTGTTAGTACTGCGGCAATAAACGTTAAGTCTACCTCTAGTTGGAAAATACTAAACATAACAATCATAACGAATGCGTCATGTAATAATGCAAGTACTGCAGATAACGCATACGTAAAGCGGAAACGAATACTTACGTATAAAATGATAACCGCAGAAGCAATTAATACTGCGATAAATGCATTTCGTGCAATTTCTTTACCGATTGTCGGTGAAACTGTACTTACGTTTGGATCTGTACCATATTTATCGTGGAAGAATGTTTTTGTTTTCGCAATTTCATCTTTTGATAAAACACCTAATGTACGAACTGCGAAACCTTTATTGTCATCTCCAGTCGGTACAATATTTTCTTCCTTCACATCAATGTTCAATTCTTTAAAATCTTTATGAACATCAGACACAGTAACGGCTTGTTTTGATTGCAAGTCGATACGTGTACCACTCGCAAAGTCAATACCAAGGTTCAATTTGAAAATTGGTAAGATAATTGCTCCTGCAATTACAACTACAATCGAGAAAATAAGGAATTTATGACCGATATTTACGAAATTAATACGATCAAATCTCGTTGGCGGATGTACTACACCTTTTGTTAATGGAATAATATCCTTTTGTTTCACACCAAAATATCCTGGTTTTTTATCAAAGTAACGGCTCTTTACAAGTAGACCTAGTAAGAAACGAGTACCGAATACGTTCGTAATGAAACCGACTAAAATACTTACGATTAAACTTGTTGCGAATCCTTTTACAGAGCTATTACCATAAACGAATAACACACCAGCTGCTGCAAGAGTCGTAACGTTTGCATCTAAAATTGTTGCTAATGAACGATGGTTACCAGCACGGAATGCCGACATCATTGACTTACCAATTTTCAGCTCTTCTTTCAGTCTCTCGTACGTAATAATATTCGCATCAACTGCGATACCTACTCCGAGCACTAACGCTGCAATACCTGGCAACGTAAGAACTGCATGCATCCAGTTAAAGACAAGTAATGTAACGAAAATGTATAAACCTAACATAATAACCGCTACAAGTCCTGGTAAACGGTAGAATACAAGCATAAATAAGAAGATAAGAGCGATACCAATCGCACTAGCGAAAATCGTTTGCTCTAACGCTTGTTGACCAAATTTCGCTCCAACAGATGTTGAATACATTTCTTTTAAATCAACAGGAAGTGCACCTGCATTTAATAAAGATGAAAGTTGTTTCGCACTTTCAACTGTGAAGTTTCCACCTACAATAGATACCTCAGCTTGGTTAAATACTTGGCTTACTGTTGCCGCTGATAAGAACTTCGGATTCGGTTTTGCAGATTCTGCTTTATACGAATCTTTTCCTTCTTCAAAGTCCAGCCAAATTACCATTAAATTCGTTGGTGGTGGCATTTTTGAAATCTTTTCAGTTACTGCACGGAATTTTTCAGCGCTTTTCAGTGTAAGACCTACGCTCGCACGGCCTTGCTCATCAAATGTTTGCTTCGCTCCGCCGCCTTTTAAATCCGTTCCATCCATAAGAAGGTTATCATCCACATCACGGAATGTTAATTTCGCTTGTGTTGATAACATTTCACGTGCTTTTTGCTGATCTTGTACACCAGCAAGCTGTACACGAATTCGATCTTGCCCTTCGATTTGAATGTTCGGCTCACTTACACCGAGAACATTGACACGATTTTCAAGAGCACCTACTGTACTTACAAGTACGTCTCGATCGATTTTATCACCTTTTTTGGCTGGTTTTACTTCATACAGAATTTCAAAACCACCGCGAAGGTCTAGTCCTAGACTAATTCCTTTTGCTATGTCTTTTCCTGCCGCACCAATTACTCCACCGATTAATAAGACGATGAGGAAAAAGGCGGCAATTCTCGTACCACGCTTTGCCATATGTACCCTCTTTCTGCTACTAACACTTTCAATAAATCTTTTACGATTCACTGCTATACGTGTGCATACGCCTAGTTAGTAGACTTCCTTTCTATAATTTTTGCTAGCTCATCACTAGCTGTATAGGTAAGCTTTTACACTCCCTACACTTTCATCATTTATTTTCCTCTTCACTACCTCCTTTATATATAATCTTAGACACAATTATTTCCTCTTTATCAATACATATCATTATACTGCAAAAGGAAGAACAAACCAATTGCAGTCGGTTATTTATTTTCATACTCATCAAATGACCAAAGTGGCGCTTGGTAAGCTTCAACAGTTAAATATGTCATATATTCATTAGTACTTACTGTTAATACGTCATTAACTAATTCATACAATCTAACATCGCTGTCTATCTTCTTCCACTTTTTCACTTTAAGAAACTTCCAAATGTCATCATCTGTCACTCGGTCGTAACCGAACATTTGAAACTCTTCTACTTTACTTTCTAAAACGACTTGTAACTGTCCGCGGTATGATTCTACCAAAGCCTCTCTATCTAACATCTATAACATCTCCTTCTTATTTCAGCACGAAAAAGTCGCTTTAATCCCGCTCTAATGGACAGCAATAACTACTTTCAAGAGCACTATCACACTTCACTCTCTTAAATGCTTGTCATTCTTGTCTCGTACGTGCATATAAATTATTGTAAATCATTCCATTGATTTTGAGAAGGTAGGAGAAGAACATGACGAGACAAAGCTTTTTAAAAGGCGCATTTATTTTAATGATAGCCGGCTTTATTACAAAAATACTCGGCTTTATCAACCGCATAGTAATGGCACGTATTTTAGGAGAAGAAGGCGTTGGTCTTTATATGATGGCCGTTCCTACATTCATTTTAGCAATTACATTGACACAAATTGGTCTTCCTGTCGCCATCGCAAAATTTGTAGCAGAAGCGGAAGCTGTGAACGATAAACAAAGAGTTAAAAAAATATTAACCGTATCACTAGCTGTTACATCCGTTATTAGTATCATTTTAACAATCGGAATTATGTTCCTCACACCTATTTTAGCAAAAACATTATTAACCGACGAAAGAACGTACTATCCATTAATGGCCATTTTGCCTGTTGTTCCCGTTATTGCTGTTTCTTCTGTTTTGCGTGGTTACTTTCAAGGGAAACAAAACATGAAACCTAGCGCTTATGCGCAAGTTCTAGAACAAGTCGTCCGCATTACCATTATCGCTATATGCATTCAATTATTTTTACCTTACGGCATAGAATATGCTGCAGCCGGCGCTATGTTATCAGCTGTTCTCGGTGAAGTTGCATCCTTATTATTTTTACTCACGTTATTTCAGCGAGAAAAACATTTATCAATACGCTCTGGATTTTTTACTACTGTAAAGGAAAGCAAAGGGACATTTTATTCTCTGATGGATATTGCCCTTCCAACTACAGGAAGTCGTTTAATCGGCTCCGTTTCATATTTTTTTGAACCTATTGTCGTTATGCAAAGCTTAGCAATCGCTGGTGTCGCTGCTTCTGTTGCAACCCAGCAATACGGTATATTAAACGGTTATGCATTCCCGCTCCTATCACTACCCGCCTTTATTACATACGCTCTCTCTACAGCGCTCGTTCCTTCTATTAGTGAAGCAATGGCAAAAAGACAACATAAATTAGTAGAGCACCGTTTACAACAAGCACTTCGAATTTCATTAATTACCGGCGGATGGTCTGTCGTTATATTATACGTATTCGCTTCTCCTGTTTTAACTCTTATGTATGGATCAGACAGCGCAACAGCATTCATTCAACTTCTTGCGCCTTGCTTTTTATTTCATTATTTCCAAAGTCCACTTACCTCTGTTTTGCAAGCTTTAAACTTAGCAAGAGCCGCCATGATGAATACATTTATTGGTGCCATCGTGAAATTAATCGTTATTTTTGTACTAGCATCAAGGCCAGAGTTTCAAATGATGGGGGTTGCACTTGCTATTGCTGCAAATATTGTAACAGTAACATTTCTTCACTACGCTACTGTTTTAAAAAAGATTACATTTACCATTTACGCAAAAGACTATATTTTCGGCGGACTTGCCATCGGTATCGCAGGCGCCTTCGGTTTTTATCTTCATAAATATATTATTTTCTCTCATTCCCTTGGCATACAAACATTATGGGAAATCACTTTAACAACAATTGTTTATATCGTACTTCTCTTCACTTTCAAACTCATTCGAAAAGAAGAGTTAAGTCGTCTCCCTATCATTCGTAAGCTTTCATTTTTGAAATAAGGTGAAACGTTAATCAGTGGGGTAATCTCCACTGATTATTAGTTATACTAATCATTCTTACTCTTCCAAAGGATAAGTCTCTAATTTTCTTTTACATCAACAAAAAATTGTCCATTTTGAAAACTACAGTATAAAATTTGTGTTATATCGTTATAACCTAAGTTTTTTAATTTCTCAATAAGCCATTCATCTGTATGCTCAATCATTTGTAAATGACTAGATTGAATTTCTCCATCAATAATAAGAGGAAGCGTAAACTGCAATGTATCTTGTTTATTTTTTTGTTTTTGAAAGACAGATAACTTCCCAGACGGTTCCAAAATAGCATATTCTACATCCCGAATATCTCCAACTCCTTGTTCCCTTAATTGCATCATTAAATCATCAATATTATATCGTTGGTTTCTCATCTTTTTTTCATCAATCTTTCCCGCATTAATAATAATTGCTGGTTCACCTTCTATTAAATGCCGAAATCGTTGAAACTTTAATGAAATGACTGACAAAATGATTTGTATGCACATAAGAAAAGTCATCGGAACTAATTGATGCCAAAGTGATTTATCGGTATTTTCAATTGCTACTACAGCCATTTCTCCAAGCATAATAAATACGACTAAATCTAATACACTTAGCTCTCCTATCTCACGTTTACCCATAAGACGAAAAATAATTAAGATGATGATATACAAAAGCATTGTCCGTCCAATTACCGATATCCATTCCATTTCTACATCTCCTTTTTTACGTATAGACTCCCCTATAAAAAAGAAACTAGTCTAACTTGAGCAAAAGGAAAATATGCTTGTATTAAAAAGGGGGAATGCATAAATGGATGGAACGAAAAAATTATCAACTGCAATTGGCTTCGGTATTGTTACGCTACTAATTCTCGCATCTATTACTAGTATGATTATGGCTCTTTTATTAAAGTTTACGAATATAAATGAAGGGACATTAACCGTTACTATTTTTATACTCGCTCTTTTATCTATGCTTATGTCTGGATTTACTGCCGGCAAAAAGGCTCAAGGAAAAGGTTGGCTAGTAGGTTTCACAACAGGGCTCACGTTCACTATACTCGTCTTTCTAGTTAACTATTTAGGCTTTTCTCAAACCTTATCGAACTCACAATTACTATATCAATTAGCATTAATGGGGGCGAGTACACTCGGTGGTATTTTCGGTGTAAATATGTCAAAGCAAAGTAACTAAAAAAGGCCCTGCACATTTCATGCAGGGCCTTCCACATTAGTTTTTCACAACTTCACGAATCGCATTGCGATCGAAAGTTAAGTGTGAACCACCAGATTTAATAACGATTTTTGTCTCATCTACTGATTCGATTGTACCGTGTAAACCACCGATTGTTACGATAGCATCACCTTTTGCTAACTCACTTTGCATTTGAGCAACTGCTTTTTGACGTTTTTGTTGCGGGCGAATTAATAAGAAATAGAAAATCGCAAACATCGCAACGATCATAACGATATTCATCATACCTGCATTCATCTTTTGTTCCTCCTTTTAAATTATGTATTAGAAGTTTTTAGCATTCGGTTTATTAAAGCCATACTGTTCAAAGAACTCTTCGCGGAAATCGCCAAGACGGTCTTCACGAATAGCTTGTCTCACCTGCTCCATTAAGTTTAACAGAAAATGAAGGTTGTGATAAGACGTTAAACGAATTCCGAACGTTTCATCACATTTCATTAAGTGACGAATGTACGCACGTGAGTAGTTTTTACATGTGTAGCAATCACAGTTTGGATCAAGCGGACCGAAGTCTCTTGCGAATTTCGCATTTTTTACAACGAGTCGACCTTCACTTGTCATACATGTACCATTTCGAGCGATACGAGTTGGAAGTACACAGTCAAACATATCAATACCACGAATTGCGCCATCGATTAACGAGTCAGGAGAACCTACACCCATTAAGTAACGAGGCTTATTATCTGGAAGAAGTGGTGTTGTAAACTCAAGAACACGGTTCATAATATCTTTCGGTTCACCAACAGATAAACCACCTACAGCGTAACCAGGGAAGTCCATTGAAACAAGATCTTTCGCACTTTGACGACGAAGCTCTTCGTACTCCCCGCCCTGTACAATACCGAATAAACCTTGATCTTGCGGACGTTCATGCGCTTTTAAGCAACGTTCTGCCCAGCGGCTCGTACGCTCTACAGATTTCTTCATATATTCAAAAGTAGCTGGGAATGGTGGACACTCATCAAATGCCATCATAATATCTGAACCTAATGCATTTTGGATTTCCATCGCTTTTTCTGGTGATAAGAATAATTTATCTCCATTTAAGTGATTACGGAAGTGAACGCCTTCCTCTTCAATACGACGGAAGTCACTTAAACTGAATACTTGGAAACCACCAGAGTCTGTTAAGATTGCACGATCCCAGTTCATAAATTTATGCAAGCCGCCTGCTTCACGAATAATTTCATGACCTGGACGTAGCCATAAATGATACGTATTACTTAAAATAATGCCAGAATCCATTGCTTTTAATTCTTCTGGTGACATTGTCTTAACTGTTGCAAGTGTACCAACTGGCATAAATGTTGGTGTATCAAATGAACCGTGCGGCGTATGCACACGACCTAAACGGGCACCCGTTTGTTTACATGTCTTAATAAATTCATAACGAATTGCTGTCATAACTTACTCCTTTTATTTGTTTCTCATTTTAGCGTGAGATGCAACGAACATTGCATCACCGAAGCTAAAGAAACGATATTTTTCTTTTACTGCTTCATTATAAGCATGAAGTACATTATCTCTATTTGCAAATGCACTTACAAGCATAATTAATGTTGATTTCGGTAAATGGAAGTTTGTAATTAAACCATCAATTGCTTTAAATTCATATCCCGGATACATGAAAATATCTGTCCATCCAGAAGCGGCGCAGAGCTTACCGTCATGATCTGTTGCAATTGTTTCTAACGTACGAGTTGATGTCGTACCTACAGTAATAATACGTCCACCATTCTCTTTCACACGATTTAATAATGCCGCTGTCTCTTCAGACATATGATAATATTCTGCGTGCATATGGTGTTCTTCAATCGTGTCTGCAGAAACTGGTCTAAATGTTCCAAGTCCTACGTGAAGTGTAATGAATGCTAACTGAACGCCTTTTTGCTTTAACTTCTCAAGTAACTCTTCTGTAAAGTGAAGTCCCGCAGTCGGCGCTGCTGCTGAACCGATTTCTTTCGCATATACTGTTTGATAGCGATCGCGATCTTCCAGCGTCTCTTTAATATATGGAGGAAGCGGCATTTCCCCAAGTTCATCTAAAATTTCATAGAAGATGCCATCATATGAAAATTCAAGCTGGCGTCCACCTTGATCTGCAGTTCCTGTGCAAGTTGCTTTTAATTTCCCTTCGCCAAAAGAGATAACAGTTCCTTCTTTTACACGTTTCGCTGGCTTTACAAGCGTTTCCCACTTATCACCTTCTTCTTGTTTTAAAAGAAGTACTTCAATGTGCGCGCCTGTATCTTCTTTCACACCGTGCAAACGAGCAGGCATAACTTTCGTTTCATTTAAAACTAAGCAATCCCCCTCATGTAAGTAAGAAAGAATGTCCGTAAAATGTTTATGCTCAATATCACCTGTTTCACGGTCTAACACCATTAATCTTGATGTTTCACGATCTTCTAACGGGACTTGTGCAATAAGTTCTTCTGGTAAATGAAAATCAAACAGATTTATATCCATAGCTATATCCACCTATTTCTTATTTAAATCGATTTATTATATACATAATAAAAGATAGTACAATACTTAACACAATACATGTAATGATAGGAAAATAAAAGGTAACGTTTCCTTTTTTCACAAAAATATCGCCTGGAAGCCTGCCAATGAACTTCCAAGCTAATCCAACAACGATGAGTAAGATTCCCGCTGTAATAAGCATTTTGGGCATCTCCATCATACTTTTGGCATCTCCATTCCGAAATGCCCATACGCAAGCGGCGTTACAATTCGGCCCCTTGGCGTTCGTTGTAAAAAGCCAATTTGTAATAAATACGGCTCATACACATCTTCAATCGTATGAGATTCTTCTCCAATTGTTGCTGAAACCGTTTCTAATCCAACTGGACCACCACGGAATTTCTCAATAATACCAAGCAGTAATTTATGATCAATATGATCTAGACCTAATTTATCTACTTGCAGTAGCTCTAATGCCATTTGCGTAATTTCCATCGTAACCGTTCCGTTACCACGAACTTGCGCGAAATCACGTACACGTCTTAAAAGACGATTCGCAATACGAGGTGTACCACGAGCACGTCTTGCAATTTCTAATGCAGCTAACGAATCGATTTCAACTTCAAATACTTCTGCTGTACGTTCAACAATCGCAGAAAGCTGATCTACTGTGTAGTACTCTAACCTTGAAAGTACACCGAAGCGGTCACGAAGCGGTGCCGATAATGCTCCAGCACGTGTTGTTGCTCCAACTAATGTAAATGGCGGTAAATCTAGGCGTACAGAACGTGCTGAAGGCCCTTTTCCAATTACGATATCAAGGCAAAAGTCTTCCATCGCAGGATACAATACTTCTTCAATTGATCTATGCAAACGATGAATTTCATCAATAAATAATACATCCCCTGGCTGAAGCGCTGTTAATACAGCAGCTAAATCTCCTGGTCTTTCAATTGCGGGACCTGAAGTTGTTCTAACATTAACGCCCATCTCATTGGCAATAATATTCGCAAGCGTCGTTTTACCAAGACCTGGTGGTCCATATAAAAGCACGTGATCTAACGTTTCTTCACGCATTTTCGCCGCTTCAATAAATACTTCTAAATTATGTTTTGCTTTATCTTGGCCAATATACTGACGGAGCGTCTGTGGCCGTAATGAATATTCTAAATCCGCATCTTCATATGCAGATTCCCCTGAAAGGAGACGTTCGTCCATTATACTCACCTCTTACCATTTAGTAAAAGACTAAGTGCCTTTTTAATATACTGATCCGTCGTTAATGATTCTTTTAATAACTCTGGTACAACACGAGAAACTTCGCGTTCTGCGTATCCAAGTGCGCGCAGAGCTTCCAGTGCCTCATCAAGCTCAGCTGATGAACCTTTCTTCTCATCAAAACGTTCTGTGTCTGAGAATAAATCAACAAATGCATCTGGTACGACATCTGCTAGTTTTCCTTTTAAATCTAAAATCATTTGGCGTGCTGTTTTCTTTCCGACGCCTGGGAATTTCACTAAAAACTTCTCATCTTCATGCTCAATCGCTTGAACGACCTGTCCTGTTTGACCAGAAGCTAAAATTGCAAGAGCTCCTTTTGGCCCAATGCCAGACACGCCTAACAACTTTGTAAATAATAAACGCTCTTCACGTGTTTTAAACCCGTAAAGTGCCATAATATCTTCTCTTACATAATGATATGTATAGACACGGATTTCTTGCTTACTTCTTTGAAATACATACGGATTCGGTGTGAAAATTTGATAACCAATTCCATTATGATCAATTACGACATATTCCGGCCCTACATACTCCACGTAACCTGTAACATATTCAAACAAAATACGATCTCTCCCTCTTAAATCATGTATTCCATTTTAACATATTTAATGATAGAAAAGCGAGACTACCCCAACAAATGTTCCCCACTTGAAACTTCTGTTATTTTCCATTGACAGAAAGGTTAAAGCACCTTAATATACAGAAGTCGATAATGATTATCAATACTAATTAAAGGGGGTTACATCAGGATGAAACGTAAGCTATTTATTTTATTTACTATTATGCTCGTTGTTCTTTCTATCGTTGGCTGTTCTTCTCAAAAAGAAGAATCGAAGGCAAAAGAACAACCGAAAACAAAAGTTGTAAAACATGCTAAAGGTGAAGCTACAATTCCAGTAAATCCAAAGAGAATTGTTGACTTATCTGGATCAACAGAAGAACTATTACTTCTTGGACACAAACCTGTTGGTACAGCAAATACATATAAAGATAAAATCCAAAATCACTTAACAGACAAGTTAGATGGAGTAAAAGCAGTAGGTTGGTACTGGGCACCTAAAGTTGATTTAGAAGCTGTTACTGCTTTAAAACCAGACTTAATTATTTTAAACAACCGTCAATTAAAAATTTATGATCAACTAGAAAAGGTTGCACCTACAGTTGTTCTAGAAACAAACTTAGAAGACTGGCGTGGTAAGTTTAAAGAAGTAGGTAAGCTATTTGACGAAGAGAAGAAAGCAGACAAATGGATTGCAGACTACGATAAGAAAGCAGACTCTTTATCTAAAAAAATTAAAGAGAAAACAAAAGATGAGAACTTTATGTTCGTTGCAGTTACACCACAAAACTTCCGTGTATACGGTAGCTTCGGATACGGTGACATCATCTTTAATGACTTAAAACTTCCAGCAACAAAAGGTACGGATTTAAAACAAACGATGGCGCAAGTATCACTAGAAGGTCTAGTTGCATTCCAGCCTGACCAAATGTTTATTGTAAACTTCGGCGGCGAAGCTGATAAAGTTTACGAAGACTACAAAAACAGTGCCGTTTGGAAAGACAATAAAGCAGTTAAAAATAATCACGTATATGAAGTATCAAATGAAGTCTTCAATACGAAAGCATTCAATCCAATCGGAAAAGATATGCTAATTGATGAAATCGCAAAAGAAATTTTAGCTAAAAACAAATAAGAAAAAAAAGCAGCTCACCATGAGCTGCTTTTTTTCTTACTTTGAACTGCGTATTGCTTCATTTTTTCAATCGTCTTCACAAAACCTTCTTTTGATTTAATACGAATGCCACGTTTCAATTTCGCACGTTCATAGCTCTCAAGCTTTTTCATATCAATTTGAAAGAAAGAATGGATCGCATTATCACTTTTCGGTACACCTTTGAAAATTTGTAATATCCCTTCCTCTGAAACACCAAAATACCCGCTCGTTTTCAATAACGGAGAAATATCATCAACTTTCTTTTGCAATACAATTTGTACATCATCACGATCAACGAGCTGCCATTCTTTATACTGCTGTAAAAACTTTTCTAAATCCGTCACTTTTTCTGTAAGTATTTCTTCGCTTACTTCGCCATCAACATACATACGCTCTAATAAAATTGTAACCTCAGGTTCTTTTTTCGTTACTTCTGGTACTGGCCCTTCCGCCTTCACATTCGTTTCATAAACGAAACAAAACATCATAACGAAAGCTTGCATCGCAATCAGTATCCATTTCATTTCCGTTCACCTCTTTTAGGCAAAATCAAACTTTCATTAGTAGTTTTTCCGGAAATGGGGGTTTTATCCACATTACATTTCTTTCGAAAAATAAAAAAATACAGATTAGGATTTACCTCATCTGTATGTATCATTTACTTTTATATAAAATGAAAGACGCCTGCAAAGCAGGCGTCTTGATGCGTTTACGGCGAGAGACCAGGCGACCACATTCGCGTGTTTAGCACTTAAGCATATCTCTCGTCTTACGTAAATTAGCTCATCGCTTTGCTAATATAACATTAATAAAGTATAAGTGCAACATGTTTATAAAAATATTTTATTTCCTCTGTTATCCAAATGAACAATATGTAAATTATAAATTGATAATTGCAACATATATGTTACAATTAATATAACAGCGAAATCATCATAAAACAGGAGATGGATATTATGAAAAAAATAAAGGATGAACGTCTCATTCTGCAAACATTAAAAAACGTGCGTATCGCCTTTCTTTTTCAGTCACTTGGTATAATTGGAATTTTAAGCTACATCGGATTCACTGAAGGAATGGATCAAATTACGAAATCTCCATTGTGGCTATTATTTATGTTTACAAGTATTTTACTTGCTTATTTACAGTTAAGTGTTTCAATCGATGTAGAAGAAGGCGAAAAGGAAATACAGTTAACTCCTTATTACAAACTTGTCTTCCACTCCCTTATTGTAGGAATCGTTACGGCTATTATTTATATTATTTTCAGTCCAGAAAGACCACTGTTTGAAGCTATTTTAACAGGTAGTATTCTTTTCATATGCTTTTTAGTTTCTTATTCCGTTAGTTATTTTATTAAAAAACGTCGCTTACAAGACAACGATGAATAAAGAGGAAGGGCTATCCCTTCCTCTTTTGTTTTGTTATCGCACTGTACCAGTTAAACCGTAACGAATGTCTCGGAACATATTCACTATGTCACGATTAAAATCGTTTGTAACTGTACCGTTACGTAGACGCGTACTCATTGCATCGACACGAGTAAACATATCATTTCTTACAGAAACATATACGTTTCTGTTTCCAACTTCATTTGAAACCGCTTGACGAATTTCGTTCGCCATCGCCGTTTCATTTGTCACTGTGTTACGTGGTTTTACCGCAATCGCTACATCGTTTCCATATACAACTGTAGACACACGGTCTACGTTATTCATACGTTTCACACGATTTGTTATTCTTTCAGCTGTTTTACCATCATTGTTAATGTATGAATTGTTCATTGTAATATTACGAGTTGGATGCGGATTAGCAATTTGTCCATTGTAATTTACATCTCGATAATAATTGTATCCTGTATCGTTACGACCATTTCTATATGTTACATAATCTGTATAACGATCATTACGTGTCACATTATCACGATACTGGTGTGTATCATTATAAGATGTACGCTCGTAATTGTAGTTACGTCCATCCATTGCATTGTTATCTTTCGGTGTACCACATGCAGCTAATGCACTGGTAACTAACAAAGAAGCAGCAATCACTTTTACTTTCGTATTCAATACAAAAACCCCCTCTGTTAGAATGAGCTTCTCTACTGAAAAGCTCCCTCTTATGATGAGTAACCGAGAAGGTTTTTACACTGTTAATATTTCACTAGGAATTTTCTAGCACTTCATAAAAAAACTTCATTTTCTTAATTAACAGGAATGCAAAAAAGGCGGGAATACTCCCGCCTTTTTAAACTTCTTCTTCGTCCTCTTCTTCTGAAACGGGCTCTCCAAATACATTCGGTGGATCTGGTTGATAATACATCGTTCCTGGCTGTGGTGCATATGCAGACTGAGTTGGTTGATAATATAAAGGATTCGCATATTGCGGACCGCCTGGTTGTGGACTATATAGTCTACTTTCTCCTCCGCATCCACAATCTTCCTCACCCTGCACAAGCGGTGGCATATTATTATCCATTGGCATCATATTCGGGTTTGGCATAGACGTATATTGCGGTCCAAACGGCGCTCCTTGCTGATATGGCATTTGATATGGATTTGGTTGTTGATAATACGGATTCGGCGGCATCATGGGCTGTTGATACGGCATTTGATAGGGCATCATATTGGGTGGTTGATTGTTATCCATGATTGGCATCATATTAGGCATTTGATTGTTATCCATAATTGGCATTATATTCGGCATTTGATTGTTATCCATAATTGGCATTATATTCGGCATTTGATTGTTATCCATAATCGGCATCATATTCAGCATTTGATTGTTATCCATGATTGGCATCATATTCGGCATTTGATTGTTATCCATGATTGGCATCATATTCGGCATTTGATTGTTATCCATGATCGGCATTATATTCGGCGGCTGGTTGTTATCCATAATTGGCATTATATTCGGTGGCTGGTTGTTATCCATAATTGGCATTATATTCGGTGGCTGGTTGTTATCCATGATTGGCATTTGAATATTTGGCATTTGAATATTTGGCGGTATGACTTGTGGAATAACTACATTTTCTTTCGATACATTTGGCGATACTATATTCCCTACATTCTCTTTCTTCACTTGTGGTGACACTATATTCCCTACATTTTCTTTCTTTACCTGAGGCGATACTATATTTCCTACATTTTCTTTCTTCACTTGTGGCGATATTATATTCCCTACATTTTCTTTCTTCACTTGCGGCGATACTATATTTCCTACATTTTCTTTCTTCACTTGCGGCGATACTATATTTCCTACATTTTCTTTCTTCACTTGCGGCGATACTATATTCCCTACATTTTCTTTCTTCACTTGCGGCGATACTATATTGTTTTTTTTCGTTTGCGGAGAAATGATATTGTTAGGTTTCATTTTACTAATTTGAGGAGCAATTAACTCGCTTCCTTTTTTTATTACATCTGAAATTTTATATTCTTTTTTCGGTTTTATTGGTGGTTGTGGCGGCTGCGGTAATACATTTACCGAAAACTTCGTGTTTTCTTTTTCCGCCGGTTTTTGTTTTTCTATCACAGGTGGTTTTTGAATAACAGACGGTTTTTCAACTGGTTTTTCTTTTTGAATTGGCTGTTCTTTTTGCACTTCTTTTTGCGGTTTCACCTGTACCTCTTTTTGCGGCTTTACCTGTATCTCCTTCTGTGGTTTCACCTGTACTTCTTTTTGCGGCTTTACCTGCATCTCCTTCTGCGGTTTTACTTGCACTTCTTTTTGTGTTTGTTGCATAGCTGGCTGCTGTGTAATTGGTGCTGATTGATACGTAACTTCTTCTTCATCTTCTATTCCAAGCGGAGTTGGTGTTGCTGCAAATTCTTTTTGCTGCACTTCTTTTACGTATTGCTTTGGAGGCGCTGAACCTGCTCCAGCCTGTTGTTTCATGTGAACACTCTTGGATGGCACTTTAATTTTCATACCTGGCATAATTAAATCTGGATTACTAAGTTGTGTATTTGTTTTTTTCAACGTGTCAAAATCCACTCCGTACTTTTTCGCAATTTTCCAAAGGGTATCCCCTTTTTGCACGATATGAATTTTCAAATTTTCCCCCTCCTGTATAACTTATCTATAAGTAACAAATCTCATGAAGTAACTCTTTCTAAATAACATTAACTTCTTTTCACTTTTATCACTTCTTCGATTTTCAATATCATTCGAAGCGGAATAAGCATAAAGAACCACAATGATTTCTTCAAAACAATGTATGCCCATTTCGTTCCCGTTATGATTATATGTATGAAAAAAAGCAACGGGAATACCGTTGCTTTACACACGCTCTAACATACGATTTAATGCAAAAACCGCTTCTGTCGTTACTTGTTTATCTACGCTAATAACGTTAATTTCTTCTCCTCTTTCTATCGTTTCAAGTGCCCATAATAAGTGAGGCAGATCAATTCGGTTCATCGTTAAGCACGGACACATAAATGGATTAAGTGAAACAATTTCTTTATCTGGATGTTGCTGAATAATTCGGTTCACTAAATTCATTTCTGTACCAATCGCCCATTTGCTACCAGATGGCGCTGATTCAATCATATCAATAATATATTTCGTTGAGCCTGCATAATCTGAAGCAGCTACAACTTCATAGCAACATTCTGGATGTACAATAATATTCATATCCGGATGATTTTTTCGTACACTCTCAATATTCTTCATTGTAAAATTTTGATGAACAGAACAATGTCCTTTCCATAAAATCACTTGAATTTCTTCTATATCCCCATCGTACTCTAATGAATCTGTGTGTGGGTCCCATACTGCCATTTTATCTAACGGGATACCTAAATCGTGCGCTGTATTTCTCCCTAAATGTTGGTCTGGTAAAAAGACGAGACGTTCTTTTTGAGTAAACGCCCAAGATACCATTTGCTTTGCATTAGAAGAAGTTACTGTTGCTCCTCCGTTACGACCACAAAACGCTTTAATTGCAGCTGTAGAGTTCACATATGTTAACGGAATCATCGTATCTCCAAATAATTTCGTGAGCTCTTTCCATGCTCTTTCTGTTTGTTCAATATCTGCCATATCCGCCATCGAACAACCTGCACGCATATCTGGTAAGATGACAACTTGATCATCTGTAGTTAACATATCTGCTGTTTCCGCCATAAAGTGCACCCCGCAAAACACAATATATTTTGCATCTTTATTGCTCGCTGCAACTTGCGCAAGCTGAAGTGAATCCCCTGCTGCATCTGAAAATTGTACCACTTCATCTTTTTGATAATGATGCCCTGGAATGAATAACATTTTCCCCATTTTCTCTTTAATTTCACGAACACGCTTTTCCATATCTTCCGTTGACATTGTGTAATAACGCTCTGGTAACATCGTTTCAATTGGCTGTACTTGTTCTAAAATACTCATATACGTTTCTCCCCCTCTAAGCCACTTTCCTTACTCTTCAATATTGAAACTAATATCAAGTGCTTTCACTGAATGTGTTAACGCTCCAAGTGAAATATAATCTACCCCTGTTTTTCCGTATTTCGATAAATCTTCAATTGTGATGCCTCCTGAAGCTTCCGTAACGATGGCACTTGGTACAATCTTTGAAAACTCCCGGATTTCATCTGGCGTACGATTATCGAACATAATAATATCCGCACCAGCAGCGACAGCCTCTCTCACCTGTTCCTCAGTTTCTGTTTCCACTTCTACTTTCACCATATGTCCTAACTTTTCTTTCACTGATGTAACAGCTTTTGTAATAGAACCAGCAAAAGCAATATGATTGTCTTTAATCATGACACCATCATATAAACCGAAGCGATGATTAAATCCACCGCCGCACACGACTGCATACTTATCAAACATACGCAGTCCTGGCATCGTTTTTCGCGTATCACAAATACGAGTATAGCTACTATCTAAAGCAAGAACCGCTTTACGCGTCATCGTCGCTATTCCACTCATACGCTGAATAACGTTTAATATAACGCGCTCTGCTGTTAATAACGATGCGATTGGACCTTGCACTGTTGCAATAATTTCTCCTTTTTCTACAAGATCCCCATCTTTTTTATGAAGCTCTATTTCAATTCTCTCATCAATTAATTTAAATCCTGATTCAATTACTAAACATCCTGCAAAGACCCCTGTATCCTTCGCAAGAAACGTTCCTTTCGAAAGCAAGTTATCTGGAAAAATAAGCTGAGATGTTACATCTCTTTCTCCTATATCTTCTAAAAAAAATCGGTTTAATGCTTCTTTAACTTTTATCGTGTTCATAAAGCCTCTCTTCCCCTCATCACACAAGTTGTCGTTTTCTCTTTACTCGAACAATCTCTTTCTTTCCTATATTTCTATCTGGATAATCACTCCGGTAATGCCCGCCAATACTTTCTTCTCTTTGCAAGGCTGACACAACTATAAGCTCACAAACCGTTAACATATTAATAAGCGTTATCTCTTCATTCGTAAGAACATCATGTTGTAATATCATATTTCGAACACCATACTTACTAAGCCATCTCTTCGCATAAGATAAACTTTGCTCTGTTCGCACAATCCCAACATATTTCATCATGCATTTTTGTATTTCTTCTTTCGTCGGTAAATGATTCAGAACGATAAACTTTGCTTCCTTTTCGGCTAGCATGTTCACCTTTTCTTTTGTCTCTCTAGATAAAATGTGTCGTCCGATTCTTTTTCCAAACACAAGACCTTCTAATAATGAATTACTCGCTAATCTATTTGCACCATGAACCCCGTTACAAGCTACTTCACCGACTGCGTATAAGTTCGGAATAGACGTCTCTCCATCACAGTTCGTTTTCACGCCGCCCATGTGAAAATGAGTACCAGGCACGACTGGAATAAGTTTTTTATTTATATCGACTCCATTTGTTTTACATATCGATGACACGGTCGGAAAGCGTTGTTCAAAGTTTTGAATCATTTCGATGTTTAAGTACACTTTTTCACCCGCAAGTAGCTGTTCATGAATAGCCCTTGCGACTACATCACGAGGCGCTAAATCCTGTTCGGAATGTATATCCATCATAAAACGCTGCCCTTTTCCATTTATAAGGACAGCTCCTTCTCCGCGAACAGCTTCGGACACAAGACCAGAACAACGCCCACCCGCGTATAACATCGTCGGATGAAATTGTATAAACTCTAAATCTACAAGCTCTCCGCCTGCACGGTACACCATTGCAAGTCCATCGCCTGTAATCGTCTCATCATTAGAAGTAAAGGCGTATAAACCGCCAATACCGCCTGAAGCTAACACCGTATAATCTGCATTGTAACGTTTCAATTCTCCTTTATTGTTGCGAGTTAAAGCCCCAACACATTTATCTTTTTCTATAATAAAATCGAGCACCATTTCCTGTTCCACTACCGTAACGTATGGAGCTACTTCTTGAATAAGATGCTCTAATAAATTCTTTCCTGTTGCATCGCCACCTGCATGTAAAATACGACGTTTTCGATGCGCTCCTTCTTTTCCAAGATGAGGACCTGTTTCATCTCCATCAAATTTCATTCCATTTTCAATAAGGTTATTAATTTCTTTCGGTCCTTCCTCGACTAAATAACGGACCACTTCTTCATTGTTATAATGACACCCTGCTACTAGCGTATCTTCAAAATGATCATTAGGATTGTCGTATGTAGCTACCGCTGCGGCAATTCCACCTTGAGCTAAATGTGTATTATTATTACGTTTCGTCTCCTTTGTGATAATAATCACATTCTTTTCGTGACAAATCTCTTTTGCAACACGAAGTGCCGCAACGCCACTTCCAATAATTAAGACATCTGCGCTTGGCATAATTGTTGCCTCCTACTTTACACTTTTTCAACTGTCTTGACACCTATATTTACATAGTTTTAAAATAATGACAAGAGTTTTTTTATAATTCTTATTTTCACTACCATTTAAAAAGTAAAAGAAATGTAACTCTTACTAGAGAGAGGAACTTACATGATGATATATCTTGACTATGCAGCTACTACACCTATGAGCGAGGAAGCGTTACAAACATATATGAAAGCAGCATCGCAATACTTCGGAAATGAACAAAGTTTACATGATATTGGAGGAACGGCTTCTTCTTTATTACAAGTTTGCCGAAAAACATTTGCGGAAATGATTGGAGGAAAAGAACAAGGAATATTTTTCACAAGTGGTGGATCGGAATCGAACTATCTTGCAATCCAATCACTTCTAAATGCCCGAAATAAGAAGCATATTATTACGACACCTATGGAACATGCATCCATTCGAAGTTATTTTCAATCCCTAAAATCAAAAGGCTATACGATCACTGAAATTCCTGTTGATAAAAATGGACTCATTTGTTTAGTAGATTTAGAGGCAGCTATTACGGAAGATACTGTGCTAGCAAGTATACAGCATGGAAACTCTGAAATCGGAACCGTTCAAAACATTACAGAAATCGGGGCACTTTTAAAAAAATATAATGTTTTATTTCATACGGATTGTGTGCAAACGTTTGGTAAACTGCCTATCCATGTTTTTGAGATGGGGATTGATAGTCTTTCTGTTTCAGCACATAAAATATACGGACCAAAAGGTGTCGGCGCTTGCTACATAAATCCGCAAACTCGCTGGGAACAAGTATTTCCAGGAACTTCTCACGAAAAAGGATTTCGCCCAGGTACAGTGAACGTTCCCGGCATCTCATCTTTTTTAACAGCTGCTGAAAATATATTAAAAACTCAATGGGAAGAAAGTTTACGTTTTAAAGAGTTACGATCCTACTTTTTAGAGCAAATACAAACACTTCCGCTAGAAATTGAAGTAGAAGGTCATTCTACTTCTTGTTTACCACATATTGTTGGGGTTACAATAAAAGGAATAGAAGGTCAATATACTATGCTAGAATGTAATCGCCATGGTATCGCCATTTCCACCGGAAGTGCTTGCCAAGTCGGTAAACAAGAACCTTCGAAAACTATGCTTGCAATTGGAAAAACGTATGAAGAGGCAAAACAATATGTCCGCTTCTCTTTCGGACAACAAACAACGAAAGATCAAATTGATACTACTATTCATGCACTACACACAATTGGAAATCAATTTTATAGAGGTGTTAAATCATAATGAAACAAAATGAACAAAAAAAGATTTTAGGTGAAGAAAGACGACAGCTTATCCTCCAGTGGCTTCTTGCTGCAAATGAACCGTTATCGGGGAATGAACTATCGAAAAAGACGAACGTAAGTAGACAAGTTATCGTGCAAGATATTTCCTTGCTTAAAGCACGAAACGAACCAATTATTGCGACTGCTCAAGGTTATTTATATTTAAAGCCACAAGAGAAGCAACAAACTTTCGAACGCGTAATTGTATGCCAACATAAACCAGCAGAAGTACGTCAGGAACTTACAATGCTTGTTGACCATGGCGTTACGATTAAAGACGTAAAAGTTGAGCATCCTGTATACGGTGACTTAACAGCCTCCATTATGGTAAGCAATCGCTTTGATGTAGAGCAATATTTACAAAAAATCGAAAACACAAATGCTTCCTATCTTTCACAACTAACAGATGGTATTCACTTACATACAATCGAGGCAGATTCTAAAGAAAAATTAGATGCTGCTTGTGAGGCACTGGATAAAGCAGGATTTCTCGTTTATTAATGTAAAGCACAGAGTTTTTATCATTCTCTGTGCTTTTTTAATGCTATAATATTGTAATCAATCGTAAAGGAGATCAAATATGGGAATTGAACTCGTTCACTTTAGCATTGGCAAACCGAAACAAATGAAATATAGCGAAGATAAAGAAATGATTACCGGTATATGTAAAGAACTTACCGAAGAAGCTTTCCTATCAAAAGATGGCTTCCTTGGTGATGATGTAGCAGATTTAAAACACCACGGTGGACCTGATCGCGCAGTTTGTGTGTACTCACACGAGCATTACGCACTATGGGAAAAAGAATTTCAAACAACACTTCCAGCTTCCGCATTTGGCGAAAACATTACCGTAACAAATATGTTAGAGCATGATGTTTGCATCGGAGATACATACAAATTAGGTGAAGCGATTATTCAAGTGACACAAGCGCGCGTACCTTGTAGCACAATTTCAAAACGCCTTGGCATCCCTGGCATACTGCCGCGTATTGTAGCAACTGGATTTACTGGCTACCTATGCCGCGTTCTTCAAGAAGGTACTGTACGTAAAGATTCAAAAATTACATTACTAGAACGTCCATCAAGCAATGTTTCTGTTTTATTCTCTAACGAAATTTATTTTCATAATAGAAAAGATAAAGATGGCATCGAGAAGATTCTTGCTGTTCCAGAACTAGCTGATATTTGGCGTGGTCAATTAGAAGATCGTCTTGCGAAGTTAAAATAAAGAATCCCACCTTCTGCAGGTGGGATTTTATTAATCTATTAAAAAATATATTAGGCAATGAAATGATATTGACGATTAGACAAATACCAACATTCCATCTACATCTTACAACCAATAAGAAGAATAACTCCCCAGCACAGTAACAGAAAAACCGAGTGCTTCAAGTTCCATCGTTACGCCTGGCAATAATACGTCATCGTATGCTTTATCGACATCGATTAAGAAAAAGTAATTTCCAAGACCTGTTTTCATCGGACGCGATTCGATTTTTGATAAGTTTAATTTTCTCCATGCGAAAGCTGATAACACTTGATATAGGGCACCTGCATAATCTGCAGGTAACGTTATCATAAGCGTCGTTTTCTCTCCGCGGTTCTCTCCGTTATTCGGGAGTACTGCTTTCTTTTTCTTATGGAGTACTAAGAAACGTGTGTGATTATTTTTATGCGTATGAATACTACGTCTCACAATTGTTAATCCGTATTTTTCTGCAGCCGCTTCATTTGCAATAGCGGCAATTTTCTCTTCAGGATGTTCTTTCACATATTGTGCAGCAGCACTTGTAGATGTCATATCTCGAACAGTTACTCCTTTTAATTCTTCATTTAAAAATTTATGGCACTGTGCAATGGCATGCGGATGAGAATGCACTGCATATACTTCATCCCACACTTCTGCATACTGCGGATGTACAAGTAAATGCTGCTGAATTGGTACTGTAATTTCTCCTACAATGGAAAGTGGCTGCTCATGTACAAGGTAATCAACCGTTATATTCACTGAACCTTCTATTGCATTTTCTAACGGTACAACTGCGAAGTCTACATTTTCATTTGCAGCTGCATCTATACAATCTGGAATCGTTCGATACGGTACATGCTCTGCTTCCGGAAAAAAACGACTCACCGCCATATTTGTAAATGTTGCTTCTGGTCCTAAATATCCTACTCGAATCATCGTCTTTTCCCCTCTTTTTCGTTTTCTTACTGTTATACCATACTTTTTTATATTCTTCTATGTAAATTTCGAATTTTTAAAAAAGACTAGCATTCGCTAGTCTAAATGTTTCTTATACTCTCTTTGAGCGAAGAAGAAATAAATGATACATGCTGCGATATAAAACAGAATGAACAAACCTACTTTTCTTAATGATCCATCCATAAAAAGCGTATTATGAAACGTATATAATGCAACTGCACTATGCATACTCCCTACTATAATTGGCGCAAAAAATAGCATACATAATTGCCAACGAGAAATTTTCCATACTTCTTCCTTCGTCATTCCAAGTTTAGAGAGTGCACCATACTGCTTTCGGTCCGATGCAATATTATGGAACCATTTAAAATACACGATACTACATGAAGTGAGAAAGAATAATATACTAATAAATGAGCCTACAAATAGAGTAATATCGCCGCCTTCTTTCATATTTACATACAACTCCATATTGCTTCGAAATGCATTATTATTATCTTGTTTTATATGTCTTCGTAAATCTTCATTTAATTTCTTCGTCTTTTCGATATTTGATAATGTGTAGCCTCTATATATCATTTTTTCAGAATCAGGAACCTGATTTGCTATACTGTCAAAATCTTCATCATTCATAACGAAGAACAGACCATTAATGTACGAAGGGTGATGGTTAAATTGAACCCCTTCTTTCTGACCGTTAAATACGAATTGATATGGTTGATTCATTACTTGCAATTGAATCTCTTTTTGATTATACACATTCGAATTATTGTATTTATTATAATAAACGAGTGTCACTGTACCTTTTTTAGGACGATACGTTTTCTGTTTTTGTTTCCTTGCTTCTTGGTTATATTCACTTTCTTTTATAAGCGGTACTATTGTTGTTTCTCCCTTATTAGACTGAAAGGATGCATAAACTCCAACAAAACTCATATATTGAAAATCATCATACTCATATTGATGCAGTAATTTTTCAACCGCACCTTCCTCAAAGACTTCATGAGTAGAAATACCTTTTTCTATGTACGAAAACGAGTGTACCCCTCCAGTTCGCCACATATCTTGCATGCTAGAAAAATATAAGAACACCGTACCTGTTGCTGTAACTACAAACGTCGTTGCCATAGACATCAGAAAGAAAAAGCGACCATTTTCCTTCATTCGATGTGACAATTGATTCACAATAAATAAATACGGATATGTATACATAATCTTTTTATTTCGCTTTATCATTTCTAACACTTGGGTAGCTCCATGTGTAAAAGAAAAGTACGTTCCAAAAAAGACAAGTATAGACACAGGGAAAAAGTATATTGCTATCGTAGTCATCGTCACTTGTAGCGCCAACGCATACCCGCCCACTAAACAAGCAAAACCGAATAAACAAAGCCACTTTGATGTTTTCTTCTCTTTTTTATCTGTTCGAAATTCTTTCAATAACCGAATGATTTTTATATTCCATATACGTAAAGCACTTATAAAAGATAACAAAATAAAAACGACCATATATGTAATAAATGTTACACCAATCGCCCTTACGTCAAATATGACAGGGAGTTCTTTCGGAAGCCCCAGTAACATACTAAATACCATAAAAAAGAGTTTTAAAAATATCATACCGAGCACAATACCGAAAATATTCGCGAAGACCCCGATTAAAATTTGTTCGGTCATAATCATTCCTATTACGTTAGATTTCGTTGCTCCCATTAACATATATAACCCTAATTCTTTCTTACGTGCTTCTATGAAAATAGAAGTAGAGTACAAAATAAATATGACGAAAAAAGAAATGATTATAACATTACATATGATAAGTCCCCAACGTACGTTTTGATACCACATCGTCTCTTGCATATACGGATGCACAATGACAGACATATATGCGTAAGAAGCAAATATCGCAAAACAACTACTTAAGAAAAACACTTTATAATTACGCCAATTCCCTTTTATATTTTGCAGCGCTAGTTGCCAAATGTTCATCTATCGTCCTCCTGTAACTTACTACATAGGCAAAAAGCTAGAGGTTCCCCTAGCTTTTTACGTGTTTTAAATATCCTCTTTGCGCGATCATAAAGTAAATGGCAGAAGCTAAAATGTATGCTCCAATTACAAGCCCACCTGATTTCCATAAATCAATATAAAGCATTTTCCCTAACGTATGAAGAGCAACTCCACTATGAATGGAACCGATTAAAATTGGGATAAAGAAGATAACTCCCATTTGTCGAATCGCAATTTTGCGAATTTCTTTATCTGTCATACCGATTCTCTTTAACGATTTAAATTGAATACGATCTTGTTCTTTATCGTTAAACCATTTAAAGTATGTCATACTACAAGCGAAGAAGAAGAACAGTACCGCTACGAAGAAACCGATGAACATTGTAATTGCTCCACCTTCTCTTATATCCTTATACGCAAACACTGAATTTCTCAATTCCCCTTGCTTTTCTGGTGCAATTTCATTTTTCAAATCTAATACAAGATCTTCTGTACTTTTCCAATCCTCGATATAATAACCGTAATATTTCGTCTTTTCTTCATCTGGTACGAGTTTTGCATATTTCTCAAAATCTTGATCATTTACAATAAGATATTCACTATCATTAAAAACAGAATACTGCGTTGGACTATTTAATTGAACAGACTGCTTTTGCCCGTTAATTGTAAATTCATACGGTTTCGTACGATCTATCTTCATCAGTTCATTTGACATATCAACCATAACCATCGTTGCACTACCTGGTGCATTATGAACTTCTGTAGGTTGCTCTCTCTTTTGTTTGCGCACTTCTGCATTATATTCTTTTTCTGAAATAATCGTCATCGGTACTTCATGTTCACTATTAAACAACGTTATTTTCTGTGTTGCCTGTAGTTTAACGTAGGTTACTTTTCGCGCATCTTCAAACCCGTGTCTCTTCACAAGCTCCTGTACCTTTTCTTCATTAATAAGATTATGCGTATTTAACCCCTTTTCCTCATATGAAATAGCATGTGGTGTAAGTTCTACCGTTTTCGCACTCATATTTTCAAAATATACGTACAGTGTACCTACTGCTGAAGATACTACCGCCGTAATAATAGAAATTACAAATAGAAAACGAGCATTATCTTTCATTTTATAAATAAGATTGCTAAGGACGAACATATTTGGGTACGTATAAAAAGATTGTTTTCGTTTTTGTAATGCTTTTAATACGACTGTACTTCCTTGTGTAAATAGTAAATACGTTCCGCCAATTGTCAGTCCTACCACCGGTAAAAAGAGAATAATAAAATTCAGAAACGTTACTTGGAAGCTAAGTACATATGCAACAATAATACATCCTATACCAACTACACATAACCATGTAAATGCAAACGGCTCTACTTTTTGCTTTCTAGCTTCTCTTAATAAATCAATAATTTGCAAGCGTCCTACTGTCCAAACGCTAAACAATGATAGGATTAAAAATAGGATAAAGTATACGGCAGCTGTAATAAGAACTGCTTTACTATTCCAAACAAGTGGAAGTGTCTTATCTATTTTCAATAATACGCTTAACGCTTGGAAAAATAATTTTGAACAAAGCATTCCAACCCCAATACCAATTACAATTGCAATACTACCTAACATCAGTTGCTCTAATATAATCATTCGGCCGAGCTGCGATTTCGTTCCGCCTATTAATGTTAGTAGACCAAACTCTTTTTTTCTTGCTCGTAAAAACGTTGAATTTGCATATAAAATAAAGAGTGCCGAGAAGATGACCACAATATAATTCATCGATTCTAATCCTTTTGTGATCATCTTTCTCATACTAATATTACCGCTTACGACATCTGGATGATAAATAAAAGAAGCATACATGAAAAATACGACAATCGATAAACAACTACTTATAAGAAACGCTTTATAGTTACGCCAATTTCCTTTTACGTTATTAAGCGCGAGCTGGCGAAAGTTCATGATATTCTCCTCCTAGCATCGCAAGTACGTCCAGAATTTCTTGGAAAAAGGCTTGTTTCGTTCTTCCTTTATGTATTTCCGAGAAAATTTCCCCATCGCGTATGAAAAGGATACGTTCACAATAACTAGCCGCTACTGGATCGTGCGTAACCATTGCAATCGTTACTTTCTTTTGCTCGTGTAAATCTTGCAGAGCGCCCATTAGCGATTTCGCTGACTTCGAGTCTAAGTTTCCAGTTGGCTCATCTGCTAAAATTAACGTCGGTTCATGAATGATTGCTCTCGCTGCTGCTGCACGTTGTTGTTGTCCCCCAGATACTTCGTATACTTTTTTATTTAAAATTTCTTCGATATTTAAAAACTTCGCAATTTCCAGTACTTTCGCATCGATTTCATTTACAGATTTCTTCGCCATTACAAGTGGTAAAATAATATTTTCTTTAATGGATAACGTATCAAGTAAATTAAAATCTTGAAAGATGAACCCTAAATGTGTACGGCGAAACTCCGCTAATTTTGCAGCACGCATTTGATTAATTTCTTCACCATTTACAAGCACATGACCTGAAGTTTGCTTATCAATTGTTGCTAATAAATTTAAAAGCGTCGTTTTCCCGCTTCCTGAAGGACCCATAATCCCTACAAATTCGCCTTCTTCTATTTTAAAATTTATATCGTTTAAAGCAGTCGTCGCTACTGAACCTTTTGATTGGTACACCTTCGTTAATCCTTTTACTTCAAGAACACTCATTTCTAATCCCCCTACGTGTTTTCTTCTTACATTTACTATAAGAAAAATAAGAAAAAGAAACGAGTGATTTCCCTTACAAAACGTTTTGTTATCTTACAGTTTTGTCATTTTTCTCATCAGTGTATGATATTCTTCATCTTTTGCAAATTGGAACGTGAATGTTGTCCCTTCTCCTTCAGCCGATTGGACATACATTCCATGATGTAAATTATCGCAAATTTCCTTCGTAATATATAAACCCATTCCAGTCGCTTCTCTCGTTTTACGGCCATTTACCCCCGTAAAGAATGGATCAAATATGCGCTTTACATCTTGCTCTGGAATACCGATTCCATTGTCCTTAATATGTAATAACACCTTTTGGTCTTTCTCTTCAATTTGAAATTGAATTTCTTTTTTCTCTGCCGCTGAAATTTTTGTATACTTAATTGCGTTTACAACAATTTGACCTATAGCAATACTTAGCCATTTTCTATCAGAGGCAACCATACAAGTATCTTCTTCAAACATCACTTTCGGAAATACAGACGATTGAATGAAGGATTTCCGATTTTCATTAATAATACCTCGCACGACATCTATAACATTTACTACTTCTACCTTATAATCTTTCGCAAACTGCTCTAGTCTTGCCATATGTAACGCTAAATCTAAACCATTTAGTATACGGTTATTTTCTTCACGAATACTTTCAACTGTTGCTCTTGCCTCACGATGCTCTTTGCCAAACTTTTGCAGCAATAATTCAATAACAGATACTGGTGTTTTCATTTGGTGAATCCATTGGTTCATAAATATCATTTGCTGTTGCTCTTTCGCATGCTGTTTATGAACTTCATTCATATATTGCTGTCTTAATAACGTAAAAGATTCAACGACCATTTCTTGATCTGATGTATAAGATTCATCAATAAGTAAAGAGTCATGTAATGTATTTCCACCAGTAACATACTTTTCGATCCTCTTTAAAAACACACTCCGTTTTCGGTAATCGTAAATGAGGTATACAGTAAACACAACTGTTCCTAATAAAAGTCCATATAACCACGTACTCCAATCAATGGATTTCTTTTCTAAAAGACTTTGCAACTGTAAAACGAGCCCAAATAAACAAAGGCTAACAATGTAAGAAAGAATTAAAGAAAAGCGGTCCATGAGGTAATTTTTAACCTTCATGCCCTTCGCCCCACTCCGTAAGAAGCGCATAACCATATCCACGTTTCGTTACAATTGCATTTTTAATGCCTAACTCCTCTAGTTTCTTCCTTACACGTTTTACATTTACGGTTAATGTATTATCATCCACAAATGCTACTTCATCCCATAGAGCTTCTAACAGTTCTTCGCGCGTTACATATTGATTCACCTGTTTCATTAAACACTCCAATAAGTAAAACTCATTTTTTGTCAGTTCAGTTTGTTGTCCTTGCCACTCAACAATATGCTGAGACGGGAATAACAACAGTCCATTTACACCTAAACAATCACTCTCAGCAGCAGAGGCATACTCTCCGTAGCCACGGCGAAGCGCACTCTTCACCTTTGCCATTACGATATCTAAATGGAATGGCTTCGTAATATAATCATCGCCGCCATTTTCAATCGCCATTACTTGATCCATTTCCCCTGTTCTTGCAGAAACAAAAATAATCGGCGCATTAGATACAGTACGAATTTGACGACACCAATAAAAACCGTCAAAGTACGGTAAATTAATATCAAGTAACACAAGATGAGGATTTATTTTTACAAACTCATCTTTTATATGACGTAAATCACTTGCTCTAAATGATTGATAGCCATACCTTTCTAAATGCTCCTCTAATATTCCCGCAATTTTCTCATCGTCTTCTACAATTAATATTTTATACATGTTCTTTTTCTCCCCATAAAAGAATTCTTCTACATTTACTCCTTTTTCCATTATAAATTGAAAATTTAATTAGTGGGGATTTTTTCCTATATAAATCCGATTTTTACGATATAAAAAAAGACTGCCGTATTTCGGCAGTCTTAATCGATAAATTCAAATTCATATTCAAGAATTTTTACAATATCTCCGTCTTTTGCACCACGTGCACGAAGCGCTTCATCAATACCCATTCCGCGCATTTGACGAGCGAAACGACGTATAGATTCATCACGTGAGAAGTCTGTCATCTTGAATGTTTTCTCGATATCGTAACCAGAGATAACAAACGTGCCATCACTTTCACGTGTAATTTCAAATTTAACACCTTCAGTATCAAATTTGTACATTACACTTGTATCAGACTCATCCGCAACTTCATGTATTGGGAATTCTGGTGTTGTTTCTATTAAGTTTGCTACTTCAAACAGTAAGTCACGAACACCTTGTCTTGTTACAGCTGAGATTGGGAAGATTTTTACTTCGTCTCCCACTTTCTCTTTAAATGCTTGTAAGTTTTCTTCTGCATCTGGCATATCCATTTTGTTTGCAACAACAACTTGTGGACGCTCAGTTAAGCGAAGATTGTATTCTTTCAATTCATTATTAATCGTTACGTAATCTTCATATGGATCACGGCCTTCTAAACCAGACATATCAATAACATGCACGATTACACGTGTACGCTCAATATGACGTAAGAATTGGTGTCCAAGTCCAACGCCAGCATGTGCGCCTTCAATTAGTCCTGGAAGGTCAGCCATAACGAAGCTGCGGTTATCACCAGTTTCAACAACACCAAGATTCGGAACGATTGTTGTGAAGTGATACTCTGCAATTTTCGGACGCGCTGATGATACAACAGATAATAATGTAGATTTACCTACACTTGGGAATCCAACAAGTCCAACGTCTGCTAGTAC
Source organism: Bacillus cereus group sp. MYBK220-1 (assembly GCF_051916445.1). NCBI lineage: Bacteria > Bacillati > Bacillota > Bacilli > Caryophanales > Bacillaceae > Bacillus > Bacillus cereus group sp. MYBK220-1. The sequence goes on along the minus strand of NZ_JBQAGQ010000003.1, from coordinate 71,998 downwards.
TTTAAGTTCTAGAATGACATCACGCTCTTGACCTGGTTCCCCGTTCTCAGCGATTTCTGGCGCTGGGTTCGTAGCTGTTGCGAAACGTGAGTTACCACGGCCACCACGGCCACCTTTTGCAATTACAGCAGTTTGTCCATGCGTTACTAAATCGGCAAGAATTTGACCAGTTTTTTCATCTTTTACTACTGTTCCTGGCGGAACCTTTACAAGTAAATCTTCAGATTTACGTCCGTGCTGACCTTTACTCATTCCGTGCTGACCGCGATCAGCTTTGAAATGACGTTGGTAGCGGAAGTCCATTAATGTACGTAAGCCTTCCTCAACTACGAAAACAACATCTGCACCTTTACCGCCGTCGCCACCTGCTGGGCCACCTTTAGGAACATACTTCTCACGACGATACGCAACCATACCGTTACCACCGTCGCCGCCTTTTACATATATCTTGACCTGATCTACAAACATTATTTCACCACACTTTTTTCAATTGGTTGTAATATAACTGAGACTTCTTCGTCTCGCACTGTATAAGAAATGGAATACCATTTATTGTTTTGGGTCGCAAGCCAATTCTGTAGTTCTTCTACACTCGTTAGCTTACCACGAAAATCAAAAAAGAAACGAGCATTCTCCGCGTCACATTCAATTGTGATACAAACATAATTTTCAACATATACGTCTAAACTATGCTGAAGCATTGAGAAAAATTGATTCGTCCATGTACATACAGTCTCATCCAAGTGAGATAAGTTATGTAATTTCCCTAATACTTCGTACTCCAATAAGCACGGCTGCTGTTTCCAATTATATGTTAAAATCCACTCTGAAAATAAAGGCATTGATAGCCCCATCAGATTGGATTCTTGTCTCGCTTCTTGGACAAAACGATCGATGAGACTATGAATTTCTTCCACTTTTCCAAGTGAAAGGTTTCCTTTCACCATCTGCATACGATTGAGCCAATCATGTCTTGAATGGCGCAATGCATCTATAATTGTCCATTTTTCATTCATTTAGATACCCCTTAATATAGAAAAACTCTAACCTGCACTCAGGTTAGAGTTTTCCGTGAGTTCTTATGCTTCTTGAGCAACAGGATATACGCTCACTTGTTTGCGGTCACGGCCAAGACGCTCAAAGCGTACTACGCCGTCAACTTTCGCGTATAAAGTGTCATCGCCACCACGACCAACGTTAACACCTGGATAAATTTTTGTACCGCGTTGACGGTAAAGAATTGAACCACCTGAAACCGTTTGACCATCTGCGCGTTTAGCACCAAGACGTTTTGACTGAGAGTCACGACCGTTCTTTGTACTACCTACACCTTTCTTAGATGCGAAAAACTGAAGATCTAATCTTAACATACGTTACACCTCCTGCACTTTTTCTATTAAACGGATATACTTTCCGTAATCAAGTTCGATCGTCTTAAGCGAAACAACTAATCCTTCTAAAAGGGTTTGTGCTTTTTCTGCTGCATGAACGTCTAAATCATTAGGCAATTCATACGTTAAGAATCCGCCATCACTTCCGAGTTCAATAGTTGCTTGCACATTACAAAGTTCTTCCACTGCATTTATAGAACCAAACACAACCGCTGTAGTTCCAGCACAGACAAGGTCTTGTCCATGTGGCGCATAATCGGCATGTCCAGTCATTTTAAATGATTGGATACTTCCTAATTTCGTGCGACTTATCGTAATTTTAATCATGTTAACCAGAATTAAGCGTTGATAGCTTCAACAACTAGCTTAGTGTAAGGTTGACGATGACCTTGTTTCTTACGATTGTTCTTTTTCGCTTTGTATTTGAAAACGATAATTTTCTTAGCGCGACCTTGTTTTTCAACTTTCGCAGTAACTGTTGCACCTTCTACAACTGGGCTACCAACTTTAACGTTTTCGCCACCAACGAAAAGAACTTTGTCAAAAGTAACAGTTTCACCAGCTTCAACATCTAATTTTTCAATGTAGATTGCTTGACCAGCTTCAACTTTAATTTGTTTTCCACCTGTTTCGATAATTGCGTACATACTTGCACCTCCTCTTAATTACTAAGACTCGCCAAAAACGAGGTAGACATAAATGCCTTTAGGGAACCTGTCTTGTGCGGTTGTAGCATATAGCCGTTTAGGTGCTATAAACTATAACATAAAGATGTTACCATAATTCATTGAGTATTGTCAATGAATCTTCTACTAACTATTTTTTCCGTTCTACAATTTCTTTTTTACTTCCAAAACGGATAATAGCGTACTTTTCGATAATATCATCTTTGAAATAAATTTCAAATGGAATATTTTTTTGTAATTCTTTTTGCAAAAATTGTTTTTGCAGTTCTTTAGGCGCAGCGATTAATACCGCTTCATCTTCTATATTGCCATATGTGATTAGTTCTCTCTCTAACTCATACGCAATTGTTTCATGCGACATCACATAACCCGTCGCTTTGCAAGATACACACTCTTCTAGTAATACGTCACGTAAAGAATGTTTTTTACGTTTTCGTGTCATCTCCAAAATTCCTAACTCAGTAAATCCAAGTATTCTTGTATAAGTACGATCATCTTTCATAGCAGCTATGAGACATTCTCTTACCTTTTCTTTATCTTCTCTTTTTTTCATATTAATAAAATCAATTAATATCATACCACCAATATCACGAAGTCTTAATTGGCGTGCAATTTCTTCAGCGGCTAGCTCATTTGTGCGAAGTACTGTATCTTGTAAATTTTGTTTTCCCGTAAACTTGCCCGTATTCACATCAATTACAGTCATCGTCTCCATTTGTTCTACAATTAAATAAGCACCATTTGGAAGCCACACAATTTTTTGGAGTGCTTTCTCAATCTCACGCTCTATTCCAAAATGGTTAAACATCGAAGACTTTTCATTATAAAAAGATACTTTTTCTTTTCCAACTTTGTCTTCTAATTCCTTTACTATACTTCTTGTATCTACAACTACTTTTTCAATTGTTTCAATTGGGTTCTCTTGAAATACACGATCTAAAAAGGTCGCCGGTCGATGAAGTAATAACGGCGCCTTTCCTTGGCCCTCTTTTCTTTTTAACTCTTCATACAACTGTTGTAACCCTTGCATTTCAGCTTGTATTTCTTCAATTGCTCCTTTTTCAGAAGCAGAACGGAAAATGTATCCCCCCGTTCCCTCTATTTCAATTTGGAGTAACTGTTGTCTTCTTTTATTATTTTTTATTTTTCGAGAAACAGCGCGCATCTCATCAAACGGCATATAAACGACATATTTCCCGGTAAATTCTATATTCGCTGTCAATTTAGGCCCTTTCGTATCAATTGCCTCTTTCACAACTTGTACGAGTATCGCTTGCCCTTCATGTATACGATAAGAAGATGGTACATCATCGTATGAAAGGTAAGCATGTTTTTCTAAACCGATGTTTACAAAAGCTGCATTCATTCCAGCAATTGTTCTTACGACACGTCCAACATAAATATGCCCAACAATCTCTTGCTCTTCATTACGTTTCCATAAAAACTCAACAATTTTTTTCTTCTCTTCAATTGCAACGCGCTTTTCCGAACCAGCGTAATTCACATATAACGTTTTCAAAATTATTTCCTCACTTTATAATCTTCTTTGCTTTTACAATAATAAAAGGTTAGTGCTATCGTCAACACTAACCGATTAATTCTTCAACTGATGAAGTTGTTCGTTTTTCAGTAAAATATGCATAGAGCAATTCATTTTCATCCAATGTGTAATGCTCTTTATATTTTCCACGGACGATAATAGAATGCTTATATCCTCTACGAAATTTTGTGAAGATCGTATATAAACGATCTTCCGTTTGCACTTCAATAGGTGCAATCTTTTCGATTCCTCTTTTGTTTCCATAATAACGTTCTAATAAAAAACGCATAAATGCATACCGTCTTTGTTTCCACTCTTGATATAATGACACTGCTAAAAATATGAGTAGTACCCACATCATAATATTGTTACTATTCCAGAGTAACTGCCATCCTAATATTACACCAAAAAAAACACATGACAATTGCATCATCTTTTCATGTGCTTGTAAATAAGGGAAACGATATGATAGTATATTAAACAATACTTTCCCGCCATCTAACGGCCAAATAGGAAGTAAATTAAATGCTAAAATAATTATATTATTCCACATGAAGAAATAATATAAATCTGCATTTAGCCAACCAGCTTTGAACAACATATAACCTACCAGCATCATCCAAACATGTTGAATCGGTCCTGCAATTACGACAACAAGTTCCTCTTTCAATGACTTATTACCATGTTCCTCAAGCTCGGCAACGCCACCAAACGGCAAAAGCTGAATTCTTTTTATACGCCAATTATAGTGTGCTGCTGCAAAAGCATGCCCAAGTTCATGAATAAGAACAATACAAAATAACAGTAGTAACTCTTTAAAACGCGCAGTAAAAATACCAATGACAATAATAACCCAAAATAATGGATGCACGGAAATTTTCGTTAAAACGTCCCTATATTTAATCAAATGATATCACCTGGATCGGATCAATAAATTTCTCATTCTTTTTTATCGCGAAATAAAACTTTCCATTTTTATCATTTGTATCATTACTCACCGTTCCAATTTTTTGTTTCTTTGAAACGTAATCATATAATTTCACTGACATATCGTTTAAGTTTGCATACCATGACTCCGTACCATCTGCATGTTGAATTTGAACTGTATTTCCAAGTTCCTCTTTCTTGCCTGCAAAAACAACTAACCCTTCATTTACTGACTCCACTTTTGCATTTGTAGCTGTTTGGACAAATACACCTTGGCCATTTTTTTGAAACCCTTGCATTACTTTTCCAGAAGCAGGAATTGCATAATCTTTTTGCTGAATACTTCCTTCTTTTTTCTCGTTCGGCGAATAGAATACAAGCGGTTTTCCAAATTGCTTTTCGTACCATTTCGCTACAGTAGCAAACTGAAATTCCTCTTTCATCACTTTTTCTGTAACAGCTTTAGCTCCATTGAATGAAGAAGGAGCATTCTTATATAAAATAGCAACCGAAAGAACTAATATTGCTGATAATAAAACTTTGAAGAAAAAGACTTCCTTTCGAAATAAGGGATGCATTTCCTTTTCTCCATCTTCAATAAATACTGCTTCACTATCAAAATTCCCTCCGTTAAAATACTGCTCTTCCTCCATCCTTTCTTGCTCGGCCTTCCTTTTTGCAATCCGCTTTTTAATTTCTTCTACGCGTCTATTCTTCATACTGTCTCCTTTCTTTCGTTAAGCTAATTTCATTTAGAAACAGTTGTATACAGTTTGTACATATGTATGAGCTAAGAAAGAAAGATATTCGTGTGAAGAAAAAAGAAAGCACCTCGCATATGTGCGAAGTGCTCTTAACGGATTCCAAAGAAGTTTTTCACCTTTGCAAATACCGATACCTTTTCTTGTTCAAATGCTTGTAATGGTACATTCTCACCTAACAAGCGTCTTGCAATATTACGATAAGCCAACGCTGCTTTTCCGCTTGGTTGCAACGCCACAGGTTCACCTGTATTTGTAGCTCGAATAACTTCATCGTCATCTTCGACAACACCAAGAAGCTCGATTGACAATGTACGTACAATTTCATCAACATCTAACATATCCTGTTCATGAAGCATATGACTACGTACACGGTTAATAACAAGTTTGGGTGGTTCAATATCCTCTTTTTCTAAAAGCCCAATAATACGATCCGCATCGCGCATTGAGGATACTTCTGGAGTCGTAACAACGATTGCTTTATCCGCACCAGCTACCGCATTTTTAAATCCCTGCTCAATCCCCGCAGGACAATCAATTAATATGTAATCATAATCTTGACGTAATACTTGTATTAATTCATCCATTTGTTCAGGTGTTACCGCTGATTTATCACTCGTTTGTGCTGCAGGTAATAAATAAAGATCATCAAAACGTTTGTCTTTAATAAGAGCCTGAGGTAAACGGCAACGCCCTTCAACGACATCAACAAGATCAAATACAATACGATTTTCCAGCCCCATTACTACGTCTAAATTTCGAAGACCGATATCTGTGTCAATTAAGCACACTTTCTTTCCAGATAACGCTAGGGCCGTACCAATGTTCGCAGATGTAGTAGTTTTACCTACTCCGCCTTTTCCAGATGTAATTACTATTGCCTCTCCCACAGCTATACAATTCCCCTTTCTAACTTTGTTAAATTAGGTCTAAGATGAGTGAGAAGTTGCAGGCGATCGACAACAATGTGATTGTTCTCATTAATATACGCACATTCTGCCGCCTCCGCTCCGTCTTCTTTCTCTTCCGGAGCCCGCATTGCCACATCACTAATTCGAAGTTGCATCGGGTTCATAACAGATGCAGCGATTACAGCATCCGAATCCCCATAATACCCAGCATGTGCAATTCCTCTTAATGATCCTACGACAAAAATATTCCCCCCAGCGATAACCGTTCCGCCTGGATTAACATCTCCAATTAACAACAAATTTCCTTTTACATGTAAAACTTGTCCAGAGCGAACAATTTTGGAAATAGGGACAATTTCTGTTTCTTCTTTCCAAGCTATTGCTTCTGCTTTAGTGATAACATCACTTTCAATTGAATCCACAACAAGATTCTTTTTATTACGAATTAACGTACGAATCTCTTCTTGTTGGACTTCTGTTAAATAACGATTTCCTACTTTCACATGCACTTCAATTAAAGAGCGCCCATCACCATCGTAGTAATGTGTAGAAAGTTTTTCGTCTAATTCCATCAATAATTCTGAGAATGAACAACAATCATCTAAATGAAGCGTTATCCCATCTTTTGTCCCTTTTATCGTTACATTTTGTTGCTTTTTTTCTTCCACTAAAGTTCACCCCACCGATTCAATTCGACATAAAATTAGAAAATCCTTTTTTCTTTTTCTTCCATCGCTTTTGAAAGACGCACTATATATCGTCTCAGTGGGAAACAAACTATCAATAAGAAAATAGCATTTAACAATAAAGTAGAAAGGAGACGATCTGTGAAAAAGACATACGCTGGCATATGAGTACGTCCTAATAAAGTTAAGAATCCATACACATAATACTCTAGTGCTACAACGCTAGCTAATATGATAGAAACAACAATAAATAAATTCAATTGTAGTACTTTCATCACACTATATACTAAATAAGCTAAAATCGGATAAGCAAAAATATATATCCCGACAAGTTCTGTGTATACGGTATCAAATAAGAAGCCAAATAATAGTCCGTAATAAATCCCTTGGACCGGACTATAATACACTGTAATAAAACATAAGACGATTATAAAGAAATGCGGTGCTGCTATGCTGTCTTTCCAAAACACATCCGTTGGAACAACAGTAGCAAACATATTTTCAAATAGAAACACAAAAAGGAGCAAAAGAGGAAGAGCTGCTCTTTTTAATATCTTCATCATCTCTTCTTCTCCTCCTATTCTAATGACGCTGAAGGTGTTGCACGTTTAGCAACCGTAATATGCTCTACGTCATTTAAATCAGCGGCAGGTTTTACATAAGCTGTTTTTGTTAAGCCATATGCATCCGGCTGAACTTCAACGATTTTTCCAATTACAAGACCTTTCGGGAAAATATCACCCAGTCCAGATGTTACAACTAGTTGATCTTTCTCTACCGGTGCATCAGAGCCAATCTTTGTGAAAAGAAGTAATTGCTTTTCTTTGTCATAACCTTCAATCAATCCAAAGATTTTCTCTTGCCCTTGTACAATAGCAGAAACGCGATTTGTTCGGCTCATAGAACTTAGTAATTCTACTGATGATGTAAATTGAGATACACTTTTCACTCTTCCAACTAACCCTTGTGAAGTTACTACAGCCATATCTTTTTTAATTCCTTGCTGTGCCCCTTTATCAATTCCAATTAAATCGTACCATTTATCTGGATTACGAGAAACAACAGTAGCTGGAATTTCAGTATACCCGCTATTTAACTCTTTTTTACCAGTTAGTTCTTGTAACTTCTTGTTATCATCTTCTAATTGTTTTACTTTCCCTGATAGACCTGCATAATTATCTAATTTTGCTTTTAATTCTTTATTCTCTTCATACGTGCGCTTTACATCCTCTACATTTTCGAAGAATCCAGCTACGTATTTCGCTGGCTTTTGGAATACACGTTCTACAACACCGACAGTATCTTTAACAAACTGCTCTGGCCATGTTAAACTGTTCCGTTCTTTCAATGAGATTCCAATCAATGCCACGAGAAGAATAATACTAACCAACAAAACAATTAATCTTTTGTTTAAGAAAAACTGTGGCACGTTCACACCCTCTTAATTTCACTGATTTTTATTTTGCAATATTATCGAGCAGCAGTTTTGAAAAGATCGATATTGTCTAATGCTTTACCTGTTCCAATTGCTACGCAATCTAATGGATCTTCTGCAACAAGAACTGGCATTTTCGTTTCTTCACTAATTACTTTATCTAAATTACGTAGTAATGCCCCGCCACCTGTTAATACGATACCGCGGTCCATAATATCAGCCGCTAATTCAGGTGGGGTTTTTTCTAACGTATTTTTAACTGATTCTACAATCGCATCTACTGTATCTTTTAATGCATCTGCAATTTCTTCTGGCTGAATTAGTACTGTTTTTGGTAAACCACTTACTAAATCACGACCGCGAATTTCCATAGGCTCGATACCTTCTGGCTCGCCTGCAGAACCAATTTCTAATTTTAATGCTTCAGCTGTTCTTTCACCGATCATTAAGTTATAGCTTTTCTTAATGTACTGAATGATTGAATCGTCCATATCATCACCAGCAACACGGACTGACTGGCTTGTTACAATACCACCTAGAGAAATAATTGCAACTTCTGTTGTACCGCCACCGATATCAACAACCATACTACCAGTTGGTTCCCAAACAGGTAAGTTTGCACCAATTGCTGCTGCAAATGGCTCTTCGATAGGATAAGCATCACGAGCACCCGCTTGACGAGTCGCATCGATTACTGCACGTCTTTCTACAGCTGTAATACCAGATGGTACACATACCATTACATACGGCTTACGTGAGAAGAAACCGTTTGATTTTTGAGCTTGTTGAATGTAATATTTCATCATTGTTGCAGTTGTTTCATAATCAGCAATTACACCGTCTTTCATCGGGCGAAGTGCCACAACGTTCCCTGGTGTACGACCAATCATTTGTTTTGCATCGCTACCTACAGCAACGATTTGTTTCGTATCAGTTTGTAACGCAACTACTGAAGGTTCACGTAAAACTACACCTTTTCCTTTTACATATACAAGCGTGTTCGCAGTTCCTAAGTCTATTCCAAGATCGCGAGTAAATCCACCAAATCCAAACATATTATTTATCTTCCTTTCTTGTTTTCACGGACTCATTTTTTCTTACTTTATATTATAAAAACAGTACGTTTTTTATATCTTTATCCTTTTTGTAGATAAATTTCTACAAAAAACTCATAAATCACATTATAAAACAAAATAAGTAAAAAGCATAGTCTTAAATATGACCTTTTTCCTTTAAACTCACGAATTTATGGTCACCTATTATAATATGATCAAGCACTTCAATTCCGATAATCTGGCCGCATTCTACTAAGCGTTTTGTTACTGCAATATCTTCACGGCTCGGCGTGGGATCTCCTGAGGGATGGTTATGAAGACATATGATAGAGGCTGCTGCACGACGGAAGGCTTCTTTAAAAACTTCCCTCGGGTGTACAATTGACGTGTTTAAACTTCCAATAAAGATCGTTTGCCTATGTATAACTTGATTTTTTGTATTTAAATATAAACAAACAAAATGCTCTTGTTGTAAAAAACGCATTTCTTCCATCATGTATTTCGCACAATCTTCTGGACTTCGAATACTATATCTATTTTGATATTCTAAACGTACCATTCTTCTGCCTAGTTCAAAGGCTGCCATAAGTTGCGATGCCTTTGAAATCCCAATACCATGTATACTAATTAGCTCTTCTAATGTTGCATCTTTCAACATACGTAAGCCATCAAATTGATGTAAAATTTTATCTGACAACTTTAAAACTGTTTCTTCTTTAGAACCTGTTCTGAGTAACACTGCGAGAAGCTCTCGATTTGATAAACTTCCAGCACCTTCTAACAATAAACGCTCCCGTGGCTGTTCTTCTCTTACAACATCACGAATACCGTTCATCTCTCCACCCCTTTATTTGTTCTCTCAAAGAAAACCCCATGCAATTTTACGCATGGGTTACATCAATATCAAATTGTTTTAATTCCCGAACGAGACGTGCAATTGGTAAGCCAACTACACTATAGTAGTCCCCTTGAATATTTTGAACGAAAATAGATCCTTTACCTTGAATCCCATAACTACCGGCTTTATCAAGAGGTTCTTTCGACGCGACGTATGTATCAATTTCCTCTTCTGTTAACTCCCAAAATGTAACTTCTGTACGCTCATAAAAAGTAACCGTTTTTTCTTTTGCTATAATCGCAACACCTGTATACACTTCATGTGTTTTCCCTGATAGTAATTGTAACATTTCTTTCGCCTCATCCTCATTAGAAGGCTTACCAAGAATACGCGACTCATATGTAACAATTGTATCTGCACCTAACACAATGTGATCACTATTATTTTCTGCCACCGCTGATGCTTTTTGCAAGGCAAGCGACATTACAATATCAGAAGGCGATGAATATGCACCAATTGTTTCCTCTACTTCACTTACAACGATTTCAAATGGCACACTAGCTAACTCAAGCAATTCCTTCCTCCGAGGTGACCCTGAAGCTAAAATTATTTTTCTCATATTTTCTCCTTCCTTTCTCACATGAAGCAGAACAATTTATATTAATCGTATCAAAGGAATAGTTTGCCCACAAATGAAAGAAATATTAATTTCTCTAACTAAAATAACACTTCTTTATTGCATACGATTATATTCCTGTCATAGAGAAAGCACTTTGCTCTAAATTCAAAAGAAAAGAAAGAAGTACATGTACTTCTTTCTTACTCATTTTATTATCCTATCATTTCACTTTCTACGAAACAATTTTTTCATACGAGAGTAAACCATCAATAATAACTTGATTTAATTTCGCCAAAGATTCCTTATCCATCTTCCCATCTTTTACTGTTTGTACAGCTACCGACGTATACATATACAGTTTCTTTGCTTCTTCTTGTTTCATACTTTTCCCTTCTTTTTCAACCTTTTTCCATTCTTTTTCAATTGCTTCTATATCTTTTGCGCTGCTTTTTCCACCAACTTGTACGCTAGAAGCATATTTTGCTAAATGAGTGTATAATGGCTGCACTTTTGTTAAAAATGTTCCTACTTCTTTATCATCTTTCAGCAATGCTTTATCTGTTATATCCCAGTTCTTTTTTAAAACGGGGACACCATCATTTTTATACTTAGTCATTAATTGATTTATAGACTGTTCATCGCTAGCAATACCAACAACTATTGCATACTTATCACCGCTTGGTCTCAAAGCACCAATGCCCCCATTGCCTTTCCATTCTTCAAGAGCTGCCTGTCCCTTTTCTTCAGAAGAATAAAGCCCCCCTTGAACAAAAAATAATTTCATCGGATCCAATGCCGTTCCTGCCTGTGCTTTTTGTTTTTCTTCTTTCGGTGCTGGTGTTTGTTCTGCCGTTCCACCCACCTTTGATTCTCCATTTCCAGTCGGCCTTGAAGCTGTCACTTCACTTCCTCCTGTCGTTCCTTGTCCAGTAAGTAAATGAAGCATCCCCATTCCAAACGCCGTACCGATAATGATTGCAGTTGCAACGATTACAATTAATGTATTACTCCACTTCTTTCGGTATTTTTCCACAGACATTGATTTCGCTTTTTGAAACGGAACAACATTTTTCGGTCGTTCACTTTCTACTACCATCCATTCAAATTCATCTTTCTTTTTTTCCTCATACTTCGCTTCTGTTCCATTCACTTTCACTGAGATCGTTCGTGATTGCTTGTCCATACACTCACACCTCACCTCTTATCGTTGTCCGCATCATATCATATTCATTTCATAAAAAAACGAGATATTTGTCAGAGGAATTCGCCAAATAACCCTATATATTTATCTTATATGTATGCATTTGACTTCATTTGTAGAACAAAAAAACTAGATAGCAAAGACTATCTAGTTTTTCTCGCGAATATATTTTCGTACTTCAGAAATGAAATAAAGAGAACCTGTTATGATAAAAACATCATTTTCTGCTATCATTTCAACTTTTGTATCAATTGCCTCTTTCCAATTTTCAAAAACTAATTTTGATTCTTTCTGTGAATATGATGCAAGCTTATCAGCAGAAATAGCACGATCAAAGGCGAATGTTGTAAAAATAATTTCATCTGCAATGGTTTCTAATTGGCCTACCATGTTATGTAATTGTTTATCACCAAGGGCAGTAAATAACACTATTACATTTTTATCTTTGTAATGCGCTTCTACTGTTTTCACAAGGCTTTCGATACCTTCTGGATTATGAGCACCATCTATAATAATATCTGGATTACTTTGCAGTTTTTCAAAGCGCCCCACCCAATACGCTTCCTGTAATCCAGTTCTTATTTCTTCTTCCTCAATTAAAAATGATAAGTATGTTTTTACATACATGACTGCCATAAGCGCAAGTGCTGCGTTTCCTACTTGGTGGCTGCCTTTCATTGTGATTCGCACATCTTCAAAAGAGGCGAAAGGACAAGTGAAATCGAACTGTTCTCCATCTTCACTAGACTGTTTATGTAATGCTGTAAAATGGTTGTCCATCTCGTATAAGTTTGCATGATTTTCCTTTGCAACATTTTGAATAACTTGCAAAGCTTCTTCATCTTGTACACCAGTAATTACCGGTACGCCAGACTTAATAATCCCCGCCTTTTCATATGCAATTTCTCCTAGTGTATTTCCTAAAATATGCATATGATCGTGACCGATATTCGTAATAATCGTGAGAACAGGGTGTATAACATTGGTAGAATCAAAACGTCCACCAAGCCCTGTTTCAAATAAAACAACATCACAGAAATTGAATTTGCCGAAATAGCAAATCGCCATAACAGTAATAATTTCAAACTCTGTCGCTTCCCCTAAATCCGTTTCATCTAGTTTTTCCACGACTGGTTTTAACAGCTTTACAAGTTCAGTAATCTCTTCGTTTGCAATTGGTGTTCCATTCACACTAATGCGTTCATTAAATGATTCGATGTAAGGAGAGGTAAACGTCCCTACCTTATATTTCGCGCCTTCTAACATGTAACGCATATATGTTAACGTTGAACCTTTTCCATTTGTACCAGCAAGATGAACACATTTTATATGACGCTCTGGATTTCCAAGTTCTTCTAACATCCATCTCATTCTTTCTAATCCTGGCTTAATTCCAAATTTCAATCGGCTATGGATCCACCCTATCGCTTCTTCGTATGTATGTATCACGTATGTTTTTCCCCTTTCAAAAGACAACTTTCATAGTTCTATTATACGCAAAGAAAAGAGACTCACCAATATAGTGAGTCTCTAAAAACATTTTTACTTTTCAAGATCTGCTAGACGTTGACGAACTGCTTCGCGTTTTTCTAGGTAATCTTGCTCTTTCGCACGCTCTCCTTCAATAACCGCTGCAGGAGCTTTCGCTACGAAACCTTGGTTAGAAAGTTTCTTCTGTACACGTTCTACTTCTTTATCGAACTTCTCAAGTTCTTTCTCAAGACGAGCTCTCTCTTCATCAAGATTGATAAGATCAGCTAACGGTAAGAATAACTCTGCACCTGATACGATTGCAGTCATTGCCTTTTCTGGCGCTTGTAAGTCTGTTTGAATTGTTAATTCGCTTGGGTTACAGAAACGCTCAATGTAAGAGCTATTTTTCGTAAGTTGAGCAAGTACAGCCTCATCTTTTGCTTTAATTTGCATTTGAACTTTTTTGCTCATTGGCGTATTTACTTCTGCACGGATGTTACGAACAGAGCGAATGATATCAACTAGAAGGTGCATTTCTGCCGCAGCCTCCGTATCTTGTAAATCTTCGCGAACTGTTGGCCACGCAGCTACTGTAATAGACTCGCCTTCATGCGGTAAATGTTGCCAAATTTTCTCTGTTACGAATGGCATGAATGGGTGTAATAGACGCATTGTTTGATCTAATACGTAAGCTAAAATAGAACGAGTTGTTTTCTTAGCTGCTTCATCTTCACCGTATAGTGGAAGTTTCGCCATTTCAATATACCAATCACAGAAATCGTCCCAAATGAAGTTGTATAATGAACGACCAGCTTCACCGAACTCATATTTATCCATGTTACGTGTTACGCTTTCGATTGTTTCGTTTAAGCGAGTTAAGATCCACTTATCCGCAACTGATTTTTCACCAGTTAAATCGATTTCTTCATACTTCATATCATCCATGTTCATTAATACGAAACGTGATGCGTTCCAAATTTTATTAATGAAGTTCCAAGTAGATTCTACTTTTTCCATGCTGAAACGTAAATCTTGACCTGGTGCACTTCCTGTTGATAAGAAGAAACGCATTGCATCTGCACCGTACTTCTCGATAACATCCATTGGGTCAATACCGTTACCAAGAGATTTACTCATTTTACGACCTTGCTCGTCACGAACTAAACCGTGAATTAATACATCTTTAAATGGACGCTCGCCTGTAAACTCTAAACCTTGGAAAATCATACGAGATACCCAGAAGAAGATGATATCATAACCCGTTACTAGTGCATCTGTTGAATAGTAACGTTTGAAGTCTGCTGAATCTTCATTTGGCCAACCAAGTGTTGAGAATGGCCATAACGCTGAACTGAACCATGTATCAAGTACATCGTTATCTTGATTCCAGTTTTCAATATCTGCTGGTGCTTCTGTACCTACGTATACTTCACCAGTTTCTTTATGGTACCAAGCTGGAATACGGTGTCCCCACCATAATTGACGAGAAATACACCAGTCATGAATATTTTCCATCCAACGTAAATATGTGTTTTCAAAACGCTCTGGTACGAACGTTACTTTTTCTTCTTCTTTTTGTTGAAGCGCTACTGCTTTTTCAGCAAGTGGAGCCATTTTTACGAACCACTGTGTTGATAAATAAGGCTCAACAACTGCACCGCTACGCTCACTATGACCTACTGAATGCATATGTGGCTCGATTTCTACTAATACGCCAGCTTCTTGTAAGTCTTTTACTAATTCTTTACGGCATTCGAAACGATCCATACCGTTATACTTACCAGCTTTTTCGTTCATTGTTCCATCTTCGTTCATTACTAAAATGCGTGGTAAGTCATGACGGTTACCTACTTCAAAGTCATTCGGGTCATGAGCTGGTGTAATTTTTACAACGCCCGTTCCGAAATCTTTTTCTACGTACTCATCAGCAATAATCGGAATCTCACGGCCTACGATTGGAAGTGTAACTGTTTTTCCGATTAAATGTTTGTAACGATCGTCTTCTGGATGAACTGCTACTGCTGTATCACCAAGCATCGTTTCTGGACGAGTTGTCGCAAGACGAATATGACCAGAACCATCTGTTAACGGATAGTTCATATGGTAGAATGCACCTTGAACTTCTTTATGAATTACTTCAATATCAGAAAGAGCTGTACGTGTAGCTGGATCCCAGTTGATGATATATTCACCACGGTAAATTAAGCCTTTTTCGTATAATTGAACGAATACTTTATTAACCGCATCTGATAAACCTTTGTCTAATGTGAAACGTTCACGAGAATAGTCTAGTCCTAAACCAACTTTCCCCCATTGTTGACGAATGTGAGAAGCGTACTCTTCTTTCCACTCCCAAGCTTTTTCAAGGAATTTTTCACGACCAAGATCGTAACGTGAAATACCTTCTTCACGAAGTTTTCCTTCTACTTTCGCTTGTGTTGCGATACCAGCATGGTCCATTCCTGGAAGCCATAGTACATCGTATCCTTGCATACGCTTCGTACGAGTTAAAATATCTTGAAGAGTTGTATCCCAAGCATGACCTAAGTGTAACTTACCAGTTACGTTCGGAGGTGGAATTACAATTGTATACGGTTGTTTCTTCTCGTCTCCTGTTGCTTCAAAATATTTGCCTTCAAGCCACCATTGATAAAGGCCTTCTTCAACGGACATATGATCATATTTAGTTGGTAAATTCTTTTCCGTGTTTGACATTATTTTCCCTCCTTAAAATAAAAAATGTCCCTCATCCAAAAAGGACGAGGGACATCGCGGTACCACCTTTATTTACAAACAAATTCATAATTTGCTTATACTCTTAATTTGATAACGGACAAATCCGTCTTTTCCTAATAAGAACTATTCTGTTCAGAAAAGATGCTCCAGGGCTACCTTCTAACATAACTATCTAGAGAATCTCCCAGCTAATGATTCTCCTCTCTGAAGACGTTTCATGTTATACTCTTCCCCTTCAAGGCATTTATATGATTGTTAATTATTATATACAATAGTGTAAAAAACGAAACCTTATTCGTCAAGATAAATTTAAAACTACAGCTTTTCGTGCCAAAAAGAAGATAAGTAGAATCCTCTACTTATCTTCTTTACCACGCTATTTGTGGGCAGTAAGACCTCCACCTCAAAACTCAGCTGAAGCAAAGAAGTTAGATGGGAGCCCTGCTGCCCGTAAACGCCCAATTGGTGAAGGCTAATCATCAGCGGGGAATGTTTACTTTATCCGTTCCCTTGCTGGGCAGCTTGTAATTGTGACAGGAAATATTCTATATTGCTAACGAGCCAATGCGATTGTTGCAAACTCTTTACTCCGCGCAGTTCATTTTCCTCGTTGCGATTATCTCTTCTTTTCTTATAGGACTGGATTTGCCGAATAAATTGCGATGGATACGTCATATACGCAAACATAAGTAGTTGCTCTTCTTTCGTAAAAGGGAAATTTTTTTGATACATTTGAAACCATTCAAACCGATCACTTCTTGCGATTGGATATGTGTTTAAAGACCGTGAATAAAAACCTACTATATCTTGCACAGGCGTTGCAAACTTCGATTTTTCTAAACTAATAAAATAGCCATTCCGCTCATAGTCAAATAAAAAATGATTCAGTGACACATTACCATGCACAAAAGTAATACGCGTTTTCTCTTTTTCTTTCATCGCATCGTTCCACTCATTTAATTGCTTCGTTGCAAATTCACGCGCTCTCATTACATGATGATAGTACGTACAATATTGCAATTCAAACGGGGACATATACCATTTTGATTCAGATTCTACGAGAAACTCTTCTAACATCTCACCATCATTTTCCCAACGATCGGATATACTTGTATAATGTTTTTCTAAATCTTCTTCCGTATACGTTTCTTCCTTCACAGTTTTTTGATGCAACGTTCCAAGTGTCTGAAACATTTTATGGTATTGATCATTGTCCTCACCGTTTCCTTCTGCACGTTCTAACCAAGGCATTAAATAATAATTATACGTCCCGTCACTTAAAATATAACTTCCATCCGTCGCATGATATATAGGTACATAATTTGAAAAACCTTTCTCCTTCAAATATTGAATATGATGCAGAAAGTTATTCCGCTCTAACTTTCTGCCTTCTATTTTCTTGAGTGCATATGGACCTTGATTCGTATAAATTTTCATTACATTTCCGTGCTCTTCCATATGCTGCGTATCCAATCTATATTGCCTCACGATAGGTTCATAGTGATTTCGCAACTCAATATCCATACGAATAACCCTTTCTATTCAAAACATAGCCTCTAAGAAAGGAAGTGAGTGAAAACACTCACTTCCTTATTTCGCCTTTACCCTTGAAACGGGAATATAAATAATTTGCCCCGTATTTAAAAATATATCTTCTGTTTGATTGACACGGTATAAATTTTGTACAGACGTTTCATAACGGTCTGCAATAGATTCAATTGTATCCCCTTCTTGCACGAAATACATTCTTAACTTTGTAAATTCTTCTTCCGGTTCTTTCGTAAATAGTTTTGTTAAATAAAGCGCATTTTCATCTCGCTGTGAGTACTCTTCTTCTTGTTCTTCCTGCTTTTTCGCTTTTTCTTTCTTGAAATCTTTTCGTCCGAACAGTTCAAATTGCGGCGTTGTTTCTTGCTCCTCTTCACGTTCCACAAATTCATGTTCTTCTATTTTCTCTTCTTCTAATTCCTGCTCTTTTCTTTCCTCTAATTGGAACGGTTCAAACGCGTAATCTTCCCACTCATCTGATTCCTTATATGCTGGTTCTTCTACATGCGGCGCCGGTCTATTTTCATCCTCTTGCGCTGAATCTTCTTCTAACTCAGCATACACCGTTTCTTCCTCTTCCTCTTCAACTTCATCCTCGCTTCTCTCTTCATCACACAAACCGGTAATAGATATATCCGCTAATAATTGTAAGCAACCATTTTCCTTTAATTCATAATCAAATTCCTCGATTGATACATATAGCTCTTCAATTACTTTCACTCGATTTCTCGGAATTGATATTTCAAGTGGAAAGGAATGAACAAGTTCATTAACCCCATCTTCTCTTGTTTCTACATAATCAATTGACTTTGCTGGCGATAGTTCTCTTAATGAATACGCGGAATCATCTTTTCGTGCAACATACTCTCCCGTTAAATCTAATTGTCCTCTCACGATTACTTCATGATCAAGCTCTTCTATCTCAACGTCTGGATCTAACGAAATTGACAAAAGTTCTTCGACTTCCTGTCCTTTTTGGAACCACACAGATTCTTTTAATGAAAATCGTAATGAATGATCTGTAGCCACTTCTTTTCCCCCTCCCAAACTATATGTCATTACAGATTTATGTGCGGAAAGCTTACTTTATGAATAAAAAAAATCGCTCCCCTTACGGAGAGCGATTTTCTCTAATACATTACGCTTTTAATTTTGACATTGCAATTTCAGCTGCTGCAATCGTCGCTTCAATATCTGCATCACTATGTGCTGTCGATAAGAATAAACCTTCGAATTGAGATGGTGGTAAGAATACACCTTGTTCTACCATTTCACGATAGTAAGCCGCAAAGAATTCTAAGTTTGAAGATTTTGCTGCATCGTAATTAATAACGGGTTCATCTGTAAAGAAAATACCAATCATAGAGCCTGCACGGTTAATATGATGCGGAATGCCATGTTTTTCAGCTGCTTTACGTAATCCAGCTTCTAACATTTCAGCTTTACGCTCAAATTCTACATATGATTCTGGCGTTAACTGTACTAACGTTTCATAACCTGCCGCCATTGCAAGTGGGTTACCTGATAAAGTACCAGCTTGGTAAATCGGTCCGCTTGGCGCAACTTGGCGCATAATTTCCGCTTTACCACCGTATGCTCCTACCGGTAAACCACCACCGATTACTTTACCTAGGCATGTTAAATCAGGCGTTACGCCATAATAACCTTGGCCACAATTATAAGCTACTCGGAACCCTGTCATTACTTCATCAAAAATAAGCAATGCACCGTTTTCTTCTGTTACTTCACGAAGACCTTCTAAAAATCCAGGCTGCGGAGGAACAACCCCCATATTTCCTGCTACTGGTTCTACAATTACACAAGCAATATCATCACCGAATTGTTCAAACGCGTATTTTACGCTTTCTAAATCGTTATAAGCTACTGTAATCGTATTTTTCGCTACACCTTCTGGTACACCAGGACTATCTGGTAAACCTAAAGTCGCCACACCAGAACCAGCTTTAATTAATAACGAATCACCATGACCGTGGTAACAACCGATAAATTTCAAGATTTTATTACGACCTGTATAACCACGAGCTAAACGTAGTGCACTCATTGTTGCTTCCGTTCCAGAGTTAACCATACGCACAATCTCAATTGATGGCACGCGCTCAATAACAAGTTTTGCTAATTTATTTTCAATTTCTGTTGGTGCACCGAAGCTTGTACCTCTTTCAGCAACAGATTTTAACGCTTCTACAACACGATCATTTGCATGACCATGAATTAAAGGACCCCATGATAATACGTAGTCGATGTATTCATTCCCATCGATATCATATACTTTAGAGCCTTTTCCACGCTCCATAAACAACGGATTCATCCCAACAGACTTAAAGGCACGAACCGGGCTATTTACGCCACCAGGCATTAAGTCTTGCGCCTCTTCAAACGCTGCAATTGACTTATCAAACTTTTTCATTATTTAGCGCCTCCTTCTTGTAACCATCTTGCTGCATCTTTTGCATGATACGTAATAATTAAATCTGCCCCTGCACGTTTCATACTAATTAATTTTTCAAGAACAACTTCTTTTTCATTAATCCAACCATTTTGCGCTGCCGCTTTAATCATCGAATATTCACCACTTACATTATAAGCGACAACTGGTAAATTAAAGTTATTTTTCACATCACGAACGATATCTAAGTAAGAAAGAGCTGGTTTTACGATTAAGAAATCTGCACCTTCCATTACATCTGATTCTGCTTCACGGAATGCTTCCATACGGTTTGCCGGATCCATTTGATATGTTTTACGGTCACCAAATTGCGGTGCACCGTGCGCAGCATCACGGAATGGTCCATAAAATGCTGATGAATATTTCACAGCGTACGACATAACTGGCACGTGTCCAAAACCATTTTCGTCTAATGCATGACGAATTGCTGTTACGAAGCCGTCCATCATGTTTGATGGCGCAATAATATCCGCTCCTGCTTTCGCTTGACTTACAGCTGTTTTCGCAAGAACTGCAAGAGACTCGTCATTTAAAATAATCCCATCTTCAATTACACCGCAATGACCATGGCTTGTAAATTGACATAAACATGTGTCTGCAACTACTACTAGCTCAGGGAAATCACCTTTAATTTGCTGAATAGCACGTTGTACAATTCCATGATCACAATATGCTGATGATCCAACTTCATCCTTTTCAGCAGGTAAACCAAATACAATAACAGAACGAATACCTAAATCAACAACTTCTTGCATTTCAGCTTGCAATAAATCTAAAGACATTTGATATACGCCCGGCATAGAAGGAACTTCATTACGAACATTTTCACCTTCTAATACAAAAATAGGGTAAATAAAATCTTCCGTATGTAAAAACGTTTCACGCACAAGTGCACGCATGCCCCCGCTTTGTCTTAAACGACGATGACGATTAAATTGTAAAGAGTTCATAGATTTCTATCCCCATTCTTTCATTTTATAGATTCACAAACATATTGTAGTAATGCTTCTACAGTGTACTCTTTCGGCACAATAACAGACGGAAAATAAAGACTTGCCTCTTTTTCCGTAATAGGTCCTATACAAGCAATTGTACATTTTTTTGTCCATTCTCTCCAGTTTGTACCCTCAAGTAAACGAACAAAACTAGTAACAGTTGAAGGGCTCGTAAATGTAATAATGTCTACTTTCCCTAACTTCAATGCTGCTATAAGTTCTTGCTTTTTTTCTATATTCACTTTCGTACCGTATACGATTAGCTCATCTAGAGAAATACCAATTTCCCGAAGTGCAACCGGAATTACCTCTCTTGCTAAATTCCCTTTCGGAAATAAAATACGTTCGTTTCCACTTAATTCTTTTAGAAACTCTTCTGCAAATGCTTCTGCAACAAATGAAGTCGGAACAAAATGAACTTGATAGCCCCTTTTTTCTAACTCTAATTTTGTTTTCACACCTACCGCAGCGATTTTAATGGTTAGCGGTAGTTTCTTTTTTAAACTATCTAGAAAAAAAGCTACACCATTTCTGCTCGTAAAAATAACCCAGTCGTATGAATGTAGCTGCTCTTCAATATGTTGAATTTGCCTATGAGACATACCTTCCATACGCAAAAGCGGAATTTCCAATGGAATTCCGCTCTTTTCTTTCACTGCCACACTCATTTGTTTCGCTTGATGCTGGGCACGTGTAATCAATACCGTTTTTCCAGCGAGAGCGTTCATATTTATTGTTGCTCCTTATTTGCAGCAAGAATGAGTTCTTTGGCGCCTTGTTTAATTAAACGGTCCGCGGCCTCTAACCCTACTTCCTCAGGATTAGTACCCACTACTGTCTCTTTTAATAAAACAGAGCCATCCATAGAGCCGACAAGAGCTGTTAATTCGATTGCATCGTTTTCTGTAAGGGTTGCATATCCAGCAATTGGAACTTGGCATCCACCTTCAAGTTTATGAAGAAATACTCGCTCCGCTGCCACTGTTCTTTCTGTTATCGTATCATTAATATGCGCTAACAACTGCAATAAATCCTTATCATCCTCACGACACTCAATCGCTAATGCACCTTGTCCTACAGCAGGTACACATAACGTATCATCTAAATGTTCTGTAATAACATCATTATCCCAGCCCATTCTTTGTAATCCAGCTGTCGCTAAAATAATCGCATCGTAATCTTCTTCTTTTAATTTACGTAAACGTGTATCGATATTCCCGCGAATCCATTTCACTTGTAAATCTGGTCTCGCAGCGAGTAGCTGTGCACTACGTCTTAAACTACTCGTACCTAAAATAGCACCTTCCGCTAACTCTTTAAACGATGCTCCATTTTTTGAGATAAAAGCATCACGAGGGTCAACACGCTTTGGTGTACAGCCAATCATTAAACCTTCTGGAAGTACAGCTGGCATATCTTTCATACTATGTACAGCCATATCGATTTCTTTCGTAAGTAACGCATGCTCAATTTCTTTAACGAACAAGCCTTTTCCGCCTACTTTTGAAAGAGTAACATCTAAAATAACATCACCTTTTGTGACAATTTCTTTCACTTCAAATTCATATGGTAGACCTAGGG
This sequence comes from Bacillus cereus group sp. MYBK220-1, assembly GCF_051916445.1. Lineage (NCBI taxonomy): Bacteria > Bacillati > Bacillota > Bacilli > Caryophanales > Bacillaceae > Bacillus > Bacillus cereus group sp. MYBK220-1. The sequence goes on along the minus strand of NZ_JBQAGQ010000003.1, from coordinate 49,148 downwards.
CTTTTAACTGATCAATAAACCAGTTTGTTTGCGTTAATGCTAGTTTACTCTTTCGTGATCCTACAATAATTTTGCGCATAATTCTCTCTCCTCATTATAAATACCAAAAGTGGAAATTGGACAAACTGCTTAATAGAAAAATGTTTACTAGCATTACGAGAAACGATCCGATATTCCACTGTACAATTTTCTTACCTTGCAACACATCTGCCGCTCGTAAATATAAACCTGTGCAATACACAAATAGAACGACAAAAGATCCGATTACTTTCGTATCATACCAATGGAAATTATCCAATTTTGTATATCCCCATATACATCCTAATAAAATTGCTAGTAAGAAAAATGGAACAGAAAATAAATTTAATCCGTAAGACATAGATTCTAGCTTCGGTAAATTCCCTAACCTTCTTAATCTCGCATTCCATTTTTTCTTTTTTAATAGGCGATATTGCAATAAATACATAATAGAAAAAATGAACGATACAGTAAACGTTGCGTAAGAAATAATTGCCATACCGACATGCACGTATACAAGTTCTGAAACTAATTGTTCCGCAAGTACTGGCGACATCTTTCCGAGCGGTGTAAAAATAGAAAAAGCGCTTACGCCAAATGCTACAACATTTGTAAAAAAGACTAAAAAGTCAATTCTCATAAATCGATTAATAACTAACGACATCGTAATCAATAACCAAACATAAAAATAAATCCCTGATAATAAAGTTAAAATAGGATTCGTTTCTGAATCTGTAGCTCTAAGCAACATAAAAATAGACTGCAGGACCCATACAATCGCAAGTAACCAAAAAGCAAATCGGTTCGCCTTTCGGTTACTTTGGAAATAATCTATAAAATATAAACTAATGCTACAAGCATATAAAATAATTGCAATATGATAAATAATACTGTTATTTAAAAAACTCATCCGATCATCCTTCCAAATTATAAAGATGGAACGGATGGTGTCCACACTCTTTTATGTTCTACTTCTTCCGCACGACTCTCTACTTCTTCCGTTTCTAAATCAAAAATCTTTGCAAATAACGCTAATTTTTCGCTCGCTCCCTCTTCAGCAGCTATTTCTTTCGCTACTAAAATTGGGTCTTTTAATAATTGATTAATAATACTTTTCGTATGCTTACTAATAACTTTTTTCTCACGATCACTAAGGTTTGGTATTTTTCGCTCTAGGCTTACCATCGTTTCACTTTGGATTGCAAGTGCCTTATCACGAAGAGCTGATATTAATGGAACAACACCAAGTGTACTTAACCACGTTTTAAATAGAACAATTTCCTCTTCAATCATAAATTGAATTTTCTCTGCCTCTTTCAAACGCTCAGCACGGTTTGCCTCCACTACTCCTTGTAAATCATCAATATCATACAAGAAAGAACCTTCTAGCTCATCAATCGCTGGATCAATATCACGCGGCACTGCAATGTCAACCATAAATAATGGACGACCAGAGCGCATTTTCTCCACCTTTGTCATCATCTCTTTCGTAATGACATACTCAGATGCACCAGTTGAACTAATTAAAATATCTGCTTCTAATAATGCACATTGTAATTCGCTTAACGATTTTGCATGTCCCATATATTTCTCAGCCATTACTTCTGCTTTCGAAAGCGTCCTATTCATAACTGTTACTTTACGAGCACCACTTCCATATAAGTTTTGTAGTGCAAGTTCGCCCATTTTACCAGCACCAAGAATAAGCACATGACAATCTGTTAACTCGCCAAATATTTTCTTTCCAAGCTCAACAGCAGCATAACTAACAGACATCGCACTTTCACCAATTGTTGTTTCTGAGTGGGCACGTTTTGCTAATGTAATGACTTGCTTAAACAATTCATTAAAAATTGTGCCTGTTGCTTTAACTTGTTGCGCTTCTAAAAAGCTATCTTTTATTTGACCTAAAATCTGCGTTTCTCCGACTACCATTGAATCTAAACCGCACGTTACGCGGAATAAATGATCTATTGCGCCATCTTGTTCAAAAATAGTTAAATATGGCGCGACTTCTTCTATTTCAAGCTGAAACCAATCAGCTAAAAACTTCTTAATATAATACCGTCCCGTGTGTAATTGATCGACAACAGCATAAATCTCAGTGCGATTACAAGTTGATACAATGACATTCTCTAACACGCTCTTTTGATTTTGTAATGTAGTCATCGCTCGCTCTAGTTCTGCTGCCTGAAATGTGAGTTTCTCACGAAATTCTACAGGGGCTGTTCGATAATTTACACTAACAACAAGAATATGCACGCAGCATGTCCCCCTTCACCCGTTTTATCACTTTATCTACTATCATAATACAACTTTCCTCTTATGAATCTGACAATCGTGTGAACAACCGATTATTTTTTAATTATTCTCCGTATGTAATAAAGGAGATTCAGTAACACTAATAAAAAAATTTCTACTTTATAATGATTATAAATTAATAACTCTATTTGTACGTTACCAAAAAAAGCCCTCATAATCAAGTGATGGAAACTATTCCATATAAATTATAACATCATCTTCCCTATCTTCTTTCATCATGAAGGAAAATATGTATGATTGTTCCAAAATGTAACAAAGACTTTCTCAATACAATGTATTTGACATTGTGTTTCTTTTTCGTTATATTGGTTTTACAAAATTAAATTGTGCACAACTTAATTAGAAGGGAGTTATTTATGACAGAAGACTCTTTGCATCTAGATAACCAACTTTGTTTTTCTATTTACGCCTGTTCTAGAGAGGTTACTCGTTTTTATCGACCTTATTTAGAAGAAATGGGTATTACGTATCCCCAGTACATTACTTTACTCGTACTATGGGAGCAAGATGGACTAACAGTAAAAGAAATTGGAGAACGTCTATTTTTAGATTCTGGTACGTTAACACCTATGTTAAAACGTATGGAATCATTAAAACTTGTAAAACGTGTTCGTTCCAAAGAAGACGAGCGAAAAGTTTGTATTGAATTAACAGAACAGGGCAAAGATTTAAAGGAAAAGGCTTGTTCATTACCGACAACGATGGCTACAAACTTAGGAATTACAGAGCAAGAATATCGCTCTTTATTAATTCAACTAAATAAACTGATTGACACAATGAAAACAATTAATGATGGAAAAGGGGAATAAATATGGATAAATTATATACTGCTTCAGTAACAGCAACAGGTGGAAGAAATGGGAAAGTAGTTTCAGATGATGGCATATTAAATCTTGATGTAAAAATGCCGAAAGCACTAGGTGGTGCAGGCGGAGAAGCAACAAATCCAGAACAACTATTTGCAGCTGGTTATGCAGCTTGTTTCGATAGTGCATTACAACTTGTCATTCGTACAAAACGTGTGAAAGTAGAAAGTACAGAAGTAACTGCTCACGTTTCTATCGGAAAAGATACAGATGGTGGTTTCGGCCTATCTGCTGTACTTGATGTACATGTGGCTGGCGTTTCACATAGCGAAGCACAAGAACTTGTGGAAGCGGCTCACGGTGTATGTCCTTACTCGAAAGCAACACGAGGAAATATTGAAGTTACATTAAACGTACGCTAAAAAATTTAGCAAAACAAAAACGCGCGACATTCGTCACGCGTTTTTTGTTTTTGTAAATTTATGAATTGCTTTCCACGCTTCTTCTTTTCCAAGTCCTGTTTCAGAAGAGAATAGAACAATTTCATCGCCAATTTCAACAGCAAGCGTTTCTTTTACAACTTTTAAATGCTTTTGCCATTTCCCTTTCGGAATTTTATCGGCTTTCGTCGCAATAATAATTGTTGGGATTTCATAATGCTTTAAGAAATCATACATCATCACGTCATCACTTGTTGGTTGGTGACGTAAATCAACTACTAATACAGCTGCGTCTAATTGTTCACGCGTTGTAAAGTACGTTTCAATCATTTTCCCCCATGCAGCGCGCTCCGATTTAGATACTTTCGCATATCCATAACCTGGAACGTCAACAAAGTGCATCATCTCATTGATTAAGAAAAAGTTCAGCGTTTGCGTTTTTCCTGGTTTAGAAGAAATACGTACTAACTTTTTACGATTTAAAATTTTATTAATAAAGGAAGACTTCCCCACATTTGAACGACCTGCTAATGCAATTTCTGGTAAATCACTGTCTGGATATTGTTCTGGTTTAACAGCACTAATTACAATATCTGCTTTTGTTACTTTCATTGTTTCACTCCTACTAATGCGTGCTCCAATACTTCATCTAAATGAGATGCAAGCACAAACGTAAGGTTTTCTTTTACGCTCTCTGGAATATCATCTAAATCTTTCTCGTTTTCTGCTGGCAAAATAATTTTTGTTAAGCCTGCGCGGTGAGCACTTAATGTTTTTTCTTTTAAACCACCAATTGGTAATACACGACCACGAAGTGTAATTTCACCTGTCATACCCACTTCTTTACTTACAGGAATACCTGTTAGCGCAGAAATAAGTGCCGTTGCCATCGTAATACCTGCTGACGGTCCGTCTTTTGGAACCGCTCCTTCTGGAACGTGAATATGAATATCATTTTTCTCATGGAAATTCGGATCGATCTGAAGCTCTTCTGCACGAGAACGTATATAACTAAACGCAGCTTGTGCTGATTCTTTCATAACATCCCCAAGTTTCCCTGTTAAAATTAGTTTCCCTTTTCCTGGCGCTACAGAAACTTCAATGGCAAGTGTATCGCCGCCTGCTGCTGTGTAAGCTAGACCTGTTGCCATACCAACTTGGTCTGTTTTTTCAGCTTGCCCATAACGGAATATGTGTTTACCAAGTAAATCAACAATCTTTTTCTCTGTCACAACGATACGTTTACGTTCTGCTGTAACGATAATCTTCGCTACTTTACGGCAAACTTTTGCAATTTGGCGCTCTAGCGTACGAACACCAGCCTCACGTGTATAATAACGAATAATCTCAAGCAGCGCTTCATCACGCACTTGTAAATTACCTTTTCGTAAGCCATGTTCTTTTAATTGTTTCGGCAATAAATGCTCACGAGCAATGTGTACTTTTTCAAGTTCTGTATAGCCAGCAATCGAAATGATTTCCATACGGTCAAGTAATGGACCTGGAATACTTGAAAGTGTATTAGCAGTTGCTACAAACATAACTTTTGATAGATCATATGGCTCTTCAATGTAATGATCACTGAAGTTATGGTTTTGTTCTGGATCTAATACTTCAAGTAATGCCGCTGATGGATCTCCACGGAAATCGTTAGACATTTTATCAATCTCATCTAATAAGAAGACTGGATTAACTGTTTTCGCCTTTTTCATACCTTGAATAATGCGTCCTGGCATTGCTCCAACATATGTACGGCGGTGACCACGAATTTCAGATTCATCACGCACACCACCAAGAGATACACGGACGAAGTTACGATTCAATGATGTTGCAATTGAACGCGCTAACGAAGTTTTGCCGACCCCAGGAGGGCCTACTAAACAAAGGATAGGTCCTTTTAATGAATTCGTTAACTTCTGTACAGCTAAATATTCAAGTACACGCTCTTTCACTTTTTCAAGACCGTAATGATCGTTATTTAAAATCTCTTCCGAATGAGCAAGATCAATTATATCTTCTGTTGCCTCTGTCCACGGAAGCGCTAATAACCAATCAATATAATTGCGAATAACACCACTCTCCGCAGAACTTGCTGGTAACTTTTCATAACGATCTAATTCTTTCAGCGCAGCCTTCATTGTTTCTTCCGGCATTCCTGACTGTTCAATTTTCTCACGAAGTTCTTCTACTTCTCCGCCCTTGCCTTCTTTGTCGCCAAGTTCAGTTTGAATCGCCTTCATTTGCTCACGTAAGAAATATTCTTTTTGCGTGCGCTCCATGGAACGTTTCACTTTTTGCCCAATTTTCTTTTCTAGGCTAAGTAACTCTTGTTCATCTTGAATAATTGAAATAAGTGTTTGTAATCGTTCTTTTACAGATACAATCTCTAGAATCTCTTGTTTCTGCTTCGTTTTAATCGGCAAGTGAGAAGCAATTAAATCAGCTAATCTCCCTGGTTCTTCCACATCAGCTACCGTTGCAAATGTTTCATTTGAAACTTTTTTCGAGACTTTAATATATTGTTCGAAATGCTCCAGTAACGTACGCATAAAAGCTTTCTCTTCTAAATCATCTTCTACTTCTTCAGTTACCGTTTTAATAGACACTTGTACTACATTTTCTTCTTCGATAAACTCTATTACTTCTGCTCTATGTAAACCTTCCACAAGGACACGAAGCGTACCGTTCGGCAATTTTAACATTTGCTTCACTTTCGCCACCGTACCTACACTATATATGTCATCTTCTTTCGGATCATCGATATTCATTTCTTTTTGCATTGCTAAAAAGATGATATTTTCATCCATTGCCGCCTGCTCTAGTGCTTGTATCGATTTATCACGTCCTACATCAAGATGCAAAACCATCGTTGGATATACGAGAACGCCTCTTAATGGTAGGAGGGGCACGATTCTTTCGTTCGTATTCATACTAGACATAGCACCTCCATAATAAATTAAACTCCTGTTCAACTATTTTATATTACAATACACCTAGATGCAATTGCTGAGATTCCGCGCAATTGTAAATAGCTTGTTTTTCTACCTCACGAAAAGAAAAAAGACTCCGATTAAGCATACAAACTTAAACGAAGTCTGGCAAATTTTATTATTGTTTATTTTTACATAGATTGTGCATCTGTTTCGTCTACGTGAGTATGTACATCTAGCTCTCTATGCATATTTTCTTGCATAAACGTTAACTCAAATACTTCTTTTAACTTACGGACAGGAATAATTTCAATTCCCTTAATCGTATACAAAAATGGTTGCATATTTTCAGCAGGAATAATGACTTTCTTAGCTCCCGCTTTTTTCGCAGCTTTTATTTTTGCGTACACGCCACCAATAGGTTTTACTTCTCCGTGTATACTTATTTCCCCTGTCATCGCTACTTCATTATTTACATACGTGCGGTGCACCGCAGAATATACACCTGTTGCCATAGCGATTCCTGCAGAAGGTCCATCAATTGGGATACCACCTGGAAAATTAATATGTATATCATATCCTTCTGGCAACACATCTAAAGAACGAAGTACTGTTAATACATTATCAACAGAGCCTTTCGCCATACTTTTACGACGAATCGATTTCGTTTGACTACCAATACTTTCTTCTTCCACAATTCCGGTAACATTTACCGATCCTTTATCTTTCGCCTTGATTGCTGTTACTTCAATTTCTAATAACGCACCTGTATTTGGTCCGTATACAGCAAGACCATTTACAAGACCAATCCTTGGAATCGGATAAATGTGCTTTTCATATTTCGGTGTAAGCTGACTTGAGTGAACAACCCACTCTATATCTTCATCCTTAATGAAAGAACGTTCTTCATTTATCGCCATACCAGCAGAGATTTGCACGAGATTAATCGCTTCTCGTCCATTCCTTGCATACATCCCGATCATTTCAATACCATTTTCACCTATTTGCATTTCCACTTTTTCCGCGGCATTTTTCGCTACTTTTTGAATTTCTTCCGTATCTAATTCACGGAAAAATACTTCTAAGCAACGTGACCGAATAGCAGGAGGAATTTCCTCTGGCGAACGTGTCGTTGCTCCAACTAAGCGAAAATCTGCCGGTAAGCCTTTTTGGAAAATATCATGTATATATGTTGGGATCATCGTATTTTCTTCACTATAGTACGCACTTTCTAAAAATACTTTTCGATCTTCTAACACCTTTAACATTTTATTCATTTGAATCGGATGGAGCTCGCCAATCTCATCAATAAACAAAATACCACCATGTGCATCTGTTACAGCACCTTTTTTCGGTTGCGGAATACCTGCTTGCCCCATCGCCCCAGCACCTTGATAAATCGGATCATGCACCGAACCTATTAAAGGGTCTGCGATACCACGTTCATCAAACCGAGCTGTTGTCGCATCAAGTTCAATAAATGTTGCATTCGTACGAAATGGAGATTTAGGATTTCGTTTCGCTTCTTCTAATACAAGACGTGCTGCCGCTGTTTTCCCAACACCTGGCGGGCCATATATGATTACATGTTGCGGATTCGGACCACAAAGAGCCGCTTTTAACGACTTAATTCCGTCCTCTTGCCCTACAATATCTAAAAAGGTTGTAGGACGCACCTTTTCTGCTAGCGGTTCTGTTAAAGAAATCTCACGCATTTTACGAAGCTGTTCTAATTCTTTTTTCGATTCTCGATCAATTGAAACTTTTTGTGTTCGTTGATTTCGAAGTAAATGCCAGAAATACAATCCGACAATTACACCAAAAACAAGTTGAACAACTAAAAATATATTTGTCCAGCTCATTATTTATTTCCTCCCGCAATATTTTATCTCTTAGTATTTCCGCGGAGGAACGTAGCTAAACATAAAGAAAAACAGCAATTATAAAAATTGCTGTTTCCCTTTCTCATTATGCAGATGTTTTTGTATCAAGTACAGTACCGTCTTGTAACACCAATTTTGGCGGCTCATTATCAGCTACTGTTTCTTTTGTAAGAATACACTTCTCGATATCTTTACGAGATGGAAGTTCGAACATTACATCAAGCATTAAGCCTTCAATAATAGAACGAAGTCCACGAGCACCCGTTTTACGTTCAATTGCTTTTTTCGCAATTTCGATTAGTGCACCTTCTTCAAACTCTAACTCAACATCGTCAAGCTCCAATAATTTTTGGAATTGCTTAACAAGTGCATTTTTCGGTTTCGTTAAAATATCAACAAGAGCATCTTCATCAAGTGGCTCTAGGTTCGCAATAACTGGAAGACGACCGATAAACTCTGGAATTAAACCAAATCTTAAAAGATCCTCTGGTAATACGTGAGATAAAACATGCTTCTCATTTACATCAGCATTTTTCTTCTCAGAACCAAATCCAATTACTTTTTCACCAAGGCGACGTTTAATAATCGGCTCAATGCCATCAAACGCCCCACCACAAATGAATAAGATGTTCGTTGTATCAATTTGAATAAACTCTTGGTGCGGATGCTTACGACCACCTTGAGGTGGAACGCTTGCTACAGTACCTTCTAAAATTTTCAGAAGTGCCTGCTGCACACCTTCACCAGATACATCACGTGTAATTGATGGATTTTCGGACTTACGTGCCACTTTATCAATCTCATCAATATAAATAATTCCTTTTTCCGCTTTCTCTACATCATAATCAGCTGCTTGAATTAATTTTAGTAAGATATTTTCTACATCTTCCCCAACATATCCAGCTTCTGTTAAAGATGTTGCGTCCGCGATTGCAAATGGAACATTTAAAATACGCGCTAAAGTTTGTGCCAGTAATGTTTTACCACTACCTGTTGGCCCGATAAGTGCGATATTACTCTTCGCTAATTCTACATCATCAATTTTGCTGTTAGAATTAATGCGTTTGTAATGGTTATATACCGCTACCGCTAGTGCTTTTTTCGCGCTATCTTGCCCGATGACATACTCATCTAAGATTTCACGAATTTCTACCGGTTTCGGTACATCTTTGAATTCTACTTCTTCGTCCTTCGCAAGCTCCTCTTGTACAATTTCAGTACAAAGTTCGATACACTCGTCACAAATGTAAACACCTGGACCTGCCACTAACTTTCGAACTTGCGTTTGTGTTTTACCACAGAAAGAACATTTTAATTGCCCTTTTTCATCATTAAATTTAAACATATTTTCACACCCCTTACAAAGTGCTAACCTCTTGCCTTCGTATGTACACGATAAATGTATCGTATGTAAATACATATTATGTCACTACGTGGCGAGAAATACAAATAATATGACTAGTTATGTACAAATAAAAAATTTTTAAAACTTTTGAAATATGTATATTCGACTTGTAAAGGAACTTTTCCTTCTCCATCGAAAAGTTTTATAAATATATTTCTATATTTATAAAACAAGGCACGATTTTAATCGTGCCTTGTTATTTTATTATGCAGCGTTTTCTACTAAGAAGTCTACAGCTTTACGCACTTTAAGATCTTCAGCTAAAGCGTCTACGCTTCCAAGAGCTTGCTTGATAGCGTCTACTGGCATACCGTACATTTCAGCCATTTTTTCAACTTCTGCAGTTACTTCTTCTTCAGTAACTTCGATGTTTTCAGCTTCAATGATAGCTTCAAGAACAAGATTGATTCTTACACGTTTTTGTGCATCTTCTTTCATTTGCTCTTTTAATTTGTCAGCATCAGTACCTGTGAATTGGTAGTAAAGCTCAAGGTTCATACCTTGTTGGCTTAAACGTTGCTCGAATTCACGAACCATACGATCTAACTCAGTGTTGATCATAGCTTCTGGAATTTCGATTTCAGCGTTAGCAGCAGCTAATTCTACTACTTCGTCACGTACTTTGTGCTCAGCTTCGTGCTTTTTGCCTTCTTCTAAGTTTGTGCGAAGTTTTGCTTTTAATTCATCAAGAGTTGCAACCGCTTCGTCTGCTTCTTTAGCGAACTCGTCGTTTAACTCAGGAAGTTCTTTTGTTTTGATTTCGTGAATTGTTACTTTGAATGTTGCTGGTTTGCCAGCTAATTCAGCAGCATGGTACTCTTCTGGGAATGATACTTCAACGTCTTTAGACTCACCAGATTTAAGACCGATTACTTGCTCTTCGAAACCTGGGATGAATGTACCAGAACCGATTGCTAGAGAGTAGTTTTCGCCTTTTCCGCCTTCAAATGCTTCGCCATCAACGAAACCTTCGAAGTCGATTACAGCTGTATCACCGTTTTCAACAGTTCCTTCTTCTTTAACAACTAGTTCAGCTTGACGTTCTTGTAAAGATTTTAATTCGTTCTCTACATCTTCGTCAGTTACAGTTGTTTCAACTTTTTCTACTGCTAAACCTTTGTACTCACCTAATTTAACTTCAGGTTTCACTGTAACTTTTGCAGTGAAGATAAGGTTAGCATTTTTTTCGAACTTCTCGATGTCGATTTCAGGATGATCAACTGGGAAGATACCAGCTTCTTCAATCGCTTCACCGTATGCTTTTGGTAAAATGATATCTAAAGCATCTTGGTATAAAGATTCAATACCAAAGCGTTGTTCGAATAATGGACGAGGCATTTTTCCTTTACGGAAACCTGGTACGTTAATTGTTTTTACTACTTTTTTGAACGCAGCGTCGATAGAGTTGTTTACTTCTTTAGCATCAACTTCGATTGTTAAAACGCCAACGTTACCTTCTAATTTTTCCCATTTTGTAGACATTTATTCTTTCCCTCCAACTATAATAATGTATGCACATACCTCTATAGATTAAGATCTTCATTATCTCTTTTTTGAAATAACAAATACACAAATAATCCTCTAGCAAAAGCTTTCAGATATAATGTTCCAATCTACTAATTGCCCAGAAGACAACTACGGTATATTTTGTTCGAGAATAATATGAAACATATTAAGTAAGAGAATTACACTTCTCTTCTCTTACAAACAGGCAGTTTTCTGCCTTTTGCAACCCTTACATTATAACATAGAATATGCTCGTTTCAAGAACTGAACGATTCTTTTTCATAATTATACGGGCAAATATCCTTCTCTTTCAACACGTAATAACCATTGATAGGCAATATGAAACTCTTCCAATTCGATATTGTATGCTGCCATAAGCTCTTCTTCATCAATAGCCAATCCGAAACGCTTTCTTCCAATTCTCTCTAAAACAGCTGACCAAATCTCTTCTTTATCCATTAATAGAGCGAATGGGAAAATGCTAATTTGCAATTCTTTCCAATATGTAACCATCGCTTCAAATATATCGGGATAATTTTGCTCTAATCGACTTGATAATTTATGTATAATGTTATTGGATTGCTCCTCATTATGACCTGTAAATGCTGGAATTACCTTAATCGTATTCCCAAACTTTTCTACCTCTATTTCCTCTTCTACCTGACTTTCTATCATTTTATACAAAATAGAAGTTTTCAAATAGGGGTGTTGCTCTTCATCTATTAAAAATTTCTTTAAAACAGGTAATGCAAGATCTAAGTCTTTTAATGAAAGTCGCTGAATCGCTCTTAGCTTCTGTCCAAAGTTTTCTCCAAAAATTTCATTAGTAAACTCATTCAACTCAAAATTTGAATCCACTAGCGATGCGTCTCCCTCATTTAGCATACCTTCTGCAAATAAAGCAAGCTGCGCTAATTTTTCCTTTTGATCAGGCATTATATCTTTCGTTTGTAAAACCTTTTCAACAGTTTCAATAACACCTTCATAATCATTTGTTTGAACTAAAATAGTCACGTACGTTTCAAGAATATCACCAAATAAGACAACTCCTGTTTTAAGCAACTGTTCACATTTGTCTTTCGCTTCTTCCATACGTTTTAATTCGAGTAAACAAATAACTGAAGCTAATTCCGTTTGTTCCGTTTCCGCATTATACTGACGTAATATTTCAAAGCAGCGCAATGCATCTTCGAACTTCCGCTCTTTCAACGCTAAAAAACCTTCATCAATATAGCGCTCTGATAGCTGCGGAAACAATACGACCGTATTTTCTTTTTTATCCATACGTCCGCCTCTTTTTCTTGATTTTAATTATGTTCAAAGTAAATATATCAAATGCGTAATGAGAACACAACATCCCCAAATTATTTGTTTGAAATATGAAAATATTTAATTTTTACATTCCAATACGAATAAATCTCTACTAAAAATTAAAATTGTACAAATAAAAATCCCCAGCAACAAACGCAGAGGATTCATCATTAATGGAAAGCTTTTATAATTGTGGGGTATATTACAAGGGTAATAATTTGGAGAACAATAATTGCCATAACAATCATGCTAAAATAGAAGATTGGTTTACTTCGCTTCATTAAAAACATAATAATAAGCATCGTACAAGCAAACAAACTTAAGAAGAACAAACTTGTTGTCGAACTAAGTATACCACTTGGGACAAAGAACAATAACACTACACTACAAGTACCTATAATTCCAAATAACCATTCCATTCATTCACTCATTCCCTTTCCCTCTCATGGCTGTTTTCTCTAAGCAATCAAATGTTTCACAACATCAACTACATACGTTAATTTCTCATACGCTACAAATCCAAAAGCAACCGTTAAGCCCGTTACAACTAATCCTTTCATCATTTCTGCCTCCTCGTTTTATCGTTGTTATCTTCATTATAAAAGATTAGCAATTTGTTACCATCGAACTACCTTACAGTTACCTTACAGAATTGTAAGATTTCAAAAGAGGATAGAAAAACACCTCACATAGCTTGAGGTGCTTTCACGGAATTTCTCTATAATCACTTGCAAAATTAACTTTTTTCTCTTGGTTATTTTTCGGAGAATCCAATCTTAAACTAATAGATTTACTAAATAATTTAGGATCAAAATAATTATTCATTACTTTTCTTAACTTACCTTCAGATATTTTCGTATTACAAGAAAACAAAGGATGAAAATCATGTTAATATATTTTTGTACAATTAAGAATTTAATTTACAAGGGGGATTATATATGTTTAAAAAAATGGCCGCAGATGTATTAGGACTAAGCGATGTAGGTTCTGTTATTACACCTAAAGACTATGATAAGGTCGATGCCGATGATTATGTAATGCATGAAGATGGGGAGAAAATTTACTTTCTAATTAAATCGAAATCAGATGAATATTGCTTCACAAACAAAGGGTTAATTCACTTAGACGGTACAAGCGCAACAAGTAAAAAACGTACACTACGCCGCTTTAGTTATAGCAAATATCAAATTAAAAACGTAGCACTTGAAACTGCAGGAACGATTGATTTAGATGTAGAAATTAAGTTTCAAATGGGCGATGAACATTACTCAATTGATGTTCATAAAAAACATATTGAAGAATTAAAAGATTTATATAAGGCTTTACTTAAAATCGAAGAAATTTCATACGACAACGATATTACATTACAATATGCACATAAAAGTTTAGATATGGCATCTAATGCCTTTAGCCGCATTTCAAACGCACAAGTAAATTTAGCAGAGCAATTTAAAGAAATGAACGAGATTGCCTTTAACTGGCTTGTTGATACGAAGAAACAATATAATGTGAAAGATTATGGTTTTGTATTTGAGAAGTTTATTAATAACTAAACAGAAAACCTTGTTATCAAAAGATAACAAGGTTTTTGTAGCGTACCAGGAGAGATTCGAACTCCCGCTCCGCCCATTTCCGTACTATTTTATATATTTTGATCGCAGTCTTAATATATCTTCTCCTTCGCGAATGCCTGCCGATCCCTTCCTCACATTTTTTACGACAGTCCAATTCGGGTTAGTTTCATCACCGATGTTCTGTACTGTAAAATTGCCATCACCATATTTTCGGTGGCCTTCTGCCAATTTCTCCGTTAAATCATTCTCATTTGATCTCGCCATCTTTGCGCCATCTCCCTTTTTTATACGACCTTCTTAAACCATCTAACCAATCACAGGTCCAGTCAATTGGAGATTCTCGTTTTCCGCTTCTATTAATTGTAACACACTCACAGGGATAAGTTCCGATAACTGCTGCTCAATCGTACTAGAATGGTAAAGAGTTTTATAATATTGTAAGTAAACAATTAAGAGAATCTGGATATGGATTTGAGTTCCATCATAAACCTATTGATTCTTTAAATTAAATAAGAGGAATAGGGCGCATAAATGGTCCTCTTTTTATTTAAGAAAAAGAAGTACATATGCAACTGCTTAATATCAAAGGAAAGGTCGCAAATATTAAGCATGAACTACACTTATAACCCAAACAAAAAACCTTGTTATCAAAAGATAACAAGGTTTTTTTAGCGTCCCAGGAGAGATTCGAACTCCCGACCGTACGCTTAGAAGGCGTATGCTCTATCCGGCTGAGCTACTGGGACATGGAGCGGGTGAAGAGAATCGAACTCTCGACCAGAGCTTGGAAGGCTCTTGTTTTACCACTAAACTACACCCGCATATGTTATTTTCTTTTCTTCGTTAGCGCCGTTGCCCTATCGACAATATTTATTATATGTATAACCACACATAAAGTCAACACCTTTTTTAAAAGAGGATAAATTTTCTTATCCTCTTTTAAAAACTGCCTGTTCAACTAGTTGTCCGTCTAACGTTTCAAAACGAACTTCCATTTGATTTTCATCCATTTCTAATAAAGCAAATGTCTTTTCTACACGCTGACGTGGTAATAAAATACTGCCTGGATTAATAAATAAAACGCCCTCGATTAATTCCGCACCTAATACGTGAGAATGTCCGAAGCATGCAACTTGTGCTCCCACTTCTTCAGCATGGTACGCTAGCGTTTGTAATGTCATTTTCACATTATGGCGATGTCCATGCACAACTAAGAAGCGAATTCCATCTACATCAGTTACAATTTCATCTTGAAAGTTAGCATAATCACAGTTTCCTTTTACAACATGGAAACCTTGCAGTTCTTCATGAGCAGATGTTAGCTCTGAATCACCGCAATGAATCATGATATCTACTTTCCCTTCATACTTCTCTTTCAACTGCTGTAATTCCTTCACAGAGCTATGACTATCGCTTACGATTAAAGCTTTCATCATTCTCTCTCCCTTATTCTCCTAAAAACCATTCCGGGATTTTTTCTTCTAACTTACGAAGAGCACGTCCGCGGTGACTAATAGCATTTTTTTCATCTGAACTTAATTCCGCCATTGCTTTTTTGTACTCTTCCACATAAAAGATCGGATCGTATCCAAAGCCATTTTCTCCGCGGCGTTGTTCTAAAATAAATCCTTCACATGTCCCGTTTACAATGACAGGCTTTTTATCACCTTCAGGGAAAGCTACTGCTAATGCACAGTAGAAGCGAGCTTTACGCTTATCAAACGGTATTTCATTTAATTCTTGTAAAACTTTATCAATATTCGCTTGATCATCTTTTGGCTCTCCAGCAAAACGAGCTGAATACACGCCTGGTTTCCCGTTTAACGCATCTACAATAAGACCTGAATCATCCGCAATTACAATTGCATTCAACTGTCTACTCAAACTATCCGCTTTTAAGATCGCATTTTCTTCAAATGTTTCACCAGTTTCTTCGACTTCTTCAATATGAGGAAAATCGTGTAATGATTTCACTTCTAAATCAAATCGCTCAAATAACTCAGCAAATTCACGTACTTTCCCCATATTTTTTGTCGCTACAACAACTTGTTTCATACTTTCCACCTCTACTCTATATGAGATACGATGTCACCTAACGCTTCTTTTTGCATATCAATCAGTTGGAAAATGCCTTGTTCTGCTGCATCAAGTAATTCATTTAACTGCGCTCTACTAAACGTCGCTTCTTCTCCAGTTCCTTGCACTTCAACGAACTGACCTTTTCCAGTCATAATTACATTCATATCAACGTCTGCTTTAGAATCTTCTGCATAGTTTAAATCTAAAACAACACCTTGCTCTTCAACAATTCCTACTGATGTTGCTGCTAAATAATCTTTTACTGGAATTTTAGATACTTTTTCTGCTTGTAATAATTTCTCGAAAGCTAATACCATCGCTACATATGCACCTGTAATAGAAGCTGTTCTCGTTCCACCATCTGCTTGGATGACATCACAGTCAATCCAAACTGTTCTCTCGCCAAGCGCTTCTAAATCAACTACCGCACGTAATGCTCGTCCTATTAAGCGCTGGATTTCCATTGTACGTCCTGTTACTTTCCCTTTGCTTGACTCCCTAATTGTACGTTGTTCTGTCGCACGTGGAATCATCGCATATTCAGCTGTTACCCAGCCCTTTCCTTCTCCACGCATAAATGGCGGGACACGCTCTTCAATTGTCGCTGAGCAAATTACCTTTGTATCCCCAACCTCAATTAACACTGATCCTTCTGGATGTTTTAAATAATTCGTATGAATATGTATATGGCGTAATTCTGTTTTCTCTCTACCATCTACTCGCATAAAAATAACCTCCTCATAACTACTTGTTAGTATAGCCAAATTTAAATGTATGATATGTATACAATAAAAGAAGAGGAACCCAAAAAGCAATTCCTCTTTCTTACTTAAGTATATCAAATTATTGACGATTAAAAACTACCTGTATTCACGTTTTCTGGACGATCTACAGGTTTTATTAACTTTCCGCCCTTTTCATCTATAAGATTTGCTTTTCCATTCACTTCAATAGAAATATTTTTCACACCTTTCTTTTCTGTTAAAGATAAAACTAACGACTTCAATACGTAATTTGAGATCATATTTTTATCTGGGTTTACAAATATATTTTCATTAAAGTTTAATGTAAGATTTCCGTCTTGTAATTTCGGATTCGTAATAAGCTTAACGCCTGGATTAAAATCATTCAGGAGCGATTGATGGATCGGACCTTTTACAAGTTCATCTATAATTGTTGCATAGTCATTTTCTTTACCTTCCGCAACGCGGCGTGTGACTGGTACGTAGTATTGCTGTTTATTATTATTTTGCGCCATAAAATACAGTGTGACTGGTTTTGTATTTGTTACATCTGCTACTTGTTCATCATCGAAGTTAATACCATTTGCACGGCTCACTCCTTCACCAAGCGGTGTACCACCAACCGGCATCTTTGCCAATTTCTCACCATTTATTTGGAACTGCACTTGTTTTATCTCTGTAAATTGCGTCAACGTCCAAGCTATAGATTCAACGATTTGACGCTCTTCTTCTTTCGCATAGTTTTTCATTTCTTTAGAGAAATCAATAACTGCCGTTCCGTCCTTTTTCAAATCTAAGGTCATCGTTGTATTCGCCGGAATGACTGCACGAAACCCATTCGGTAATAAATTCGTTACCGGTCCATCTTTCACAAGGTATTCTAACGTTTGCTTCACAGTCTCATTTGCTTTCGGAGTAGGTATAGCTAACGTTTGTGGTACAACATAACCATTTTTATCAACAAGGTATAGTTCTCTATTTACCATTTGCCCTTGCTTATCTTTTTTAGCTACTTCTTTCTTCCCACCCTCTGTATACGTAACTTGTTTTGGCGGATCAATTTGTTCAGTTGCTTTCTCTTGATTTATAAAGCCACACCCTGTTAGTAAAACAGCACTCACAGTAGCACCAACAACCCATTTAAAAGTGGATTTAGGCATGCCATTCCCCCCTAAAATCTAAGTTTGTACTATTATGTATACGAGCTGTTTCACGTTTTAGAACAAGCTGCGCCTCTTATAAATTGAAACTTTAATCAACAGGGGTCTTACTCCCCAGCAAATAGCAAGATAAAACAAAAACTCCTGATTTCTCAGGAGCTCACTTATATAAATTCTACTATTATTCTTTTTCTAAATGAATATGCTTCACATTTTCAATCGGTTGACCGAACCATTTTGATGCAATTTCTTTAAACAAGCCTATTTTTCCTGTTGTTAAGAAGAGATGATCGCTTTGTTCTTCTCCTTCATTCAACATTTTACTATGATATAAGATTGTACTTACTTCACGTGCTGTTTCATCACCAGAACTAATTAGTTGCACTTTATCTCCCATTACTTTTTTAATAACAGGTCCTAAAATCGGATAATGTGTACACCCCAATATAAGTGTATCAATATCGGTACTTTTCAGTGGTTGCAACGTTTCTCTTACAACTTCATACGCCATTTCACTTTCGAAATTCC
This sequence comes from Bacillus cereus group sp. MYBK220-1, assembly GCF_051916445.1. Lineage (NCBI taxonomy): Bacteria > Bacillati > Bacillota > Bacilli > Caryophanales > Bacillaceae > Bacillus > Bacillus cereus group sp. MYBK220-1. The sequence goes on along the minus strand of NZ_JBQAGQ010000003.1, from coordinate 30,443 downwards.
CACTCTCTACAAGTTCAACGAAAGGTGGACAAGCTAAACTTTCTACCATAACACGGTTATTAATAGACTTTAACGCCTCTTCGTATGCACCACTTTTCACCGTTCCAATCGTTCCAATAATCCCAACGTGATACGTGTTTGTCACTTTTAAAGCTGTACGTGATCCTGGGTGAATAACTCCTACTACTGGAATTGGTAATTGTTTTTGCATCTCTTCTAATACAACTGCAGTTGCTGTATTACACGCAATAACTAACATTTTAATATTTAAATCTAGTAAATGCTCTGTCATTTCCCACGTAAATTGACGTACTTCTTCTCGAGAACGTGGACCATAAGGACAACGTGCTGTATCTCCTAAATATATGATACGCTCTTTCGGCAACTGACGAATTAATTCCTTCGCTACTGTTAAACCGCCAACTCCTGAATCGATAACACCGATTGCTCTATTCAACTTCATCACCCGTTTTCTCATTCATCATCTTTTATGTTTATCATTATATTTTACACACTTTAAGTTCGCTCACTTCAAATGCTTCTGTATGAAAATTTTCATTTTCCCATGTATAGACTAGGACCTTTTTTATTTTGCTCCTTTTTTTCGTAATTTGCAAGATAGAAAAATAACCGACCTTCTATAAGAAAGTCGGTTTCTTCTATATAAAGTGCATATTCATTGCTCCATCTTTTTTTGAAAAGAAGACATTCCCATTAATAAGAAGAAATGAGCAGCAATTAAAATGACGATCAAAATAAAATTCAATCGATAACTATTTGTAGATTCCATAATTTTGCTCGCTACAGCTGGTCCAAATGCCATACCGAAAAAGTTAATTAAATTATATAAACCAAGACCGACTCCAACTTTAGCTGGATTTAATGTTTTCGGGATAAATGTGTTTAATGATACTTGAATTGCCGAATAACTCATAAATGTTAAAATAACCGCAAATAAAATAAAGAGTAAGTTCCCGTCCGGAATAATCCCTAAAATTAAAAAGCCAATGATCATAACTACAGAAGCTACATACATCATCTTCACATTCCCAAACGAAGGAATAATCTTTCCGGTAATAAAACTAGATACAATACCAAAGAGAGATGCAATAAACAATACAATTCCAATAACGAATGGAGACAATCCATGTCCTCTTCCTAACAGTAATGGTAATAATAATAAACTAGCACATAACGCCACATTAATGATAAATCCGACCGCTATTAAACGAAGTAATGGTTTATTTGTAAATAACTCAATATCAATAAACGGCGACTCTGTTCTCTTCATATGAGCCTTAAATAAAAATAGAAAAACAACAGATAACACAAAAAGCCCACTATTAATATTAACTCCTAATAAAATGGTCGTAATCAATACAAATAATAAAACTGCTCCAATGAAATCAAAGCGAAACACTTCATCTGTATGTCGCGCCTCTTCTGGCATAAATTTTACGAGTAAGAAAATACCAATCATTGAAATAACCATAAATAAAAATAAATACGGCCACCCTAACGTATTTGTAATTGCCCCACCTACTAAAGGTCCAATACCAACCGCTAATGCAATAGAAGAACTAATCATTGCTAACGCACCTGGTTTTTTAGCTGGAGCAACTAATTTCGCCACCGCAATCATACTAAGCGCAATAAACGCTGCTCCCCCGCTCGCCTGCACTAACCTTGCGAAAATGATAATTTCATAAGATTGATTCACAAATCCAACAATAGAACCAGCTACAAATATGATAATAGAAATAATTAATAGTCTTTTTACACTGTAACGATCAGCCAGCTTTCCATATATTATCGAACCAATACCGACAACTAAGGAATACCCTACTACAACCCAGCTTACTTTCGATTGACTAATTGATAAATCATTGGCAATATCCTCTAGCGCTACATTAAATAACACAGCGTTCATCGGTCCTAACAAAACAATAAAACATAATGTAAAAACAAACCATTTCGAATGGTTTCTTATATCTTTCCCCATGTGTAACACTCTCCTGATTGCAATTTTAAAACTGTCAAACTATAGATAAAAAAATGAAGTTATTTAAATGTTGTATCACCACTAAACAACTTCATTAAATGTGTAAAAGTTGCTAATTTATCGCGCGATAAAGTGAAACTTTAATCAGTGAGGTTTGTATTCATCCCCCACTGATTATTAGCCCTCACCAATCGGGCTTTTACGGGCAGCCCACCCCCCACCTAACTTCTTTGCTTCCGCTGAATTTTGAGATGGGGGTCTTACTGCCCGTTAATGCGGGGTAAATTGAATTCGAAACGAAACACGTATGTTGTTCGATATTCATGGAACTATCATAGTTTCAGCATTACAGTTTGTCAACGAAAAAATATACAAAGTAAACTAATTAAGCCTTTTTAGTTTACTTTGTTCAAAAGTTATTATACACTAATTTCGAAGCCGATATAAGGAGGACTGGCATGATTATTCAAATTTACATTTTTTAACTTAATAAAACGAAACGCATACAGAACTTTTATATAGAAGAGACATTATAGGAGGATTATGATGAAGAGAAAAATGTTAGTTGTATTAACAAGCGTAGAAAAATATCCAAATTTAAATAGGGCTACCGGACTTTGGCTTGGTGAAGCTGTACATTTCGTAAAAAAAGTAGAAGAAGCGGGTTACGAAGTTGATTACGTCAGTCCACAAGGCGGTTATACACCAATTGATCCACATAGTTTAGCAATGGCGGAGAGCATCGATTGGGAATGGTATCAAAAGAAAGAGTTTATGAATCGCCTCGGTTCTACAATGAAACCAAGTGAAGTGAATCCAGAAGACTACGCTGTTATTTATTACGCAGGTGGCCACGGGGTTATTTGGGACTTCCCAGAAAATAAAGAACTTCAAAATATTAGCCGCAATATTTATGAAAACGGCGGAATTGTTTCTTCCGTTTGTCATGGAGCTGCTGGTTTATTTCATATTACATTAAGCAATGGGGATCGTTTAATTAGCGGTAAGAAGGTAACAGGCTTTTCAAATGAAGAAGAAAAATTAGCTGAATTAGATCAATTCGTTCCATTTTTAACAGAAGATGAACTCATTAAAAATGGAGGACTTTACGAAAAAGCCGCGCAACCGTGGGAAGCTTATGCTCTAGAAGATAATCGTGTTATCACTGGTCAAAACCCAGCTTCAGGTGGTCCAGTAGCCGAATTAGTATTAAAGCAGTTGCAAAAATAATATGTACTAAAAAAGCAGATTCTCCTCTATTAAGGGAGATCTGCTTTTTTACGAAATCATTTGCAAAATAGCAATAACTTCTTTTTCAATTTCAGAATCATCAATTGCTTCTATATACTCTGGTTTAAAAAGTTGATACTTCTTTAATTGATAAAAATCAAGTATCGCTTTCTTTAACGTAATATCGTACTGAATACAAAAAGAATGATCTATAATACGTCTTAACATCACATCATCTTGTACCATAAATAATTGTGCATTCATTTTATTAAAATAACCTTGTTCCATACCCGCTTCAAAAAACATTTGCAAATTATGATTACGATTTTGTTGGGCAGCGACTAATTGATCCGACAAATGCGGATATGCTTCTTTCAAATCTTGCAAAAAAACATCCGAAATATATGTCACACATTTTAAAGAATGGATAAACGTCTTTTGGAAACGTTCTGTAAATGACATACTTTCATCTTGATTATCCGCATCACCTTCGAGTAGATAGTTCATGAAATCCTCTACTACCGCCTCAATAATTTCATCTTTCGAAGAAAAACGTTTATATAAAGTAGCTTTACTAATATCCATATATTTCGCAATTTCATCTATTTTCAATTGGCTAAAACTTGTCTTTCTAATAATGGGCTTTATTTTATTAATATAAGTATTTGCACATGCGACTTTTCTCATTTAAAAGAGCCTCCCCTTTTGTCCATACAAAATAGTATAGCAAATTCACGAATGATTATAAATGAAGTTATTATACTCATTATGCCTTTTTAGTTTATTACATTTTCATATACTATACATAAAAAACTATAATCAATTATTACCAACTGGACGGTTACAAACCAATTTTGAGGCGGGAATTTTAGAATAAAGTGAAACTTTAATCAGTGGGAGTTTTGTTCATCCCCCACTGATTATTAGCCCTCACCAATCGCGGTCCTACTACCTGGAAAATAGAGGGATAAAAATACCCACTACCTTTGTTAGTAGCGGGTACTTTTTCTATAATTTATTTACAGCCCTTTTTATAGCCTTACCTATTTCCACGCTAGACTGTGGATTTTGTCCTGTAATTAAATGACCATCTACTACTACATGCGGCGTAAAATTGGGGGCTACATAAAACAAAGCTCCTTCTTCTTTCAACTTACTTTCTAGCAAAAACGGAACGCGCTTTTCTAAATGTACAGCTCTTTCTTCATCGTTTGTATAACCTGTTATACGCTTACCCGCAACAAAAAACGAGCCATCCTTATTTTTCACACCGACTAAAGAGCTTACTCCGTGACAAACAGCCGCTACAATCCGGTTATTGTTATACATATTCTCAATCAAATTTGCTACATATGGATTACCTGGAAAATCTACAATCGCCCCGTGCCCACCACCAAATAAAACCGCATCATAATCCGAAAAATGAACATTTGAAATCGGCCTCGTATTTTGCAATAAAGAAGCTACATGCTTGAATTCGCGAGGTATACCATTCGGAATAGACACTCTATCTATAGGTACTCTCCCGCCTTTTATTGACACAATATCAACATCAAACTTAGCCTTTTTTAATACATGATAAGGAGCTGCGAGCTCTTCAAGCCACAAACCAGTCGGGTGTCCATTCATATCATGAGCACTTGTTGAAACTAACAGTATCCTTTTCAACATATCCCCTCCTTATTACCTATTTATGTATGAAACGTTTTTATCATTCATATAGCAAGTGAAGCAAACAAAAAAATAGCCGACTTTTATATAAAAGTCGGCTGCTTTCTTATAATTCGAGCTCTCCCATACGAAGAAGCTCCACAACTGCTTGTGAACGTCCTTTAACCCCTAGCTTTTGCATTGCGTTTGAGATGTGGTTGCGAACTGTCTTTTCACTTATAAAAAGTTCACCTGCAATTTCCTTCGTTGTTTTATCTTGAACCAGCAATTCAAATACTTCTCTCTCTCTCTTTGTGAGTAAAGGTTTAGATTGATACGCTTTTTCCTTCAACTGGTATAACCCTCCTTGCTTAAGCCAGAGCTGTGTATGTGTAAGTTGGGTGTTTATTTAGTCAAGATATTGTATGAACGAAATGTGCAGGTGGTGAATGAAAATGGGCTTTATTTCCTATGTTATTTTAGACTTTTATACAGTGCGTACACTCTTTTTATCCACTTAATTTCCAACGCGCCATATTTGTTCTAGCAATATACTTACAACCGTACCTACAAATAAACCATTACCGAATATATATTGCATAACAGACGGCAAGGATTGGAGTGCTCCAGACGGTAAAAACATAACGCCGCTGCCAAATAATACTGCAACGCCTAAAATCGTCACATTCCTTTCACTCATCGGCACTTGTTTTATATTATTAAATCCAATTCCAATTAACTGTACGAACGAAGCCATTAAAACAGCCGATGCGACAGCTGATGGTAAAGATGCTAAGTAACGAATAATACTTGGAAAAAGAGACATTACGACTAGTAACGCACATGCCATTAAGAACGATCGTATATACTTTTGTTTTGTTAAACGTATAAATCCTGCCGTTGCTGGTAACGGAACGACACCTACAGTTGAAAATACAGAAGAGATGATATGCGAAATCCCTCCAACCCATGTTCCATCTTTCAACTGTTTTTGTTCAATAGTCGCTTTATGAATAGTTGCTTGATTAATTGCTATAATAGCTGCCACCGTATTCGAAACTAAAATACATACCATAACAAAACTTGATACAGCCATACCTGTATTCCATTTTGGAAGTCCCCAAGCAAATATATGTGGAAGTTGCACAAAATGAGTTACTTGAGATGGGATTGTCACTTTTCCTGCAATGAGAAAAATAACCCACCCACTAATTAATCCTATTAAAACTGCATAACTTTTGACAAAGCCTTGTCCAAAATTAGATAGTATAATAACGAACAGAAATATACTAAACGCGATCATTGCTGTAAATCCGTCGATTTGAGAAATAGTAGCTGTAATTCCTAACATTCCTTTTAAAAATACACCACTTAATTGTAAACATAATAAAAGTAAAAACGTCCCTGTCACAAGCGGCGTAAATAAAAATAAAATACGTCCTATAAAACCAGTTACTCCTAATCCTATTAGAATAACACCGGAGATTATCATTCCTAATTCTAAAATTTGCAGTGTACTATGTAATTGATCTTGTCCAGCCGTTGCATAAGCAAGTACGGTAAATACACCAACCCAAGATCCAGCCGGCCCATCCGCAATTGGCAGTCTATGCCCAAGCCATCCTTGTAAAAAAGAAGATATACCAACTACCAAAAACGTACGCTGCATTAAATAAAATATTTCTTCCGTCGTAAGATGAAATAATCCGCCAACGACAATTGGTAGTGCGATTGAATTTGCTAATAAAAATATAAACCATTGCAAAGTTCCCATAATATGATTTTGGTTATGTTGATTGTCCAATTTTTTCATCCCTTCTAGCTTTCCTATAAAAATATATTGTAAGAATAAAAAAGAAGAGTTCTATACTCACCATTAGAACCCTCCTCAAAATATTTAAACGATTCTTCTACACAAGATTATTTAATTCCACCTCATTTAAACTTCCAACAACAATATTTCCTTTATACACGACTAAACGTTTTTCTGTTTGACGTGCTACTGCTTCAGCAGCGCATGTCGCATTCGTCAAAACAAAGCTCGCTTCATCCCCTACATTCGGCCATACTCGTTTCCCTTCCTTATTTAACGTTTCTTTTCCTCCTGTAATAAAGCGGAGTGCTTTTCCTAAAGACCTTTCGTCACTCCACCCAAAACGCTCTGCTAATCGATTCGCCTTTTGAAGCATATCACCTGTTCCAAACGGTGACCAATGATCTGTAATGCTATCATTGCCTAATGAAACCTTAACACCTTTTTTATCTAATAACGGAATTGGGATTACTTGTTTACCAATTGGCACCGTTGAAGTAATATCAATATTTACATTTGCGAGTCTTTCTGCCACTTCTTCAGCCTCTTTATCAGTAACACCACCAAGTCCAAGTGCATGACTAATCGTTACACGGCCTTGCCATCCTGCTTCTTCTGTTAAACTTGCCAATCTCTTCATCGTAAACGTTCCAAGATTATTCGCATCGTGCAAATGAATATCAACATCCGCATTAAATTCTACTGCGATATCCATAATTGTATGTAATGACTTTTCAATGTCATTATCTACTGTAGCTGGATCTACTCCTCCGACTAGATGAGCACCCATACGCATCGCATCTTTCACGAGTTGCACAGAATTACTGCGCAATAATCCATGTTGCGGAAACGCAACAATTCTACTAGACACTCGATTTTTATATGTTTCTAATGCCGCTAACGTCGCCTCCAAATTACCAAGCCCAATAATTGGATCAACATTACAATGCGTTCTAATATTCGTTGCACCATTTTGCAGTAGTAACTCTAGCATATTTTCCGCTCTATTTTGGGCAGTCGCTAATTGCTTTGGTAAAATTTTTTCTTCTTCATTAAAACGTGTAAAAATACTTTCTGCTGGCATACAAGCTTTCCATGGGCCACTATAATATGTTTTATCAATGTGAATGTGCATCTCTTTGAAAGCTGGCAACATTAATAAGTTCTTAGCATCAAAAGTTACTATATCTTCCTCTTGAACAATCCCTTTTATAATTTTTTTAATTCGACCATCTTCAATAAGTAAACTGCATAATTCTGTTTCTGTTTGTGAAATTCTCTCTTCTTCATATGTATATCCTGATTCAAGCATTACGTTAGTCAACCAATATACTGTCATCTCTATTTCCCCACCCTTTATTAAAAATCACCTCATAACTACAAGTTTAATATCCACTGAAAATTAAGACAATTAATACGATCACTTCTCACAAAAAAATGTAATACAACCCCATAGTCTTCTCATAAATTTCCATATAGAATAAAAGTATGCAGTTTGATATAAAAAGGAGTTGATTGGAATATGTCAAAAAAGTTATGTAAATCCGAAACTGATAAAATACTATTTGGTATATGTGGTGGTTTAGGAGAATATTTTGATATTAGCTCTACTCTTATTCGTATCATTTGGGTTATTGCTGTTTTATGTTTTGGGACAGGATTTTTAGTTTATTTCATTTGTTTATTACTTATGCCACGTTCGTACTAACGGCATTATTTCACATACTTAAGAAGAGCAAATCACCTATAGAATCCTATAGGTGATTTTTTCATGAAGAATATTTCATCGTTAAATGTAATACCGCCACTTCTTCTTCTTCATTTTTATAAATATGCTTCTTATTCGCTTCAAATTGAATGGAATCAAACTCATTTAATTCGTATACATCATTCTCCACTTGAATAGACACTTTCCCTTTCATTACCGTTACAAGCTCAATCGCACCTTCATGATGAGCTTCTGGCTCATATATACTATTTGATCGTAAACAAGCACGGTGCATTTCCATCCCTGTTTCTTTCGTATAACGGAACATCGTTTCTAAATGCCACGCTTGTCCTTCATCTACTGCAAATCCTTCTCCACAGCGCGCAACAGCTACAGGTTCTCCAACAACCATTAATCTGGATAAAGGAATTGATAACCCTTTCGTTATTTTCCAAATGACAGCTAGTGTCGGATTTGTTTCCCCTCTTTCGATCTTTCCTAATGTTAATTTACTAACTCCTGTTTTATGGGCTAATTCTTCTAAACTTAATTTCTGTTCATTTCGAATTTGTCTCAATAACTGTCCAACTTGTTGAATGACTTCTTTCGTTTGCATATCTTCATTTTCTTTCATATATAAAACCACCTCAAAGTATAAAATAGTTTACTTTTAATAATTAAAAGTATATCATACTATACATAATTATTTATTTTCGAAAGGAGTGCTATACTTCATGCGCGCAATTTTATTAGGTCTTTTATCATCGGCCTTTTTTTCTGCAACCTTTATTATTAATAGAGCAATGAATGTATCTGGAACGAGCTGGGCTTGGACAGCTTCCTTCCGTTTTTTATTTGCTCTTCCTATTTTATTCCTTATCGTTTTATTTCGCAAAAACTTTAGGGAATTATGGGAAGAGTTAAAAAAACATCCATTGGCATGGATCGGATGGGGTTCTGTTGCCGGTATTGGTTTTTATTCTTTATTAAGTTTCGCAGCTGTCTTTTCTCCAGCTTGGCTCGTTGCTGGAACTTGGCAAGTTACGATTTTAGCTGGTTTACTACTATCACCACTATTTTTCGTGAAAATAGAAACAAAATCAGGTACGAAACTTGTACGCGGAAAAATTCCAGTTCGTAGCTTATATGTTGCATTATTTATTTTACTTGGTGTAATTTGTATGCAAGCAACTGCCGCAGGCCATATTACAATGACTCAGTTCATTTCAGGTTTTTTACCTGTCGTATTAGCCGCTTTCTTATATCCGTTCGGTAACCGAAAAATGATGGAGCTTGTTGGTGGACGCCTTGATACGTTCCAACGTGTATTAGGAATGGCAATTGGAAGTCTTCCTATAACAATCTTGCTTGGTATATACGGATTTTCTACTACTGGCATTCCAACATCCAACCAAATGCTTCAAGGATTTTTGTTAGCGTTATGTTCCGGCGTTATTGCAACGATGACATTTTTCTTTGCTACTGACTTAGCAAAAGATAACCTCGCTCTACTTGGAGCTGTTGAAGCAACACAAGCTGGAACGATGGTCTTTACCGTACTTGGAGAAATCATTTTCTTAAATGGTTCACTCCCTGAAGGACTTTCTCTCATCGGAATGATTATTATCATGTTAGGAATGGTTGCAAATAGTATTTTAAACCGTTCTGTTCCAGTCGTTAAACAGAAAAAATCGGCATAAAAAAAGGGTATGGTTCTATAGAGATGAACCATACTCTTTTTTATTGTCCCCCTATTTCGCCTTATCAGAATAGTATTTCATTGGCTGTTTATACTAAAACTTATGTTATAATACGTTTCATGCGCATTAATAGGAGGTAAATTATGTTAAAAAAAGCAATCGCTGAATTTATTGGTACATTTGTACTTGTATTATTCGGAACTGGAGTAGCTGTCACTGGCGGCGGAATTGAAGGAATTGGAACATTAGGAATCGCTATGGCTTTCGGTCTATCTATTGTAGCTATGGCATATAGCATCGGAACAATTTCTGGATGTCACATTAACCCAGCAGTATCAGTAGCTATGTTCATCAACAAACGAATGAACGCTATGGAACTTTGTTATTATGTATTAGCTCAAATTTTAGGTGGTTTATTAGGAACTGCAACGTTAGTAACAATTTTAAAATCTGCTAAAACACCTTTAGATAATTTAGGACAAAATGGTTTCGGAACTCTTGGTTTATCTGGAGCATTTTTAGTTGAGTTCATTTTAACTTTCGTATTTATTTTAGTTATCGTTGCTGTAACAGGTAAAAAAGGAAGTTCTTCTTTAGCTGGACTAGTAATTGGTTTCACATTAGTTTTAATTCACTTATTAGGAATTCCGTTAACTGGAACATCTGTTAACCCAGCTCGTAGTATCGCACCAGCTTTATTTGTTGGTGGAGAAGCACTTTCTCAACTATGGGTATTCATCGTAGCACCAATTCTTGGTGGTATCTTCGCAGCTATCGTAGGTAAATTCATTTTAAATACTGAAAAATAGAATTTTCAATATTTCTGAATAAAAAAATGCGAGCCCTCATTATGAGGAAGCTCGCTTTTTTTATTCTTTCATTTTAGACTTTAAATTTGTAACTAATTGATCTACCGTTACATTTGCAAGTACGTTTTCCATCGCTTCTTGCGCTTGCATTAAAATAATTTCTAATACTGATTGAATATTAGCTCCTACTGGACATTCAATGTTGGGATTTTCATGGAAGGAAAATAGTTGTCCTTCTTCTACAACTTCCACTGCTTTATATACATCAAGTAATGTAATTTCTTCTAAATCTCGAGCAAGTGTCGTACCACCTTTACCAGCTTGTACATCAACAAGCCCTGCTCTCTTCAACATTCCTGTAATGCGACGAATCACAACTGGATTTGTATTCACACTACCGGCAATCCATTCAGAGGTACAGCGAGAGTTTCGATCTATCGCAAGTAATGTCAGCATATGAACACCTACTGTAAAACGACTACTAATCCCCATCTGCACACCCTCCTTTTTATTCATTCTATTAAAAGACGACTCTTATTATTATATACTATTTTTAATTTATACATAAAGAAAAAGCATGATTTCAATAGGAAATCATGCTTTTCTCTCATTATTGACGCTTTATAAATTTCGCTAAATCTTTAAATTTCACTTTATCTGAGTAATTCATTACGCCGTTTACGTAAATGCGGCTTGTAACAGCATTTAATACCGCAATTGTCGCCAATAAGACTGCTAATGTTATCGTAATTTCTAGCATACCTGCTTCACCAGCTACAATACGTGAGAAGGTAACCATCGGTGTAAAAAATGGAACGTAAGAACTTACAACAACGATAGTACTATTCGGATCACTTAATGATTTAATACTAATAAAGAATGCAGCCATAATTAAAATCATTACCGGGAAAGATACAGCTTGTAAATCCTCCGTCTTAGACACGACAGCTCCAGCAGCAGCATACATCATCGCATAAAGTAAATATCCCGTAATGAAATAAACAAGAAACATGCTGATAACCTTTGCATCTAATTTCGTAAAGTCAATTGGAATACCAAATAGTGAGGCACTTTCTAAATCGACCCAGCCTAACAAATATGGAATAAGATAACCACACGCCAATATGACAAGTTGCAATAACGCCGTTGAAACAACCGCTAAAATTTTCGCATACATCATCGTAAGAGGCTTCACTTTCGGAAGCATTACTTCCATTACACGTGACGCCTTTTCAGATGCAATATTCATTGCGATTGTATTTCCGAACGCTACAATAAACATATATAAAGCAAATGTAAAGAAATAGGCAATTCCGAAAGAAGATGTACGATCTTTTATCGCTTCTTGCTTTACTTGAATTTCTGTTTGTAATTGCTGTGCAATTTCTGGTGAAACATTATTTTTGGCAATCGTCACCATCGTATATTGTTGCTTTAAATATCCTGCCATAATTGCAGAAGTTGCTTGGCTTGGAAATCCATTATACATATATGTAATCGATGGAGCCCCACCCTTTTCCGTCACATGGAATAGACCATCTAAATCGCCTTCTTCTACTTGCTTATGCAGTTTATCAAAATCATCCTTTGAACCAATTGTTATTTTTGCTGATGGCAATAGCTTATTTAGCTCATCTTTTTGTACTTTATATGTGGAACTCTCTACTACAACTGCAATTTTATCTTTATCCTTATTTTTATCATCGCCTGAAGTAAAATGATTAAATGCAAAAATCCCAAACACAACTAAAAATAAAATCGCACTCGTAATTAATGATTTCTTAGATAAAAACGCTTCCCTAAAATAAAATGAAAATACGTGAGAAAATTTACGCATCGTTATTTCGCCCTCTCTACAAAGATTTCGTTTAACGTCGGCTCTAACATTTTGAATTGTCGTAAGCTAACACCTTGCTCTTGCAACTGTTGCAAAATCTTGAGAGCTTCCGCATCGTCTTGTACTTTCACATAAAGAAGGCCTTGTTGTTTTTCATACGATACATGTATAGCTTCTAATCCCTTTTCATTCTCTACTGTATCTTCAATCGTTAAATTACGGAAACCGTATTCTTTCTTAATATCACTTAGCTGTCCTTTTACGACTGCTTCACCTTTTTTCAAAATACATACATGTTGGCAAAAAGCCTCTACTTGTTCCATACGATGACTTGATAAAATAATCGTCTTTCCGCTCTGTACTTGTTCTTCAATAATACTAGCTAGCATCCCAGCATTAACTGGATCAAGGCCGCTGAATGGTTCATCTAAAATGAGAAGTTCCGGATTATGAAGAAGAGCAGCAATTAATTGTATTTTTTGCTGATTCCCTTTTGAAAGCTCTCCAGCCGTTTTAAATTTATATTCTGGTATCGCTAAACGCTCTAACCAGTGATCAATAGCGTGATCCACTTCTTTCTTCGACATTCCTTCTAATCTACCAAAATATCGCAGCTGATCTATTACTCTACTTTTTGTATATAAACCTCTTTCTTCTGGTAAATACCCAATTGTTACACCACTATTTCCAAATGCTTTTCCATCCCATGTAATCGAACCTTCATTAGGCGTTAATAATCCGAGAAGCATTTTGATTGTTGTTGTTTTCCCTGCACCATTTCGTCCAAGTAACCCTAGTACTTCACCTTTTGGTAACGAAATTTGCAAACCGTTAACTGCTTTTGATTCCCCAAATTGTTTCGTTAAGTTTTGAATTTGTAAACTCAAGTATAAAGCCTCCCCTTTAGTATCATTCGTACTCTCTTTCAAAGACTATGTTTATTCAAGACAAAATATAGCACCACGCTTCATTCTCTTATATGTAAACATCGTCATGAATCCATCATTTGTTCTATTTAGTTAAAATTGTAAATAAAAAAGTTCTTTTTGTCAATTATAATTGTCATTACGACAATAAAACTTGTCAAAACAACTATTATTATTTTGCTCATCTTTCTAATATAGGACATACTACTATATATACAAAAGACAATATGCAAATATTCATATAAAAATATTATATTTTAATATATAATATAAAATGATTTTCTAACATCAAGGAGGATACATATGAAGATGAAGAGGGGCATTACCACTTTATTATCTGTAGCGGTTCTATCTACATCACTTGTAGCATGTTCAGGAACACCAGAGAAAACAGTGGCGAAAGAAGAGAAAGTAAAATTAACAGAACAACAATTAATGGCTGATTTATGGTATCAAACAGCCGGTGAAACGAAAGCACTTTACTACCAAGGGTACAACATTGGTCAATTAAAGCTTGATGCAATTCTTGCAAAAGGGACAGAGAAAAAACCTGCTATCGTGCTTGATTTAGACGAAACTGTTTTAGATAACAGTCCTCATCAGGCAATGAGCGTAAAAACAGGCAAAGGCTATCCTTACAAATGGGATGATTGGATTAACAAAGCTGAAGCTGAAGCCCTTCCAGGCGCAATTGATTTCTTAAAATATACAGAGTCTAAAGGTGTAGATATTTACTACATCTCAAATCGTAAAACGAATCAACTAGATGCAACAATTAAAAATCTTGAGCGTGTAGGTGCTCCTCAAGCAACGAAAGAACATATATTACTACAAGATCCGAAAGAAAAAGGAAAAGAAAAACGCCGTGAACTCGTTTCTCAAACCCATGATATTGTCTTATTCTTCGGTGATAACTTATCTGATTTCACAGGTTTTGATGGAAAATCTGTAAAAGATCGTAACCAAACAGTAGCAGATTCAAAAGCACAATTTGGTGAGAAATTCATTATTTTCCCGAATCCAATGTATGGCGATTGGGAAGGCGCTTTATATGATTATGATTTCAAAAAATCAGATGCAGAAAAAGATAAAATCCGTCGCGACAACTTAAAATCATTTGATGTAAAATAAAAGAGGATGGCATTCGCCATCCTCTTTTATTTTACTTTCTCTGTTAAAGGCAAGATAAATACTTCCACACGTCTATTCTTTGCCTTTCCTTCTTGTGTATCGTTTGGAACAATTGAACGGTATTCTCCGTATCCAATCGCACTAAATTTTTCTGGTTGTAATTCTTTATTTTGCAGTAATACTTGCATAAAATTAACTGCCCGCTGCGTACTTAATTCCCAATTCGACGCAAACTGCGCATTGGCAATAGGGACATTATCCGTATGACCCGATACTGTAATTTCACGAGGTGACGCTGAAACAAGTAAGCTAGACATCTCTTTTGCAATCCCTAAAGATTCTAATTTCACATCTGCTTTCCCCGAATCAAACAGTATATTTTCTAATATTGTCACCATTAATCCCTTTTCAGTTAATTTAGTTTGAAAAGAAGAAGATAATTGTTTTTCATTAATATATTGATCAATCTTTTTTTGTAATGCTTTCAATTCATCCATCTCTTTTTTTTCTTTAGCTCTAGCTTCTTCTTGTTTTTTTGCTTGTTCTGCCTCAAGGCTACTTGCTGATAATTCTTTTTCATCATTTGGCTTTTGATCACTTAAAAATTCTTTGTTACCTGTTCCCCCAGCTAATTCACTTCGAAAAGCAACTGCCATCTGTTTAAACTTCGCAGCATCTATACTACTCATTGCGAATAAAACGATAAACAATGCAAATAACAACGTTAACATATCAGAATATGGGATTAACCACGTTTCATCGATATGCTCATCATGTTTTTTCTTTTTGCCTCTTCTATTTTTCTTACTCCGCATTTTTTTCTGCTCCTTTTTCTAGCTTTTTACGCTCAGTTGCAGAAAGTGCACCTAAAATGCGGTTCTTCATAATAAACGGATATGTACCTTCTTGTAACATTAATAAACAATCAATGATTAAACGTTTTTTCTCAATTTCAGCTGAAGATTTTTGCTTTAACTTATTTGCAAATGGATGCCATAATACGTAACCTGAAAAAATACCAAAAATCGTTGCAATAAACGCACCAGAAATAGCATGACCTAACTTTTCAATATCAGTTAAGTTACCAAGCGCAGCTACAAGACCGATAACAGCACCTAAAACTCCTAATGTCGGTGCATACGTACCAGCTTGTGAAAAAATAGCAGCTCCCTTTGCATGTCTTTCTTCAATTGCCTCTAATTCAGATTCCAAAATCTGCTCTAAATCTTCTGCGGATACGCCATCAATCACAAATTTCATACCGCGCAAAAGAAATTCATCTTGAATTTTGTCTAATTGTTGCTCTAAAGACAAAATACCGTATTTTCTACTTTCAGATGTCCAATGAACAAATAATTCTAGCAACTGTTCATAACTTAAATCCTTTTTATTTGAACCAAAAAGAACTTTAAATAGTTTTGGAACCCTTTTTAGTTGATTCATCGGAAATGCAATACATACTGCAGCAAATGTACCGATAAAAATAATTAATGCTGCGGCAGGATTTAATAAGGCTGTTATGTCAGCGCCCTTGACGACCATCCCTACTACCACTGCTACAAATCCTAAAATAAGTCCAATAATTGTTGCAAAATCCATTCCCATTCACTCCTAGTCTATACAAGAAGTTCTTTATTCTCGATAATCGCTACATCTTCTTATGTATATATATTACATAAAAAATGCAAATCATGAAAGATAAGAAATGAATTATATAAAAAAATACTACAAATTCACACATTTTCTGACATTTTCTTTGCATTTCTATTACGTTATGACTCTTATATTCCTTTTCCAACAAACTAGATTTATAATAAAAAAACAATACACATTTTATGAAGAAGGGACTGTGATTACAAGGCATCATGAAAAAGATAATAATTATTTCTGCCACTACTATTGTAATCGGGATCACATCTTTCGCTTACTTTGGTTCTAAAACACCACTACATAATGAAGCAAAAGCTGTCGAAAGTCAAAAGCATAATAACCATAAAAAAGAAGAGATTCCTGCTTTTCCAAAAGCTGATCATAATGCAAAGAAAATAGACAATGACTTTTCAGTTGTAACAAATCCAAAATCTAATCTTGTCTTAATTAATAAACATCGAAAACTACCAGATGGATACACTCCTGAAGACTTAACGAGACCAAATGTACCATTTATTAGTCCAAAAGATAAAGAAAAAACATTGCTGCGCAAAGATGCTGCCGAGGCACTTGAAAACATGTTCAAAGCTGCGAAAAAAGAAGGGCTTGATCTTACAGCTGTATCTGGTTATCGTTCATACAAACGCCAAAAATCGTTGCATGATACATACGTTAGACGTCAAGGAAAAGCCGAAGCTAATTCGGTAAGCGCAATTCCTGGTACAAGTGAACACCAAACGGGTTTAGCAATGGATATTAGTTCAAAATCAGCTAAATTTCAATTAGAGCCTATCTTCGGAGAGACAGCAGAAGGAAAATGGGTCGCGGAACATGCTCATGAATTCGGTTTTGTCATTCGTTACTTAGAAGATAAAACAGATACAACAGAATATGCCTATGAACCATGGCACTTACGCTACGTTGGTAATCCATACGCTACATACCTATATAAACATCACTTAACATTAGAAGAAGCGATGGAAGACAAAAAATAAGAGAGCAAATTGCTCTCTTATTTTTCTTTCACTCTATTATTGTAGTAATTTCTTCTTCCATTCTTCAGGCCATGGTTCGCCTCTTCCTGTTTTTTTCGAAGCTTGAACCATCATTCCACGACCTACTAAACAAACCTCTCCTGCTGCATTCTTCACCATATAATGTAAATCTAAAGAAGAATTCCCGACCGATCCTGCCTTTACATACACCTTCAGCTGTTCATCAAAATATATTTGCTTAATAAAATTACATTGTAAATCCGCAACAACGATCATCGTTTCTGATGATGCATGTGTCCACTCTTGCATAAATCCAAGTTCTTTAAACAACGCAATACGAGCTTCTTCAAAATAAGTAAAAGCAACGACATTATTTACATGTCCAAACATATCTACTTCACCAAAACGAACCTTTACAGGGTTGTAAAACGAAAAACCACTTTCCCATTGCTCAAAGTCTTCAATATAAGAAATCCTCTTCATTGTTATCTCTCCTTTTCACCTTGAAATAAACAGAATAAACAGAAAAATGCAGTTATAAATATTGCCTCTTCGATATGAAGAGGCAATATTTATTAATAGTTATTATCGCTACCAAAGAAATCTTTGAACGATTGAATTGTTGTATCACGGTTTAATGCCGCAATTGAAGTTGTTAAAGGAATACCCTTCGGACATGATTGCACACAGTTTTGAGAGTTACCACAGTTTGCTAGTCCTCCATCTCCCATAATTGCACGTAAGCGATCTGCTTTATGCATTTCACCCGTTGGATGTGAGTTGAATAAGCGAGCTTGTGATAACGGTGCTGGTCCAATAAAGTCAGACTTACTGTTTACGTTTGGACATGATTCTAAGCAAACACCACATGTCATACATTTTGAAAGCTCATAAGCCCATTGACGCTTTTTCTCAGGCATTCTTGGTCCTGGACCTAGGTCATACGTACCATCAATTGGAATCCACGCTTTAACGCGTTTTAGAGCATTAAACATGCGACTACGATCAACTTGTAAGTCACGTACAACCGGGAATGTCTTCATCGGTTTTAAGCGAATTGGTTGCTCTAATTGATCAATAAGTGCCGTACATGATTGACGTGGTTTTCCGTTAATCACCATCGAACATGCACCACATACTTCCTCTAAGCAGTTCATATCCCATGCAATCGGAGTTGTTTGGTTCCCTTTTGAATCAACAGGATTACGACGGATTTCCATAAGTGCTGAGATAATATTCATATTCGGACGATATGGAATTTCAAACTCTTGGTCAAACGCTTGCGCATCTGGCCCGTCTTGTCTCGTAATGATGAGGCGGATTGTTTTCTCAGACATGTTGTTTATCCCCCTTCTCTTCACCCTTAGCAGCTACATCGTGTTTTGAAGAATAATCACGTTTACGCGGTTTAATTAACGAAATATCAACGTCCTCGTAATGGAATGCTGGTGCATTTCCTTCTCCCTCAAATTTTGCCATCGTAGTTTTTAAGAAGTTTGCATCATCACGATTTGGGAATTCAGGTTTGTAATGCGCCCCACGGCTCTCATTACGGTTATATGCGCCAATTGTAATAACACGTGCTAACTCAAACATATTTGCAAGTTGGCGTGTAAATGAAGCACCTTGGTTACTCCATCTTGCTGTATCGTTAATGTTAATACGTTTGTAACGAGCCATTAATTCTTCAATTTTCGCATCTGTTTCTAATAATTTTTTATTTTCACGAACTACTGTAACGTTATCTGTCATCCATTCTCCAAGCTCTTTATGAAGAACATACGCATTTTCGTTACCATCCATCGTTAAAATATTGTTAAATTTCTCTGTTTCGATTAATTCATTTTGCTCATATACAGTAGATGAAACAGCATCAGATGATTTAGAAAGACCTTTCATATACTCAATTGCGTTTGGTCCTGCTACCATACCACCATAAATTGCTGATAATAGTGAGTTCGCACCAAGACGGTTACCACCGTGCATAGAATAATCACACTCACCTGCTGCAAATAAACCTGGAATATTTGTCATCTGTTTATAATCAACCCATAGTCCGCCCATTGAATAGTGAACAGCTGGGAAGATTTTCATCGGTAGTTTACGAGGATCATCCCCTGTAAATTTCTCATAGATTTCAATAATTCCACCTAGTTTAATATCTAGTTCTTTTGGATCTTTATGAGAAAGATCTAAGTACACCATGTTTTCACCGTTAATACCTAGTTTTTGCTCTACGCAAACATCAAAGATTTCACGCGTTGCGATGTCACGAGGTACAAGGTTTCCGTAAGCCGGATATTTTTCTTCTAAGAAGTACCATGGTTTACCATCTTTATATGTCCAAACACGTCCACCTTCACCACGTGCAGATTCACTCATAAGACGTAATTTATCGTCTCCAGGAATTGCCGTTGGGTGAATTTGAATGAACTCACCGTTTGCATAATATGCGCCTTGTTGATATACAGCAGAAGCTGCTGTACCTGTATTGATAATGGAGTTTGTTGATTTTCCGAAAATGATACCAGGGCCCCCTGTTGCCATAATCACGGCATCTGCTCCGAAACTTCTAATCTCCATAGTTTGTAAGTCTTGTGCAACGATTCCTCGGCACACACCTTCATCATCAACAACAGCTCGTAAGAAATCCCAACCTTCATATTTCGTTACAAGTCCTGCTACTTCGTGACGACGTACTTGCTCATCTAATGCGTAAAGTAATTGCTGTCCAGTTGTTGCACCAGCAAATGCTGTACGGTGATGTTGCGTTCCACCAAATCGACGGAAATCAAGAAGTCCTTCTTCCGTACGGTTGAACATAACACCCATACGGTCCATTAAATGAATGATACCAGGTGCTGCTTCACACATTGCTTTAACTGGTGGTTGGTTCGCTAAGAAGTCCCCACCATAAATTGTATCGTCAAAGTGGATCCATGGAGAATCCCCTTCACCTTTCGTATTTACGGCACCGTTAATTCCGCCCTGAGCACATACAGAATGTGAACGTTTTACTGGTACTAAAGAAAACAGTTCAACATTTACTCCTGCTTCTGCCGCTTTAATCGTTGCCATTAAGCCAGCCAAGCCACCGCCGACTACTATAAGTTTCCCTTTCATGCTCTCCCACTCCTTACTGGTTTGCTAGCTGTGGATCGATGAACGCTAATAATGCACTCACACCTACATAAGATAAACCTAAGAAAATAGCTAATGTTACATAAGTAGAGATTCTTTGTGAACGTGGAGATACTGTAATTCCCCAGCTGATGCAGAATGTCCATAGTCCATTTGCAAAGTGGAAAATTGTTGAAACAACACCAACTAAGTAGAATGCAAACATAGCTGGATTGTTTAAAATATCTGCCATCATATCATAGTTTACCTCTTTACCTAACATTGCTTGAATACGAGTTTCCCAGACGTGCCAAGAAATGAAGATCAGCGTAACGATACCTGAAATTCTTTGGAAGACGAACATCCAGTTACGGAAATAACCGTAAGAAACCGCATTGTTCTTAGCTGTAAATGCAATATATAAGCCATATATAGCATGGTACAGTATCGGTAAAAAGATGATGAAAATTTCTAGCGCATACCGGAATGGAAGGAGCTCCATAAAGCCTGCAGCTTTGTTAAAAGCCTCTGCTCCTCGTGTTGCAAAGTTGTTTACAATTAAATGTTGCGTCAAAAAGACACCAACCGGGATGACCCCCATTAATGAGTGCCACTTACGAAACGTATACTCGCGGCCTTTCATGTCCCCATTACCCCCCTTGAATGTTTGACTGCTGTTTTCAGATTAGTTTATGACAATAATGTTTTTTCACTATTGGCATAAGAAAAACTGAAAAAATTATTCGAAATATTTCAGCATAATTTGATACCAAGTTCATTTTACTCCTATTTTTGTCGAAGCGTCAAGAAAACGTATACATAATTTGCATATAATTTGCCAATTCTTTTTTTCTTCTTATATATTCAGATTTTCCTAAAGAAAAATCTGTTTTTATAAATGTGAAATGTTATATAATAATCCCTATAGAAAGAGGGGAATATTGTGAGTAAAAATACAATCGATACAACATCTTTAGAAGATGTTTCATTGAACGCCTTCGCTTATGAATTGCTACGTGAAGAATTACTACCTGATTTAATCGGCAACGATTTAGATGGTATTTTATACTGGTCTGGTAGAAACCTTGCAAGAAAATATCCGCTAGAAACAATTGAAGAAGTCATTCAATTCTTTGAAAAGGCTGGCTGGGGCACTTTAAGCATTGTTGAACATAAGCGTCGTGAAATGCAGTTCCAACTTAAAGGCACACTCATCGCAGAACGTCAAAAACAAAAACGACATTCTTCTTATCAACTAGAAGCCGGATTCATCGCTGAACAAATTCAAAAGCAACGGAACGTCGTTGCAGAGTCATACGAAGAAAAGAAAAAACGTTCTGACTCTATTACATTTCTTGTAAAATGGGATATAAAAGATCTCATTGAAGTGTAAGCATTACCTACAGTCAACTAGACATATCAGTTTAGTTGACTTTTTTGTATTTTCATTCAGATGAGTTTATTTTAAATCTTCAGAAATTATACCA
The DNA here is from genome assembly GCF_051916445.1 of Bacillus cereus group sp. MYBK220-1. Taxonomy (NCBI): domain Bacteria; kingdom Bacillati; phylum Bacillota; class Bacilli; order Caryophanales; family Bacillaceae; genus Bacillus; species Bacillus cereus group sp. MYBK220-1. The sequence goes on along the minus strand of NZ_JBQAGQ010000003.1, from coordinate 8,385 downwards.
AAAAACAGAAGACGTTGTAAACTACAACGTCTTCTTATCTGTTAAATACGTATAAATCGTCTCCGCGACATTTTTCGGCATACCCGCTTCGACAAATTCCTCTATAGAAGCTTCTTTCATCTTCTTTAATGAACCAAAATGTTTTAACAATACCTTTTTCCGTTTATCACCGATTCCTGGAATATCATCCAATGCTGATTGAATGACAGATTTCCCATGTAATTGACGATGGAATGTAATCGCAAATCGATGCACCTCATCTTGAATACGCTGCAATAAATAAAATTCTTGGCTATTTCTCTCAAGCATCACAGGTTCCGGTGGATCCCCAATAATTAAATGGGAGGTTTTATGTTTATCATCTTTTACAAGACCTGCCATCGGAATATATAATCCGAGCTCATTCTCTAAAATATCACTTGCAGCCGCTAGATGGCCTTTTCCTCCATCAATAATAATCAAATCAGGTAAAGGTGAATTTTCTTTAAGTGCCCTTGTATAACGGCGCCTCACAACTTCTCTCATAGACTCATAATCATCTGGCCCTTGAACCGTTTTAATTTTATATTTTCGATACTCTTTCTTCGCCGGTTTCCCATCAATAAAAGCAATCATTGCAGAAACGGGATTTGTTCCTTGAATATTTGAGTTATCAAACGCTTCAATACGATACGGCGTTTCAATCCCAAGCTGCTTCCCTAAATGATCTACCGCTTTAATCGTTCGTTCTTCATCACGTTCAATTAAGTAAAACTTTTCTTCAAGAGCAATCTTCGCATTTTTACTTGCCAATTCTACAAGGTCTTTTTTCTTACCACGTTTCGGCTGCGTCGCTTCCACTTCTAAAAAGCGCTCTACTAATTCCGAGTCTATACTTCCTGGAACGACAATTTCCTTCGGCTTAAAATGACTACTGTTTTCATAAAATTGGCCGATAAACGTTAAAAAACCCTCTTCTGGTTCATCGTAAATTGGAAACATAGAAACATCACGTTCAATTAGCTTTCCTTTTCGAACGAAGAAAACTTGAACACACATCCATCCTTTATCCACTGCATATCCAAACACATCACGATCCACTAAGTCACTCATAATCATCTTTTGTTTTTCCATAATCGCATCAATATGAGCAATTTGATCACGCAACTCTTTTGCACGTTCAAACTCTAGTTTCTCTGAGGCCTCATACATTTTTATTTCTAGTTCTGAACGAACTTCTTTATGTCCACCATTTAAAAACTTAATAATTTCATCTACAATTTCTTTATTTTGTTCTTCGGTCACTTCTTTCACACAAGGCGCTAAACATTGACCCATATGATAATACAAACACACTTTATCTGGCATATTCGTGCATTTCCGAAGTGGATACATACGATCTAGCAGTTTTTTCGTTTCATGAGCAGATTGTGCATTTGGATAAGGACCAAAATATTTCCCTTTATCCTTTTTTACGTTTCGAGTAATGAGTAAGCGCGGTTGCTTCTCCGCCGTAATTTTAATAAAAGGATATGTTTTATCATCTTTTAATTGAATATTATATTTCGGATCATATTTTTTAATTAGATTTAACTCTAAAATAAGTGCTTCTAAATTCGAAGAGGTTACAATATATTCAAAATCAACAATTTCTCCTACAAGCCGCAGTGTTTTCCCATCATGTGAACCAGTAAAGTACGAGCGCACACGATTTTTAAGCACTTTTGCCTTTCCGACATATATAACCGTTCCTTGCTTATCTTTCATCAAATAACAACCAGGTTGATCTGGTAAAATAGCCAACTTCTCTTTCAAATGTTCGTGCACTCGTCTCCCTCCATTTCTACATACTTAGCATTTTTATTTTCCCTTGAAAACATACTATGCCCAAACACCCAACATACGTTCTTTTATTGTAACGGAAAGACTGTAAAAAAGAAAATAAAAAAAGCTACCAAATGGTAGCTTTTTTTATTTTAGAAGTGTTTAGAAACTAATTCTACTAACGCTTCTTTCGGTTTGTAACCTAACGCTTGATCAACTACTTTACCATCTTTTAATACGAAAAGAGCTGGAATGCTCATTACTTCGAATTGACGAGCAGTTTCTTGGTTTTCATCAACGTCTACTTTTACTACTTTTACTTTTTCGCCTAGTTCTGCATCAATTTCCTCTAATACAGGAGCGATCATTTTACAAGGTCCACACCAAGGTGCCCAGAAATCTAATAATACAACACCTTCGCTAGTTTCTGCTGCGAAGCTTTGGTCATTTGCGTTTACAATTGCCATTTTATTTCCTCCTTCAAGTATATTCTACCAAGAGTATATCATTAACTTATATACGTGGCGAATAATATGTATCGTTATGTATTGTAACAAAAAAATGTTCCTTTATACTATATAAAAATACGGATTAAATACTAAAAAGATGAGAGACAGGGGATCTCTCACCTTTTTCTATATATAGGGGTACTTCACTTGGAACTCAAGGGTACTTAAATCATGAATGTACTTTTAACTTTTTAAACTCTTCTGTTAAAAGAGGTACAACTTCGAATAAGTCACCGACAATACCATAGTCAGCTACTTTAAAGATACTTGCTTCTGGATCTTTATTGATCGCAACGATTATTTTTGAGTTAGACATACCTGCTAAATGCTGAATCGCACCAGAAATACCACATGCAATGTATAAGTCTGGCGTAACAACTTTACCAGTTTGACCAATTTGTAATGAGTAATCACAGTATTCAGCGTCACAAGCACCACGAGATGCCCCAACAGCGCCGCCTAGTACGTCTGCTAACTCTTTTAATGGCTTAAAGCCTTCTTCACTCTTCACACCACGTCCACCAGCGATAATAACTTTTGCTTCAGAAAGATCCACACCTTCTGCTGTTTTACGGACAACATCTTGAATGATTGTACGTAAATCTTTCACATCAACTGTAATAGAAGATACGTCACCGCTGCGAGACTCATCTTTTTCCAGAGTTGCAATGTTATTTGGACGCACTGTCGCAAATAAGATGCCGTCTGTTACAATCTTCTTCTCGAATGCTTTACCAGAGTAAATTGGACGAGTGAAGATAACATTTCCACCTTCAACCTCTAAAGCAGTTACGTCAGAAACTAAACCAGCTTCAAGCTTCGCTGCTAATTTTGGTGATAAATCTTTACCAAGTGCTGTATGTCCAAAAACGATACCTTCTGGATTTTCTTCAGCATGTACAGCTAAAAACGCTTGTGCATAACCATCAGATGTATATGATTTTAATTTATCATTTTCAACTGTCACAACGCGATCTGCACCGTAATGAATCAATTCATTTGCAAAAGAGGCAACGCTGTCTCCAATTAGAAGACCTACTACTTCACCGCCTTCTGCAATTGTTTTTGCTGCTGCTACCGCTTCAAAAGAAACGTTACGTAGCGATCCATCACGAACTTCACCCATTACTAATACTTTACGAGCCATAGATTTTCCCTCCTGCATATATAATTTCGTATTTTATTAGATTACTTTCGCTTCTGTATGGAGCAACGATACAAGTTCTTTTACTTGATCTTGCAGCTCGCCTTGTAACACTTTTCCTGCATCTTTCTTAGGAGGCAAATAGATTTCAATTGTTTTTGTCTTTGCTTCCACATCATCTTCTTCTAAATCTAAATCATCTAATTCTAATTCTTCTAGCGGCTTTTTCTTCGCTTTCATAATACCTGGAAGCGATGGATAACGCGGTTCATTTAAACCTTGCTGTGCTGTTACTAAAACTGGTAATGAAGTTGCAATCACTTCTGTATCACCTTCAACATCACGCTCAATCTTCACATTTGTACCGTCAATTTCAAGTTTTGTAATTGTCGTTACATACGGAATATTTAACGCTTCAGCTACGCGTGGTCCTACTTGTCCAGATGCACCATCAATTGCAACGTTTCCGCCTAAAATTAAATCTGCATCTTTATCTTTTAAATATTCAGCAAGCACTTTTGCTGTCGTGAACTGGTCACCATTTTCTACATCATCTTCAATATTAATTAATACAGCTTTATCACAGCCCATTGCTAATGCAGTACGAAGTTCTTTCTCACTATCTTCGCCACCAACTGTTACAACTGTAACTTCTCCACCTTGTGCGTCTCTTACTTGAATTGCTTCTTCAATTGCATATTCATCGTAAGGGTTGATGATGAATTCCGCTTCGCCATCGTAAATTGCACCGTTTTTAATTACGATTTTTTCTTCTGTATCAAATGTTCGTTTCATGAGTACGTAGATGTTCATTCCATTTACCCCCTTGTTTTTCAGAAAGATTCTATCAATTTTAATTTTCTGTTAATTTATATTAAAAAATAATTGAACTACCTGCCACTAAATGAAGGTTTACGCTTTTCTAAAAATGCAGCTACACCTTCTCTTCCATCTTCACTCGTAAATACTTCACCAAAAATCTGTGATTCACGTTGTACACCTTCATAGTAATGAGACGATTTTGTCGTTTGCAATAACTCTAGTACAGCACGAGTTGTTGCTGGACTTTTTCCAGCAATTTGTTTTGCAACTTTAAGCGTATCATCTAAAAGAGATTCTTCAGAGAACAATCCGTTAACAAGTCCCCACTTTAATGCTTCTGCACCAGTAATTGGTGTACTTGTTAACATCATTTCACAAGCTTTCGCTTTCCCAACATAACGTGGTAAGCGCTGTGTACCTGCAAAGCCAGGAATTAATCCAAGTGTTAATTCAGGTAAACCAAGTTTTGCACTTTCAGTTGCAAAGCGCATGTGGCAAGACATAGCAAACTCAAGGCCGCCGCCCAGTGCCGCTCCATGAATTGCCGCAATAACTGGTTTTGAACATTTTTCAACACGCTCAAACGTAACTTGTCCAAGCTGTGCTAATTCTGTTGCTTGCTTCGCTTCAGTAACAGATGTAAATTCTTTAATATCTGCTCCCGCTGAGAAGAAACGTCCTTCACCGTGAATAACAACAACACGAATGTTATCATCCTTTTCCACTTGATCAATTAATTCAGTAACGTCATGCATAACTTGTGAAGACATCGCATTCGCTGGTGCGTGATTTAATGTCGCCACCGCGATATGATCTTCAACTCTTACAGATAGGAATTTCAACATGATCCCTCCCATTATTGACGATAACCACAAGCTGCAATAAGTAGCCCGTGTACCGTTTTTGAAAGTGCGACCAGATCATACTTATGATCGCTCATTACCCAATTGGTCACTACTTCATCTACTGTTCCAAAGATCATTTGTCTTGCCACGCGAACATTTAAATCTGCTTGAAATTCACCTTGTTTTATACCAGTCTCTAAAATCTCATCCATAACTTGTAAGTAGCCTTTTAATACTTCATTTATTTTAAGGCGCAAGTCTTGATTGGACTGCCTCAGCTCTAATTGCGTAACGATAGCAAGAGGATCATTTTGCGACAACAGCAAGAAGTGCGTTTCTACCAACATGAATAACTTCGATACAGCGCTTTCAATTCCTGCTGTTTTTTGACGAATTGTTTCGACAAATTCTCCCATCTTCTCTTGGAATAAGGATATTAATATATCTTCTTTATTTTTAAAATATAAATAAATCGTGCCATCAGCTACCCCAGCTTGCTTTGCGATTTTAGAAACTTGCGCTTGGTGGTACCCATTCTCCGCAATCACAATGACTGCCGCATCAATAATTTGATTGTATTTCGGTCTATTTTTCTTCACTTTACTGTCCCCTTCAAGAAGATGACTGAATGAATAGTCATTCATATTCTTATAATACTGACTATTTAGAAAAGTGTCAATCCTATTTTTTCAAAAAGAAAGGGCCTTAGCCCGTTTGCTCATCCTCATTCTTTCTCTTCTCTTCATCTATTAGAACACGGCGTAAAATTTTCCCTACTGTCGTTTTTGGCAATTCATCTCTAAACTCATATACTTTCGGCACTTTATAAGCCGCTAAATATTTACGTGCAAACTGATTTAATTCTTCCTCAGAGCACTCCGTACCTTCTTTTAACACAACAAATGCTTTAACTGTCTCTCCTCGGTACGGATCTGGAACTCCAATTGTCACTACTTCTTGCACTTTTTCATGCTCATATAATACTTCTTCAACTTCACGAGGATACACATTAAATCCACTCGCGACAATCATATCTTTCTTGCGATCTTTTACATAGAAGAATCCATCTTCATCCATGTAGCCAACATCACCTGTATGGAGCCAGCCATCTTGCAATACAGCCGCTGTTTCCTCTGGCTTATTCCAATATCCTTTCATAATTTGAGGGCCTTTCACTACAATTTCACCTATTTCTCCTGGCGGTAATGCCTCACCAGTTTCAAGCGACATAATGATTGCTTCTGTATCTGGCCACGGAACTCCGATGCTACCTGGCACTCGCTTTTCCCATAAAAAATTACTATGTGTAACCGGAGAGGATTCTGTTAAACCATATCCCTCTACTAGTTTACCACCTGTAACTTTTTCGAACTTTTCCTGTACTTCTACTGGCAGTGGTGCTGATCCACTAATACAAGCACGAATAGAAGAAATATCGTATTCTTTTAAAAGCGGACTATTTAAAAGAGCGATATAAATAGTTGGTGCCCCTGGAAACAATGTCACTTTATGCTTCTTAATCGCTTCAAAAACCATTTTCATATCAAACTTTGGAATAAGGACCATTTTGTATCCTTGCATAATACTTAAATTCATAACAGCTGTCATACCATAAACATGGAAAAATGGAAGAACCCCAAGAACGACTTCTTCTCCTTCTTTGCAATTATATAACCATTGAACTCCCATTAACGTGTTAGAGACGAGGTTTTTATGCGTTAACATAACTCCTTTCGGAAATCCGGTTGTTCCTCCTGTGTACTGTAAAAGAGCTAGATCATTTTCAGGATCACAAGGCACCTCAACATTCGTATTCACTTCTTTTTCTACTGAATTCCAAAGATGAATCGTTTCACTCTCTGATACTTTCACAACTAAATTCGACTGTTTTTTCTGCACAAATGGATACAATAGATTTTTAGGGAATGGTAAAAAGTCTGCAATACGAGTTACGATAATATGCTCAATTTTTGTAGCAGATTGAACATTCGTTACTCTTGGAAACACTAAATCGAGACAAAGAATTACTTTTGCTCCCGAGTCATGAAGCTGATATTCTAATTCTCTTTCTGTATACAGTGGGTTTGTTTGTACTACGATACCTCCCGCAAGTAATGTGCCGTAATAACCAATTACAGCTTGCGGACAATTCGGCAACATAATAGCAACTCGATCACCCTTTTCCACACCGAGCTTTTGAAGATAATTTGCAAACCTCTTCACCTTATCATGGAAGTCCGAAAACGTAATATCCTTCCCTAAAAAGTGAAGCGCTTTCTTTTCTGGGTAGCGAGATGCCATCTGTTCTACATATCTATGAAGCGGCTGAATATCATAAGAAATCGTACTAGGAATTTCCTCTGGATAACTTTTCAACCATGGTTTTTCCACCTTCATTCCCCCTTCAAATACATAAAAAATAAATGAATGTTCATTCATGATGGTTATTTTCATTATATTATAGTCACCATAACGTTACAATCATAATATTCTGACTTTTATATAACTATGCTTTACTTCATTAACTTCTTATTATATGTAGAAACTCTCCTAATCTTAAAAGAGTAAGAGAGTTATGGCTTAGCTCAATCTTATTATCGTTAACACTGCTCCTGGAGTAGTTGTTGATAATGTTGCGACAGCTAACAAACCAAATAATTGCAAGCTAATAGCATCTCCTGCTGCAAGAGTTGTAATGATTGTTGCGCTAAATGATGTGGTCGCTACAGCAGGAGAATTGATTGTTCCGGCAAGTGGTGCTCCATTGATTGTAATCCGTGAACTAACTAATAATGAAGCCGTTATATTAATCGAATATGAAATATAGTAATTTCCAGCATTTGCAACCGTAAATACTGTATTTCCCCCGGAAACCGTAATACCTGGACCAATATTTTGATTATTCGGAAGCGGGACATTCGTTCCACCTAGAAGTACTGATATCGCTGTTCCTGAGGTATTATTTGCAAATGCATATGTCGCCGTGATACTTGTACCTGTAGCCCCGGTTGAGCCTGTTGCTCCTGTTATTCCCGTCGCTCCCGTTGGACCTGTTGAGCCTGTTGCTCCTGTTATTCCTGTCGCTCCCGTTGGACCTGTTGAACCCGTTGCTCCTGTTATTCCTGTCGCTCCCGTTGGACCTGTTGAGCCCGTTGCTCCTGTTATTCCTGTCGCTCCCGTTGGACCTGTTGAACCCGTTGCTCCTGTTATTCCCGTCGCTCCCGTTGGACCTGTTGAACCCGTTGCTCCTGTTATTCCTGTC